>NZ_JACVWD010000001.1:0-797527 GCF_020658415.1 Clostridioides sp. ES-S-0123-01
AAGCATAATAAAACATAAACAACAAAACTGACATTAATAAATTATTGAAATACCAACACTTGTTAAAAAATAACAACAATAAACAAACAAAATAGATAAATATATCCAATTAAGGTATAATTAAGTTTTATATGATATAGTTATATTTGATAATTGACAATGGTAAAACTTGGAGGGAAAAAATGGATGAAAAAAAAATAGATAATATGAATTATTCATATAGTAACTATTCTAAAAAAACAGGTAAGCCAACTAGAAAAATAAAAAATAATAACCTTACACTTGAAACTAAAGAAGATAAACTTTGTTCTAGTTGCAACAAAGAAAATAATCCTAAAGATAATTACTGTAAATTTTGTGGAAATGAACTTTATGAAATAGTATCATTAAAATCGAGCGAAACAAAACTTGACTTAAAATCTAAAATAAAAGAACTCTCATATCACGCAGACACAAGAGGGATATTTTTAACGACCTTTTCAACTATATTCATATTGCTTGTTATTTCGTTAATATTTAAGGCTATAATTACTATTCAATTTAATGATATCAGTTACATGATAAATCCAGCACATATAATGTTAGCCCTTAATCTAGGTCAAATTAGCGTATCTATCTCTACTATGATGGGTTCTGGATTTATAAGTGCAAATATAGGATTGTTAATATTACTTATAATTCCTGTTTTAGGATTAATTATATCAAATTTAATTTTTATGAGAAAAAGATGTAAGGATTCAAAAACTACATTAGCCAATTCTCTTGGAGTGGGAATTTTTTATGGATTAATTTTAGCTATTTTATGTACTTTTACTAATGTTAAAACTAGCTCACATAGTATGCTAGAGTATGGATATGCTTTAGAGTATAGTTATGAATTTTTTAGTGCACTTTTAAATGGATTTGTATTAGGATTTATATGTACATATATAACTAATTATAGAAAAAGCTATGAAAAAGAAAATATGTATATGTCCCTTTTTTCAAATGCTATTAAAATATTCATATTAGGTTATGTTTTAGTGTTAGCAATACTTTTTATATTAACTATATCTGATAGTAGTTATTTAAATGAATTGAATATGAGTGGATATTCAAGTGGTATCGATTTATTTGCTGTATTGCCACAAATTGCTAGTTACATGTGGGCTTTTGCAAATGGAATTTCGGTAACAATAATAAATTCAACAGTTTCAATGCTTAGCCTAGGCTCATCCTCTTTATTTGGAGATACTAAATTAATGTTTTATGCAATGGGGGCTTTGTCTGCATTAATAATTTTATTAAATGGATATAAATTAAGATTTAAATATGATACAGATAATATTAAACCTGTAATAATATTTAGTATATATTATGCATTTTTAATGGGTATGTTGGCTCTATTTAGTACTTTTATACTTGATAGTAATATTAACTTCTTTAATACAACTAGCTATGGAACAACTCTAGTTATGCAATTTAAATTGTTCTCAACTATTATAATTTCATTTATATACAGTTTTGTGATATCTTTAATAGGATATAAGCTAAACTCAGCTGATTAAATATGATTGGAGGAAACTTCTGTGGAAGAAAATAATAAAAAGACAGTAGATGATAAATTTTCTAAGGTTAAGAAAAGATTTGGTAATGGAAAATTTAAGATTGAATTATATAAAGAAAAATCAAAGATAAATAGAGAAATTGATGATATTCAAGAAAAGAAGAGTAAAATCTTTTTAGAAATGGGAATGTTGACTTATCAAAAAATTAGAGAAAATTCTATTGATGATGAGTGTTTTGATAAATTCTGTGATGAGTTATTAGAACTTGATAAGATAATTTATGAAAAAAATATGGAAATTAATGATATGGAAATTGCAGAAAGCAATGTAACTTGTGAATGTGGCTATATTGGAAATATAAATGACAAATATTGCGCTGAATGTGGTAAAAAATTTGAATTAGATAATGATTGCGATAATTTTATAGTTTGTGGTTATTGTGAAAGTGAAGTAGATTCGGAATCTGAGTTTTGTCCATGTTGTGGTAGAAAAATTATTATGGATTTAGAGTAATATTGGGGAACCTATGTATTATATACATGGGTTTTTTTATTGAAATCATTTGTATCTATATAGGAATGAAAATAAAAACCAAAAAAATGAAATAAATTTTCTTAAAACTGTGAAATATAAGGAAATACTTGGAATAAATCTATAAAAAAATAGAATTAATAAAAAAATATGAAAAAATATTGCAAAGAAAAAGTTTTCATGTTATTATTAATACATAAATTAAGAAAATAAATTTCAGAAATGAGGTAATCGAAAAAATGCTAGATAAGGTAAAGGGAAGACTAATAGTATCATGCCAAGCTTTAGAAAATGAGCCTCTTCACAGTTCTTTTATAATGGGTAGAATGGCTAAAGCTGCTCAAGAAGGCGGAGCAGTTGGCATTAGAGCTCAAGGAGTTGATGATATTATTGAAATAAAAAAAGTTACTGGACTTCCTGTTATAGGTATTATAAAGAGAAATTACGAAGATTCAGATATATATATAACACCAACTAAAAAAGAAGTAGATGAGCTTTTAGCAACAGGATGTGAGATGATAGCACTGGATGCTACTAATAGAGTTAGACCAAACAATGAAGATTTAAAAGAAATTATAAATTATATAAAAGAAAATAATGTTTTAGTAATGGCTGATATTTCAAATTATGATGAAGCTATTAAGGCGCAAGAATACGGTGTAGACTGCGTTTCAACTACATTATCTGGATACACTCCATATACAGAAATTTTAGATGGTCCAGATTTTGTATTGATGGAAAGATTGGTTAAAGATTTAAAAATACCTGTAATAGCAGAAGGAAAAGTAAATACTCCTCAAGATTTAAAGAAAGTCTTTGAAATTGGAGTTCATTCATCAGTTGTAGGTTCAGCAATAACAAGACCACAATTGATAACAGAAAAATTTGTCAAAGCAATTGAAATTAATTAAAAAATTAATTTATAAATTAAAAATTAATTATATTTAACTATATTTGAAAATTAAAATTGGAGGTAAAGATATGAGAACAACAGATATGAAAGGAATTTATTCAGCATTATTAGTTTCATTTGATAAGGAAGGAAATATAAACGAAAAAGGGTTAAGACAAATAATTAGACATAATATAGATGTTTGTAAAATAGATGGTCTTTATGTAGGAGGAAGTACAGGAGAAAACTTCATGCTTTCAACTGATGAAAAGAAAAAAATATTTGAAATAGCTAAGGACGAAGTAAAAGAAGAAATAAAGTTAATAGCTCAAGTTGGTTCAGTTAATTTAAAAGAAGCTGTAGAGCTTGCTAAATTTACAACTGATTTAGGATATGATGCTATAAGTGCTGTTACACCTTTTTATTATAAATTCGATTTTGAAGAAATAAAACATTATTACAATACAATAATAAATTCTGTAGACAATAGATTAATAATATACTCTATACCATTTTTAACTGGTGTTGATATGAGTTTAGATCAATTTGGAGAATTATTTGAAAATGAAAAAATAATAGGTGTTAAGTTTACAGCAGCAGATTTCTACTTATTAGAAAGAATGAGAAAAACATTCCCAAATAAATTAATATTTGCAGGATTTGATGAAATGATGTTACCAGCTACAGTTTTAGGTGTAGATGGGGCAATTGGTTCTACATTTAATGTAAACGGTATCAGAGCTAGACAAATATTTGAACTAACGAAGAGTGAAAAAATATCAGAAGCACTTGAAGTACAACATGTGACAAATGATTTAATAACAGATATATTAGGAAATGGTCTATATCAAACAATTAAATTACTACTTGAAGAACAAGGCGTTGAAGCTGGATACTGTAGACAACCTATGAAAGAAGCAACTGATGAAATGAAATCAAGAGCGAAAGAAATATACAGAAAGTATTTTTAATAAAAATACTTTTAGTATGGGAGGATTGGTCAAATGGTAGGATTTACTTGGATAGATTTTGCAATACTAGTAGTTTACTTATTGGCAGTTTTATTTGCAGGATTGTTATTTTCAAAGAAGGAAATGAAAGGAAAAGAGTTCTTCAAAGGTGATGGAACTATTCCATGGTGGGTTACATCAGTATCAATATTTGCCACATTATTAAGCCCAATATCATTTTTATCACTAGCAGGTAATTCTTATGGTGGAACATGGATTTTATGGTTTGCACAATTAGGTATGTTTATAGCTATACCTTTAACAATAAAATTCTTCTTACCTTTATACAGTAGATTAGAGATAGATACTGCATATGAATACTTAGAAATGAGATATGAAAGTAAAGGACTTAGAGTACTTGGAGCTTTAATGTTTATAATATACCAAATAGGACGTATGTCTATAATAATGTATCTACCATCAGTAGTTTTAGCAGGTCTTACAGGAATACCTGTAAATGTGTTAATAATAGTTATGGGGGTAATAGCAATAATTTATTCATATACAGGTGGATTAAAAGCTGTTTTATGGACTGACTTTATACAAGGTATGGTACTAATAGTAGGTGTTACAGGTACGCTATTTTATTTAATATCAAGTATAAATGGCGGATTTGGAACAGTGATGGATACTCTTACAAGTGGGCATAAGTTCTTAGCAACAAATGAAGTTATGTTTGATAAAAACATACTATCTACAAGTGCATTTATAATATTTGTTGGAGCTGGTCTTAATACTTTTTCATCATATGTATCAAGTCAAGATATAGTTCAAAGATTTACTACAACAACTGATATAAAACAACTTAACAAAATGACATATGGAAATGGTGTTTTATCAATGGGACTTGCAACAGTATTTTATCTAATTGGAACTTGTTTATTTATATACTATACTCAAAACCCAGATTTAGCACAAACAGTTCAACAAGACCAAGTATTTGCATCATATATAGCTTATGAATTACCAGTAGGTATAACAGGAATACTACTTGCAGCAATATATGCAGCATCTCAGTCAACTTTATCAACAGGGCTTAATTCAGTTGCTACAAGCTGGACTTTAGATATACAAACTATTATAACAAAAGATATGAGTATGGAAAGACAAACTAAGGTTGCACAATATATATCATTAGGAGTAGGTATACTTTCTATAGTTGTTGCAATAATCTTAGCAAATGGAGAAATAAAGTCAGCATATGAATGGTTCAATAGTTTTATGGGGCTAGTTCTAGGAGTTTTAGCAGGAATATTTGTACTTGGTGCGTTTTGTAAAAGAGCAACTAAAATGGGAGCATATATTGGATTTGCAGTATCAGCAATTTTAGTTGTTTATCTAAAATATAGAATGCCAGAAGTAACTTCTTGGGCTTATTCTCTAATAACAATAACTACTTCTGTAGTAGTAGGAACAGTATTTAGTGCAATAGAATCTAAAGTTAAAGCAAAAGTATCTTTACCAAAAGCTGAAACTACAGTTTATTATGAAAAATAATATAGAATTTAAATAAGAAATTATCCTATAGAGTGGCTAGATTAGAGTGATTAGATATATAAATAATCTAGCTACTCTATAAGAATGTATAAAGAACTGTATATGTAAAAAACCTGAAAGTAGAATATACTTAAAATTATATAGGGAGATAGTGATTATGATATTTGGAAGTATAAATCATAGTAAGACATATTCAACATTACACGAAGACTTACTTAAGTGTTTTGAATATGCTAAAGAAAATTCATTGATAGATTACGAAAAAGGGACTCATACAATAGATGGTGATGATATCTTTGTAAATATTGTTGAGTATAAAACTTGTGAAAAAGAAGAAAGATTCTGGGAAGCTCATAAGAAATATATAGATGTACACTTGATGCTAGATGGATGCGAAAGAATAGATTTGAATTTTATAGAAAATTTAGAGCAAAAGACATATGAAGAAGATAGTGACTTTTTGCCTCTTGATGGGAAAAACAATGGATATGTTGAACTTAGAAAAGGTGATTTCTTAGTATGTTATCCAGAAGATGCACATATGACAGCAATAAAAGTTTCAGAAAAAGAAAATATAAAAAAAGCTATTTTTAAGGTTTTGGTTAGATAATGAAAATTTATATAACTACTAAGGCTGAAAATAGTGATTTAACTTTCAGCGATTAGTGATATTTCGTAAATTTTAGTTAGATTACTATTTTCAGCCTTAGTTTTTTATAAGAAAGTTTAAATAGATATTAAAAGGTTTAGAATTGTATAGAGGAGTTAATTTATGGATAAAATAGATGTATTTTTATTAATAGGACAAAGTAATGCAAGAGGCTTGGGAAATCCAAAAGACAGTGTTATTCCAAACGAGAATTGTTTTGAATACTTAAGTAGTGACGAGATTATAAACATGAGATGTGAATTAGAGACTTCTGAAGGGGATGGGACTATAGCACCTGCATTTTCAAATGAGTGGAATAGACTTACTGGTAATAAAGTTTGTTTTATACACAATGCAAAGGATGGGTCAAGAATAAAAAATTGGAATCATGATAATAACTGGTTTTTAAATGACACTATAGAAAAATTTAATGCAGGGTGCAATACTTTAAGCAAGAATTATAAAATAACAAATAAATATGTTATTTGGATTCAAGGTGAAAGTGATGCAAAATATGGTAGTGATGTTTTATACTATAAAGAGAGTCTAAAAAAAATTGCATATAGACTAAAGGAAGAGTGTATCATTGATAAAATGTTTGTTAGTTTAACTGGTTATTGGCTTGGAGAAGATGAATATTTTGTTAGAACAAGACGAATTGCAGCAGCACAAGAATTTGCTTGTAATGAATGTGACATATTAAGCATAGGAAGCAAAATTGCTATGAAATTTCATGACCAAGGTCTAACTATTGATGATGTACATTATAGTCAAGAAGGTCTTAATATGTTGGGAGAAGATTTATGTAAGAATATTTATAAATATCATATAACTGAGAAAAAAATTATATTAAAGGATACCATAGATTTATCAGAAGCGAGAAAATATATCTGTGAGTTGGAAAAAATAAATAAAAAATTCATGTAATATAAAATTTTAATTAGTAATATTGGTTATAAAAATAATTTGTATGGAGATATGTTATGAAAAATTACGTTTGTATAGATATTGGAGGTACTTCAATAAAATATGGATTTATTAGAGAAGATGGGTTAATAATCGATAAATCAAGTTTAGATACTGAAGCAAAAGAAAAAGGTGGACCAGGAATATTATCCAAAATAAAGAAAATAGTTAAAAAATATATGAAAGAAAACAATATTGATGGGATATGTATATCAACTGCAGGTATGGTTGACCCAATTGAAGGTAGGATAGTATTTGCATTAGAAGAATTAATTCCAAACTATAAAGGTATGGAATTAAAGAAAGAGATAGAAAAAGAATTTAATATAAAATGTGAAGTTGAAAATGATGTTAATTGTGCTGGCCTTGGTGAAATGTGGCTTGGAGCAGGTAAGGGAGCAACTTCTTCTATATGTATGACAATAGGTACTGGTATTGGTGGTTGTGTTATAATAAATAATAAGCTTATAAATGGATTTAGTAATAGTGCTGGTGAAGTAGGATATATGAATATGAATGGAAGTACTTTCCAAGAACTAGCATCAACTAGTAGTTTGGTAAAAAAATTAGCAAAAATAAAAAATATGGATGAAAATGACCTAAATGGGAAAATAATTTTTGATTTAGCAAAGAATAATGACGAAGATTGTTTAAAAGAATTGGATAATATGATAAAATCATTAGCAATTGGTATTGCAAATATATGTTATGTAATAAATCCTGAAGTTGTAATTTTAGGTGGTGGAATAATGGCACAAGAAGAATTTCTAAAACCTAAAATAGATAGAGCATTAAAGGAGATTCTTATAGAAAGAGTTTATAAAAATACTAATGTAGAATTTGCAAAGAGACAAAATGATGCAGGTATGCTTGGGGCATTGTATAATTTTTTAAACAAAATATAGAGAATAGAAGGTTTTTTAATGAGTATTTTAGAACAATTGGAATCACCAACTTTTAAAGTTACAAAGTCAGATAAATTATTGATAGCTTATATAAAGGAAAATATAGAGGATGTATTTTATAAACCAATATCACAAATTGCTAAAGAGAGTAATATTGGTGAAGCAACTATAACTAGATTTGTTAAAAAAATGAAGTTTAATGGGTTGCAAGACTTTAAAGTTACTTTAGCGCAAGAAATATCAAGTAGTAATAAAAAAAATATTATAAATAAGAATATACAAAATGATGAGCCAGCTTTAGATACAGCCAAGAAACTTTTAAACTCAAATATAACTACTTTAGAGAATACTGTTGAGATAATCAATAGTGTAGATGTTCATGACTGTGCAAGACTTATAATAAATGCTAAAAAGGTTTACTTTATTGGTATTGGATATTCAGGTATAATAGCACAAGATTCAAACTATAAGTTTATGAGAATTGGGCTTAATTGTGTAAGTTTTGATAGTAGTCATACTATGATAATGATGTCTTCTATAATGGAAGAAGGAGATTTAATAGTTGCAATTTCTCATTCTGGGGAAACTGAAGAAATTATAAAAACTGTAAAACTTGCGAGAGCTAATAATGCTAAAATTATATCTATTACTGAAAATAAAAATTCTGAATTAAAGGATATTTCAGATGTGCACTTATCTTATGTATCTGGGGAAACTGTATTGGAAACTGGTTCAATATCCTCTAAATTGGCACAATTTTTTATTATTGATTTAGTATATACACAGGTAGTAAAAGAGCTTTCAAATGAAGCTATTGAAAGAAAAATCAAGACTACAAATGCTATAAAACTGTTTAAAAATGAATAAAATCAGATATTTGTAATACTTTATGTGGTTTTCTTAAAAATTTAGTAATGGGGAGATTTTACATGTCTAAATTAAAAGACTATGATATTGACAAAGTAATACTTTTTAATAATTTATGTAGTGAAACTAAGAATCAACTTAAGGAAAAAGCTAAACTAAAAAGATTACAAAGAAAAGAAATTTTATTTTATGAAAAAGAACAATTGGACAGAGTATACGTACTTTTAGATGGGAAAGTATCTATTTTTAAGATAAGCGAAAATGGTGAGAGAAAGGTGATTTTTATATTAAATAATGGAGAAATTATAAATGACATTACCTTTGATTTTACGAAGAATTCTGCTGTTGGATGTGAGGCATTTGAAAATTCAATTGTGTCTTATTATAGCATTGAAGAATTTACAGAAATTATGAAAAATGATTTTCAGCTTACAAAAGATATTATTTCTTATATGGAGAGAAGGACAAGACGTTTATATAGACAGTTAAAAAATTCAATATCTATAAAAGTAGATAAGAAATTAGCAGCAAAATTGTATAGATTAAGTAAAGAGTTTGGAATTTATTGTGGAGAATGGACCTTATTAAATGTAAATCTTACAGTTACATATTTAGCTGATATGCTTGGCTGTAAAAGAGAGACAGTTTCTAGAATGATAAAAGTATTGCAAAAAGAAGAACTTATAAAGATTGATAATAAAGGTTTTTATGTAAAAGAAGCCGAACTATCAAAATACTTTAAAAATAATTAATTATAATTAAATAAAGATATTATTAAGAGAATCTATCCATAGATTCTTTTTTATTTATCTAAAATGATAATATTTGCCTTAAGTTTATTGAAACAGCTTAATTCTGATAGTATAATTAATTTAATATGAACAGTAAATATACAGATGTTGACACAGCTTCTATACTCAGAAAGGGATGTATCAAAATGAAAAATAAAAAATTCATAGGTTATGCTTTAGGTTTGATTTTTATATGTGTATTTGTGATGTTTTCTCTTTGGGATTTTACCTATAATGTTAATTCATTAGTAGAAAAAAGTAAAAAGATGCATTTAGAAGAGTTGTCATTGCAAAGTTCAAATACTATAAATGTTAAGCTTAACTCACTAACAAAGTTTATAAATAGTATTTCTAAAATTATTTCAGAGTCAGAGGGTATGAAGAAAGAAGATATAATGAAATTGCTAAATGATGTATCAAAGGAATCTGATTTTGAAAAAATCTATATTGCATATCCAGATGGTACAGCCTATACAGGTGATGGAAAGGTCTATAATATATCACAACATAGCTATTTTAAGAAAGCAATGAAAGGGGAAAGCAATATTTCAGAAATCATAAAATCATCTGTTAACAATGAAAATAGTTTTATAGTAGCATTTCCTATGTACAAAAATGGTAAAGTGATAGGTGTTCTGTATGGTTCTTATTATACAAGTAAATTAAGTGAATTTATAGATGTGACTAGTTTTAATGGAGAAGGAAGTACATATATATTTGAAAAATCAGGAAATCTTGTCTTAAAATCTACTCCAGGAGAAACTGATGACACCATAAATAATGTTAGCGATTTTTTTGATTTTATTTATGTTAGAGAAGATTACAGTTATAAAAACTTTATTGAAGATATATCAAATAAGAAAAGTGGATTTTTAGAATATAAATTCAAAGGAAAAGAGGAATATGCCACGTATACTCCAGTTGGTATAAATGATTGGTATGTATTGTCTTTTATTCCAAAGACTTTGATAGTGAAAGAGATTTCTAAGATAAACAAACTTGCAATTATATTAACAACTAAAAACTTCATAGCACTTTCAATTTTGATTTTAATTGTATTTTATAAAGAGAAAAAATCCAAAGAAAAGCTTGTAAAAGCAAATCTAGAGATATCTTCACTCACTAACAATATACCAGGAGGTGTTTTTAAATGTAGTGTAGGTGAAAAATATGAATTTGTGTTTTTAAGTGATGGATTTATTAACCTGTTTGAATATACTAAAGAAGAGATAAAATCCATGTTTAATAATAATTTTTATGATGTAATTTATAAAGATGATGTAGATAGAGTGAAAAATGAATTTGCACTTCAAATATTAGAATCAAAAGTAGTTGAAATAGAGTATCGAATGATTACTAAGAGTGGGAATTTTGTGTGGGTTGTAAATAAGTGTGAGCTTATAAAAGATTCTGATGGAAAAGAGTATTTCTACTGTGTGTTGGTTGATATAACAGATTTAAAAAAAGTAGAAGAAGAACTTAAGATTAATGAAGAAAGGCTTAGAATAGCCTTATCCAAGACTTCTAACATAGTATTTGACTATTATATGCATACAAAATCTATACATGTCTCTAGTGATGTCTCTTTAATATATGGATTACAAAAAAATATTGAAAATGGCATAGAATATTTTATAGATTCTGGGATAATACATCCTGACTTTGTTGATGTGTTTAAAGAATCTTTTAATAAAATGGAAAAAGGTGAAGAAAGTGTAGTATCTGTAATAAAAACAAGACTAGTCAATGGAAAATATATATGGAATAGAATGACTCTAACGAATCTATTTAATGGAGCAGAAATTCCAATTAGAGCGATAGGTCTACTAGAAGACATAAATGAGCAAAAAAAAGCTGAAATGCAATATAATCAAGAAGAGCAATATAGAAAAGCTATGTTGTCTGAAGCAATTGCTATATATGAAATTAATTTTTCTCAAGATAAATTTATATCAAGTAATATAAAGCCTGATAATAATTTAGGCTTAAGACCTGCTGGAAAATATTCTGAAGTAATGGAGGCTATTGTTGACGATATAGTTTTTATTTCAGATAGGGAAAACTTTAAAAAAGTATTTTATTATGAAAATGTCTTAGATTCATATAATAAGGGAGTAAATGAGTTAAAGTTAGAGTATCGAAGATATGACATTAATGGTAAGATTTTATGGGAACTTTGTACAATGCATTTACTTAAAGACCCCCAAAGCAATCAACTTAAAGGATTTGCGTACATTAAAGATATAGACAAACAGAAAAAAGAAGAGATTGAGCTTAAATTTAAAGCTGAACGTGATATATTAACAGGAATTTATAATAAAGGTACAACTGAAACTCTAATAAAGAGATTTTTGAGTTTAGACAGAGTTAAAGAAAGTAGTCATGCATTTTTTATTATTGATTTAGACGATTTCAAAGCTATTAACGATAATTTAGGGCATGTCTTTGGTGATAAAGTATTAGTTGAAGTATCAAAAAAATTAACTTCTATTTTTAGAGAGGATGATATAATTGGACGTATTGGTGGAGATGAGTTTGTAGTTTTCATAAAAAATATGAAGAATATAAAATTTATTGAAAACAAAGCGATTGAGCTATGTAATGCATTTAGAAATTATTATACTGGAGAAAATAAGTCATATAAAGTTTCTTGTAGTATTGGAATATCTATTATGCCAAATCATGGAACAACTTTTATTGAATTATATGAAAAAGCAGATAAAGCTCTTTATCATTCAAAAAATCAAGGAAAAGATAGATTTATTATATTTAATGACTCTATTTAAAGTTTAAATGCAAATGGAGGGCTTAAATTTTTAATATAAAGAATATTAAGTTGAATAAGAATATTTTAACTATCTTGATATGATTTAGTTATAAATGGAGGCATATTATGAATGGAAAATATAGATTTACTATTACTATGGTTATTTTTTTACTTATATTAAATACATCATTTGTTTTAGCCACTTCTGAGAAAGAAAAAGTAAGGGTTGGATATTGGCCTAGTTATGGAATTTCTGTTACAAAAGATGGTCAGTTATATGGATATACATATGATTATATGAATGAAATCGCTAAAATAAATAATTGGAAATTAGAATATATACCTTGTGGATGGAGTCAAGGTCTAGAAATGCTTAAAGAGGGAAAAATTGATATATTTGGAGCATTGCAAAAGGATGAAGAACGTGAAGAATACTATGATTATACAAATTTAAATTTTGGATATGAATATGGAGCATTGTATGTGAACTCCAAAAACAATACAATATCTTATAATAATCTAAAAGAGATTGATGGAAAAGTAGTAGGTACAGTTTCAGATAATCATTTTAAAAGTGTATTTGATGAATACTGTAAAAAAAATAAAATATCTGTAAAATATAAGTACATAGAAGGTGCAGAAGAACTTCAAAAGGAACTTGAAAAAGGAACCATTGATATGATACTTACAGGAAGCATTAGAGATATACCAAATACAAAGGTAGTATTACGCTTTTCATCAGAGCCTATCTATTATGCAACAACTAAGGGAAACAAAAAAATACTAGATGGTTTGAATTATGCATTAAATGAGATTAAGCGAGAAGATATATATTATGATGGTAATTTATTTAATAAACATTATAAGAGTACTGCAATAGCTAAAGAAGTATTTACTTTGGAGGAAAAAGAATATATAAAGAAACATCCTGTAATAAAAGTTGTATCAGGTCCTGATACGTCACCACTATCTTTTTATGATAAAAATACAAATTCCTACAAAGGTATATCAATAGATATATTAAAATCAATTTCAAATAACTCAGGTTTAAAGTTTGAGTATATAAAGGTAGATAATTTTTCAGAGGGTTTAAAAATGGTTGAAAATGGTGAGGTAGATATTTGTGCAAATATGTTTATGTCACGGAGTACTGAGTTAGAGCATAATATTATATTTACTGATGGCTACCTTGAAACTACCATGTTAGGTTTGGCAAAAAATGATATTAGAATGGATGAAAAAACTAAGGTAGCAATGATTAAATGGACAGGGATAGAATCATTCGTAAAAGAATATTATCCAAATCAAGAAGTAAGTTTTTATCCAAATGCTAGTAAATGTATTGAAGCTGTCAAGAAAGAAGAAAGTGATGTATTTATAGGAAGCAACTATATCCTAAATAATATAATTAATACTGAAGAATCTGATGGGCTTATGTTTATGCCAATAAAAAATCAAGTCGTGGATATTGGAATAGGGGTTTCTGAAAAAGCAAATCCTGCATTATTGTCAATACTCAATAAATCCATCAATAGAGTTACAGAAGAAGAGGTTGCAATTGCAGTTACAGGCAGTACGAAGTACTTAGAGCATACAGTTACTCTATTAGATTTTATACAGCATAATATTATGGCATTTATTTTGATAATATTATTTATTATATTTATAGTTTTCGGAATATTTATTGTAAATTATAAGGTACAAATGAATAAATTAAAAAAGATAGCATATGTTGATGAAGTAACAGGTATAAGAAGTCTATTGAAATTTAAAATTGATGCTAATAAGCTTTTTGAAAAATATGGAACGTATAACTTTGTTATATATTATATTAACATAGATAAATTTAAATATATAAATGATATGTTTGGTTTTGAATTTGGAGACAATATTTTAAAATATATAGCAAGAAAAATAGGTGAAAGTATTTTTAAGGATGAAATATATGCAAGATTATCAGACGATAGATTTATTGTAATGACTAAAAAAAGTAATATAGAAAATTTAAGAAAAAGAGCAAATGATTTTTTTGAGATTGTGAATAGTGATAAAGAAAATACATTTAAAATAGATATAATACTTAAATGTGGAGCGTATTTAATTGATAAAGATGATGTAAATATTGATGTAATGATTGATAGAGCTAAGATAGCTTGTCAAACAATAGAAACCAATTATAAGAGTAAAGTTGCTTTTTATGATGATAAAATAAGGCTTTCTATACTTCGTGAAAAAGAAATTGAAAATAATATGGATAATGCACTTTTAAATAAAGAGTTTGTAGTTTATTTGCAACCTAAAATTAACCTTATAACAGATGAGATTGTAGGTTCAGAGGCTCTTGTTCGTTGGATTCATCCAATTAAGGGAACTATATCGCCTAATGATTTTATTCCACTATTTGAGAAAAATGGATTTATAGAAAAACTTGATTTGTATGTTTGGGATAATGTCTTTAGTACAATGTCAAAATGGATAAAAAATGGAATAAAGCCACCACCAATTTCTATAAATGTATCAAGAATTCATTTAAATAATAGAAATATAGTAACTAGTTTAAAATCTTTAATCAATAAGCATAATATACCAGCGCATCTAATAGAACTTGAGTTAACAGAAAGTTTATTTTTGTCAAATATAAGCATGCTTTTAGATATTTTAAATGATTTGCATGATATTGGATTTATTGTATCTATGGATGATTTTGGAAGTGGATATTCTTCACTTAGTCTTTTAAAAAAATTACCAATTGATGTATTGAAGATTGATAGAGAATTTTTAAATGAGACAATTACATCTACACGTGGAGAAAAAGTTATAAAGAATATAATTACATTAGGTAAGGATTTAGATATGCTAATTGTAGCTGAAGGAATAGAAACTGAAGGTCAATTAAATTTATTAAAAAATGCAGGCTGTGATATTGGACAAGGATTTTACTTTGCAAGACCTATGGATATAGAATCATTTGAAAAGCTTGTATTTAAAAGAACAGATTTTTAATTTAAAGTTATAAATAATAAAGAAATATTACTAGAGTTTAATAAACTCTAGTAATATTTTTTTTATTATTTTTAAAACTGTGATAATTATCACAGAAGTATCTAAAATAAAGTGTTAAGATTTAAACAAGATAATAAGTAAGCAAAACTAAAATATAAGAAAGGTGATAAAAATGAAATTAAAATTAGATTCATCCAAATTCAATGAAGGTCTGAATTTCCTAAAAAAAGACTACAAAATATTTGCACCAGTCATAATGCCATTTAAAGGTACTTTTTCAGATACGGACATGATAAGATACAAGGAAGTAAATACTTTTGAAGAAATGGAATTTGCTCAAAAATCAAACTTTTCACCAAAAGAAGTAGTGCTTCCTATTAATCAAGTCTTATTTTACTTTACTGAAAAAGAATTTAAGGAAAGCGATTTAGACAATAAAAAGATTTTAATTTTTCTAAGATCTTGTGACATAAATGGAATAAAGAGACTCGATGAAATATATTTAAATAATGGAGAAGAAAAAGATTATTTTTATAAACATATTAGAGAAAAAATAAAATTTGCACTTGTAGGATGTAAAGAGAGTTTTAGAAATTGTTTTTGTGTAAGTATGGATTCTAATAAAACTGATAACTATTCACTTGGATTGAATATAGAAGGAGAAACATTGTACTTAGACATAAAAGACAATGAATTTGAAGTATTTAATGGAGAGCCATCAGAATTTGATGTTAGTCATGTAACAGAAAATTTAATTTCTATAGATATACCAGAAAATATTGATTCTAATGAGATAATAGGAAATCCAATATGGGATGAATATGACACAAGATGTATTGGATGTGGAAGATGTAATTTTGTATGTCCAACATGCTCATGCTTTACAATGCAGGATATTTTTTATAAGGAAAATGAAAATGTAGGTGAAAGAAGAAGAGTTTGGGCTTCATGTCAAGTAGATGGATATACAGACATAGCAGGTGGAAATTCTTTCAGAAAAAAACAAGGAGAAAGAATGAGATTTAAAACTATGCATAAAATAAATGATTTCAAAAAAAGATTTGGATATAACATGTGTGTTGGATGTGGAAGATGTGATGATGCATGTCCACAATATATATCATTTTCAAAATGTATAGAAAAAATAAATGATTTAGTAACTAGTAAGGAGGAGATATAAATGAACTCATATATACCAGTAAGTGCAAAAATACTAGACATAGTTAAACATACTGATAAAGAATGGACATTCAAAGTGAATTGTGATACAAAAGGGGTTCTGCCTGGAAAATTCTATGAAATATCTATACCTAAATATGGTGAAAGTCCAATATCAGTATCAGGATATGGAGAAGATTATATTGATTTTACAATAAGAAATGTAGGTAAAGTTACTAGTGAATTATTCAATTACAAAGAAGGAGATTCGTTTTTTATAAGAGGACCTTATGGAAATGGATTTGATGTATCTTTATATGAAGGAAGAGAAATCGTAGTAGTAGCAGGAGGAAGTGCATTAGCTCCTGTAAGAGGAATAGTTGAATATTTTTATAATAATAAAGATAAGTGTGAAAAGTTTAAATTAATAGTTGGATTTAAATCACCAAAAGATGTTCTATTTGCAGAGGACTTAAAAAGATGGAGTGAAAAATTGGATATTTTAGTTACTGTGGATGGAGCTGATGAGGGTTATAGTGGAAATGTAGGATTAGTAACAAAATATATTCCAGATTTAGATATAAAAGATATAAATAATACTTCTGCAATTGTAGTTGGACCTCCAATGATGATGAAATTTACAGTAGGAGAGTTTTTAAAAAGAGATTTAGACGAAAAAAATATTTGGGTTTCTTATGAAAGAAAAATGTGTTGTGGAATAGGAAAATGTGGACACTGTAAGATGGATGATACTTATATATGTTTAGATGGACCAGTATTTGATTATTCATATGCTAAAAATCTTATTGATTAGGGGGTGGAGTTTGTGATAAGAGATTTAAATACTAAAAAAGTAATGAAAAATGCTTATAGAATTACAAAAACAAAATATAAAACTTCTTTAAGAGTTAGAGTGCCAGGAGGTCTTATTGACCCTGAAAGTTTAATCACAGTTTCTAGGATTGCAAATGAATATGGTAATGGTCAGATACACATAACTACAAGACAGGGATTTGAAATCTTAGGAATAGATATGGAATATATGGAAGAAATAAATAATATCATACAACCTGTTATTGAAAAGATGAATATAAATCAAAGTGAGAAAAATGCAGGTTATCCAGCAGCAGGTACGAGAAACATAGCTGCATGTATAGGTAATAAAGTCTGTCCAAAAGCGCAGTATAATACAACTGAATTTGCAAAAAAAATAGAAAAAGCAATTTTTCCAAATGACTTACATTTTAAAGTGGCATTGACTGGATGCCCGAATGACTGTATAAAAGCTAGAATGAATGACTTTGGAATTATAGGAATGACCTTACCACTATATGAAAAAGATAGATGTGTGAATTGTGGAGCGTGTGTAAAAAAATGTTCAAAACTATCTGTTGGAGCATTAAAAACAGAAAATAATAAAGTAGTAAGAGATGGAGATAAATGCATAGGTTGTGGAGAATGTGTACTAAATTGCCCAACAAATGCATGGACTAGAGATGAAAAAAAATACTATAGATTAGCTATAATGGGTAGAACAGGTAAGAAAAATCCAAGACTAGCAGAAGATTTTCTTTTATGGGCAGATGAAGACAACATAATAAAAATAATACTTAATACTTACAAATATGTAGAGCAATATATAGATAAAGATGCACCAGGAGGGAAAGAGCATATAGGATATATAATTGACAGGACTGGATTCATGGAATTTAAAAAATGGGCACTTGAAGGTGTACAATTTGAAGAGATAACTAAAGTACATGAAAATATATACTGGAGTGGTGTTAAATATCTATAAGTAATAAAAAAATATATTTAAATAAATTATAAATTTAATAGAAGGAAGAGGGAATTATGCATAAAGAAACTTTGGATAAATTAACTAACGCAGCTATAAATAAAATAAATTTATTAAATACAAGTAAGATAAAATATTTAGTGTCTTCTGCTTTTGCAGGACTTTATGTAGGTATCGGTATACTTTTGATATTTACTATTGGAGGGATTTTGACAGATGCAGGTTCTCCTATGACAAAGATAATGATGGGGTTATCGTTTGCAGTAGCACTTAGTTTAGTTGTAATGACAGGAACAGAGCTGTTTACTGGAAATAATATGGTAATGTCTGTAGGTATGCTAAATAAAGGGGTAAGTATAAAAGATACTTCTAAAATATGGATATACAGTTGGGTAGGAAATTTAATAGGAGCTTTAATTTTAGGTATAATGTTTGTAGGAACTGGTTTAGTAGATAAAGGTCCTGTAGCAGAATTTTTTGCAAACACAGCAGCAGCCAAGGCATCTATGCCATTTATGTCTCTTTTCTTTAGAGGAGTTTTGTGTAATATCTTAGTTTGTGTCTCAGTTTTATGTTCATTTAGAACTAACAATGATAGTGCAAAAATAATTATGATATTCCTATGTTTATTTGCTTTCATAACAACAGGGTTTGAACATAGTGTAGCGAATATGACAATCTATAGTGTTTCATTATTTTCTCCAACAATTCAAACAGTTAGTATTGGAGGAGCTATTTATAATTTAGTAGCAGTAACACTTGGAAACATTGTTGGAGGAGCTTTATTTATGGGACTTGGTACTTACATACTAGGTAAAGAAAAAATTAAACAAGTTTGCTAGATAAATCTTACAACGCCCTCAATAAGTACAAATATTGTATTATTGAGAGCGTTGTTTTTAATTTTAAAAAAATATTTGAAAGAAAAAACGTATGCTGGCATATGAATATATATGTTATATATGATTATAAAGTTCGTTAATATATGAATTAAAATTAGAATTATAAATAGAAAAATTAGAATCCTCACGTAGAAAAGACGATTTTGAATACGATAATAAGTGTGATAAAATTGACTTTGTTGAAATTTTTAAGGAGGTATTTGATGACAAAAAAATTAATAATATCAAAAACTAAATTGTTTATTTTTATAATAGCATTTATATCTGCATTTATAGCTTTATTTGGAAGTAAAAATACACTTATAGGTGTGGCTATAGTAACAGCTATGCTAATGCTTTTGGAAAGGGATTTAACTATTTCTCCAATTAAAAATTTACTGAAATACTTGATAATAAACGTAACATTAGGAGTATTATCGTTTTTTGCAGTACAAAATATGTATTTAGGAATTTTATTAAATTTTATAGCATTATTTATAATAGGATATTTATTTAGTTATGACTTGAAAAGGGCTGTATATGTACCTTTTGGTCTTATGTATATATTTATGATAAGTATACCTGTAGGATTAAGCGAATTTCCTATAAGATTATCGGCTTTAGCTAGTGGTTCACTTGTCATAATGATTGCTCAATTTGTTATGAATAGAAATAGAATGAAAAAAATTGGTGACAAAGAATTAATATCTATATGTGATGAGTTGTTGGAAAAAATAAATCTTTTAAAAAATATTATTAACAGTGATAATTCTGTAAATAAGTCTAATATGAGAAAAATAGATAGTTGTAATTACACAATAAATTCTATATCAAAAGGTCTTAAAATGGTTATATTTGATAATAGAAAAGATGATTTTTTTATTAGTATTAAAGGAATGGATATAATAAATATCTTATTTTCATTAGAAAGAATAAGTTTAATCTTAGATAGATATAAAATAGATACTAAGGAATTTGAGGATGAAGACATAAAAAATATGCTAAAAGAAAGTAGTACAAATAGTAAAGAAGATGTTTTAGTTGTAGTATCTAAAGAAGTAAATTATATCAAGATGTGCTTAGAAAATAAAGATAAGATAACTGATAAAGAAATACTTGGATTTAGAGATTATGTTGTCGCTCAAGATACTAAAAATATAAATTTGAAAGAAATTTATAGTGCTTTAGAAAATCTATATGAATTTTTATTAGAGTACAAAAAGGTAAAATCAAAAGAGGAAAAAAGAGTTGAAAGAAAAATAAAGATACCACGTGAATTTAAAAGAATATCAATATATAAACAACATTTTAATTTAAAATCTATAAGATTTTCTTATGCAATAAAAATCGCTTTGGCTGCAGCAATCTCAGGTTTTATTATGGATTATTTTCACTTAAAAGATGGAAGATGGATAATGTTAACTGTGTTTTCATTAACGCAACCTTATGCAGAGAACTGTTTGCAGAAATCCAGAAAAAGAATAGAAGGTACACTAGTAGGAGCGGTAATATTTATTGTTTCATTTTCAATAATAAAAGATAATACATTAAGGTCATTAATAGTACTTTTAGCAGGATACATAAACTCATATGTAGTTGATTATAGAAAACTGATAGTGTGTGTAACTGTTTCAGCCCTTGGTTCGGCAGCAGTTATGGGAGACCCTAATGTTTTAACTATGAGTAGAATTTCATATGTAGTATTAGGTGCAATTATTGCATTAATAATAAATAAATTTGTTTTACCATATGATGCAAAAATGGGGTATCAGCATGTTATAGATGTGTATAAAGGTATAGTTAAAAATATAATTAATGAAGTTAATAAATCTATTGAAAATTCAACCAATGTTCATTATATAAAGAATCTATTATTAGTGCCATCACTTATTGAAGATAGACTTATGCTGATAAATACTATATACAAAGATGAACATCAAGATGATTTCTTAGAAAATCAACAATTACTAATAAGTAATATGTACAATTTATATATAAATGTCAAAAAGAATAATATTAGAGATGAAGATGTAGAAAGAATATTGAGAGATACTAGTTATATTTCAAATTATGATGCTGATAAATATGATGAAGGAAGAAGTGTAATTTTAGATAGTATTGAAAGTACAGTAAGTTTAGGTGATAAAATA
Organism: Clostridioides sp. ES-S-0123-01; assembly: GCF_020658415.1. Classification (NCBI taxonomy): domain Bacteria; kingdom Bacillati; phylum Bacillota; class Clostridia; order Peptostreptococcales; family Peptostreptococcaceae; genus Clostridioides; species Clostridioides sp. ES-S-0123-01. Next base: position 21,413 of record NZ_JACVWD010000001.1, read on the forward strand.
ATTTGTCTAAATTTACTTCAAACCTTAAATGGTGTAAAAGAAATGTATAGAATAAGTAATATCAGTAAAATGTTAGTGCAAGAAGTTGCATAGTTTTCTAATCTAATTAAATTATATAAAAAGTCATAGCTTTAAAATAAAGTATATGACTTTTTCTTTTATACAATGTTAACAGAAAATAGTATATTAAAAACAAAAACCATATATTTATGAATTTTGTGTGAAAAAGGTTAAAATATTGATTTTTTTCATTGGTTGAAAAAACAATTTACTTAGGATAAACTATAATAGTATTCAAATATTATGGGGGTTAGATTTATGAGTAAAGATGTAAAGGTAAAGCGCAATAAGAAATATGATACATTTAGTATAACTATGGAACTTGAAAGACCTTTACTTTATGATGAGGTTGAAAACGAAGATGATAAAAATGATAATAGAAAATTTAATATAAAAAAGAAAATATTCATGGGAATAGGTATACTGTTTGTATTGATTCTGCTTAGTTTTTTCATATGGATAAACAAAACATATGAACCTCAAAAACTAGCAAAAGAAGCATTAGTTAGCAATAGTAAAGTTGAGGTAACCATAAATGAAAATATTTCATTTACACCGAAGGGTAGAAAAGTTTCTAAAGGTATAATTTTTTATCCAGGAGCTAAAGTAGAAATTGAATCATATGCACCACTTGCAAGAAAAATAGCAGAAAGTGGATATGAAGTGGTAATTGCAAAAATGCCACTTAATCTAGCTATACTTGGAACTAATAAAGCACAGAAAATTATGGATTCTTACAGTAATATAGAACATTGGGTAATAGGAGGTCACTCATTGGGTGGAGTTGTTGCATCTAATTTTGCACGTGACAATAAATTAATTGATGGAGTTGTGTTTTTATCTTCCTATCCAATGGGCAATGAACTAAAACAGCTAGGTAAAAAGGTTATATCTATATGGGGAAGTAAAGATGGAGTAGTTAATTTTAAAAATCTTATAGAAGCAAAAGAAAAACTTCCTGATGATACAACTTATGTTGAAATTGAAGGGGGAAATCATGCACAATTTGGAGATTATGGAAAACAAAAGGGAGACAATGATGCTATTATAAGTCAAGAAAAACAGCTTAAGATTACTGCAAATAGTATTATTAAATTTTTAAATAATATATCTTAAACAAAAGCTTGAAGTTTATAATATATATAAAGTATTATTTTAAGTAAATATTATTAATATAATAAAATTAAGAGTTGATTAAAAGGGGGATTTTAATATGGAATATGATATGCCACTTTATAGACCGCCAAGTGAGGCTTATAGTCTTATAATACAAGTTACACTAGGATGTTCTCATAATAAATGTACATTTTGTAGTATGTACAAATCAAAGAAATTTAAAATAAAACCATTAGAAGTAATAAAAAATGAAATTGATATATTTAGAAGACATTATAAAAATGTAGACAGAATATTTTTAGCAGATGGAGACGCATTGATAATACCAATGGAAAAACTAAGAGATATAATATTGTATATAAAAGAAGTTTTTCCAGAGTGTGAAAGAATTACTCTATATGGCTCTCCTAAGTCTATAGAGAAAAAAACTGATGATGAACTTAAAGAGTTAAAAAAACTTGGTGTTAAGATGATTTATCTAGGGCTTGAGAGTGGAAATGATGAGGTATTAGAAGATATTAAAAAGGGATTTAATAGTGAACAACTTATAAAAGTTGGTAGAAAAGTTAAGCAAAATGGTATTAAATTATCAGCTACTGTAATAGCAGGTCTTGGAGGAACTAAAAAAACGAATCAACATGGAGTTGATACAGGAAAAATGCTAGGAGCAATTTCACCAGATTATGTAGGTGTATTGAGTTTAATGGTAGAACCTAATACTGAACTTTACGATTTACTTCAATCAGGTGAATTTACAGTATTGGAAGATAAAGCTGTGCTACAAGAAATTAAAGAAATGATAAAAAATATAGATACCAATGAAAAAGTCGTATTTAGAAGTAATCATGCCTCAAATTATGTTAACTTAAAAGGAATATTACCTGAGGATAAACAACGTCTAATTGATGAGATAGATTATTATCTAAGTAACTTAAAATTAAAAAGAGAAGAGTATAGAAGACTGTAAAATTTAGCTATTCTTAATATATATGTGTAGATGTAAAATATTAAAATTATCTAGAGTTTAAGTAATCATGCTACATTAATAGTGTATCACTATTAATGTAGCATGATTTTTTTGTTAAGAAACATAATCATAAAATTATAGAAAAAATCTATCAATAATGATGAAAATATGCACTGGTTTAATAGATTTCTACGCATTATAATAGAGACATAAATTTAAAACACAAAAACTATAAACATAAAAACGTGTGGAGGAATAGAAATGAAAATATATCAAAATATCTTTGAACCATTAACTATAAAAAGGATGAATGTAAAAAATAGAATAGTTATGCCACCAATGGGAACAAACTTTGGTGGAGAAAGTGGAGAATTTAAAGATGAACACATTAAATATTATGAACAAAGAGCTAAAGGTGGAACTGGACTTATAATTGTAGAAAATGCTTGTGTAGATTTTCCTTTAGGTTCTAATGGAACTACACAAATAAGAATAGACCATGACAGATACATACCTGCTTTATATAAGTTAACTGAGAGTCTACATAAACATGGTGCATGTGTAGCTATACAAATTAATCATTCAGGTGCTTCAGCTATGCCAGATAGAATAAATGGATTAACTCCAGTATCTTCTTCGAACATACCCTCAAAAAATGGAGGAACAATACCAAGAGAATTAAAGAAAGCAGAAATACTAGATATAGCTAAAAAATATGGAAAGGCAGCAAAAAGAGCTCAAATAGCTGGTTTTGATGCTATAGAGATACACGCTGGACACTCATATCTAATAAGTCAATTTTTATCCCCAATTTACAATAAGCGTACAGATGAATTTGGTGGAAGTCTTGAAAATAGAGCGAGATTTGCAAAACTAGTAATTGATAAAGTTAGAGACGAAGTAGGAGCCTTATTTCCTATATCTTTAAGGATAAGTGCTGATGAATTTATAGAGGGAGGAAATACTTTAGATGATACTTTAAAGCTTCTTGAATATTTAAATGAAGAAGTAGATATATATAATGTATCAGCAGCATTAAATGATTCTATACAATTTCAAATCGATACAATGACATTAGAAGATGGGTGGCGTTCATATATGTCTAAAGCAGTTAAAAAAAGATTTGGAAAAACAACAATAATAACTGGAAATATAAGGAATCCAGAGATAGCATCAAAAATACTTGAAAATAATGAAGCGGATTTTATAGGTATGGGAAGAGGCCTTATAGCTGACCCTAATTGGGCTGAAAAGGTAGAAAATGGAAAAGAAGATTCAATAAGAAAGTGTATTTCATGTAATATAGGATGTGCAGGTAATAGAATTGGAGCAAATAGACCTATAAGATGTACAGTAAATCCAGACTTAATAAATGGAGAAGAATATAAACAAAGAAAAGTAAATAAGACAACAAATGTGGTTGTTATAGGTGGAGGAACGGCGGGTCTCGAAGCCGCAGCCACAGCAGCAGAGGTGGGCTGTAATGTATTTTTATTAGAAGAAAAAGCAGATATAGGAGGGCTTGCTGAGACAATATCAACTTTTCCGTATAAAAGTAGAATAAATGATTTTCCAAAGTATTTAAAACAGAGAGTTAATAAATTAAAAAATTTAATTGTTTTTAAAAATACAAAGGCCGATATTAAATTTATAGAAAATTTAAAACCTGATATAATTATAAATGCTACAGGTTCAAAACCATTACTTCCACCAATAACTGGTTTGATGGATAGGATAGACCAAGAAAATGGAAAGGTGAGTTCAATATTTAAGCTATTTAATGATATAGAATATTTTAAAACAAAAGACTTAGAAAATAAGAAAGTAGTAGTTGTGGGTGGTGGAGCTGTTGGATTAGATGTTGTAGAATTTTTCTCAGAAAATAAGGCTAAAACGTCTATAGTTGAGATGTTACCAGTTGTGGGCAAAGATTTAGACCCTATAACAAAGGTGACAATGATGAAGATGTTAAAAGATTACAATGTTGATGTTTATACAAATACAGCATTATTGGAAGTTGAGGATGATAATTTTAAAGTTAAGAAGAATGAAGAAGAGTTCTTACTAAATTTTGATTATGGATTTATATGTTTAGGAATGAAATCTAATAATCCAATTTTGAATAATTTAAAGAAATATTTTGAAGCTAAAAATGTGGAAGTTCTAAATATAGGAGATAGTAAAATAGCTCGAAGAATAATCGATGGAGTTAGAGAAGGAAGAAATATAATAACAACTTTAGAAAAGTTAAATCTTTTATGATAATAAATAATAGAGATGATTTTAGAAAAGTCGAATCTCTTGTAGAGAATAAATAATAAAAGTAAAGTAATTTTAGAAAAGTTAATTTATCTTTGTTTTATAACCTTAGTACTATTTTTAATTTTAATTATATCAAGTAGGACTATTGGCAATATAGTAGATTTAAGGGAATTCCTAAAAAGATTTCCCCTAAATCTCGTTTTAAGATAAATTAGTCATAAAATATTAAACTAATCTATCAATAGCTCCTGATTGAATGTGTTGAATACTTGATTGGATTTTTTCATATGACCAATCCCACCACTTAATTTTTAATAATTTTGAAATTATATCATCATTAAATCTTTTCTTTATAATTTTTGCAGGTATTCCTCCAACAATAGAATATGGAGGGACATTATTAGTAACTACAGCTCTTGTTCCAATAATTGCTCCATCACCAATTTTTACACCTGGCATAATTACAGCATCATAGCCTATCCATACATCATTTCCAATTACAATATCACCCTTATTATCCCAAGCATCTGTTATATGATTTATGTCTAAATCCCATTCTTCATAAAAGATTGGAAATGTATAAGTAGAGAGTGATTTCATAGTGTGGTTTCCACTAGTCATTAAAAACTTTACATTACATGCAATTGAACAAAATTTTCCGATTATTAATTTATCATTGTTTATAGGATATTGATATAGTACATTATTTTTTTCAAAATCCCTTGGGTCATTATAAAAGTCGTTATATATTGTATAGTCTCCAACTTTTATATTGTCTCTTGTAATCACATTTTTAAGATATATAGTTTGATAATCATTACTTCTTGGATATATTTTATCTGAATTTGGAATAGTCATGTTTAAATCTCTCCTTTATATTATGTTGTTTTCCTGACTATCCCATTATTACAATGCATCTCTTCACAGAATCACTCCTTATATATTACTTATTTATTTATAGTTTATTATTTTATTTTAAATAAAATATTTTTAACTAAATTGTATTTTATTACAATTGTCTATTTATTTGATTATATCAAAGTGATAAAAAATTACAAGTATTTAAGATATACTAAATATAAATCATTTTTTATTAAGTTAAATAATGCTATTATTGAATTAAACTTTAATTTTCAACAGTGATTTGACTAGAATATATTGGGTATGATAAAATTATGTTTATATAAATATTTATGTAGTATTTATGTAAATTTATTATCTATATTATATAAATAGATAGTATTTATATGTATTTATTTTTAGGAGGTTTTATTATGAGTCGACTAGAGAGACTCGAAATGAAGAAAGTAGAAACTAAGCATTTGCAACAATTCAATCAATTGTTACGTTATGTATTTCAAGTGACAAACCATGATTTACAACAAGTAGGTTGGGAGGAAAGAGAAATAACTCTTGCTAAACTACCTGTATTAAGACAAGCAGATGTATTTGGTTGGTTTGATGAGGATAAACTAGTATCTCAAATAGCTGTTTATCCATTTAAAATCAATATATTTGGTCAAGAATACGATATGGGTGGTCTTACTGGTGTTGGAACATATCCTGAATATTCTAATTTAGGTCTTATGGATAAATTGATGCGACAAGCATTAACAGATATGAGAGAAAGAAAACAATCTATATCTTATTTATTTCCATACTCAATTCCATATTATCGTCGTAAGGGATGGGAAATAATATCAGATAAGATATCTTTTGAAATTAAAGATACTCAGTTGCCGAAACCTAAAGTGGTATCAGGAGAAGTTGAGCGTGTAAGTATAGAACACGAAGATGTCAGAAATGTTTATGAACGATTTTCTAAAAAGAGCCATGCATCTATGATTAGAAGTGAGTTGGCATGGGAAGAATACTGGCGTTGGGATTTAGATGACTTAACATGTGCAATTTATTATGATAAAAACCATGAAGCACAAGGTTATGTGTTATATTGGATTTCTGATGAAATATTCTATATTAAAGAAATGGTATTTGTAGAAGAAGAGGCACGTACAGGATTATGGAATTTTATAAGTGCTCACTTTTCAATGATAAATAAAGTGGTTGGAAATACATATACAGATGAACCATTGGCATTTTTACTTGAAGATGGAGACATAGAAGAAAATATAAAACCATACTTTATGGGTAGAATTGTTGATATAGAACAATTTATAAATCAGTATCCATTTAAAGAACAAGAAAATGAAGTAAAGTTAGTATTTCAATTAAAAGACCCTTTATTAGATTGGAATACAGGAGTATTTACACTAAGTGTTTCTAAAGAAGGTAAAGGTATACTAACCTCTGGTGGTGATAAGTATGATTTGAAGCTTGATATACAAACACTTACAACTATGTTGCTTAGTTACAAAAGACCAACTTATCTTCATAGAATAAAAAGAATTACTTGTGATAAAGAAATAGTAGATTTATTAGAAAATCTTATTGAACGTGAAAATCCATATTTCTCAGATTATTTCTAATAAACTTTAATAAATTTTAAAATGTGTCTGGGATTGTACAGAGTATTTACTCTGAAACAATCCCTTTTTAACTTGTTCTTATTCCATTTTATCAATTAGATTATTGTTTTTACTGTAATTAATAACAAAGTTTCTAAAACTATTAACAGCAGGAGTTAAATATTTATTTTTCATTGTAGCTAAATATATGTACCTTTCATGTATAGGATTTGTTATTGATAAAACCTTTACATTAAAATATTTAAGAGCAAAAATATTTGGAACAACTGCTATACCATAGTTAATAGAAACTAAACCTGCGACAGCTGTATCTTCTTCTGTTTCACATACAATTTGTGGTTTTACATCAACTTTTTCAAAGAGCTTATCAATAATTGGTCTAACTCCACTATCTTCACTAAAGAATATAAAAGGATAATCCTTTGTATCCTTTAAGTCTACACTTTCATTTGAGGCTAAAGGATGGTTATATGGCACTATTACAACCAATTCTTCCTGAAGTATAGCTGTAAAATCTATGTTGGGTTCATTTGGAACAAAAGAGCAAAATGCTAAATCGAATTTTTCATCTTTTAAACTTTGGATAATCTTTTTAGTAGTACCTTGACCAAATGAAAATGAAATATTTTTATTTGACTCTTTTTCTAAAAACTTACCAAGTATATCTGGAATGAAGTAAGCTCCCAATGTATAAATAAATCCTAAGTCTATGACACCTTTTGATATACTTGTATATTCTCTAAGCTTTTTTTCTCCTCTTTCTAATTCACTCAATGCTTTATCAACATAAGTTAAAAAAAATTTACCATATTTAGTTAAACGAACATTTCTACCTTGTTTTTCAAATAAAAAAGTTCCCAGTTCTTTTTCAAGAGCAGATATAGCATGACTTAAGCTTGGTTGAGTTATAGACAATTGTGTAGCTGCTTTTGTATAGTGCTCAACTTTGGCTAAAACTCTAAAGTAATGCAAATGATTTAGGTTCATTGATATTCAATCCCTTCATAAGAAATAAAATTCGGGTTATTTCTACAAAATTATACCATATTATACCATAATTCATAGATTAATTCTATCAATATTAAGAATAATATGTATTTTATTAATAATAATTAAGTAATATAATGAAATTACAAGAAAGAGTGTAAAAAAATTAAATGTAAGTATATAAAATGAAGTTGAAGTACTACTGTAGAATTAGTATTGTTATGACTTATAGTATTTTTACGATATAATAATATTGTGATGTAAAGAATATAAAATCTGATAAAACTTCTATATGTGTGGAGGAGAAATATGAATAATATAGTACAAGTAAAAAATATTAGAATAGGAGAAGGTATACCTAAAATCTGTGTACCAATAGTTGGAAAAACTAAAGAAGAAATTATTGAAGAAGTTAATGACTTAAAGGAAATTTGTTTGGATGTTGTAGAATGGCGTGTTGATTTCTTTGAGAATGTAGAAAATATTCAACAAGTTAAAGAAGTTATTAATGAATTAAGAAAATATATACCAGATACACCTCTATTATTTACATTTAGAAGTATAAAAGAAGGTGGACAAAAATTAATATCAAAAGATTATTATACTATTTTAAATAAGGAAATCTCTAATACAGGATTAATAGACTTAATAGATGTAGAGCTATTTATGGGAGATGAAATTGTAAATGAAATAGTCGAGTTTGCTCATGAAAAAGAAGTGAAAGTAGTCATGTCGAATCATGATTTTAATAAAACTCCCAAAAAAGAAGAGATTATATCTCGTTTATGCAAAATGCAAAAACTAGGAGCAGACTTACCTAAAATAGCTGTTATGCCAAAAAATGAAAGAGATGTTCTGGTGTTGCTTACAGCTACAAATGAAATGGTTCAAGTTTATGCAGATAGACCAATAATAACTATGTCTATGGCAGGAATGGGAGTTATAAGTCGTTTGTGTGGGGAAATATTTGGCTCAGCATTGACTTTTGGAGCAGTTAAAAAGGTTTCTGCACCAGGTCAAATGTCAGTTGAAGAACTAAATTCAATACTACGCATATTACATAAAAGTATTAATTAGTTTAAAAGACTTGAGTATATATGATAAAGGTTGATGTTGTTTCAGGTTTTTTAGGAGTAGGAAAAACTACACTCATTAAAAAAATATTAAAGGCATAAGGTTTTGTAAATTCATCTGATGTATATTTAGAATTTAGCTATTCTTCTGGCAAAACTAATGTTTTTAAATATAGCGGAGTTAAGGATGGAAAAGTAACTATAATAGGATTAAATTTAGGTAATAAAGTTTTAAAAGAATTATTTAATTAAATAACAAAAATATATAATTCTAATTTTGATTATTAAAAGATTATTATAAGAGTCTTTACTAATATAACTAATATGTGAAATTATGGAAAAATAATAATTTTATAAAAATAGATGATAAATATAAATTAAATTATATATGTATATATTGTAGTCCAATAGTGATATAATAATATAAAAAATTTTTATAGAGAGTGAGATTACATATGCGAAGACTTGAAGAGATATTAGAGTACAATAAATCATTTGTAAAAAATAAAGAATATGAACAGTATGCAACCTCAAAACATCCAAATAAAAAAATAGTAGTCCTATCATGTATGGATACAAGATTAACTGAACTTTTACCTAAAGCCATGAATCTTAAAAATGGAGATGTTAAACTGATAAAAAATGCAGGTGCTACTATAATGCATCCATTTGGAAGTATTATGAGAAGTATTTTAGTTGCAATTTATGAATTTGATGTGGATGAAGTTATGGTTGTAGGGCATCATGGATGTGGTATGTGCAATGTGGATACGGATAAATTACTAAATAAAATCTTAGATAGAGGAATATCAAATGATGTAATACTTACACTTCGTAGTGCAGGAATTGATACAAAACAATGGTTACATGGATTTGATTCAGCAGAGGATTCTGTAAAAGATAGTATTAATTTAATAAAAAATCATCCTTTAATTCCAGAGGGAATTGTTGTGCATGGGTTGATTATATCGCCAGAAACTGGAAAAATAGATGTTGTTGTAAATGGATATGAGGATAAATAATATATTTTTATAGTATATAAGTAATATATTATTAAATAAGAGGTTGTTTCAAAATTTATTTTATTTTGAAACAACCTTTTTTAATTGATAAATTTATGAAAAGGTTTATCTTAAGGTTTTAATGAAAAATATAAGTAGTTAGCTAATTAAAAAACTTATTATTAGCTATTAAAATCATAACTAATCAATAGAAAAATATTTAATAAATGAAATTTATATGAATTTTTTATAAATATATTGAAAAAAGATAGCTGTTATAGTAAAATAATCATTAGCCGACTAAGTAATATAAAAATAAGGAGGGTAAGTATGAATAGCAATTCTGAAGAAAAATTAAATGATGTTTTCTTGCAATTGATGCGAATATATTTTATAAGAACTCATTTTTATTTTGATAAATTAGGCTTGTACCAGGGTCAGCCACAAATACTTTTTTCTCTTAGGATGAAAAATGGTCAAAGTCAAAAAGAATTAGCAGATAAAAGAAAAGTAAAAGCATCTACAACGACAGTTATGATAAAAAGAATGGAAAAAACTGGGCTTGTAGAAAGAAAACAAGATGAAAAGGACCAAAGAATTTCTAGAATTTTTTTAACAGATAAAGGCCTAGAAGTATGTAAGAAAGTTGAGGAATTTAACAAAGAATTAGAAAGAGAAATCTTTTTAGGATTTAGTGAAGAAGAAAAAATAGTACTTAGAAGACTTCTAATGCAAGTTAGAGACAATTTAAAAGCAGGATGTCATAAACATGAGCATGAAAAATATTTCTAAAGTTTAAAACAATGTTTTTCAATTTAATGCTATCAGACTAATTAATATTACAGAAGGGAAGAAGTGTATGTTTAAATTAATTAAATATTTAAAGAAGTCAGCCTTATCAATAGTAATAATAGTATGCTTATTGGTAGTTCAAGCAGTATGTGACCTTTCTTTACCAAAATATACATCTAATATAGTAAATATAGGGATACAGCAAGGTGGAGTAGAAAACTCTGTTCCATCTATAATTAGAAAAAGTGAATTAGATAAGATTACTTTGTTTATGGATAAAGATAATAAGGATAAAATATTAGACAATTATACTTTATTGAATAAGGAAGATTACAGCAAGTATAAAGAGAAGTATCCAAATTTAAAAGACGAATCTCTTTATGAGTTAAATACTAAAAACAAGGATACTATAGATGAGTTAAATACTATTTTTGGTAAATCTATTTTAATTGTATCAGGGCTTGAGGGGGACAGTAAGGAAGTAAAAGCAATGAAATCTCAGATAATGAGTCAACTTCCTACACAAGGGACTCAAGGTGAAGAAGTTGATATATTTAAAGTGTTATCAATGATGCCAACAGAACAATTAGACAAATTAACTAAAGAGATGAGCAAAAGCTTTGAAAGTATGCCAGAAAGTATGATAACACAAAGTTCAGTATCATATGTAAAAGCAGAATATGAAAACATAGGTATTGATACAGAAAATATGCAAAATAATTATATATTACTTACTGGTGCAAAAATGCTTGGTATAGCTATGATTAGTATGATAGCTACAATTACAGTTGGATTTTTAGCAGCAAGAGTAGCAGCAAGTGTAGGAAGAAATTTAAGAAGTGGAGTTTTTAGAAAAGTTATGTCATTTTCAAATAGTGAAATGAATGAGTTTTCTACAGCATCATTAATCACTCGTAGTACAAATGATATTCAACAGATACAAATGTTGATGGTTATGCTACTTAGAATAGTTTTTTATGCTCCAATAATGGCTATAGGTGGAATAATAAAAGTTTTAAATACTAATACTTCAATGGCTTGGATTATAGCAGTTGCAGTAGTAGCCATTTTATCTCTAATAATTGTATTATTCTCAGTTGTTATGCCTAAGTTTAAATTGGTTCAAAAGCTTGTCGATAAGTTAAACTTAGTAAGCCGTGAGATAATTACAGGTATTCCAGTTATAAGAGCTTTTAGTACTGAAAAACATGAAGAAAAAAGATTCGATGAAGCAAATAAAAATTTAACTAAAACAAATCTTTTTGTAAATAGAGTTATGACATGTATGATGCCTGCTATGATGCTTATAATGAACCTTATTACAGTTCTTATAGTTTGGAGAGGTGCATATAGTGTTGATTCTGGAGCAATGCAAGTTGGAGATATGATGGCATTTATACAATATACAATGCAGATAATAATGTCATTCTTGATGATATCAATGATATCTATTATGCTTCCAAGAGCATCTGTTTCAGCTACACGTATAGATGAAGTGTTGGTATCAGATATAAGTATCAAAGACCCAGAAAAATCAAAAGTACAAGAATTTAAAGAAGATAAAAAAGGTCTTGTTGAATTTAAAAATGTTTCATTCATGTATCCAGATGCAGAAGAAGCTATATTGACAGATATATCCTTTACAGCAAAACCAGGAGAAACAACTGCATTTATAGGAAGTACTGGTAGTGGTAAGTCGACTCTTATAAATTTAATTCCTCGTTTCTTTGATGTTACTGAGGGAGAAATATTACTTGGTGGAGTTAATATAAAAGATGTTGCTCAACATGATTTAAGAGAAAAAATTGGATATGTACCTCAAAAAGGAGTATTGTTCTCTGGTACCATAGAATCCAACTTGAAATATGGCAGAAAAGACGCAACAGATGAAGAAATGAGAGCTGCAGCTGAAATAGCTCAAGCTACAGAATTCATTGATTCTAAACCAGAAGCTTTTAAAACTGAAATTTCTCAAGGTGGAACAAATGTCTCTGGAGGTCAAAAACAAAGACTTTCTATTGCAAGAGCAATAGCAAAAAATCCAGAAGTTTATATATTTGATGACAGTTTTTCGGCTCTTGACTTAAAAACTGATGCAGCTCTTCGTAAAGCTTTAAAATCAAAAACTGCTGAAAGTACAGTATTAATAGTTGCACAAAGAATTAGTACCATCTTGCATGCAGAACAAATAGTTGTTTTAAATGAAGGAAAAATAGTTGGAATAGGAACACATAAAGAGCTTCTAAAAAATTGCGAAGTTTATGAGCAAATAGCTTTATCACAACTTTCAAAGGAGGAGCTAGCTAATGAGTAGAATGGGAAAAGGTCCTATGGGAAAATCTATAGGAGCAGGACAAAAAGCAAATGACTTTAAAGGAACCATGCGAAAACTAATTGCATACTTATCTAAATTTAAAATATCAATAATTTTGGTAATTGTATTTGCTATTGGTAGTGCATCGTTTTCTATAGTAGGTCCAAAAATTTTAGGTAAGGCGACTACAAAGATATTTGAAGGATTAGTGAGCAAAGTCTCTGGAGGCAATGTAGGTATAGATTTTGACGCAATTGGAAAAATTTTAGCATTATTACTTTGCCTTTACTTGGTAAGTGCACTATTCTCTTTTATACAAGGATTCATAATGAGTGGAATTTCTCAAAAAGTATCTTATAATTTAAGACAAGAGATTTCAGTAAAATTGGATAGATTGCCAATGAAGTATTTTGACACTAAAACACATGGTGAAATACTATCAAGAATTACAAATGATATAGATACTCTAAACCAAAGTTTAAATCAAAGTATGACACAACTTATAACATCAGTAACAACTATGATAGGTGTTTTGATAATGATGTTATCTATAAGTGGTATTATGACATTAGTGGCAATTTTAATATTACCAATATCAATGTTTGTAATTTCAAGAATAGTAAAGAAATCACAAAAATACTTTAGATCCCAACAAGAATATTTAGGGAATGTAAATGGTCAAGTTGAGGAAACTTATAGTGGTCAAACAATAGTAAAAGCATTTAATCGTGAAGAAGAAGCAATTAATGAATTTGATAAATTAAATGATAGTTTGTATAATTCAGCATGGAAATCTCAATTTTTGTCTGGGATAATGCAACCACTTATGATGTTTATTGGAAACTTAGGATATGTAATGGTATCAATCTTAGGAGGTTGGCTTGCAATTAAGAAAACAATTGAGGTTGGAGATATACAGTCATTTATACAATATGTAAGAAACTTTACACAACCAATGACTCAGATTGCACAGGTTGCTAACTTACTACAGTCAACAGCAGCAGCTTCTGAAAGAGTATTTGAGTTTTTAGAAGAGGAAGAAGAAGACCAAGTTGTTGAAAATGCAGTTTCAATAGATGGTTTAGAAGGTAAGATTGATTTTGAAAATGTTAATTTTGGATATAATTCAAATAAGACTATAATAAATGATTTCTCAGTAAATGTTAAACCTGGTCAAAAAGTTGCTATTGTTGGACCTACAGGAGCAGGTAAAACTACTATAGTTAAGCTTTTAATGAGATTTTATGATGTTAATAGTGGTTCAATACTAATTGATGGTCATAATATTAAAGATTTCAATCGTAGTGAGCTTAGAGAAATGTTTGGTATGGTTCTTCAAGATACATGGTTATTTAGTGGCTCAATTATGGAAAATATAAGATATGGTAAACTAAATGCTACAGATGAAGAAGTTATAGAAGCAGCTAAATCTGCACATGTTCATAGATTTATCAAAACATTGCCAGATGGATACAACATGAAATTAAATGAAGAAGCAAGCAATGTTTCTCAAGGTCAAAAACAATTATTGACTATAGCTCGTGCCATTTTAGCAGACCCTAAAATCTTAATATTGGATGAAGCTACAAGTTCTGTTGATACTAGAACAGAAGTATTAATTCAAAAAGCTATGGATAATCTTATGGAAGGTAGAACAAGCTTTGTTATAGCACATAGATTATCAACTATACGTGATGCTGACATGATTCTTGTTATGAATGAAGGAGATATAGTTGAACAAGGAAACCATGAGGAACTTCTAAAGAAAGGTGGATTCTATGCTAATCTTTACAATTCTCAATTTGAAGAAGATGAAGCAATGTAGTAAGAATTTACTTTAAAATATGAGTATCGTTGTAAGAGAAATATAGAATAAACTATGTAGATAAGATTATATTTTGTAAGATATAATCTTATCTATTTTTTTATGTATTTACAAAGTTATGTATTTTGTTATAATATATAATAAGGAAAATGTTGGAGGTGATTATCAAAATGTATATTTAATCGTATTCTTTAAATTTTATTAATAATAAAATTTAATTTTAATAGTTAACAATTATGTAAAGTTATCTACTTTAGTTACTTTTATTAGTTGTGTAAAAAACTACTTAAATTTAAGAATTGGGTTAAATATAATATAATAATTACATATGAGTCAATTAAATTGACATATTTTTAATATATATTTAGAATTTTAATCCTTCTTATAATGTAAGTAGATTGTTTTGTATTACTTAGATTTATAAGGAGTTTTTTATTGAAAAAACTACATAATATAATTGAGGAGAGGTGTTTTAAAGTGATTTTTTATATAAGATTAAGAAAATAACGCACGATTATGGTTATTATAATATTAAATTAGAAGTATCATTTAAGAATAAAATTAAACAAGCAAATTCTTAATGAATTTAATTATAGAGCCATAATCTCGTGCTATATATTAAATAAAAAATAGTATATAAGGAGAATATGGATATGGCAAAAAAAGGAATAATAGTAGGACTAAACATAAATAGTAAATCTGAGGATTTCAACGAACTAATGATTGAACTTGAAAACTTATGCTCTGCATGCAATATTGATGTTGTAGGAAGTATAACTCAAAATGCAAAGCAGGTTAATAGAGCATATTATATTGGTATAGGTAAAGTTGAAGAATTATTAAATATAATAAAACAAGAAAAAGCAGATATAGTTGTGTTTTATAATGAGCTTTCTACATCACAACTTAAAAACCTTGAAGAAAAATTAAAATGTGAAATTATAGATAGAACAGCATTGATACTTGATATATTTGCACAAAGGGCAAAAACTAGAGAAGCCAAGCTTCAAGTGGAAGTAGCAAGTTTAAGATATATGTTACCAAGACTTATAGGCTCAAATGAAAATTTAGGGCGTCAAAGTGGAGGAGTAGGTACTAAAAATAGAGGTTCTGGTGAAAAGAAATTAGAGCTCGACCGTAGAAGAATAGAAGAAAAGATAACTTCTCTAAATAGGGAATTAGATGATTTAAAATTCCAACGAGAAACTCAAAGAAATATGAGAAAAAAATCTAATCTTCCAAATGTAGCTTTAGTTGGATATACAAATGCCGGAAAATCTTCAATAATGAATGAATTAGTTGATATATTTAAAAACTCTGAAGAAAAGAAAGTATTTGAAAAAAACATGTTATTTGCGACATTAGAAACTTCTATTAGAAGCATAGTTCTTCAAGATAATAAAGAATTTTTATTGTCTGATACAGTTGGATTTGTAAGTAATCTACCACATGATTTAGTAAAAGCATTTAGGTCGACATTAGAAGAAGTGTGCGAAGCAGATGTGTTATTACATGTTATTGACGTTTCAAATCCAAGCTATAAAAATCATATTAAAGTAACAGTAGATACTTTAAATCAAATTGGCGCAAATGATATCCCTATAATAAATATTTACAATAAAATTGATTTAGTTGATGAAGAATTATTAAATGATATTGTAGATGATATAGGCAAGGAAGGTATATTTGTTTCAGCCAAAAAAAATATAAATATAGACAAAATGGTAAAATGCATTTGTGATAGCATATTTAAAGATTATATAAGATGTAAGTTTTTGATTCCATACAGTGAAGGAAATGTAGCTTCTTATTTTAATAATAATACAAGTGTCATAAATACAGAATATATGGAAGAGGGAACTCTTTTAGATGTAGAATGTAGTAATATAGAATATAACAAGTATAAAAAGTA
Organism: Clostridioides sp. ES-S-0123-01; assembly: GCF_020658415.1. NCBI lineage: Bacteria > Bacillati > Bacillota > Clostridia > Peptostreptococcales > Peptostreptococcaceae > Clostridioides > Clostridioides sp. ES-S-0123-01. The sequence goes on from NZ_JACVWD010000001.1 coordinate 38,208, forward strand.
TGTTTTAGAATAAACTTTTTAAAAGGTATTGTAATCTAGAATTTATTTAAAGTAGTTAGTTTGGAGTTAAGTTGTAAAATTATTATAAATTATAATTTGTATAAAGCGGTATAGTTATCTAAGCTATACCGCTTCATTATATATGATAAAAAATAAGATTATTGACACAAAAGTAATTAATTACTATAATATAAAGTAACTAGTTACTAATTATAGTTATTATCAAGATTAAGGAGATAATTAACATGAAAAATATAGTGATAATTTATAAAAGTAAGTATGGTTCAACAAAAAAATATGCTAAATGGCTTTCAGAATCATTAGCTTGTGATATTTTTGAAATTAAGGATGTTAATCTAGAAAAGATTATAGATTACGATACAATTATTTTAGGTGGAGGTCTTTATGCTTGTAATATAGCAGGAATTTCTTTTTTTAAAAAGCACTATGAGAAATTAGCAGGTAAAAATCTAGTTGTTTTTGGTGTAGGAGCATCTCCATATGATGATTCAGTAATAAGAAAATTGAGAGAAGTTAATTTTAAGGATAAGTTGAATAATATTCCTTGTTTTTACTGCCGTGGCGAATGGAATGAAACAAAAATGTCATGGCTTGATACCACTCTTTGTAGTTTTCTTAAAAAGTCAATAGCTAAAAAACAACGTCAAGGTTTTAATCCAATAGAAACTCCTTTATTATTAGGAGAAGATTTTGATTGGTGTGATAAAAAGTATCTAAATCCTATACTTGATTATGTGGATAAACTTCAAAATACAAGCTTATAACTATATTGTAATTTATAGAGTAATTAATTCTTAAAAATACAATTTTTTTATTAGTTCTCCTGTATCTAAAAGGGGGGCTTTTTTTATTTGTAAATTTATGTTATATTGATATGAATTTATTATTGTATAAAAATTATATTAATAGAAATTTAAACAATTTGTTTTAAAAATAGAGTAGTCTAATTCTTAAAGAGGGGGGTTTAAATAGTGGATATAAATAAGATAGTAATGATGCAAAGGGAATACTATAATACAGGTAAAACAAGAGATGTATCATTTCGTTTAGAGCAGTTAAAAAAGCTAAAGTCAGTTATATTAAAAAATGAAGATAAAATACTTGTGGCATTAAAACAGGATTTAAATAAATCAAATTTTGAAGGATTTATGACAGAAGTAGGTATTTTATATAGTGAGTTGAATTTTGCTATAAAAAATATAAAAAAATGGAGCAAAACAAAAAGAGTTCGTTCAAGTATGGTCAATTTTCCATCTATATCTAAGGTTGTTCCTCAACCTTATGGTGTTACACTTATAATGTCACCTTGGAATTATCCATTTCAACTAGCTCTTATACCATTGGTTTGGTCATTAGCAGCAGGCAATTGTGCAATAATAAAACTTTCTGAGTACTCTGTATCAACTTCACATATAATCAAAGACATACTTGAAAGTATATTTTCAAAAGAATATATTGCAGTAGTTCAAGGTGACCAAGAAGAAAGCGAAAAAGTACTTTTAGAAAAATTCGATTATATATTTTTTACAGGAAGCACTGCGGTAGGTAAAGTAATTATGAAAGCAGCATCAAAGTATTTAACTCCTATAACTTTGGAACTAGGAGGAAAAAGTCCTTGTATTATACTAGAAGATGCAGATATAAATCTTGCTGCAAAAAGATTGACATGGGGAAAACTAATAAATGCGGGACAAACTTGTGTAGCACCAGATTATATTTTAGTACATGAGAATAAAAAAGATGAGTTAATAGAGAAAATAAAATATTATATTGAACAGTATTTTGGAGAGAATCCATGTGATAATGAGCAATTTCCTAAAATTATAAATGAAAAGCATTTTAAGCGTATAATATCCCTTATTGATATGGAAAAGGTAGTATATGGTGGTAATTATAATAACCATACATTAAAAATAGAGCCAACTATAATAGATGATGCTAGTTGGGATGATGATATAATGAAGGAGGAAATATTTGGACCAGTATTTCCTGTTTTGACATACAAAAACTTAGACGAAATTTTGCAAGAAATTATACAAAGACCAAATCCACTAGCTCTTTATATATTTACAAAAGATAAGTATTTGGAAAATAAAGTTTTAGAAATGATTCCAGCAGGAGGGTGTTGTGTAAATGATACAATTATCCATATAGCTACCAACTACTTACCATTTGGAGGTATTGGTGAAAGTGGTATGGGTTCATATCATGGTAAAGCAGGATTTGATACATTTACGCATTACAAAAGTGTATTGAAAAAATTAAATTTAGATATTCCTATTAGATATGCACCATATAATGATAAATTAATTAAAATTCTTAAAAAAATGATGTAAACTATATTGTAGAAAAAATACAAATCAAATTAAAAATATATATTTTGATTATATTTTATCAAATTAAAAATTTTAATTTGGCATATTTGTTATAAAAGTAGTAATTTTGTGATAAAATTTAATTATATAGAAATAAGGAGGAAAAAATGAAAATTAATTGGAATACAAAGTACACGACAATAGCAATTTATACGTTTATAATATCTGCTTGTAGTATTATATTCTATCTTATATCATCACAAATTGATGTATTCTCTAACAATTTAGATATTATGTTTACAACATTACAGCCATTTATAATAGGGTTTGCTATTGCATATCTTCTGAATTTTATTTTGAAATTTTATGAAGAAAGACTTTTTATCAAAAGTGAAAAATTAAAAAACCTAAAACAAAAATCAAAAAGAGGATTGGGTCTTTTATTAACATATGCAACAGCTGCATTGATACTTTACTTATTTATGCAATTCGTATTACCTCAAGTAATTGAGAGTATTGTTGGATTAGCAAATGATATACCTATGTATGTAAACAACGCAACTAAGCTTCTTGATAAATTAATGACTGATTTAAATCTTGATGAACAATACTTTAATTTAGCAGTAGATAAATGGAATGAATTTGTCACATACATTATAAAATTTGTAACAGATTTAATACCAATATTAGGAAATATGTTGAAGGATATAGCTTCTAGTATATGGAATATTGTACTAGGATTGATTGTTTCAGTATATTTGCTAATTGATAAAGAAAAATTCTATGGATTAAGTAAAAAAATAACTTATGCACTTTTTACAGAAACACAAGCTGCTAAAATTCTAGAATTAACTCACAGAAGTAACTATACATTTGGTAGATTTTTAGGTGGTAAGATACTAGATTCATTTATTATAGGTATTTTAACATTTGTAATACTTACAGTGGTAAAAATGCCATATACATTATTAATATCAGTAATAATTGGTATTACAAATATTATTCCATTCTTTGGACCACTGTTTGGAGCAATACCATCTACAATAATAGTAATGTTTGTTTCTCCAATACAAGCACTATGGTTATTGTTAATTATATTAATAATACAACAAATAGATGGAAATATTATAGGACCTAAAATACTTGGAGACTCAATTGGGATATCTGCATTTTGGATTTTATTCTCATTGTTAGTTGCAGGTAAATTATTAGGCTTTGTTGGAATGGTAATAGGAGTTCCTCTATTTGCAGTAATTTATTCTATAATTAAAGATATTATTGAGGGTAAATTAGATAAAAAAGGATTACCAACAGATACTTCTGATTATATGTAGTTAAAAATATATAAATTAATAAAATATTTAAAGCACTGAGACAATTAAAATCTTGGTGTTTTTTAGATAATAAATTCATTATAAAAGAGGTGTTTTTTGTGGCATTTATAGAATGTAAATTTAAATCAAAATATACAGGAGGAGAGACTGATATAATCGTAGTTTTACCTATAGCAAATGGAAAAGAACTATTTACTGGCAAAGAGATATATGACTTTGAAGGTAAGTTTAAAACATTGTACTTATTTCATGGGCTAGAAGATGACCAAAGTTCATGGATTAGATACACTAATGTAGAACATTATGCCAAAAGCAAAAATATAGCTTTAGTAATACCAAGGGTAGAAACTAGTTTTTACACAGATATGTTATATGGACATAAATATTTCACCTTTGTAAGTGAAGAGTTACCTAGATTTGTTAGAGCTATATTTCCTTTATCAGATAAGAGAGAAGATAATTTTGTAGCTGGAATGTCTATGGGAGGGTATGGCGCTTTAAAATTAGCACTTTCAAAACCAAATGAATTTTCAGCAGTAGCAAGTTTTTCTGGTTCACCTGATATGATTCATGAGTTGGAAAATCAGCAAATAGAAACAAATGCTGATATTCTATTCCATGACTTTGGGAAACCAGAAGATGCTAGAAATAGTGAGAATGATTTACTTTACATACTTAAGAATCTTAAAGAGAGTAATAAAGATATTCCTAAAATTTATCAATTTTGTGGTGATAGGGATTTTTTATATAAGAATAATCAAACCTTTAAAAAATATGCAGAATCTTTAGATGTTGATATTGTATATGAAGAGTGTGTTGGTGGTCATGAATGGCGTCTATGGGATTTATGGATAAAGAAATTTATAGATGCAATTGGATAAGCATTTTATTGTCATTAGAGCAAAATATTATAAAGTATTTTTAAACGTAATAAAGACTGAAATATTAAAATACAATTATGATTTCAAAATTTCAGTCTCTAAAAGTTCAATAAAATTTTATTAAGTTCTTATGCGAGTTATTATTGGCGTAAAATTATCAACTATATCTATATAGTATTTACTCAATTCTTCTAAAATATCTTCGCATAAATCAGTGCTGTGACCAAGGTTAATTAGAAACTGTTTTGTAAAATATTTTATTACAGATTGATAAGATATATCATATTTATGTGAAGTATAGACCCTAATTATCTCAGGTTTCATAGCGAGTATACCAATACAGGAAAGTATCAATTCGTCATGTTCTATAGATTCTTTTTCATTAACATATCTTTTCATGACCATTTCAGTTACACTTCGTTGATAGCTTAAAATAGCTTCCTCATAAGCTATATCCAAATAAAAGTTTCTATACGCTTCATTTTTTAAAAGAAAACAAAGGTCAGCATTCATAGCAAGAAAGAACATCATCATTGTACCTTCTTCATGATAATTATAGATTAAAGATTGCATTTCATCCCTTATATCTTCATATATTATAGCTCCTATTTCACTTTTACTTGAGAAATAATAACTTATTAAGCCTAAATTTATATTGGCTCTTTCTGCAATTTGCCTAGTGGTTGTCTTGTGATAACCTTGTTCAAAAAATAATTCTCTAGCAGCACTTATAATACTAGCTTTTGTTTCCTTACCTTTTTCTGATTTTGACATATTTACTGTGTATACCTTTCTTTTCAATCTTTTTTTGAAAATTTACTAACTATAAATATCGTAACCGAACCACCTATTATAGGTACTAAAATTCTGTCAAAGACAGTAAGGAGGCCAATCATATTTAAAAATGCTAATATTGCACTTACTATGACAGCACAGATAGCTCCTTTTTTTGTAGCACCTTTCCAGGAAAGACCAATGACAAATGGTGCAAATATCACACCTGTACATAATGGTGCTGGCCAAAATAATAGTTCTAATAAACTGTCAAACTTGAGTGCTATAATTGCTCCTATTATAGCTGTTAAAGCTGAGGCGATTTGAGAGTATTTAAGAGTATTTTTTAAATCATTAAACTCTATATTAGGATGTAATAATTTATTATAAATATCTCTCGATATTATGGCACTCATTGAGGTCATTAATGAGTCAGCAGTGGACATTATGGCAGCTAATATAGCAGCTAAGAATAATACAGAAACTAAAGGAGGTAGAGTTGTTGATATCATTTGAGGTAAAACCTGAACAGATGATATGTTTGGAAATAAACTACCACCAATAGCTCCAATTATGCCTATAGGGAAAGCAAGAAATAATAGTATAAATCCTGCAATAACACTGCTTTTAACTGCATTTTTAGCATTATCAGCACATTGGTATCTCAAAAAACTTTCATAAGAAAATATTGAGCCTAAAACCAATGGTAAAACTGTATACATAAAATCACTAAGCGACTTATTTCCTGGGAAGAATGGTTCTTTTACCATTGATTGTAACATAAGTAAAGGATTGTCGCCAACTAATTTTAAGCTTATATAAGCTACTATTGGCAAAAATACTACACAAATAGCAAGTTGAATAAATGCTGATACTGCAACTCCCCACATTCCTGATGCATAAGTATATATAATGATTACTATGACTCCTACAATTACAGCTATATCATAAGGGATACCAAATGCAGTAGATACAGAACCAAAAGATATTAGTTGACTGCCCATAATAGCTAATATTGATATTGGTGTTACAAGACATTGATAAGCTCTTAAGAATATACTATGACCATATCTAGTTTCAATATAGTCAGCAGGTGTTATATCACATGATAAGCTTCTTAATTTTCCTGCAAAAAACGCATTTACAAAACAAGCTAAAGCCGCACCTATAGTAGAGTACATACCAACCCATAGTCCTCTTTCAGCTCCCCATTGAACTCCACCAACCAAACATCCTCCTCCAAAAGACGTAGCAGCAATAGTTGCGGCAAGTATGGGTAAAGGAAGATTTCTACCCGCAATTAGGAAATCGGATGCTGTTTTAACTTTTTTAGAAAAATAAAAGCCAATCCATATGTACACTGCACATGTAGCAATTAAAAGTAACATAATTTTTTCTCCTTATATAATATTTTTTAAATAAAATTTATAAAATATATTTATAAAATATATTTTATATAAAAGTAAGACAATATTGACTTTAACTGGCTTTGGATTAGTGTAGCTACAATAATTTAACATATTATGTTATGTAAAAGTTAGATAAAATAAGAAAATTGAAAATTCTGAAATTAAAGATTATAATAAACGTTTACTTGATATATTCTTTTTTGTAATTGTAACATGCTTTTATTTTAAAATCAATAGTACATGTATAAAAATAAAAGGAATTTAAAGGGTGAAAAAATATTTTTAATATCTGATTGTAGTATATAAAAAGAAGATAAAAATTATTCTTGAATAAATTTATAATAATTTAAAATAAGTAAAATTTTGATAAAATAATTTGGAATGTATGCTTTGGTGACACTTTATATGGATATATTAATAAAAATAACGATTTAAATTAAGTATAAATGCCTTTTTGGTTCATTTGAGTAATGAAAAAATAAAACCAAAAAGTGTTTGACAATTATGAATTTTAAGAATATAATTAAATTAAAATTATACACATATAAAAATTTGATTCGAATTATAGAAAGTGTAGAGATGGATTTGAAATTCAAATTATTATACGTGAATAAAAATAAATAAAGAATAAATTATATTAAGGAGGGGTAGATGTGAGTAGTCAAGAAAGCAAACCAAAAGGAAACCTTATATCAAACTTTAGAGATGATATGAGAGACCCTAAAAAGAGAGCAGTATACACTTACTCAGGTTCTATAAATTTGGCATATAATTTTATAGGCTACTTTGTATCAACAGTAACAAACATATTTTTAACTGATGTAGCAAAGCTTGGGGTAATTATGGCAGGTGGTATGCAAATAATACAATCTTTCATAAAGATGGCTGTGGCTCCAATAACAGGGACTGTATTTGACAAACAACCATTTAAAAAAGGAAAATATTATCCTTGGCTTAGATATACACCAGCAGCATTAGCACTAACATATGGAGTATTTTTCATAGTTCCATTAATGAAAATAAGCCCAACATTACTTTTACCTTTAATGACAGCATTATTGTTAATAGCATCTTGTGCTCAGCAAGTAGTTTTCACTATAATCTATGCTATTTACCCTGTGGTTACTAAAACACCTAGAGACAGAGTTATAGGTTCGACTACTACAAATATATTCAAAGAAGTTGGAAAATTTTTAGTAGGTTTTTCATATCCGTTATTATTAGTTTTATTTGCAGATGTACTAGGTGGAGAAGGAATGGGTTATTTAGGTACTTATCTATTCTTTGCAGTAGGATGTCTTCTAGTATTTTGGTTTTCTTCAACAGAGATAATAAAGTCTGGAGCAGAAGCTGAAGTACTTCAAAAAGAAGAAAAACCAAAAATTAAAGCAAGTGAAATGCTAAAAGCTTTATTTACTAATGTACCACTTATGATGGCATTCTGTTTAGAGTTTCTTATATGCATAAGATCTATAGGGCTAGGACCTTTAGCTCCTTATTACTTTAAGTATGTAATAGAAGATGAACGTGGATTAGCAGTATTTTTAGCAATAATGCCTTTGGTAAGTGTAGGCTTTATGTTTTTCGCACCAGTATTTATAAGAATTTGTAAAGAACAAAAATTAGCTTCAATAATTTCTTTCTCTATATGTGCATTATGTCACTTGTTAGTTGCATGGACTCCTTGGGGGAGAACAACTTTAGGTGTAACTATGTTATTGGCAATTGGTGGAGGTTTCTCAAATGTAGTATCAATAATAAATCTTAACTTCTTTGCTGGTTCTTGTGATTATGGACATTGGAAATCAGGAAAAGATTTACCAGGTTTAAGTATGTCACTATATCCAGTTGCAATACAAGTAGGTGTATTACTTGCGACTACTATAAGAACAATTTTAATGAATTCAATGGGATATCAAGCTGATATGGTAGTTACAGCAGCAGTTAAAACAGGTTTTATAAATATGATTTCTTACTCTATGGCAATACCTTTAATAATAGCTGTTGTTATAGCAATCTTATATCCAGTAAGTGATAAAAAATTAAATCAAATAAGAGAAGAATTAAATCAAAGAAACGCTTAATAAAAAATTTGAGTAAATGACTTAGTTTAGTTGTGAGAGTAAGTAGACGCAATAGCGTTTATATAAATGAAAATACATATACAGAGGGGGCTTTTAAAAATGATAGAAAAATTATTGAGAAATACAGTAAAAGAATTACATCAATATGTTCCAGGTGAACCAATAGAAAAAGTAAAAGAAAAATATGGTGTAAAAGAAATAATAAAACTAGCTTCAAATGAAAATCCTCTAGGACCATCACCAAAAGCAATGGAAGCTATGATTGAAATGTTAAAACAAGGTCAACTTTATCCAGAGCCAGAAGCTAATGAACTTAGAAGAAAATTAGCTGAAAAATTGAATCTAAAAGCAGAAAATTTCATTGTTGCTAATGGAGCAGATAACGTTATCACGCTAATAGGTGAAGCTTTTATAAATAGAGGGGATGAAGTTATATACTGTGACCCAACATTCCCGTCTTATAGAACAGCAACTGTTAAAAATGAAGGAATACCAGTAGAGGTACCTTTAACAGAGGATTATAAGTATGATTTACAAGGTATATTAGATAAGATTACAGATAAAACAAAGTTAATATGTGTATGTAATCCTAATAATCCAACAGGAACAATTGTAGATGATAAAGAATTGGAAGAATTTTTAAAGAAAGTCCCTGAAAATATTATAACTATATTAGATGAAGCATATATAGAATTTTTAACAGTACCTAATTATGTGGATGGGCTTAAATATGTAAGAGAAAATTACAATGTTATAGTGACAAGAACTTTCTCTAAAATATATGGTCTTGCAGGACTTAGAGTAGGGTATGGTATTGCTAAAGATGAGATAATAAGAACTTTATTTACCGTAAAAGAACCTTTCTCTGCTAATCGTGTTGCGATAAGTGGAGCAACAGCAGCACTTGATGATGATGAATTTATAAAGGAGACATATGAGTTAAATAGAGTTGGAATGGATTATTTCAAAGACGAGTTCACAAAAATGGGATTTGATGTTGTAGATTCACAATCAAACTTCCTTTATGTAGATATGAAAACAGATATACCTAAGCTATTTGAAGACTTAAAACAAAAAGGTTTTGTAATAAGACCAAATGCTACACATGCACGTGTAAGTATTGGAACTATGGAAGAAAACAAGAAATTTGTAGCAGTTTTAAAAGAAATATTAAATCTTAAGGAAGAGCCAAGTATTGGCTAATAGATAGAAATATTACGAAATGGGGTGTAACTATGAGTTTAAAAATAAACGCAGAGAGATGTAAAAGTTGTGAATACTGCGTTATATCTTGTAAAAAAGGAGCATTAAAAATATCCGATAATATAAACACAGAAGGATATACTCATGTAGAAGTCGATGAAAGCAAATGCATACTTTGTGGAATCTGCTATCAAGTATGTCCAGATAATGTATTTGAAATAATTAAAGAAGAAGCATGTCAAGAGGCTTAAAAGGAGTTGGGAGAATATGAAAAAAATGTGGAAGGGGAATCACGCCATTGCAGAAGCAGCTCTAAGAGGTGGTTGTGAGTTTTATGCAGGATATCCAATTACACCACAAACAGAGGTAATGGAATTTTTATCACATAGAATGTCTGAACTTGGAAGAACTTTTATACAATCTGAAAATGAAATGGCTGCTATATATATGGTATATGGAGCATATGCAAGTGGAATGAGGTCTATGACAAGTTCTTCAGGACCAGGAATATCTTTAAAACAAGAAGGAATCTCATATTTATGTGCAAATCATTATCCTTGTGTAATTGTAAATGTGCAAAGATGGGGACCTGGTCTTGGTTCACTAGATTCAGCACAAACAGACTACCTAAGAGACACTAGAGGGGGAGGAAATGGAGATTATCATCTAATAGTTTATGCACCAAATAGTATTCAAGAAACTGTAGATTTAATGTATAACTCATTTGATGTAGCGGAGAAATATAGAGTGCCTGTTGAAATTTTGACAGAAGCAGCTTTAGGTCAAATGATGGAACCAGTAGAGTTTCCTGAATTTAAGAAAAGAGAAGAAGACTTAGGTTGGACTTATGATGGAAGCAATAGAGACCATGCAAAAGTTCCAGATAACCAAAAACCAGCTTTTTGTATGGAAAAGCGTATGAAAATAACTGAAAATGAACAACAATGGGAAGATTATCAAGTTGAAGATGCAGAATATGTGTTTGTAGCGTTCGGTATACCATCAAGAACAACTATGAATGCGGTTAGAAGACTTAGAGAACAAGGCGAAAAAGTTGGAATAATAAGACCAATAACAGTGTGGCCTTTCCCATATAAAGCATTTGAAAAGGTAAATAAAGATGTAAAAGGATTTATCTCAGTAGAGTCAACTGATACAGGGCAGTTAGTAGAGGATGTTGCATTAGCTTCAAAGAAAATATGCAAAGAAAATGTACCTGTTTATGGATTATTTAGTGGAAATCATATACCAAAAACATTACAAGTAATGGACACTTACAGCAAAATAAAATCTGGCGAAATTAAGGAGGTGTTCTAATATGGCTACAGATAGATTAACACCTAGCATTGTTTCAATACCAAATAAATTTTGCCCAGGTTGTGGTCATGGAATAGTAAACCGTATAATAGCAGAAGTGATAGAAGAAAATGGATATGAAAAAAATCATGTATTAACTTTAGGCGTTGGCTGTGTTTGTAATATGAATTTTAGCTGGAATGGAGATAAGATGCAAACCGCACATGGTAGAGCTTCATCTACAGCTATAGGAGTAAAAGTAGCACGACCAGATATGTTAGTTATGACTTATCAAGGTGATGGAGATGCATATGTTATAGGTCTTTCTGAAACATTAAATACTGCATATAGAAATCATAATATAACTGTGTTTGTAATAAATAACAATAACTTTGCAATGACTGGTGGTCAAATGTCATGGACTACTATGCCAGGTCAAGTTACAACAACAAGTGTAAATGGAAGAGATATAAAAACTACTGGTAGTCCATTAAAAGTTCCTGAAATGGTGGCAAATTACTTTGATGTAGCCTATGTAGCAAGAGGTTCAGTTCATAGTCCAAAAGAAATAATTAATCTAAAAAAATATATAAAAAATGCTATAGAAGCTCAATTGAATGGAGAGGGATATTCATTGGTTGAAATATTAGCACCTTGCCCAACTAACTGGGGTGTATCATTAGAAAAATCTATCCAGTGGATTGAAGAAGAAATAGTGCCATATTATACTCTTGGCGAATTTAAGCAAAGGGATGGTGAATAGTTATGGAAAAAGAGTTAGTATTTGCAGGATTTGGTGGTCAAGGAGTCTTAACTTTAGGTTTAATTGTGGCTGAATCAGCACTTGAATTAGGAAAACAAGTTACTTGGATGCCAGCATATGGTCCAACTATGAGAGGTGGAAAAGCATATAGTGTGGTTAAGTTTTCTGATGAGAGTATAGGTGGACCTGATATGGAAGAAATAGATGTTTTAGTAGCAATGAATAAGCCATCCTTAGATTATATAAATTTAGTAAAAGAAGGAGGAACAGTAGTTATTAATACGTCTGCTATAGATGAAAATATAGTATTAAGAGAAGATGTAAATGTAGTTAAAATAAATTGTCAGGAATTAGCTCAAAAGGCAAACAATCCAAAAGCCGCAAATGTAGTAGTTCTTGGAGCATTGATTGCAAAAACAGGATTATTTGAGAAAGAATTAGCTATAAAAACTATGTGTGATTTCTTTGAGGAAAAAGGAAAAGGCAAATTTAATGTTCAAAATGAAGCAGCATTCATGGAAGGCTATAATAACGCCATTTAATAAATTACCCTTATCTTAAGTGATTCATCTCAAGATTTAGCAGATTTTAAGTGCCAAGAGAAGCTTTATCTTGAGATGGAATTCACTTAAAATCACAACTATAAACATATAGGAGAGTGAATTTATGAGTTTGGAAAAACTTATTAGACCAAAGAGTATTGCTATAGTAGGAGTTACTGATAAACTTGGTTTTGGTAGAAGTGCTGCACTTAGCATAGTAAAAAGTAAAGATACAGATAGAGTATATTATGTAAATCCAAAAAGAGAAGAGTTATTTGGCAGAAAATGTTATAAGACAATACAAGAAGTTCCAGAAGTTGTAGACTGTGTGGTAGTATGCACACCTAGAAATGTAGTTCCATCTGTGTTAAAGGATTCTGGAGAATTAGGAACAAAGGCGGCAGTGGTATATGCTAGTGGATTTGCAGAAGAAGGAACAGAAGATGGAGTAGATTTAGAAAATCAACTTATAGAAATATCTAATACATATGATATGAAAATATTAGGTCCAAACTGTATGGGATTACTAAACTGTATAGATAAAGTTAATCTATGGGCTGGTGGTTCTAAGTGGGATTTGGATACTAAAAAACCAGGGATAGGAATTGTAGGGCAAAGTGGATTTATAACTGCAGAAATTGTTTCAAGTGATTATTTTAATATATCTTATGGTTTTTCAACAGGAAATGGAAATATAGTTACACTAGAAGATGCAGTAGACTTTCTTGTAGATGATAATTATGCATCAGTAATAGCTATTTATCTTGAGGGACTAAAAAATCCTCAAAAATTTATAAATGCACTAAAAAAAGCAGCTCAAAAAAGAAAACCAGTAATAATATTGAAGTCAGGAAGGTCAGAAAAAGGAGCTATATCAGCTGCTTCCCATACAGGAAACTTAGCTGGTTCAAGTAAAGCTTTTGAAAGTATTTTTGAAAAGTATGGAGTAATTTCTGTAGAGAATTTAGAACAATTTATGAGTTTAGCTCAGGCTTTTAGTGTCTTAGAGGGTAATTTACCTAAAAATTCTAATTTTGCAGCAATAAACTTCTCAGGCGGAGAAAATACTATTTGTGCAGATTTAGCAGAAGAAAATTGCGTAGAACTTGCAGAAATATCTGCTGAAACTAAAGAAGAGATGAAAAAATATCTTCCAGGATTTGCAACACCTAAAAATCCATTGGATGCTACGACTGCATTATTCCATGAAAAAGATATGATAGTAGGATTATTACACACATTTGATAAAGATGATAGTGTTGGATTTACTATGATAGGTGCAAATATAAGAGATGAAGAAAATGAAATGCATGAGACTCTTTGTCAAGCTGTAAGCGAAGCTAGAGAGCAGGGATTAAAGAAACCTGTATTTGCAGTTCCTACACTTGAAGGAAATAGATATCTGAATTATAGGGCTAGGTTAGAAAACAGCCAAGTACCTATAATGTCATCAGTTGGGACTACATTTACTTGTTTCAATAAAATGGCTAAATTTGTAGATTATGATTATTCAAAGAGAACTTTAGAATTTGAAGCTGTTAAGAAAAGAAACTCAAATAATGTAGTAGCTTTATCGGAATTAGACAGTAAAATTGAAATGAAGAAATATGGAGTACCAGTGCCAGGTCAAGGTATTGCAAAAAGTATTGATGAATTGGATGAAATTTTAAATTATATAAACTATCCTGTTGTCCTAAAAATAAACTCTTCAGAGATATTACACAAGTCTGATGTTGGAGGAGTCAAAGTAGGAATTAATAATAGAGAAGAGGCAGTAAACGCATATAATGAGATTTTAACTAACGTAAAAGAAGCAAAGCCAAATGCCAAGATTGATGGTATATTGGTTCAAGAAATGGTTGAAAGTGGAATAGAAATAATTATTGGTATAACTAATGATGACCAGTTTGGACCAATGTTATTGGTTGGTTTAGGTGGAGTATTTGTAGAAGTATTTAAAGATACTACTTTATATCCTTTGCCTATAAATCATGATGAAGCTATAATGATGCTTAAGAAGTTGAAATCATTTAAGCTTTTAAATGGATACAGAGGTAGTGAACCTTGTGATGTTGATGCTCTTGCAGATATGATGGTTAAATTAGGTAAATATGCTTATGAAAACAAGGATGAGGTTAAGGAAATAGATTTAAATCCTGTGTTCGTATATCCTAAAGGAAAAGGTGTATGTGTAGTAGACGCCTTAATAGTTAAATATAAATAGTTAACAAGTTTTGGTATTCAACCATAATTAAAGTACTGACTGAAAATCACACTAATTTATAGATTGTGATTTTCAGTCACCCCACATTTAATACACCTTATCTATTATACTAAAAATTTTAATGGTAATATTTTTATATTGTTACAGGTGGATTTGTTGGTGCTGAATATGTACGAGTAGCAAATTCTTGGTCCACAAAGAATAACCCACCTTCTCCAGCAAGTTTAACACGTTTTATATTGTCTTCGCAAGTTGTCTCTTCTTCTGCTTGTTCAGATATAAACCAAAGTAAGAATTGAGAAGTTCTAAAGTCTGCTTCAGAGTTTGCTACAGCAGCTAGATTGTTTATTAAAGCAGTAACTTTTTGTTCATGAGCTAATGTACGCTCAAGAACATCCATTGCAGAAGTGAAGTCTGCATCTGGCATTGGTATAGCATCAAGCTGAACATTTCCTCCTACATTATGTAAGTATTTGTAGAAATACATAGCATGGTCTGTTTCTTCTTTATATTGAACATAAAACCAATTAGAAAATCCTTTAAGTCCTTCTGCTTCAAGGTAAGAAGACATAGAAAGGTAAAGATATGCAGAATATAATTCATGGTTAATCTGTTCATTAAGTAATTTTTCCATTTTAGCTGAAATCATTTTTATACCTCCAAATTTTAAACGCTCTTATAAGATATAATAATATTAAATGGAAAAATATTCAACAAAAGTGATTAAATATTTTAATATTTTACATATTTAATCAAAACTTATACTACCATTAAAAAAATTATAGCTTACTATGGCTACAGAACCAATTAGTGGTGCATTTGCTCCAAAATTTGAATGCCTTACATTTATTTTTTTATATTTAGAAAAACTTGCTGAAGCAGTCAATTTCTTTAATAATGTATTTTCTATAAATGTACCAGGAATATTAAAGTCATAACCTATTATTATAGAACTACAATCAATTAAGGTAAGTGTATTTACTAATGCATATGATATATATGTACAAAATTCATCAAGTAAAAACATACCTAGATTATCCTTGTTATTGGCTTCATCTATTAACTTGACTAGAGAAAAATCTTTACAATTAATTAGTGGAGAATCTGGATAAATATGACTTAACGATTCAATTCTTTTAATTAACTTACTCACACTTGTATAATAGTCTAGACATCCATTATTGCCACAACTGCATACTGGACCACTAAAATTAATAGATGTATGCCCTATTTCACCACTTTGCCCTAAATTACCAGTGTGAAGTTTATTTTCTAATACTAAACCAGCTCCGATTCCATTCATTATATGTAGATATATATAATTTGGAATATCTTTACCTAGACCATACATTTTTTCAGCCAAAGCACCTGCATTAGCATCATTTATCAAAAATATAGGTAAATCAGATATTTCTCCTATAAAATTTACTATGTTTAGGTTTGATACGTTTCCAAAGTCTGGAGGATTTAATATTATACCATTTATATTATCTACAGGACCTATTGAAGAAATCCCAATTCCAATTATATCTCTTTTGTTATTTTTCATTATTTTAGAAAACATTCGTTTTATTATATCTTTTAAAACGTCATTTGACAGATATTTAGGGTAAGTCTCAAAAAGTTGTTTGACAATATTACCTTTTAAATCTGCAATGATTACCTTACAAATATTTCTTCTTATCAAAATGCCACAAACACAAGGAGAGATATTAGAAATATCTAATAAAATAGGTTTACGACCTGATGAATGTGCATTTAAAGTTGATGATTCTATCTCTCTAATCATATTTTCATTAATAAGTTCAGTGACTAGGTTTGATAAAGTCATTTTAGTAAGACCTGTAGATTTAGCTAAATCAACTCTAGACATAGGAGTATTTGTAGAAAGTAGTTTCAGTATTATTAACTTATTTTTAATTTTTACATCTTTTATGTTAGAACCTTGTTTGTTGCTCATCGTAGATCTCCTTAAAAAAGTTAAGTATTTTTATGTATTTTCATATATATACTATGACCTTATAATAGAATAACATTTGATTAAGTTCGAAAATACCATTAATTAGAATATATCACATTATATATTAGAATAGCACTAAAAATATGTTATAATAGTATGAAAAAATATTAGAGTAAGTTAAGGTATACAATAATAAATTAGGATTTGAGGTGAAATACTTATAGATAAATATACAAAAGAAGAATTGATACAAACACTAAGAGTTGTATCTTCAGTTATCGTAAGATGTGAAAAAGCACAACTAAAGTTTATGGAAGGGACTTCTCAACACTCACTCCTTAAGAATAGGATAAAAGCAATGTATATTTCAAAATCATTAATAACAGATGAAAATATAATTGATAAATATACAAAAGAAGAATTAATAGAAGCACTACGACCTGTATCTTCAAGTATAGGCAAATGTGAAAAAGCACAGTCAAAATTTGCAGAGGGTACTACTAATTACAAACGATTTAGAAATATAATAAAAGCAATGTATATTTCTAAATCATTAATAACAGACGAGATTAATAGAAGAAGTTAGATTCCAGATTTTTAAGTTATTAGAAGCTTATTTTTTAGGTTATTTTGAAAAAATAATTATTCCTATTTCTAAAATGGGAAAGTCATTTTATATAATCAATTAGAATAATAGTCATCCACTTAAATGCTATATTTTTGTGCCCTTTCTTAACTTTTTCATATCTAAAATTTTCTATTTTAATATCATGATGAAGGATTAGTCATACCTACTACACTTGTTACTATAATATTTCTGCTTAAATTTATTACAATTGTTCCTGCACATGTAGTTACAAATACAACAATAAGGGTTTCAAGAGCAAAACCGAACATTAAAGAAAGAAGCAGTGAAATATTGATTGTTATTTTTCTCATTAACTGTAAAATAACAATTAGTACAATAAATAGAAAGAACAGTGTAATAGCAAATAACATGCAAATGATAAATGATAATATGATTTTTGAAAAAAACAAATCCTAAATTGTCTTTGTGCTGTTATTGAAAAGAGCTACAGTACCACCAGTCAGTACAGGTATTAAAGATAGGAGCAGAAGAGAAATCATTTTTTTGACTCCTTGGTTCTTATCTCCTACGCAATACATTATATTTCGTTTATTCAAATAAAGCAATAAAAGATATCTTTTATTGCTTTTTATAATATGTTTATTCAATAGTGAAAGTCTTATATAATTTTTATTAAGTTTTTATATGCAATAAATTTCATTATTGTATAATATTAAAATGAATACAAAGTGTATTTACTATCTTTTATTACAAATTGTTACCAAATATGTATACATTAGAATTAAAAAATGGAAAATTGTAACTAAAATGTAAATTTTTTCTCTAATCTATCTAATATTATGGAAACTTTTTGTAATTTATGATATAATAAGAAACATATAATTATTAAATTATAATAAATGACTATAGCGTAGATGTATTACTATGTTATAGTCATTTTTGGATTAAACTTGATATATCAAGGGGGAAGAATATGAGAACAATTAAAAGAGTTTTAGCATTAGGTTTAACATTAGCTATATTTCTAATGAACGCACCTAATGTAAGTGCATTAACATCAGATACCATTAAAGGTAAGAACATATACGAGACGGCTGGATTAATAGCAGATAAAACGAGTTATGATACAGCAATTGTGGTAAATATGGATAGTTCTATAGCAGATGGTCTTTCAGCAAGTGGTCTTGCTGGTGCTGTAGATGCTCCGATTTTACTTGCTCAAAAAAGTAACATACCAAATGAGACAAAACAAAGATTAAAAAATGTAAAAAAGATATACATAATAGGTAAAGAGTTATCAATAAGTAAGTCAGTAGAAACTGAACTGAAAAATACAGGAGCACAAGTAACTAGATTAGGTGGAGATGATAGAATAAAGACTAGTTATAGTGTTGCCAAAGAAGTAAGTAGCATTAAAAAAGTTGATGAAGTTATATTAACTAATGCATATAAAGGAGAGGCTGATACTATAAGTGCTGCACCTGTCTCAGTAAGAGATGTAGCTCCTATAGTACTTACAGATGGAAAAAGTGTTCCTTTTTCAACAAGTAATGTAAAATCATATGCTGTAGGTGGAAGTATTTCTATGAGTACGAGTTTAGTTAACAAGACTAACTCTAAGAGACTTGGTGGTTCAGATAGATATGATACAAATAAAAAAGTTATAAAAGAATTTTATCCAGATTCATCAGAATTTTATTTAAGTGATGGATATGATTTAGTAAATGCTCTTACAGGTTCTACAATTGCTAAAGATAATCCAATTGTATTAGTATCAGAAGATAGTGATAAATCCATACTAGCAGGAGCAGATAAGATTACTAGATTAGGCTCAATAAGCGATAGTGTATATAATAAGTGTGTTTCTGCTGCACAGAATAATGGTGATTCGTCTACAAAAGGGGATTCACCTATGAAAGATGAGACAAGTATATTAGGTGAACCAACAGCTAGCTTAGAAGCTTGTTTAAAATGGGCAAAATCTAAAAAAGCCAATGATTTATTTATAGAATTAATACCAATACTGTATGATACAGCTGTTCAAGAAGGTGTAAATCCTGTTTTAGCTGTAGCTCAATCAGCAAAAGAAACTGGTTTCTGTAATTTTGGTGGAGTATTAGATGCATCTTTTAAAAATCCTTGTGGACTTAAGACTTCTGTTGGTGGTTCTGATACTGACAAAAATGCACACTCAAAATTTGATACTTGGGAAGAGGGAATACTAGCTCAAATTCAACATTTATGTCTATATGCAGGACAACAGGGTTATCCACTTTCAAATCCAGTAGACCCTAGACATGAAAAATCTTTGTTTGGGAAAGCTAAAACAGTTGAAAGTCTTTCTAATAATTGGGCTGGTGGTCAATATGGACAAGACTTAGTTAGAATGATGGGAGAAATTGAGGCGATAAAGTAATTAAATTATTAATTTAATGGTTATATTTAATGAGTTTCATTAAATAACCAATTCAAAATTACAAATAAGGAAAATTTATTATGAAAAAGAGTAATGTTTTTAGTATTATATTTCCTACAATCATAATGTTATTGGTGTTTTTGACTTTTGCTACAGATATATTCAATATACCAGATATTCATTCTAAAGGGATTTTTGTAATAGGGATGATTTTAATTTTTCCAATTGCCTTTTTAATTCAAGGGATAGTTTGTGTATTGAGTAAAACCAACTGGATTTTATCACTTGTAGTATCTTTAATAACTTATATAATATTAATGTATATGTTTTTAAATGATTCAGCATATATCTATATTTTACTTTATGCCGCTTTTTATATGATTGGATATATAACCACTAAAATTTGTCAAAAAATGCAAATTTTTAAAAGATAAATTAACCAAAATATATTACTAAGGAAGTGTCTGCATTGATTTTTTTAAATCAAAAGATAGACACTTCTTTTATTGTAAAAATAAAATATTTATTTAAGAGGAAGTATTGTAAATAAAATTTAACTATTATCATTTTCTTTTAACAATTGTATACAATAAACCTGTAGTATAATTAAGATAGATAAAATAAAGGGAGGGATAATATGAATTTAATTGATAATCATATTCATACTAATTTTTCAAGTGATGGAAAGGATTCAATGGAAGATACAATAAAAAAAGCTATAAGTATAGGTGTTAGATATTTAACTTTTACAGACCATTTAGAACATGATGAAGGGAAGGGATTTTGTATAGATTATAACAACTATGTCCCAGTGTTTAATACACTAAAAGAAAAGTATAAAAAGGATATAGAATTATTGTTAGGTGTTGAAGTAGGATATAGAAAACATTTAAAAAATGAAATAAAAGATGTAATAAGTTCACATCCTTTTGATTTTATATTGTGTTCAACTCATACAATTGATAACGTACCTGTTCCATCAAAAAAATACTTTGAAGGACTTAGCAAAGAAGATGCGTACTATAAATATTTTAATAGCATACTTGAAACTAATCATGAGTTTAAAGATTATAATATATATGGACATTTAGATTATATATCTAGATATGGGATATATTCAGATAACAGAGTAATATATAATGATTTTAAAGATATTATTGATGAAGTTTTAAAGTCAATAATTAATAATGGAAGTGGAATAGAGTTAAATACATCTGGTTATAGATATGGATTAAATGCCATACATCCAAATGAAGATATCTTAAAAAGATATAGAGAACTTGGTGGTTTTATAGTTACTGTAGGTTCTGACTCTCATAGAGTAGAAGATATCTGCAAAGATTTTGATGTGGCTTACGATATGCTTAAATATCTTGATTTTAAATATGTATCATTATTTAAAGAAAGAGAAACTTATTTTTTAAACATAGAAAAAGTTAAATCTAATAATATAGCATAAAGAACTAATATGGCATATAGAGTCTTTTTAAATAATTTGAAAGTTAGTATAAAAATTAATAGCAGAATATTGTATCCTCTAGGAAAATACTAGAGGTTTTTATTTTGTAAAAAATGATAATAGAGAAGAGTTTAAGTTTAAGAAAAATGATTGTCTCAAATTAGAAAACTATTACTATTATATTTAACTATTATATCTTTTTATTATGATATAATAGTTAAATACATTAACCTATCTTTAAATCATGCAAATTATTAGAAAGAAGGGATAAAGTTGTCTAATAAAAATAAAGAAAATATAACCTTAAGCAATCAAATCACAGAATCAACTCAACAAACTTTAACAAAAGAGGCTATACTACATATACCAATGAGCAACTATGCTTATGGCTATGATAGAGAAACATTACATATAAGAATTAGAACCAAAAAAAATGAGGCAAAAAAAGTGACCTTAAGGATAGGAGACCAATATGTATGGGACAAAGGAGGTGCAGGAGGAGGGAATCTAAATGCATCTGGACTTGGTTGGTCTGGTGGAACAAATATAACAATGAACAAAGAAGTAGAAACAGAATTATTTGATTATTGGATAGCTGAGTGTAAGCCTTTAAATAAACGTTCGAGATATGGATTTATAATAGAAGGTCAAGAAGAAAAAATTTTATTTACAGAGAAAAAGATAATAAAATTAGGAAACGAAAATGATGAAAAAGAGTTATGCGAAATAAGTAATTTTTTTGGATATCCATATTTGAATTATATAGATATACCTAAAGTTCCAGATTGGGTAAAGGAAACTATTTGGTATCAGATATTTCCTGATAGATTTGCAAATGGAAATCCATCTATAAATCCAGAAGGAGTAGATATATGGGGCGCTATTCCAACAAGAGATAATTTTACAGGTGGAGATTTACAAGGTGTAATAGACCACCTAGATTATTTGAGCGATTTAGGGATAAATGGAATTTATTTTTGTCCTATTACAGTTGGAAAAACTAATCATAGATATGATACGATGGACTACATGGAAATAGACCCTACCTTAGGTGATAAATCTACTTTGAAAAAACTAATAGAAGAAGCCCATAAAAGAAATATAAAAATAATGTTGGATGCTGTATTTAATCATATAGGATATTATTCTAAGCAGTGGCAAGATGTAGTTAAAAATAAGAATAATTCGAGATATAAAGATTGGTTTTATATAAAAGATATAAGTAAAGTTGATACTCCAATAGAAGAAATAGATGAAAAAAACATACCTTATGAAACTTTTGGGTGTGAAAAATACATGCCAAAACTTAACACAGAAAATTCAGAAGTAATAGAATATTTATTGCGTGTAGGGAGGTATTGGATACAAGAATTTGATATAGATGCATGGAGATTGGATGTATCAAATGAAGTAGATCATGTTTTCTGGCGAAAATTCAGACAAGAGATTAAAAGAATAAAACCTGATATATATATATTAGGAGAAATTTGGCATGGAAGTTTACCATGGTTGATGGGAGACCAATTTGACTCAGTTATGAATTATTTAATGTCAGAAGCTATGAAACAATTTTTTTGTACAAATGAGATAAATGCTGAAGAATTTAAATACATGATAAATGATGTAATAGTAAGCTATCCAATGCAAGTTAATGAAGTTATTTTTAATTTACTTGGAAGTCATGATACTACTAGAATATTGAGCTATGCTGATGGAAATGTGGATAAATTTAAACTTGCATATTTGTTTATGTTTATACAATCAGGAGGTCCGTGTATATACTATGGTGATGAAATAGGAATGCAAGGAGAACTAAGTCCAGTATCTGAAGGACAAAGAAAATGTATGGAATGGAATGAAGGAAAGTGGAATAAAGATATACTTGATTTTATGAAGAAGATTATTAGACTTCGTAAATCAAATAGAGAACTTAGAACTGTATCAAATGAATGGATACTAGCAGATAAAGAAAATGGAACAATTATATTAAGGAAAGAATCTATTACAATAATAATAAATAATTCATCCAAAGATTTAACCTTAAGATTACCAGATTATTTGGTAAATAGAAAAGTAAAAGATTTATATGAAGAAAAAATAGTTGATTTAAAGGAAGAAATAACATTAAAAAAATACAAGTTTATTATTTTAAAATAATATAACCATGTGTTTGTTAGATTATACTATAACTTTTTATATTATTTAAACAAAGTATCATTAATTATAATAAGTGAATTCAGTATAATTTTATATACAAATTATTTGCAGTAAAACTTGTTAAGTAAAGTTTTTATTTGAATAAAAATTAATATTGAAATTTTTAATTATTTTGTAGTTAAGTAAAGATGTATAATTACTGAATAAGTAGAGGGAAGAGAAAACATGAATGACTATGAAGAATATATAGTTACAGTAAAATCTAGTATCGTGAATCTAATTTTAGGTTTAATATTTTTATCAATTGGGATTGTATTAATTGTATTTTGTGTATATATTAAACAGTATTATATATTATTAATTACTCTTGTACTTACAATGTATGGATTAATTTCAATTCTCAAATATACAAGAAAGTATATTATTTTTGATTTATATAATATTAAAGTTCGTAAATGTATAGGGAGTGAAAAAGAGTATTCATATAATGATATTACTAGAATTTCAATAAATAATAAGAAACAGGAATGTCCAGTTAATATATATGTGGATAATAATAAAACTGCAACTTTTTTTGTATCGGATAAAAGTTATATGTCTGCTATAGCAGAAATGAAGCGAAGAGAGTTGCCATTTGATGATAAAAGTATAGACTATATATCAGATATGCCACTTTGGATTCCAATTCCATCTAGTGAGATTAAAAAATTTTGCAATGAAGCTTCAAGAAAACTTGAAAAACAGGTTAAAGAGGATTTGTGTAAAATAGAAAAGGAGTTTGGAAAAGATATATCCTTTTCTTTTGGTATAGATGTTGAAGAAAAAATATTTGTATGTGTATTTTTAGTATGTATTATGAAGAATGGCAACTATACAAAAGTTATAAAAAAATACAGAGGAAAAAAAGCATGGGCTATGTTTCCTGTATATATAGTGGGTCCACAACTATATAAGAAAGAGATTGAAGATGGCAAATTTATTTGTAATATAAATTATTTAAATGCTTTTTCTGGAAAAATGTGGTCAAATTTTTCTAAAATGATAAAAAAATATGGTGTGCAAGAGAGTGAAATAGAAGTTGATTTTGAATTAAAGAGTGAATTGGATTAAATAGTTCTATAGAGAATATCTTAAATATAAGGTATAGACACAAAATAAATTAATTATTAGTCTAAAAAATCCTTATAGAGAAAGGGGTACAAGAATGCTAGAAGCATTTATATTTGATTTAGATGGAGTGATTACAGACACAGCATATTATCATTATTTAGCTTGGAAAAAACTAGCTGATGACATTGGCATAGATATAGATATAGAATTTAATGAGTCTTTAAAGGGTATAGGTAGAATGGAGTCATTAAATAAAATATTAGAATATGGATATAAAAAAGATTTATTTTCAGAAGAAGAAAAAATGAAAATGGCAGAAGACAAAAATAACTATTATGTATCTTTAATAAACAAAATAACTTCAAATGATATTTTGCCAGGTATAAAAAATTTACTTGATGATATAAAATCTAATGATGTAAAGATAGGGTTGTCTTCTGCAAGCAAGAATGCTACAAATGTATTAAAACATCTAGGCATAAGTGATAAGTTTGATTTTATAGCAGATGCGTCAAAATGTAGGAACACCAAACCATATCCAGATATATTTCTTATGTCAGCAAAGGGACTTGGTGTAAATCCTAAAAATTGTATAGGAATAGAAGATGCAAGTGCAGGTATTGATGCTATAAACTCAGCCAATATGTTTTCTGTTGGAGTTGGAGATTATAAAAATCTAAAAAAAGCAAATTTACTTGTAAATTCAACAAGTCAGTTAAATTTTAAGTATATATTAAGTGAGTATAATAAGTATATAGTTAGGAGCATTATATGAAATGTTTGTTTGATAATATAAATGAGTGGAAAGTTATACAAGACAAGATTGAAATTAAAGAAAATAGATTAGCAGAGTCTATAATGAGTATAGGCAATGGTTATATGGGTATGAGAGGAAACTATGAGGAAAGATATAGTGGAGATAGCCATAGAGGTTCTTATATAGCTGGAGTATGGTTTCCTGATAAAACTCGTGTTGGATGGTGGAAAAATGGATACCCAGAATACTTTGGTAAAATTCCTAACTCAGTTAACTATATAGGGATAAGAATTTTCATAGATGGGGTAGAGTTAGACCTTGAAAAATGTAATGTTGAAAATTTTTATAGAGAATTAGATATGAAAAATGGTATTTTAAAACGTAAATTTACTGTGAATATTAATGGTAAAAAATTTGAAGCTAATATAACAAGATTTTTAAGCGTATCAGTTAAGGAATTAGCTGTAATAAAGTATGATATAAAAGCTTTGAATTCTAGTGCTAAAATAAAATTTATTCCATACTTAGATTCAAATATAAAAAACGAAGATTCAAATTACGAAGAAGAATTTTGGAATGCAGTTTCTTCAAGTTCCTCAGAATATAGAGGAAATATACTTTCACGTACAAAAGAAAATACATTTAAGACACCCATATTTACAGTAGGTGCAACGATGCATATTAAAGCAAGAGGTAAAGTAGATGATATATCTTATTTAAGTACTGATAATTACTGTGAAAATTCAATAACAATGGATGTTTTAGAAAACGAAACTATTGGAATAGAAAAATATGTAACAATAACTTCCACTAGAGATTATAGTGAAAATGAGTTATTAAAGAAATGTGATGATATCTTAAATATAGAAATATCTAAAGAGTATGAAGAAATTTTAAATGAACATACAAAATTGTGGAATAAAAGATGGGAAAGTGCAGATATAAAGATAGAAGGAGATAAGAGTAGTCAACAAGGTATAAGATATAATCTATTTCAATTATTCTCGACTTATTATGGAGAAGATTCAAGATTAAATATAGGGCCAAAAGGTTTTACTGGTGAAAAATATGGAGGTGCTACTTATTGGGATACAGAAGCATATTGTCTTCCAGTCTATTTAGGTGTAGCAGATAAGAGTGTAGCAAGAAATCTTTTAGTATATAGATACAATCAGCTAAAGCAAGCAAAAGATAATGCCAAAAAACTTGGACTTAAGGGAGCACTATACCCAATGGTTACTTTCGATGGAGTGGAATGTCATAATGAATGGGAGATAACATTTGAAGAGATTCATCGCAATGGAAGTATAGTATATGCAATATATAATTATACAAATTATACAGGTGATTTTGGATATATAAAAGAAAAGGGCATAGATGTAATAGTAGAAGTAGCTAGATTTTGGGCTAGTAGGGTACATTTATCTACAAGAAAAGATTTATATATGATACACGGAGTTACAGGCCCAAATGAATACGAAAGTAACATCAATAATAATTGGTATACTAATTATATAGCTAAGTGGTGTTTAGAATATGCTGTAGAAAACATCTTAAAATTAGAAAAAGAGTACAGTGAATGTATTAAAAGAAATAATGTAAGTAAAGAGGAAATTGAGGACTGGAAAATAATATCAAATAAAATGTATTTGCCATATGATGAAGAATTACAAATAATAGTTCAAAATGATAATTTTTTAGATAAGGAATTTATAGAGGTAAAGGATTTGCCAAAAGAGAATCTTCCTCTTAATCAAAAATGGTCTTGGGACAAGATTCTTAGGTCATGTTTTATAAAACAAGCAGATGTGTTACAAGGAATTTATTATTTTGGGAATATGTTTACTAAAGAAGAGAAAAAGAGAAACTTTGATTTTTATGAAAAATATACTGTACATGAGTCTTCTTTATCTTCTAGTGTTTATTCTATTATTGCTTCTGAAGTAGATGACTTAAAAAAAGCTTATGAATTATACTCAAGAACAGCTAGGCTTGATTTAGATAATTATAATAATGATACTAATGATGGTCTTCATATAACTTCAATGTCTGGCTCATGGCTTTCTATTATACATGGATTTGCAGGGATGAGAACATGGAATGAAACACTATCTTTTGAGCCTAAGTTACCTCAAGAATGGAATAATTATTCTTTCAATATAAATTATAGATATAATAATATCCATGTTGATGTATGTAGTAATTTAATTAAGATAGAAAATTTAAAGGGAAAACCAATAAAAATTATTGTATATGGAGAAGAGTATGTATTAGAAAAATCTATAGAAATTAATAGAAGTAAATTAAAATAATGTCTTAGTGTATAAATAGTTAAAATAAATTTATCTAATTTTAAATTTATTTTAACTATTTTTTATTTAATGCAAACCTATATATTATAACAATAATCGTGCTTTAAATTAAATATATTACATAAATCTTCATAAAATCTTCATAATTTCGTAAAGAATATGTAACAAAAGTAGGGTATATTGTATTCTGTAGAGAATATAAGGGAGGAAATAATTTATGAAGAATAAGAAGTTCATTATAGCAATACTGATAATAATAGTTGGAATAGGTGTGTTAGTAAAAGAATATTCAATTAAAGAGATAAATAAGGCTGATATAGATGTTAGTAAGTATATAGAATATGCTGATTTAGCAAGTGAAAATAATGCACAAGTTAATTGGAAGTATGTGGCTTCTATCATTGCTGTATTAAATAAAAATAAGTTAGAAAAAGTTAATGATTCACAAATAAAAGAAGTATCAGATTTATTTGTTAAAGATTTTTCTAAAAATAATAAAGTAGAAAATTTAAGTAGTGTTTTAGATGAGTTGAAATTTAATAATAAACAAAAAAGATTGGTTAATGATTATATAGAGGACCTTAAAGATTATGGAATAAAGCCAGAAAGATTAAAATCTGATACACAATATATGAAATTTATTAATGAGATTGAAACATCTGCTATACAAAACTATAAAAATTATAAAATATTGCCATCTATAACCATTGCACAAGCAATAATTGAGTCTAGTTGGGGTAAATCAAGTTTAGCAAAAGAGTATAATAACTTATTTGGTATAAAGGCTGATGCCTATTGGAGAGGAAAATCAGTTACTTTAGAAACAAAAGAACATTTAGATACAATTATAGATGATAAATTTAGAATATATGATGATAAAAGTGAATCTATAAAAGACCATGCAGAATTTTTAGCTACAAATAAAAGATATAAAGCCAATGGTGTATTTGATGCAAAAACATATATCTATCAAGCTAAAGCATTAGAAAAAGCAGGTTATAGCACTGCAAAAGATGAAAGTGGAAGTAACATATATGCAGAACGTCTAATAGAATTAATTCAACAATATAATCTTCAATTAATAGATAGTGAAATTCAAAGTAAATTGTAACTTTGGTGTAACATAAGGGTGATATATTTATCGAGGAGGTGGATTTTATGAAAAAAATATTCTCGGTATTTACAAGTTGTATGATTATTGCAACTACTATCACTGGATGTAGTAGTAGTGAGGTTATTAATGACACATCATCTATGTATAATGTCAAAAATCTGGACTTTAATTTTGAAGTAAAACCAGAAACTTTTGAGGTATCAGTAGAATCTAATGGTTTAAAGGAAAAGATATCTGAACCATTAAAAGAAAGGAAAGTATCAAATTTTAAACAGACAAAAACAGAGACATCATGGACATATCCTGATGAAAACATAGACATAAATATAAAAAAAGAGGAAAGCTATTTAGATGTAGATATTAAATCTAATTCAGAAAAAGAAGCTAGTTTTAATTGGCCAAGAATTGAAGGCGAAAGTTATGTGTTACCACTTTATGAAGGTAAATTTATACCAAGTGATGATAAATACTGGAAAGAGCATTTAAATGAATCAGCTTACAATGTCATAGAATCCTTTTCGATGCAGTTTTTTGCAGTAAATAAGACAAAGTATTCTGTGCTTTATATTATTGAAAATGAATTTAATAATGAGATTAAATTTAATTCTAAAGATAAAATTAATTTTACATTTACACATGAATATCCAAGTATAAATAAAAATAAAGAGTATGGATTTAAAATATATTTGACTGATAAAAATATTACAGATGTGGCAAAAACCTATAAAAATTATATAGTTGATAAAGGTGAGTTTAAAACATTAGAAGAAAAATCTAAGGATAATAAAAACATTGAAAAGCTTTATGGAGCTCCTCAGATTTATTTTGCAGACAAATCTATAATAACAGTAGGTGATATTAAATGGGACAAATTAAAGGAAAATTTATCAGATGATTTAATTAATTGGATGAAAGAACTCCTAAGTAAAAAACCTGATAATAGTGAATTTATAACTGTACTTAATCAAATAAAAACCCAAGATTATATAGATAAATATCAAAAAAATCAAATAGTTCAAGCCTTTAATCAAGTTATGCAACTAAATACTTTTTATAATAGTAAGGTTTTTGATAGTAATGATAAAGAAATAAAAAAAGTACTAGATAAAGGAATATCTAAATTAAATAGAGTAGAACTTATAGAGTTTAACAAAAAGTTATTAAAGTTAAAATTGGGGAATAGTGTGAATAAAATTGATACATGGGCAAGATATAATACAATTGATGTAATTAATGATATGAATAAATCTGGTATTGATAATGCTTGGATAGGGTTTGATGATATGGAAGAAGGTTATGTATCACCAGAAATAGTCAAAAGAGCTAATGATTTAGGTTATCTTGTAGGACCATATGATTCATATCATTCTATACACAAGCCAGGGGAAGAAAAATGGAGTACAGCATCATTTAAAGATAAGTCACTATATGAAAATGCTACTATAGAAAATAAAAAAGGTGAAAAAGAATCTGGATTTCAAGGAGAAGGAAGACAACTAAATCCTACATTATCTTTACCAAGTGTAAAAGAGAGAGTAAAAAGTATATTGAATGAGGGGTATGAATTTAATTCTTGGTTTATAGACTGTGATGCTACAGGAGAAATTTTTGATGATTATTCTCCAAATCATATAACAACACAGTCACAAGATTTAAAAGCTAGACTTGAAAGAATGTCATATATAAGAGATAATGCAAATATGGTTATAGGTTCAGAAGGAGGAAATGACTTTGCAAGTAGCACTATAGCATTTGCACATGGGCTTGAAACACCAGCGTTTGCTTGGGTAGATAAAGATATGAGTAAGAACAAAGAAAGTGAATATTATGTTGGTAGATACTATTCTCCAACAGGAGGAGTGCCAGAAGTCTTTTCAAAGCAGATACCTGTAAAAGAAAAATATAAAAAAATATTTATAGACCCAACTTATTCTTTACCTTTATTTAGATTAGTTTATAATGATTCTGTTGTATCTTCTCATCAATGGCTATGGGGAACTTTCAAAATTAAGGATGAAGTTGGAAGTAGAATGATGAAAGAAGTATTATATAATACACCACCTATGTATTATATAGATAGAACTGAATGGGAAAAACATAAAGGTGAAATAATTTCTCATGATAAAGTATGGTCAGAGTTCAATAAAAAGGCTATTAAAAGAGAAATGACAGACTTTAAGTTTATTTCTGATGATAGATTAGTTCAAATGACTAAATATGGAGATGATTTAAAAGTAGTAGCTAATTTCTCTGAAAAAGATGTTAAATATGAAAATGAAATTGTAAAATCAAATTCTTTGGTAATATATGATAATAATAAGAAAATTATGTATAAACCAGAATAATAGATTTAATGAAAATAAATTCTATCAAACTCACATATAAAATAATATTTAATTAAACTATACAAAATGGTGACTATAATTAATTTTAATAATTAAGATAGTCACTATTTTTATATCATTTTTAATATTGAAAGCTTTACTTCAGTAATATTAAATATCCTAATTATTCTAATATATGTCATACTCATTGTGCCTCTTAATAAATATAAGTTTTATTTTTATTTTAGACAATATATTGACTTTTTGTATTTGAAATAGTATTCTTAGATAAGACACTATATTGTCTAATTGAAGTAATATTATTTTATGAATTATGAATGAATCAAATTTGAAAGATTTAATAAACACTAAAAATAAATACTGGTTCATAGAGAAAGGAAAATATTAAAGAAAATGAATACAATCATTAAAGTTCAAGATTTGGTAAAAGTATTTGATAATCAAGAGGTCATAAAACATTGCAATATAAATGTAGAGAAAGGAAGTATTTATGGATTTTTAGGTGCAAATGGAGCTGGAAAAACTACAGTACTAAAATTGATAGCAGGTTTATTAAAACCAACCACTGGGAATATAATGATTTCTGATATGAATATATCTGAAAATCGTAATAATATTTTAAGAAAAATTGGATGTATTATAGAAACACCAATTTTTTATGAACATTTATCAGCTGAGGAAAATTTAAAGATACATAATGCTTACATGAATTTTTATGATGCAGATATAAATGCTGTTTTGCAAAAAGTAGGACTCGAAAATACTGGAAAGATACAGGTATGTAAGTTTTCTTTGGGTATGAAGCAAAGGTTGGGGATTGCTCGTGCAATGATACATAATCCAGATATTCTTTTACTTGATGAACCTATCAATGGTCTTGACCCTATGGGAATAAAACAAATGCGTGATTTATTCAGAACACTTGCAAAAGAATATGATATGACACTTATTATTTCAAGTCATATATTAAGTGAAATAGAGTATATAGCTGATACAATAGGCATTATTTCGAATGGAAGTATTTTAAAAGAAATTCCTATGTCTACAGTAAAACAAGAATTTCCTAATGGCTTGGAAGAGTATTTTTTTGAAATAATGAATGGAGGAAACAACTGTGTATAAACTTATAAAATTAGAACTAAAAAAAAATAATATTCGCCCTTATCTTCATGCCATGGGTATCATTACCTTATGTGTATTAGGATTTTTGTATACATTTGCTATGATTGCTTATACAGGGGGGGATACAGATTCTGCTGAGTTTTCTAATTACCATAATATTTGGGTAATCACTAACGTTCTACAAATGTCAGCTTATGCCATTTTATCAGCTGTATTGTTTTCCACATTTGTTATAAAAGAATATTCTGGAAAAAATGCAATTTTGATTTTTACTTATCCAATAAATAGAAAGACTTTATTGAACTCAAAGATTGTATTGATAGCTACATTATGTTTGAGTTTTATGTTGCTTGGGACGATTATTTCCCTCCTTATATTTATGGTTACAGAAGCTTTTTTTCCTATGATTTCTGATAATTTTACTCTTGGATTGTTTTTTAAGATTATTATTGAAACAATTTTGTGTGCTGTATTCTCTTTATTTATAGGTGTAATTTCTGCTAGCATTGGATTTCGAAAATATTCCATTCAAACAACGATTATAGTCTCTGTTATTCTTGCTTCCTGCACTGCTAACATTATAACAACTATGCTTCACACATATATTCCTTTTATTATTGTATGGATAGTAGCAGCAGTATTAGCTGGACTTTCGTATTTATGGCTTATCTCAAAAGTTGAAGACATAGAAGTATAATTGTATACTTAATAAAGGTAGTTCTAATGAATAAAGCAACAGATAATAATGCGTCATACTTTATTTATCTGTTGCTTTTTAACATTTTGTGGATGATTAAAGTATGTTTTCCAATCGGTTTGTACATTTAAAAATAATTTTTAATTATTTTATACTTTATGCTTTTGATTCATTCTTATATAGATACTTAGCAAGAATTGAAATTAATAGCATAATTATGAACATACATACTATAGGTATATAGACTGTGGAACTGAAAATTTCAAATAATTTTCCATGCATAATTTGACCAACTGGAGCAACACACTGTGATACAGCGGTAACAGTAGCCATTACTTTACCCAATAATTCATTAGGAGTTTGTTTTTGAACAATAGTTAAAACGAATATAGTAATAATTGTCATAGACATGGCTATAGGTATAACACAAATAAATAACAATATAAAAGATGGATAATATCCTAGTCTAAGCATTAAAGGTGAAATAGAAATAGCCATTGGTATCATCAGAATACTAATTAACATTAACCAGCGATACAGTGTATTCATTTTCATTTTTTTAGCAAACAGACCTATTGAAAGTGCACCTAAAACACTACTAAATTCAATAATTCCTATCCCTATGCCATACATATTATTACTACTATGCATTGTTATACGTAAAATATATTGTATTCCTACAAGTAAGAATGGAGTCAAAAATAAATTTAAAGAAGCAGCTAGAATCATGGCTTTACTAATATAAGATTGTTTTATAACATAAGAAAATCCTTCTTTCATATCACTGACTATTGTTGATACTATGCTTCCATTAACTTTTCTTTTATTAAAAGGTATATGAATAAACATTTCCATTACTGCGGATAGAAAAAATGCAATACAACTTACAATAAGAAGCATCTTAATTCCAATAAGGCCATATAACAAACCTCCAAGTACAGGAGCAAACATACTTGAAAGAGAGCTTATTCCGTTTACAATTCCATTTGCTTGTTCTAAATCTTTTTCATTTGCTATTAAAGGTATGCTTGCTTGCACAGTAGGTTGATACATAGAACTAATAATTGATAATAGTACCATAATAACCCCAATTAATATAATAGAATTGTTTAAAGTAGAAAGAAGACAAATAAAAGTAAAAATAATAACTGAACTAATAAAATCAAATATAACCATTAAATTTTTACGATTAAATCTATCAGCTATTGCACCACCAATTGGAGAAAATAAAAGAGGTATGCTTGATATTGCGTATAAAGTTGCAAATATGTCTGCACGTCCTGTCATATCTAAAATATAAGTGGAAAGTCCAAATCTTAACAACGATGAACCAAGTATAGAGACAATTTGACCAAGTACTATTAAATTAAAATTCTTATTAAAACAACTATTCATTTTATTTAAATCTTGCATTTCTAGAACACCTCACTTTTTAAGACTGACCGTCGGTCTATAAAAATTATAATCAATCACAAATAAAAAGTCAATAGAAATATTTAATTTATAATTTTAAAATTATATTTTTATTTTAAATAAAAGGTATGATATCTATCAAAAATATATCATATCTTATAAATAGCGATATTTCTTTCATACAAAATTAAAAATGGTAATTTGAAATAGTTATAATGAATAGTATTAATATATAGATATAGGGAGATTGATGAAATCATGCATGAAAAAGATAAGGTTATATATAATCTGGAAGAATGTGAGAGTCTAGAAAATACACTTTACATTTCTCAATTTAATACATATAAAAATTTTAAGCTAGTTTCTAAAAAATCTGGAGTAAATTTATTAGATACATCTGTTTGTGGCATGAATATCCACGATATAAAATTGATTGATACAATAGAATGTATGTCGTTAGAGGATGAGCAGATGACTGGTAAAAAGTTAATTTTAGTTGGTGATATAAATACTAACATAAGGTTAGAAAATATAAATAATGCTAAAAGAAATAGGAATTTTACAAAGAAAAATATACTTGAATTAAAAATACCTTTTAGTACATTTATACAAATGCCTAGAGGAATAAAAAATAACGATAAAATTAATTTAAAGTATATTATACAAGATATAACATCATCCATTTTAGATGACAATAATTTATTTATAAGTATAACTACAATTATAAGTTATGACAATAATTTTAAAATAAGATAATATTTAAATTATAGAAAGGTGGGTGCAATGAGAGGTATCAATGAATATGGGGGAGATTTTAGTTATAAGTTATTATCTAGAAGCCCTATAATAACAAAAACTACTTTTAGTAATATTGTTTCAAATGATATGAGTGGAAATATTTTAGAGGTAGAAAAATATGTTGATAAAGAATGTGCATCTGTATTTGATATTTTAACATATACTATTGTTGTTACAAATATGAGTAATCGCAAAACTGGGAATATATTTTTTAAAGATTATATTTCTAAGTACATAAAATTTATAAATAATACTGTAGAAGTTAATGGTATCAGAAAGGGTGGATTAAATCCACAACAAGGTTTTTACATAGGTAAAATAAATGGAAATTGTAAAAAAATAATATCTTTTAAAAGCATAGTATTAGCAAATTCAGCATGTAGGGTTATAGAAAACCACGCTAATATATATTATTATTATAAGTATGATATGGAAAAATTTCCAATGAAAATATCAATAGAAAGTAATCGTGTTTATACAAGTATTAAAAAAGCTGTATTTAAACAATTAAATATAAGCAATACTTTAAAAGCACCTAAAAATCTAAAAGATATATTAAAAGTGAATACAAATAGCAAAATACTTAGTATAAAACTTATAAAAAATCCTATAAATAAAGACAAAAATCTAAAACTATGCAATTTAATAATTGTTGGAAGTATAGAGTTTGAAATTAACTATAGTTGTAGAAATTATAGTAGATTTAAATCAGTAAATAAATTAGATAATAGTTATAACATTCAAGAAGATAAGGACTATAGAAGTAATATAAAAATGGCTAATGAAAATATAGAAAATTACAAAAATCAAATTAATATTACTCCTAGCAAAGTTAAAAAAGTTACTAAAACCTTTGGTTTCTCTTGCTTTATTTGTTCACCTGTTGGAATAGTTTATGAAGATGTAAAAAGTATAAATATAAAAACTGAACATATATCAATAAATGAACTGAATAATGGTGAATTATTCATAAATACATCGCTTTTATTATACTATTAATTGGTTGTACATAAAATTTAAAATTACTAAAACAATTATATGGTTTAATGTATACAAATATTATTATAGATTAGATATAAGGTGATAATTATTGTTAAAATAGCATCAATTATAAAAAATCAGTTAATCAAGTATTTATGACTTATAAATTGATTATAAAGCCTTAACAATAAGCTATTATCAAATAATTTATTATAATATTATAATGACAAGTATATAGTTTAAGAATAAAAGTGTTAGCAAAGTTAGAGATAAGAAATTTGTGATTCTTGATGAAATTTTAGCTTGCAATATATCTGTAATAAATATAGAAATATAAATTTAATAACCACAGTATTCTTAGGAATACACCAAATAATTCAATGTTTGTAACATATACTGTTAGATAATGTGTTGAACTATAATACTTATACTGGATTTACAGTAGTTATTATGAAATAGAGTTAAATAATAATTGTAATAAATAAAATTAAGCATCTAGATTTATGCTAAAATAAGACAAATATGTTAAAAAAATGATAAGTTATGAGAACTTTTGCCATCTTCAATTAATATATTATTACTAGTAATAGCTTTAAAATCATATTACTATTATACAAATTTTAGCTTTAAAAGAAGGTGACAAAAAGTAAATGAAAATATGCATAACAGTAGGTCATAGTATACTAAAAGGTGGAAAAAGTACAGGTGTAAATGCAATAGTTGATGAGTATAGTTATAATAAAAAATTAGCTCCTATGTTAGCAGAGATGCTCATAAGTCAAGGTAATACAGTAGATGTAATAATTTGTCCAGAAAGACATTTTGTAGCAGAAAAAGAAGAGTTTTTTTATAGAGTTCCAAAAGTAAATAGTGGCAAATATGATTTACTAGTAGAGCTACATTTAAATAAAAGTGATGGAAAAAGCTTTGGTGCAGAAGTACTTTATTATGGTAATGAAGGATTAGAATATGCTAAAAGAGTATCTAATAAACTTGGAGAATTATTTGAAAATAGAGGAGCTAAAAAAAGAGAAAATTTATATATCTTGAGAAACACGAATCCAGTTGCAATACAAATTGAAAGTTTTTTCTGTGATAATGTGGATGATTGCAATAAAGCCAATGAAGCAGGTTATGACTATATAGCACGATTAATTACAGAAGGTATTTTGAATAAAGATATAGGTATGTGAGATTATGGTAATTTAGGTATTGATTAATACCTTTTAATCTTAGATATAAATTGAAAAATTGTCTAGGAATATAAATTAAACCTAAGAAGTATACTAATTCAGTTTATTTAAATCAATTTAATTATCTAAAAAAAATACCCCTTGAAAATATTGACTTATCAATGTTAATAAGGGGTATTTTTTTAGATTTTATTTTGATTTAAGGACTAGTTCATAATTTTTTCTGCTAAAATCTATATATAATGATAAAAAGTATAAAAATATCGGTGTCTTACATTATAATAATATAATGGAGAAAAATATAATTGATAAGATAAAAATAAACATAATAAGGTGGTAATATATGAAATATACATTCGAAAGTTTTAAATTGGATAAAAAGATACTTAAGTCATTAAAAAATTTAGAATATAATGTACCTTCTAAGGTACAAATAGAAGTTATTCCAGAATTGTTAAATAGTAAAAATATAGCAGTAAAATCAAAAACAGGAAGTGGGAAAACAGCAAGTTTTGCAATACCGATATGTGAAAATATTGATATAGAATACAATAATATTCAAGCACTTATAGTAGTACCAACGAGAGAATTAGCGCTACAGGTAAAAGATGAGATATCAAGTATAGGAAGGTTAAAGAAGGTAAGATGTAGTGCTATATTTGGTAGACAATCTATAAAAGAACAA
Organism: Clostridioides sp. ES-S-0123-01; assembly: GCF_020658415.1. Classification (NCBI taxonomy): domain Bacteria; kingdom Bacillati; phylum Bacillota; class Clostridia; order Peptostreptococcales; family Peptostreptococcaceae; genus Clostridioides; species Clostridioides sp. ES-S-0123-01. The sequence goes on from NZ_JACVWD010000001.1 coordinate 76,162, forward strand.
GTAGCTGAGTTAAAGCAAAGGGTTCATGTCGTTGTAGCTACTCCGGGTAGAATAATTGACCATATAAATAGAGGCACTATTAATTTAGAAAAAATAAAGTATTTAATAATAGATGAAGCTGATAAAATGTTTAATAAAGGTTTTCTTGAACAGATGGAAACAATATTAACAAATATACCTAAAGAGAGAACCTTAGGTCTTTTTTCAGCTACAATAGGTGAAGAGATAAAATATATATGTGAAAAATATACGCCAGATTACGGCATTATAAATGTAGAAGGAAATGAAAGTAACACTAATGAAGGATTAAGACAAATAGATGATAAAATAATCAAGTCAAAGGAAAGAAATAAGTATGTAGTTTTAAAAGAATTAATATACAGCGAAAATCCAAGGAGTGTAATAATATTTTGTAATACTAAAGAAAAAGTATCTAAACTATATAATAAAATGAGTAAGGAAGGTTTTTTGGTAAGAGAGTTACATGCAGATTTATCACAAGAAAAAAGAATATTTGTGATTAAGGATTTTAAAAATATAAAGTTTAATGTATTAGTTAGTAGTGATGTAGCATCTAGAGGAATACATATTGATGATATTTCTTTAGTCATAAACTATGATGTGCCACAAGATAAGGAAAACTATATACATAGAATAGGTAGGACTGGTAGAAAAGGAAATAGTGGAAAAGCTATCACTATAGTAGATGAAAAAGATGAGAAATATATAGATAATATAGAAACATATGTAGGATATAAAATAAATGAGTTAACTAATATAGAACAAAGTAGTATTATTAAGGGTAAAGTTTTGTTTGAAGAATATTCAAAAGAAATTTTGAAAGAAGTATCGAAAAGAAAAAAAATTGCTAAAAATTCAAACAAAAGTAAAGATATAAAATCAAATCTAGAAAATGAAGTAGTTAAATTGTATTTAAATGCTGGCAAAAAGAAGAAGATAAGGGTATTAGATATAGTTGGAGCATTTAGTAATATAAAAGGTATTACTAATGATGATATAGGTGTAATCGAAGTTCAAGATTTATGTTCATATATAGATATATTAAATTACAAGGGAGACTTGATATTGAAAAGATATAAAGAGATTCCTATAAAGAAAAAAATGGTTAAGGTAAAAAGAGATATACAATAATTCAATTATCATTATTAGTTAATTATTATAATAAATTGCATTGGTTTTGTATTTTCTAAGTATAATGAGATTATAAAGGCTAGATAAAATAAAATTAGAAGAAAAAAGAATTTGATTAAGAGGTACTATATGAAATATTTTGGAAATGGGTTAAGTGAAGTACACAAAGAATTAAATAAAATCATACGTAAAGAAGAAAAAATAGAACAGGGAAAAACACTATTTTTAGAAATTCATTCAAAATTACATCTCTCAGAAATATCAAATACAGAAAAAAATGAAGTGGACAAACTTATTAATGACTTAAACAGAAATGAATATGCTATTGTGCCAACAAGTAAAGACGAAACTATTGCATGGGTTTTGTGACATATCTCAAGGATTGAAGATTTTTATTACAGATACAGGAAATGCTCTCTCTGATGATGAAATTATGAATTTAAGTAAAAGTATCAATACTAATGAATTGCTTTGCTATCGAAATGAAGTTGCAAATGGAAAGAACATTTTCGTACAAAAAAGAAACTTTACAGAAGTTAGATTATAATAACTTAAGTAAACAACAAATCAACTAAGGTATTATTGATTTTGGTTATACTCTAAGTTATACTATTTTTAAGTGTTTATGACAATAGTCATTTTAAATGTAAATCATAAACATATATTTATAGAAATATTAAAGGGGGAAACATATGGCATACTTTAAATATAATAACAAACAGTGCTACTATAATGAAATTGGAGATGGTACACCATTACTTTTTTTACATGGAAATACAGCCTCATCTAAGATGTTTGATGATATAATCGATTTTTATAAAGATGAATATAAAATAATATTAATTGATTTTGTTGGTCATGGCAAATCTCAAATGGTTGATAAGTTTTCTGTCGATTTATGGTTTGATGAGGCTATGCAAGTTATATGTTTTTTAGAAAAGATGAACTATAAAAAAGTAAATATAATTGGCAGTAGTGGAGGAGCTCTTGTTGCATTAAATGTTGCACTTGAAAGACCCGATTTAGTGAATAAGGTAATTGCAGATAGTTTTGAAGGAGAAGCTCCTCTAGAGTCCTTTGTGCAAAATGTGAAATTAGAGCGTGAAGCATCAAAGCAAGATGATGATGCAAAAGCTTTTTATATTTACAATCAAGGCGAAAATTGGGAGCAAGTAGTAGATAATGATACAGAAGCTATTTTTGAACATTATAAAACTATAGGTAAATTTTTTCATAAGCCTCTAGAAACTATGCAACCAGATGTACTTTTAACAGGAAGTAAAGAAGATGAATTTGTATCTTTAGTAGCTCATGATTTCTTTGAAAATACTTTTTCATCACTTCTTGAAAAAATTAAAAATGGAAAAATGCATCTGTTTAATAAAGGTGGGCATCCAGCTATTTTATCAAATGGATTAATTTTTTCAAATGTAGCAAAGAAATTTTTAAAAGAATAATTTAATGATATAATTTGAGCATGGAATAGAGTGTGTTATGGAAATAAAGAATACTTTATATTTTATAAAGGCGTTGGAATATATGAGATACGTACATACAAATATAATAGCAAGAGACTGGGAAAAGCTGTCTGAATTTTATAAAGATGTATTTGAATGCAGAAAAGTACCACCACAAAGAAACCTAAAAGGTGAATGGTTGGATAGATTGACAGGGATAAAAGATGCTCATATTGAAGGTGTGCACTTAGCTTTACCTGGATATGATGATTGTTTACCAACATTAGAAATATTTTCATATAATTTATATGGTGAAGTGCTTCAAAAAAATATAAATAATTATGGTTTTTCACACATCGCATTTGAAATTGAAAATGTTGAAGAAACCCTAAATAAAATAAAAAGTGCAGGTGGAGGTCAAGTTGGAGAAATTGTTAAAACAAAATATCCTAATGGACAAGTTGCTACATTTGTATATGCAACAGATATAGAGGGAAATATTATTGAATTACAGAGCTGGGATTAAATAATAACACAAACAAATTTTTATTTATATTACAAAAAATTTAAAAAGGGTGTTATTAAAATATGTAATTAGACATATCTATTATGTATTGATAATACTTTTTTAATAAATTGGTCATCCTGCAATTTTATCAAATGGTCTTGCTTTCTTAAAAATAGCTAAAGGTTTTCTTAAGAAGTAATTTAAAAAGTTTTTGTATATAATAATGAATAACAAACAATGGAAGAGAGACTTATAAAAAGTAATAGATATTGCTTATAAAAAGTAATAGATATTGCTTATAAAAAGGATACTTGATTATTTCATAGAGAATTTATCAGGTATCCTTTTAAATGCTAAATTAATTGACATAGTTTTTCTAATGAGGCAGATTTATACTTATTTTTATTTATTACTACAGTAATATCATTAAAAAGTTTAAAATCAGGAATAAATATCTGTATAAGGTTTCCTTTTTCTATTTCTTGCTCAACTAGAATTTTAGGAAGAATTGAAACACCTAAACTATTTTTAGTAGCTTCTATTAGGGATTGTGAATCTACACTTTCCCAGCTTGCATGTACTTTGTAACCTTGCAAGGTTACAGCTGATTCAAAAGTTTCACGTACAGCACTTCCTCTTTCTCGTAATAGTAAATCCATACCCAATAGTTGAGATAAACTTAACTCGGCAGTATTGCAATAGCTTGGTGAAGATACAATGCATAATTCATAAGAAGAAAATTTTCTGATTTCTAATGCGCCTTGTATGATTTTCCCTTCAATAAAAGCTATATCAACCTTTCCTTGTTTCAATAATTTTAATGCTTTTAATGCACTATGAACTTCAACGTTAATCTTAGTATTTGGAGATATTTCTTGAAATCTCCTTATTAATTGAGGCAGCCATATTTGAGCAAACGTAATACAAGACGCAATATGTATGGGCGTTTCACACTCTAAGTTTTTAATCCTTGATTCAACATTTTCTAAATTTTCAAGTATTGGCAAAATTTCTTGTAAAAGAAGTTCTCCTGTTTTTGTTAATTTGACACTTTTATGTAATCGCTCAAATAATTTGGTTTCAGCCTCATTCTCAAGCTCTCTTATTGCATGGGAAACTGCTGATTGTGTAATAAATAGATTATTTGCAGCTTTAGTGAAATTTTCTACTCTTGCAACTTCTCTAAAAATAATGCAATGTTTAAAATTCATAATTAGACTCCTTTACTCATGAATTAAATTCATGTCTGCAACAATATTTTATCATTTTACAAATAGCAGTACAACATTTATAATATGTCCATGTGCACATAGAAAGGAATATTATGAGAAAAAATATTAAATTGTATTTATGGCTTTGCTATATAAATTTATTTATAAGTGCCTTTACTTTTGGTGGTGGATACGTTGTTGTTCCTATGATAAAAAAGTACTATGTTATGGATAAAAAAATATTTAGTGAATCAGAGCTTGTAGAAATGGCTACAATTGCTCAATCTTCACCTGGAGCAATTGCAATCAACTTAAGCATTTTAGCAGGTAAAAGAACAGCTGGATTTATAGGAGTAATTATCAGTTGTATTTGTTCAATTATACCTCCTATAGTAATTTTAGGACTTGTTTCAAGGTGGTATGTTGCGTTTTCTTCAAATATTTATATAATTGCAATCTTAAAAGGTATGCAGGCATGCGTTGCTGCATTGATTGTAGATTTGACTATAGATATGTATAAAATGATTCTTAATGAAAAATCAATGTTATTAAATCTATTAGTACCATTTTCATTTATTGCTTGTACTTTCCTTAAAATTAATGTAATACTCGTATTACTTTTAAGTTGTTTGATTTGTTTATTTGCTATATATATTCAACTTCGAAAAAAGGGGGAGAGTATATGATTATAAATTTATTCTTTACGTTTTTGAAAATAGGAATGTTTAGTATAGGTGGTGGTTATGCTATTATTCCAATTATACAGGAACAGGTAGTTTTTAAGCAAGGATGGATAACACAAAAGGTTTTTACTGATATTATTACAATTTCTCAAATGACTCCAGGTCCATTAGCTGTTAATACTTCTACTTTTGTTGGTATGCAAGTGGCAGGAATTGAGGGTGCTATATCAGCAACAGTTGGTTGTATAATATCAGGAATAATTATTTCTATGTTTTTATATGGATTTTTTAAAAAATATAAGAGTTCGAAATTTGTTTTTGAAATTTTAAATGGACTGAAAGCATCCTCTTTAGGATTAATCATCTCAGCAGGATTTACAATTATATTGTTGACATTTTTTGGTTCTTCAAATTATTATACTACCAATATTTTCAAAAATATAGATATTATAGCTGTTATTTTATTTTGTTGTTCATTGTATTGTTTACGAAAATATAAGATTGGACCTATACTTATGATGGTGTTATCTGGATTGTTTGGATTAATTGTATATTTATAAAGAAGGTTAATATATAAGCAAAGAAAGATTTACATATAATTTTCAAAGCTTAAGATATTATGGAGTCTCCTATATTTTAGGAAACTCCTGTTTATCAATTACAAATAACATAGTAGTATTTTATTTTTACTTACTATATATCTTACCTTCAATTAAACAAGTCCATTATCTCACTATCAGATAAACTTCTTAATACACCTTCGTTAGAAAGCTCTCCATTTATAAATTGATTTATAAGCTCTTTTTTATTTTCTTGTAATTTTATTATCTTTTCTTCTATAGTGCCTTTAGCAATTAACTTTATAACTTGTACTACATTTTTTTGACCGAATCTATGAGCTCTGTCACTAGCTTGATTTTCTACTGATGGATTCCACCATGGGTCAAAGTGAATTACAATATCAGCAGTTGTAAGATTTAATCCTGTACCACCTGCCTTTAAAGATATTAAAAAAACTTTTTTGTCAGTACTATTATTAAATTTATCTACAAGTTCAAGCCTTTCTTTAGCATTAGTTTTACCATCTATATAGTGATATGCAATTTTACACTTATCAAGTTCCTTGCCTATATTTTTAAGGACAGATGTAAATTGTGAAAATAATAATATCTTGTGATTTTCATTTATACTATCTCTAAGTATTTCTAGACATGTTTCTATTTTTGAACTTTTTTTATTATAATCTTTTACCACTATACTTGGGTCTAAACAAAGCTGTCTTAGTTTAGTTAAATAAGAGAAAATAACTATTTTATCTTTCTTAAGATTTTTATCTTTCATTTTATCTTGTATATCTTTTGCATACACACTATATATTTTTTTCTGTTCCTTATTTAATTCAACAAAAAAGTTTTTCTCAATCTTGTCTGGGAGTTCTTTCATTACTTCTTTTTTACTTCTTCTAAGAATAAAAGGCTTTATAAGTCTTTTTAAATTTTCAACATTATCTTCTTTATTTATAAATAACTCTTGAAATTTTCCTCTACTATATAAATATCCAGGCATTATAAAATCAAATATAGACCATAACTCTACTAAATTGTTTTCCATAGGTGTACCAGTAAGTGCAAATTTATTTTTGGCATTTATATTTTTTACAGCTTCTGTTACTAAAGCCACTGGATTTTTAATGTTTTGAGCCTCATCTATTACACAATAATCAAAAATTATTTCATTATATTTTTCTAAGTCATTTCTAAGAGTACCATATGTTGTAAGGACTATATTAAAATCGTTTATTTCTCTAAAGCACTTTTCTCTATCTTTTTTATTTCCATGTATCAATAGAACTTTTATATCTGGAGCAAATTTTTCAAATTCATTTTTCCAATTATAAATAAGTGATGTTGGCGTAACAATAATACTTTTTTTATTGAATACAGATAGTAAAAATGTAATAGTTTGTATTGTTTTTCCAAGACCCATTTCATCAGCTAATATACCACCAAATTTATAAAAATCTAAAACTTTAAACCAATTAAAACCATTTATTTGGTAGTCACGTAGATTTGCTTTTAAATTACTTGGAATTTCTGAATTTATAACATTAAAATTTCTAAATTTAGCACATGTATTTTCTAATTCATTTTTACCAGTTATAAATTTTAAATCTTTACCTTTTATCATTTCATTTATATATAGAGCTTTATTATTATGAATTTTATTATCTTTTGATTTATCAATTACATCCAAATTTTCAACCAGTTCAAAAAAATCTTTAGTTTCTTTTTCTGATAAGTCTATAAAACTTCCATCTTTTAGCTTATAAAAAGTACGTTTTTCTTGGAGAGCTTTTAGAATATCTTTGTACTCTTTTGGATTTATATCAGATATATTAAAATTAAATTCTAGATAATTTTGATTAGTTTGATTAATTGAAGCTTGAATTGATGAAGAATTATATATTTTCTTCAATTTAAACTTTTCAGAATAATAGATATCTCCAAATTCCTTTAAAGATTCTAACTGTGAATCTAAAAATGTAAATAGGTCATAGTCAGTTCCTTTAAATGTATATCTGTTATTTTCTTTTACAAATTGTGAAGAAAGCATTTTATTTTCAATTTTAGCCTCCTTTTGTATATTGGGAAGTATAAATTTTTTACCACCTTCATCATCATAGATATACTTTATGTCGCAACATACATTGCCATCAATTATATCAAAGTAAAACTCTGTTTCAAAATTATTTGCTATATTATTTTTTATGTTTTCATCCAAATAAACTTCTTTGGATATTGACTTTAATTTAGGCACTAATAGCCCTAAAACATCTTTAGAGTCTTCTTTATCAAATTTTAATTCCTTAGATTTTGCTAATACTTGATAGATTTTTGAATAATCTCGAGCCTTTTTATGAGACAATAAGTAGATATTATTCTCATATAAAAGTACATCACCTTTTCTACTAAGTGGAACAGGTAGTAAGTCTTTGGAGGATAAGACAATTTTATCTTCTATATTTTTAAAATTAAATTTTATTGGTAAAATATCACTTGATACTTTTGGATGATATTCTTCCTTAGAAAAAATTAGAGTAAAATCCTTGTCCTTAAGAGCATTCAAAAATTGTTTCAGAGAACTCATATTTATTTCCATGAACTTTTTTGAGTATGACGAAGAAAAATTATATGAAAGATTTGTTCCATATTCTTCTATCATATCTATTAACTTCTCATCTTCATCAGCAAAATAATGGATGTTAGGATTATAAATAAATTTTTTTCCAAACTCCAATTCATATCCATTAAGTTTTGAATATGCAAATTCAGTGATATTTTTTAAAACATACATTTTATCGATTCCAATTTTAAACTCAGCAATTGCTTTGTTTGAATCAATGTTTAATAATACATCTAAATTGACTCTTTCTTTTTTAGTATCATTTAAAAAAGAAAGTAGTTGTTTACTTAAGTCCAAGCCGACTTTAGAATCAGTCTTAGAAAGTTTATCTTTATCATCATCTAATATATCTATTAGAACAGGAGGAATGTCATTTTTACTTTTTATTTGCTTTAGGCTTTTTATCACAATAGCAACTAGATGTTTACATATAAAGATGCCTCGATTTGTAATATTTGATTGACAATCAACACAACTACAGTCACTCTCAATTATTTTAAAGTGTTTTATATCTATTGTTATTGAATTAAAATAAAAGCTATAATTATCCTCAGAATTGACTCCACCACGAAATGTTAGCAAGTTATTTTGTAAGTCATCAATATCAATGTCTATATAATCAACTAATTGATTACTATAGTATTTTATACCTCTTGACCATCTTGATGGTTCTGTATTTCTTTTGATTAATTTATATATCATATCTATTTTCATTTTATTCACCTTACCTCACTGTATATATTATAATCTAAATCTATTCAATTTACACTCTAAATACAGTGTTTAAATTAAAGCATATATAAATAGCTTTTATCTATTGCAAAATATATATAAATAACAATTTGCTATTAGATTTTTATTGTAATCTCCTGTAAACTAGGAGTGAAAAATAATGATTTAAGTAGTTTATAAATGTATATAAAATTTAATTATTAAAAACATATTTTAAGTTTATGATATTTAAATTAAAAGAATGTATAATAATTATAGTGTTTTATATTTATCATTGGGAAAGGAAGATATTGATATGGATAGTTATAAATTGATTAAGGCTAAGATACCATGTAAGGAAACAGGAATAGAAATAAAGAAGACTTTATGTGATATTTGTTCTCCAGGAATTCATTGTGGAATTGATGCATATGTCAAAGATGGCAAAGTAATAAAAATAGAAGGAACAAAAGAGCATCCAATGAACAGAGGGTTGTTGTGTACAAAGGGGCTTTGTAATAGAGAATATATGTATCGAGAAGATAGAATAAAAACACCACTGAAGAGGCTTGGAAAAAGAGGTGAAGGAAAGTTTAAGCCAATATCATGGGAAGAAGCTTATAGTGAAATAGGGGGAAAATTAAATAAAATAAAAGACGAATATGGAGCAAAACATGTAGCATTTTTTACAGGGTATGGAAAGTGGTATAGACCGTTTTTACAGAGGTTTGCATCTTCATTTGGTTCTCCTAATTATGGTACAGAATCAAGCTCCTGTTCAACATCAGCACAGATGGCTGGAAATGTTGCAACTGGGAGAAATTTTACAATGCAGGATATGGAAAATGCAAATACTTATTTAGGTTGGGGGTTTAATCCATACTACTCTAAATTTTTAAATAGTGTAAATTTAAGTAAACTAAAGGAAAAAGGTTTAAAATTTATAATTGTAGACCCTAGGATAACACCAACAACTCAAAAAATATCAGATTTGCACTTGAGAGTTAAGCCTGGTACTGATGGAGCTTTAGCTCTAGGAATGGCTAATTTATTTATAGAAAAAGATTTGATAGATAAAGAATACATAGAAAAACATGTACATGGGTTTGATGAATACAAGGAATATGTAAAATTATTTGATTTAGATACTGTCAACAAAATTACAGGGGTTTCTAAAGATGATATAGTAAAAGCTGTAGAGATGTTATCGAAAGGTCCATTTTGTATAAATGAAAGTGCTGCTCCAGTAGTTCATCACCAAAATGGATTTCAAAATTATAGGGCAATGATGTCTCTATCTGCTATAACAGGTAATTATGATAAAATTGGAGGTAACATACCAAAACAAGATTATTTTGCTGGTAAGGTAGGAGGATTTCAAACATTAGAAAAAGAGTTTGTAAAAGAAGTGCTACCTAAAAATATAAATGAAAGAATTGGTGGGGAAAGATTTCCTCTTTGGAATGAAATGGTAAATCAATTTCAAGCTATGGATTTAACTCGACAAATAGAAGAAAAGACACCTTATGAAATAAAAGCATTGTTTTGTCATGGTATAAATGCTAGAATGTTTCCTAATTCAGGTAGGCTTTTTAACGCTCTAAACACTGTAGATTTCTTTGTCAATATAGATTTATTTATGACAGATGCATCAAAATATGCAGATATACTTTTACCTGCATGCACATCTTTTGAAAGAGAAGAATGTAAGAGTTATCCAGGTGGATATATTACATATACGAAAAAAGTAATTGATACATTATATGATTCAAAATCAGATGTAGAAATACTTTCTGATTTAGCAAATGTTATGGACATAGAAGATGATTTCTTAAAAGCAGGTTATGAAGCAAGTATAAGACATATGTTTAAAGGAACTTGTGTAGATGTAGATGAACTTAAAGAAAGTGATTTACCATTGAAATGTAAAGATTTTAAATCATATGAGGTAGGTTCGTATACAATGGAAGGTTATGATACTAGTACATCTAAGTTTGAATTAAAATCTACAATTATTGAGAAATATAAAGATTTTGGATTAGATGCATTACCAACATACAAAGAATTTAATGATGATATAGATGAGTATAATTACCTATTAACATCAGGTGCAAGAATTCCAAATGCATTACACTCAAGACTTCATGATGTTAAGCTTTCGAGAATATTAAAAAATGAGGCTAGTTGTGACATTTCTAGTTTAGATGCAAAAGACTTAGGTATTAAGAATGGAGATTATATAAAAATAACTACTAAAATAGGAAGTTTGAATGTCAAGGTCAATGTTACTGATAGAGTTTTATATAAAAACATACATATGTATCATGGATATAGAGAAGTTGATGTAAATAGTATCATCTGTGATAATTTTGACCCTTATAGTGGATTCCCTGCATATAGAAGTTGTAAGTGTAAGATTGAAAAAGTGAATAAATAATTGGGGGGATATAATGAAAAGTTTATTTGAATTCAATAAAGAGTTATGTACAGCATGTGGGGCTTGTTTGCTTGCTTGTATAGACCAAAATGATAATGACATAGATAATGGTGAATTTTTTAGACATGTATTTACAGTGGAAGAAAAAGAAAAGGTAGAATATTTTTCATTATCATGTGTTCATTGTGATGAAGCAAAATGTGTAGATGTATGTCCTAAAGATTGTTTTAAAAAAGAAAATAAATTTGTCATATTAGATAATCAAGATTGTATAGGATGTAAACTTTGTGAAAAAGCTTGTGAATATGGAGCTTTGATTTATGGAAATGATGGTAAAGCAAACAAGTGTAATGGTTGTGTTGAACGAAATGAGTATGGTATGGATGCACCTTGTGTAATGGTATGTCCTACAGGAGCATTAAAGTTTAATATGGAAGTAGATTAATTATAAATTATAATTTATACTAAGATGTAAAATGAACTTTGTAAAGGACTACATTAAATTTGTATTATAACTAATCTAATGTAGTCTTTTTATGTATATACTTATAAAATAAAAATTGAGATAGTTAGAAGTTTAAATTTTTATTTTAAAAAGTTTGTCTTATGGATTACTAATCAATTAACATGTTTAAGAATTTTTTTTTATGATTTAAAAAATCTTGAGTAAGTTGATAATTTTCACTATCTTCGCATTTAACTTTATTAATGCCATTCTCATTTATTTCATAGATGATTGAATTAGGATAACAAATTAATATGGGTGAGTGTGTTGCTATGATGAATTGGCAATTTTGGGTTACTAATTCGTGTAATCTTGTTATAAAAGCCATCTGTCTAGCAGGTGAAAGTGCTGCCTCTGGTTCATCTAATATATATATTCCTTCTTTAGAAAATTTATGAATAAATAATGAGAAGAAGGATTCACCATGAGATTGTTCATGCAATGATACTCCTCCATAATAGTTTATAGTTTTTACTCCTGACGAAAACCTAGAAGCTTTATCTATTGCAGTAGCTACATTATAAAAAGATTCAGCTCTCAAGAAAAAATTTTGCTTAGGTTTTTTAGGTCCTTTTGTGATTGTTATATATTTATGAAGTTCAGAGTGGCTATTATAAGTACTAAAGCCAAAGTTTTTTGTCCCACCTTCAGGGTTGAATCCATATTCAATAGCTATTGCTTCTAATAATGTTGATTTTCCACTTCCATTTTCACCAATTATAAAAGTTACGTTTTTATGAAAATCAAGTTGATATAAGTTTTTTACTATTGGTAGATTAAATGGATATTCATTTATACTATGTATACCTTTTCTGTTTAGTTTAACTGACCTAATATATTGATTTATTTTTTCAGCATTCAAATTTAAAACTCCCTTTTATTGATTTTAATATACTTATTATAACTTAAAATTAGTGACTATATTTAGGTTTTTATCTAATAAATTTTAATATAGATATTAATAATTTTTAAATTGGAATCTAGATATAGATATTCATAGTGTTAATTATCAGAAACCTTACACTAACAATAGATAATTTTAATTACTCTTAAAATATTTACTTAGGAAATTAAAATATTTTATATTTTTAACAATAAAAATATATCTTTTATTATAAAAAATCATTGAAAAACGATATTATATGATGTAGTATATAAAATATTTTAAAGGAGTTGATATAGTGTCTGATAAATTTATAAAAAATCTATTAAATGGTATATTACAAGTTTTATTTTTTCTTTTAGCATTAGTACTTTCTGTAGGAGGAATTAAAGGCTTTAGTTATATTTGTTTTAGTGGTGAAGCAACTATACAAAGTTTTATATCTGGTATATTAAGGTTTTCTATGGTTGTATCATATTTTATTATAGTAAAGTCATTGTTAGAAATATTAAATAGTTCTGAATATAGCTTATTCATAAATGAAAATGCAAAAAGATTTAGACTTATTGGCTATCTTTTACTTTTAAATTCTGTTATAGAATTTAGTTCAACTTTCGGTACTACTGGAACAGGAATGAGGTTCCTAGATTTAGGATTCGGATTTTACTTCACAGTCCCAACTCTTGTATATTTTGTGGTTGCTCTTATGAGTTTTGTGATTTCAGACGGATTTAAGAAGGCAATAAAGATAAAAGAAGATAATGATTTAATTATTTAGGAGGCACACTATGTCAATTATAGTAAATTTAGACATGATGTTTCGATAACTCTATATTTATGTTTAGTATATGGTAATAAAATATTTAATATATACTCAGTCTTTATTTTAATATATCCAGTATTCGTTCCATCACTACATCCATAATAATTCTTCTGAAGTAAATGATACACGAGATATATTTAATTCTTTACTAAATTTTTTCGTATCTAATTTTTTATTGATTAATATACAGTCTTCCACGGAGGTTGATTTGCAATAGCAGTAATGATATGTAAATATCTATATCATAACTTTTTCATATGTTTTAATTTTATAAAAACGAGTTAGACAGCCCAATTATATTAAATAAATTTGATATTAAAAAGGGCTATATAAGTGAGTAAGGAAATAGTTTTTTTCTATTAGAAAAATAAAGAAAATTCTATTATAATTGAACATGTGACAAAAGTTTGCAAAAAACAACATTAAGTGAGGGGGACTTATTTTATGATTTTTAACATGAAATATTTTTTGGAATTATTTCAAATAATAATGAAATCATTCAATGTAACTGTGATTTTAACAATAAGCTCACTGATATTTTCATTAACTATAGGAACGATATTAGTGTTATCATCTTAGAAGAAAAAGTGCTTTAAAAATACTTGGAGATGAAAATATTGAAATGATTGATTTTCCAGCAATGACAGGTGAAGATTTTGCTATTTATATGAATGAAAGACCTGGTTTATTTATGTATATAGGGGTAGGAAATAAATAAAAAAATATAAATTACAGACTTCATAATAACAAGTTTAATATAGATGAAAAATGTTTAAGCACAGCATCTTCATTATTTGCACAACTTGCAGTAGATTATCTTTGTCAATGTTAGATTATAATTATAAGAATATATTCTATTTAAAAATAAAATGACTAAGTTATTTTTAGATTTCAAATTAACATATTAATTTTAGTATCAAATATATGATTAGTCTATTCTGTTTATTAAAAAAGGTGGATAATAATGATAAAAGTAGAGAATTTACATAAAAGTTTTAAAGGTACAGAAGTTCTTAAAGGTATAAATTTAGAAATAAATCAAAGTGAAGTAGTAGCTATACTTGGTCCATCTGGAACAGGTAAATCTACGTTACTTAGATGTTTAAATTATTTAGTTGAGCCTACAAAAGGAAAACTAATGATTGGAGATGTAAAAGTAGATGTAGAAAAAGCAACAAAAAAGGATATAGCAAATTTAAGAAAACATACATCTATGGTATTCCAAAATTATAACCTATTTAAAAATAAAACAGCATTAGAAAATGTAATGGAAGCATTGATAGTAGTACATAAAAAGAGTAAACAAGAAGCTAGAGAAATTTCTCTAAAATTAATAGAAAAAGTTGGGATGTTAGATAGAAAAGATTTTTATCCATCAAAGTTATCTGGAGGTCAGCAACAAAGAATAGGTATAGCTAGAGCGATGGCAGTAAATCCAAATGTAATATTATTTGATGAACCAACATCTGCACTTGACCCAGAACTTGTTGGAGAAGTTTTAAGTGTTATAAAATCGCTTGCAAAAGATGGAATAACAATGCTTATTGTGACTCATGAAATAAATTTTGCAAAAGAAGTTGCTGATAAAATTATATTTATGGATAATGGTGTGATAGCTGAAGAAGGAACTCCTGATGAAATATTTAATAATCCAAAAAATGAAAGAACGGCAAAATTTTTAAATATTATTAGGAAAGAAGAAGTATTTAATTAAAAACATATAATTGAAGTATGTCTTAAGACATATGAGATACTTTCATAAAAGTAAGCTAATTAACATACAAAATTAATGGATATCTTAATTTATATAATTAAGATATCTATTAATTTTTTGAGTAAAAATATAAATTCTAGATTTAGACGTAATGCCTATAATTTGAATTAATTAAAATTATGTGTATTGAATCATATAAGTTTAAATATCAAACTTATTTTGGAAACAAAAGATTTCAAACTTATTTTTGTTAAAAGATAATAGACCTTCATCTCTCATTTTTCCAAGTTCTCTTGACATAGAACTTCTATCAACACATAAAAAGTCAGCCATTTCATTTCTTGAAAAAGGGATTGTAAACTTATAGTTACCCGTTCTCTCTATTTGATTTGAAAAGTACATGAGCAATTTTTCACGAGTTGTTTTACAAGAAAGCAACTCTATTTTGTTATGAAGTAAAATATTTTTTTCAGCTATTAATTGTAACATATTTTCAACAAGTCTATTGTGAAATTCACATGTAGACGAGCAAATACCAGTCACACTTTTAAATTTTATAAATAGAACTTCACATGAAGATGTTGTCACTACTGTTACAGTACTTTTATGTAGTCTAGTGCAAGCAAACACCTCTCCAAATAAATCACCAGGTAAAAGTTCAGCCACAATATTTCTATTACCTTCAATATCTTCTTTTATTATGTGTGCACTTCCCTTAAGCATAATTCCAATAGAAGTCACTTCATTTCCTACAGAAAATATTATGTCATCTTTTGGATAAGTCTTATCAATAACACCCAAACATTCTAACATTGCTTCAAGTTCATCATCTTTAATCCCTTCAAACAGAGAAATCCTTCTTAATAGATTTATATGTTTTTCTAAAAATTTTTTCAAATAATCACTTCCTTGTTGCATATGCAACCGATAATTTCTTTTCATTGTACTATACTAAATTTATAAAAGCAAGGAGATATAAAAATCCTGTTACAAAAATCTAAAATAAAAAAGACCTATGTCTTAAAAATAAATATCTAGCAAAGTAGTATTTTAAACAAAAAAATTTTATGAGGTGATATAAATGATTAGAAAAATAATTAAAATTAATGAAGAAAAATGTAATGGTTGTGGATTATGTGTTGAAGCTTGTCATGAAGAAGCTATAGGTATGGTAAATGGAAAAGCAAAACTTTTAAGAGACGATTATTGCGATGGTTTAGGAGATTGTTTACCAACTTGTCCAACGAATGCAATTTCATTTGAAAATAGAGAGGCTGCAGAATATGATGAAGAAGCAGTAAAAGCAAATATGGAAGCAAAGAGAGCACAAAAAGAAAATTTAGCATGTGGATGTCCAGGTTCTCAGTCTAAGTCTATAAAAAGACAAGATTTAGATACTATATCTACAAATAACAATATAGTAATGGAGGCACAAGAGTCTCAGCTTAATCAGTGGCCAGTGCAAATAAAACTAGTACCTGCTAATGCATCATATTTAAAGAATGCAAGTCTTTTAATAGCAGCAGACTGTACAGCATATGCATATGGAAATTTCCATAATAAATTTATGAAAAATAAGGTTACATTAATTGGTTGCCCTAAACTTGATGAAGTTGATTATGCTGAAAAACTTACAGAAATTTTAAGATTAAATGATATTAAAAATATAGTGGTAACACGTATGGAGGTACCTTGTTGTGGTGGTATCGTAAATGCAGTTAAAACAGCCCTACAAAATAGTGGAAAGATGATACCATGGCAGGTAATTACTATATCTGTAGATGGGAAAATAGTAGATGGAGAAATCTAATTAAGTAAATCGTAAACAATTTAATAAATTTTAATAAATAAAATTAAATGGGAGGAATAAAAGATGGAGAATATGTTTTGTTTTCAATGTGAACAGACAGTTGGTGGTAAAGGATGTACTATAAATGGAGCTTGTGGTAAAAAAGGGGGAACAGCTAATTTACAAGATGAACTTACAGGAGTATTAATTGGACTTTCAAGAGCAACTGTTGGAAATAAAAATAGACCAACAAGAGAAACAGATAAAGTTATGATAGAAGGATTGTTTACTACTGTAACAAATGTAAGTTTTGATGATGAAGCTATAAAAAGACAAATTGAAAAAACTGAACTAGCAAAAAGTGAACTTGTACCTAGATGTTCAGATTGCTCAACAACTTGTAGTAGAAATGATAACTATGATATGAAGAATTTATGGAATGATAATGAAGATATACGTTCATTAAAATCATTAATTTTATTTGGATTAAGAGGGATGGCTGCTTATGCTTATCATGCAATGGTACTTGGATATACAGATAAAGAAGTGAATGACTTTTTCTACGAAGGGTTAATAGCAGTTGGAGAAGACTTATCTAGTGATGAACTTTTAGGATTTGTAATGAAAACTGGGGAAATAAACTTAAAATGTATGGAATTACTTGATAGAGCAAATACCGAAACTTATGGAACACCAGAGCCAACTCAAGTACCTATGAAAATTGAAAAAGGTCCATTTATTGTAGTTACAGGGCATGACCTTTATGATTTACACAAATTGCTAGAGCAAACAAAAGATAAGGGAATAAACATATACACTCATGGAGAATTATTACCAGCACATGCATATCCAAAATTAAAAGAATATAAGCACTTAAAAGGAAATTTTGGTACAGCATGGCAAAATCAACAAAAAGAATTTGACAATATACCTGCTCCAATACTATTTACGACAAACTGTTTAATGCCTGTTAAGGATAGTTATAGAGATAGAGTATTTACTACAGAAGTGGTTGCTTATCCTGGTATGGTTCATATTGGAGAAGATAAAGATTTTTCTAGTGTAATAGAAAAAGCACTTGAACTTGGAGGATATAAAGAAGATATGCATATGACTGGAATAAATGGAGGTGATATGCTAACTACTGGTTTTGCAAGAGGAACAGTTTCATCTGTACAAGATACAGTAGTAGAAGCTGTAAAAAATGGTGCCATAAGACACTTTTTATTAGTTGGTGGTTGTGATGGTGCAAAACCTGGAAGAAATTATTATACTGAATTTGTAAAACAAGCTCCTGAAGACACTGTTATATTGACTCTTGCATGTGGAAAATATAGATTTAATGATTTAAATCTTGGAGAAATAGGTGGTTTACCACGTTTAATGGATATGGGACAATGTAATGATACTTACAGTGCAATTCAAGTGGCTATTTCATTGGCAAATGCTTTTGAATGTGATGTAAATGAATTACCTCTTAGCATAGTTCTATCATGGTATGAACAAAAAGCTGTTTGTGTACTTCTTACATTGCTTTACTTAGGTATAAAAAATATCTATATAGGACCTTCTTTACCAGCGTTCTTGTCTGAAAATGTATTGAATATATTGGTTGAGAAATTTGCTTTAACTCCTATATCTACTCCAGAAGAAGATATGAAAAAAATATTAGGATAAAGAAAATACGCTTAGCTGATAAGGTATAAATTTTATAATCAAAGTATTATTAAGATTAATTATAATTAACATAAATAAGGGGTGGCTTTGTATAAGGTCAACCCTTATTTATATTTTTATGGTCTATTACTAAAGTATATATTATTTTAATCAATTATTTATAATAAATCATACTTTTAAATATTTATAATAAATCATACTTTTAAACTTATAATACTTAAAATATGTGTATAGTACAAACAAATAAAAAGTATAGTTTTAATAGTGCAGGATACTGAATTTAATTATAGAAAGAGGAACTTTGTAATATAGAATTTGCATAATATATATATATTATAGTGTAATTATTTTAACTAAAATTTAAAATATATAAGGCATTTTATATGGGGGTATGTATATATGAAAAATTCGAATTTTAATATATTAACATTCGATGGTGGTGGATTAAAGGGAGCATTAAGTATATCCATACTTGAGAGAATAGTAGAGGAGTATCCAAGTTTGTTAAATAACATAAATATGTTTGGAGGAACATCTACAGGCAGTTTGATTGCATTAGGGCTTGCATATGGTGTAAGCCCAAAAGAGATAAAGACTCTCTATTCAATTGAAAATTCAAAGTATATTTTCAACAAAAGTTATGCAGAAATGCTCAGACCAAAGTATGAAAATAAAAATTTAAAGGAAATTTTACTAAGTATATTTCCAGAAGACTTAGAATTGAAAGATTTAAGTAAATTAGTCATGGTACCAAGCTTTTATATAGGTAATGAAGAACATTCATGGAAGCCTGTATTTTATAATAATATGCCAAATTCTCTTAATAAAACTAGTAAAGTTGTGGATGTAGCAATGGCAAGTAGTGCTGCACCAGTATTCTTTCCAACCTATAATTGTCATGTTGATGGTGGTATAATAGCAACTGACCCAAGTTTAGCATGTATAGTTTATTCAATTGACAGTGGACTTAAGCTAAATTATAAAAATACAAGACTTTTTTCTATAGGGACTGGATATGTATATAATAGTATAAAGACAGATACAACTGAATGGGGAGCTATTGACTGGATAATCAATAAGGAGCCAGACTTACCAATTATATCTGTTACACTAGAAGGGAACTCTCAAATGAGTCAACTATTTTCTCAAAAACTTCTTGGAGATAATTACTATAGGTTAAATCCTAAAATGGAGAGAGATGTAGCTATGGATGATTGTGATTCACTAGAATATTTAATATCTCTAGGTGAAAACTGTGATATAAAAGATGCATTTGAATGGATAAATAAAAAAGGTTTTTATAAAAATTAGGTATAGTTTTTCATTATATTTATAAGTAGAAAATTTTTATAGTTTATAATTTTGATAAAAGATTTTGCAATTTTAAATACTTTAATATCATATAGTATTTTCTAAATAAAGTAAAAAATAATAAAATACAAGATTATTAAGTTACTTCTTAGGGAATAAATAAAATATAATTTTTTTAAGGAGTGATGAAAATGATAAAACTTGCTACTTTTGCAGGTGGGTGTTTTTGGTGTATGGTAAAACCTTTTGATAAATATGATGGGGTTATAAAAGTAGTTTCTGGATATACATCTGGTCATGTTGAAAATCCTACATATCAAGAAGTATGTTCAGGAACAACTGGCCATGTTGAAGCTATTCAAATAACTTATGATGATAATATAATAAGTTATGATGAACTTTTAAATATATTTTGGAAACAAATTAATCCTACGGATGATGGTGGACAATTTGGTGATAGAGGAACTCAATATAAAACTGCTATATTTTATCATGATGAAGAGCAAAAAAATACAGCTTTGAAGTCAAAAGAAAGCTTAGAAAATAGTAAAATATTTGATAGTAAAATAGTTACTGAAATAATTCCAGCAACTAAATTTTACGAAGCAGAAGAAAATCATCAAGATTATTATAAAAAAAGACCATTAAATTATAATATGTATTATAAAGGTTCAGGAAGATATAATTTTGTAAAAAGTTATTGGGATGGAAATAATGTAGATAGGGAAGCGTTAAAAAAGACTTTAACTCCTATTCAATTTGAAGTTACTCAAAATGACATGACAGAAGTACCTTTTGAAAATGAATATTATGATAATAATGAAGAAGGTATCTATGTGGATATAGTAAGTGGAGAGGTTTTATTTTCTTCAAAGGATAAATTTGATGCGGGATGTGGATGGCCTAGCTTTGCAAAGCCAGTTATAGATAAGTCTATAATTGAAAGAAGTGATTTTTCACAAGGCATGTATAGGGTTGAAGTAAGAAGTGCTAAAGGAAATTCTCATCTAGGTCATGTTTTTGATGATGGACCAAAGGAACTTGGAGGTTTAAGGTATTGTATAAATTCTGCTTCTCTTAAGTTTATACCTAAAAAAGACATGGAAGAATTAGGATATGGAGAATATTTAGAGCTTTTTAAATAATTAAAACTAGTTATATCATATATTCAGATTAGAGATGGAAATATAAATTTATGTTTTCATCTTTTGTTTTTTTGCCAATAATATGATAAATTATTAATTGTAATGTTATAATTTATATTTGTATGACTAAAGAATTTAATTTTTGAAAGAGAGAAAACAAATGAATTTAAAAGACTTTAATGGAAAAAGATTAAAATCAGCTAGAGTTTTTAGAGCTAAAACTCTAGAGCAGTTATCTAAAGAAACTAAAATAAATAAAAAAGATTTACAAGCTTTTGAAGAAAATAAGTATGTTCCAAATATTGAAAATGCATTAAAATTATCAAATATATTAAACTTCCCAAAAGAGTATTTTTATAAAAACGAAAGTATAAATGTTATTGTGGAAGATAGTCATTTTAATCCTCAATCTAAACTTCCTAGAGTGGAGGAAATTTCTTATAGAGAAAAAATAATAATCATTCATAAAATATACTCGTTTATGGAAAGTTATATAAAATTTCCAAAAGAAAACTTACCAAATAGAAAACTAATTAAGGATGTTAATATAAATGATATAGAAAGTCTTGCTAATAAGACTAGAGAACTTTGGAATTTAAACAACAATCCAATAGTAAATATGGTAAGTTTATTAGAGGCTAATGGGATTATAATATCAGGAATGAATGTAGATAGAAAAGGAGCAACCGTATTTACTCAAAAACAGAGAATAGGTAAAGAAACTAAATATCTAATATCTCTTGGGAATGATAAAAAATCAGCATCAATTAGAAACTATGATTTAGCCTATGAGCTTGGATATATAATATCAAGTCAATTGGGAATACCAAATAAGCAATTCTTAGCAGATGAATATGCCTGTGCATTTTTGCTTCCAAGAGAGACTTTTTTAGAAGACTTGGTTTATCCAGAAGACCTAGATTATTATGTAGAACTAAAGCAAAAATGGATTGTACCTATATCTGTTATGATTTTTAGAGCATACAATTTAGGTGAGATAAGCTATAAAAAGTATAATTATCTTATGAGCGAAATGGATAAACGAGGATGGTTAATAGAAGAACCATTAGATAAAATGAAGGGTGTAAGTCCAGTATATTTAAAAAAAGCAGTCGAATTACTGATAGAAAACAAAATAATGAACACAGACAATATAGTATCAAATTTAGGAGATATAGGAATAAGTCTTTATCCAGAAGACCTAGAATTATTGATGGGATTGAAAAATGGACTCCTATCTCAAAATACAAAGAAAAAAAGTAAAGTTATAAAATTTGATGGGAAAAGATAAATTAATATTTTAATATTGAAAGATAAAAGCAGGTATTTATGATTTAAATTTAAGGTTTATTAAGATAATTTTTTATCATAAGAAATTTACCTGCTTTCAATATTAAATTTGAGATACACTTAAAATATGCTATTAACTTAAATATGTATTCTAATATGGTATTAATCTAAATATCCTTAGCAATTTTAATGTATTCTTTTAAAATAGTACATGATTTATTGAATTTTTTTTGTTCATCATCAGTTAAATTAATTTCTACTATAGACTCAACTCCATTTATGCCAATTATGGCAGGAACACCAGCAAACACATCTTTTTGCCCATACTGACCATCTAATAAAGTAGAAACAGGAAGGATTTTTCTTTCATTATGAAAAATTGTCTTTACTATTTCTGTTAAAGCAGTACCAATACCAAATTCAGTAGAACCTTTGCCATAAAGTACATCCCAACCAGCTCTAGCTGTTTTTTCAGTTAATTCATCTAAGTTTAATTTTCCATAAGTGTTAGGATTTTCTTTCATAATATCAAATAATGGTTTACCACCAATTGAAACATGAGACCAAGGAACCATCTGAGAATCTCCATGTTCACCCATAGAATAAGCTTGTATTGATTGTTGAGGAAGATTTGTTTCCTCAGATAAAAGCCTTCTAAGTCTCGAAGAATCGAGTGCAGTGCCTGTACCCAAAACTTTATTTTTAGAAAATCCAGAAACTTTCCAAATATAATCAGAAATTATATCAACTGGATTTGAAATTACAATAAATATACCATCAAATCCAGAATCAACAATAGGTTTTACAATTGTTTTTACAATGTTGACTGTAGACTCAAGAGTATCCAATCTAGTCTGATTTTTTTCAGGTAATGGACCTGCACTTATTACTACAATATCAGAATCTTTACAATCATCAAGTGTTCCACTTTTTATTTTTGTAGCATGTTTAAGATAAGAAACTGCATCTGATAAATCTAAAGCTTGAGCCTTTGCTTTATTTTCATCTATATCAATCATCAGTAGTTCATCACAAACACCTTGAGTTATTAAACTAAATCCACAATGTGAACCGACATGACCAGTTCCTATTATTGATACTTTTCTTGGTTTTATTGACAAATTTAACATCTCCTTACAATTTGTTTTATGTATACATATGAGAATACTCTATAATAATTATAGAGTATCTAAATAAGTTAATTAAAGAAT
This sequence comes from Clostridioides sp. ES-S-0123-01, assembly GCF_020658415.1. NCBI lineage: Bacteria > Bacillati > Bacillota > Clostridia > Peptostreptococcales > Peptostreptococcaceae > Clostridioides > Clostridioides sp. ES-S-0123-01. The sequence goes on from NZ_JACVWD010000001.1 coordinate 99,852, forward strand.
AAATCGTATAGATTTAAAACTAAATAGTCTTTGAAAGTGCAATATGGTCTCTTAAAACAGAACAAGATTTACTAAATCCTTCTTGCTCATCATTAGTTAAATTGATTTCAACAATTCCCTCAATCCCACTTTTTCCTATAATACAAGGAACACCTGCAAATACATTTTCTTCATTGTATTGACCTTCTAATAATGTAGAGACTGGTAAAATCTTTTTCTCATTATGTAGTATAGCCTTTACAATTTCTACTAAAGCAGTTCCTATTCCAAACTCTGTGCAATCTTTGCCATTTATTATACCTATACCTGTTTTCTTGTTTTTTTCAACTATTGATGGTAAGTCTAATTTGCCATAAGTATCTGGATTATCCTTCATCATATCTAAAATTGGTTTGCCACCAATTGAAACATGAGACCAAGGAACTATTTGAGAATCTCCATGTTCACCCATTGAGTAAGCTTGTATTGATTGTTGAGCGATTCCAGTTTCTTCAGATAAGAGTCTTCTAAGTCTTGTTGAGTCTAAAGCTGTTCCAGTTCCAATAACTCTGTTTTTAGGAAAACCAGACTTTTCCCAGATATAATTTGTAACTACATCAACTGGATTAGAAATAACGATAAATATACCATCAAATCCAGAATCAATTATAGGTTTTACTATAGATTTTATCATCCCAATAGTTGGTTTTAGTAAGTCTAACCTAGTTGTGTTTTGTCTGCGTAAAGGACCTTCTGAAGAATCTGCAACACTTATCACTACGATATCAGAATCCTTACAATCATTAAAAGTTCCTTTTTCTATATGTACTTTATGTGGAAGATAGGAAACCGCATCAGCTAAATCTAAAGCTTGAGCCTTTGCTTTAGCTTCATCAATATCAATCATAAAGAGTTCATCACAAACTCCTTGAGTTATCAAACTAAATCCACAGTGTGAACCAACATGACCTGAACCTACAATAGATATTTTTCTTGGTTTTATTGGCATTTTAAATCACTCCCCCTACAAAATAAAACGATATATTTATAATACAATGCTATATGTTATTAAATATGTTTTTTATAGATTGCAATATTCTATCATTTCAGAAAATTTATTTAATATGATTTTATACTAAAGTTTTTAAAAAAGCAATGTTAATATACTTTATATTATTGAATATTTAAAATAATATATAATTATAAATTTGTTAACATTAATATCTATATGTTAAAATATAGTAGAAGATTACTATTAAAAAATAGGTTAAGCTCTATCTGGTGTAATTACTTTAAACTTAACCTAAAATATGTGTATATTTAAACAATAAGGCAGTTTACAATAAAGGAAATGGAGATAAAATCATAATGGAAAAGTTATACTATACAAATCAGTATATAAGAGATTTTACAGCAGAAATAATTGAGATAAGAGAAATAGAAAATAAGTTTCATGTTTTGTTGGATAAAACAGCGTTTTTCCCTGGTGGAGGAGGACAATTTGGAGATTTAGGAAAAATAGATAATTATGAAGTAATAAGTGTATATGAAGAAGATAAAAAAGTATATCATATATTAGATAAAAAACCAATAAAGATACATAAGGTAAAGTGTAGTATTGATTGGGATAGAAGAGAAGATGGTATGCATCAACATTTTGGACAACATGTACTCTCAGGATGTTTTTTTAAGACTTTTAATGCAAATACAACGGGTTTTCATTTAGGTAATGAGTACAGCACAGTGGATATAGAGGGTAATTTAGATGAAGAAAAAATTAGAGAGATAGAGTTGCTTGCCAATGAAATTATTCATCAGAATATACAAGTAGAAACATTACTTCCAACTAAAAGAGAATTAAAAAAAATTTGGTTAAGACGTGCTTTACCAAACACAAATGAAGAAATAAGGGTAGTAAAAATAGGTGACTTAGATACAAATGCGTGTTGTGGAGTACATCCAACATCAACAAGTGAGCTTAGAATGATAAAAATAAAGAAATGGGAGAAGCATAAGTCTAGTACAAGAATAGAGTTTTTGGCTGGTAAAAGAGCTGTAGATGAAGTATTAAAAAGGGATATATATTTAACTAAAATCTGTAGATATTTAAGTTGTAGTGAAGAAGATGCTATAAATGGAATTGTAAATTTAAATGAGAAAGTGGAAGATTCTCTAAGTAAAAAAAGAAAACTTGAAGAAATAGTAGCTAAGTATCAAGTTAAAGAAATGGTTGAAAATGCAAATAAGATTGGAAATATTTCAGTTGTTAAAAAAATTTATGATGAAGAAGATTTAAAATATGTAAATAAAATTGCAAATAAAATTACAGAAGATGAAAATAAAATTGCATTATTAGCTGTTAGATTTGAAGAAAAAATAAACTTGATTTTTGCATGTTCTAAAAATTTGAAGGCTGTTAATATGGGAAGTTTATTGAAGGATGCAATAAGTCTTATAGATGGTAAAGGTGGAGGAAGTCAGGTTTTAGCTCAAGGTGGGGGAAAAAATAATGGTAACTTAGAATCTACCTTCGATTATGCATTTATGAAACTAGAAAAAATTTTATAATGTATTATTACAAAGAGATTAATGTAATACGTAAAATAGATATGGGGGAATAAGTATGGAACAAAAGGACTATATAGAATTATATGAAAATGAAGAACTGATAGAGATAAGAGAAGCCCGTTTAGATGATTTGGATATAATAGCGAGATTTAATTATAATTTAGCTAAAGAAACAGAAGGAAAAGAACTTGACATGGATGTTTTAACTAAAGGTGTAAGGGCGCTGTTATTAGATGAAAGAAAAGGAAAATACTATGTATATACAGTATTTGATAAGGTTGTTGCACAGATTATGTATACATATGAGTGGAGTGATTGGAGAAATGGAAACTTTCTTTGGATTCAGAGTGTATATGTAGAGAAAGAGTATAGAAGAAAGAACATCTTTAATTATTTATTTAATCATATAAAAAATATGTGTGATAGAGATGAAAATATTGTTGGCATGAGATTATATGTAGAAAAAGAAAACATAAATGCAAAAGCAACATATGAGTCTTTAAATATGTATGAATGTGATTATAATATGTATGAATATGAAGTAATAAACCAGTAATGTAAATATAAGATGTAATAAACCAATAATATAAACTTATACTATTATTATATTAAGATTATAAGTTTATATTGGGTATATTGAGAATTGTATGAAATAAAGCAGATATTATAATTAAATTTTTTAGGGGGTATAAGTATGGGCGTTTTAAAAGTCATGTTTTATGTATTTTTGTTTTTAGATTTAGTATCAATATTCTGTTTCTTTTTTAATAAAGGCAAGATAGCATCTAACACAATTGTATTTAATGCAATAGGTGTATATACATTTGTACTTTGTTTCATGTATTTTAGTTCTTATCCAAGTAATAATATTCTTGGTAAATTTATTGCATCTCTCTTTTTTATACTTGGAGTTGCAGGAGTTATGCTTAAAGAAAAAAATTTTTTATATGCTAGATTACTTTTAACTTTGGTTATTGTTTGTTCTACACTTAAATTGTTTGTCATTTAATAAAATGTATCTATAATGAAATTTATGAAGGTCTATATTTTAAAGTATAGACCTTTTTAATATGTTTTAATTTAACACTTAAGGAAAATTTAAGAAAATTTTAAAGGCATCTTAAACACTTGTTGGCATTATTAAAATATTAGAAGAGAGAAGGTGTTATTATTGAAAAAAGACATGTGTAGAACTTCAGAAAAATTATTATTATCAATTATATACATAATATTTTTTGTATATGTTCTAATAACTATAAGGATAATTTTATTTAAAGATGTACCAATTTATGCCATTTTCAAGGGTGGATTTAGGTCTGTCAACTTAATTCCATTCTATACAGTATGGGAATTTATGACAGATAGTAACATTAGTCTTATAAGAGCTATTGCAAATATCATAGGTAATATTGGTATATTTATTCCAATGGGAATTTTTCTTCCTGTAGTATTAAAAAAATTAGATAAAAAAACTATAATTATAATAATTTCTCTTATTAGTTTAGGATTTGAATTAATACAATATATTTTAGCTATTGGAAGCAGTGACATAGATGATGTGCTTCTAAATTCATTAGGTGGGATACTTGGTATTATTATTTATACAAAGGTGACCAAATTATTTCCTAATAACATTAAGAAATTCCAAGCCATAATAAGTACAAGCATAGTTTTGGGAGTAATAGGATTAGGTGTCATTGTTACAAATTACCAAAGCTTGTTAACTTTTAAACTCAAGCCAGATAAACAAGTTTCAAGAATATTAGTTGAAGAAAATAAGGAAATAATTAAAGATATAGATAAAAATGAGGGAGATATAATTGGCTCATTTGAAAGCTTTAAAAATGGTGTATTAACTATTAAGGCAGCTTGTAATAATAATATAAAGAGTCCAGATAATTTAATGGATAAGAGTGGTAATATAAAAGTTTATCTAAGTAAAAATACAAAACTAATATCCTTTGTAATCACTGAAGGAGAGAATAAAGATATAATTAGATATGAAGAATTTGATGCTAAAAATTTGCCTCTGTTAAAGAAATCTGATACATTTGAGATTTGGATTGATAAGTATAATCGACCAAAAGATGAACATGGAATTACAGCTGCTAGATTATTAATCGGATTAGATGAATAGAATATCCAACAAAAAAGAATAACAAAAGTAAAAAACGAAAAAACTATTTCTACAATTATTTTTACATTATGCACAAAAATATATCAACTATTGAAGGAGTAGAGATAAATTATGGAGATAATAAAATATATTTTGTATTTTTTTATATATTCATTTCTAGGATGGGTAGTAGAAAGTGCAGGATGTTCTATAGCAAGCAAAAGGATAATCAATAGAGGTTTTTTAAATGGCCCAATATGTCCTGTTTATGGTTTTGGAGCAGTACTTGTGATATCAATATTAGGCAGGTTTGACAATATAATTATTTTATTTTTGATAGGAATGATTTTGACTACAATACTAGAATATTTTACAGGATTTATTTTAGAAACATTATTCCATGCTAAATGGTGGGATTATTCTGACCAAAAATTTAATGTAAAGGGAAGAGTCTGTTTAAAAAATGCAATATATTTTGGAATAATGTCTGTTGTAATAATAAAATTTATACATCCCTATATAGAATATATTGTGAGTACTATTCCGTATAATATATTAATTTCAATAGTGGTAATTACGACTTTATGGACAATTGTGGATTTAATTGTTACTATCATATCACTTAAAAAATTAGACATGAAGCTCAATTTATTAGATGAAATAATTACAGACCTAAATGGTATAAACATGAAATTGGATAAGTTTGATAGAAGAGAGATACAAGCTTTATTTAAAACAATAAATAGTGAAGAGTTAGAAGCCAGAGAAAAATTAAACAAAATAAACAGTAAATTAGACCGTATAGAATCTAATATTATCTTACAAAAAAGAATTATCAAGGCTTTCCCAGATATAAAACATAAAAAACAACAAGAACAATTACAATATTTTAAAGAAATCATTAATGATAATAAAAGATGATAATATGATTTAATTAGAAATAAATAGAAAAATAGTATTTATAAGATAATTTGCAAAGAACTCTATTATAATAGAATAGAGTTCTTTATTTTTTGGAGAAATAGAGTTGATTTGCTGAAAATAAAATATATTATCTCTGAATAACAAATATTTTGAAAATTATAAAAACATATATTGACAATTTGTGTCAAAAATACTAACATTAGTATATAAAGAATTTTATATAAAAATATCTTTATAAATTGCAATAATTCTAAAAATATAAATTTACTTAAAGAGGGGAATGATTTGCCAATGAGCGAGATAACTAGTCAAATGATAAGTACAGAAGAAAAAAAATATGTTGCTAAGACTCAAAAAATACCTTATTATCCAGTAGCATTTAAATCAGGTGAAGGTGCGATGTTATATGATTATGAAGGTAATGAGTATGTAGACTTTTTAGCAAGTGCAGGCTCTGCAAATGTAGGTCATGGAAATAAGGAAATCTCACAAGCAGTTAAAGAACAAATGGATGATATCACACAATATACACTTGCATATTTTCATAGTGATCCTCCTGTAAAGTTAGCTGAAAAGCTTGTGGAAATAGCCCCTGGAGATAATGATAAGAAAGTATTATACAGCGCAACAGGCTCTGCTTGTATAGATGCTGCTATAAAATTAGCAAGAGGATATACTGGAAGAACAAAAATAATATCTATGTGTGAATCATATCATGGAAGTACTTATGGAGCTATATCTATATCTGCATTAAGTACAAATATGAGAAGAAAAATGGGTCCATTATTACCAGAAGTTTATCACTTCCATTATCCAGATAAAAATAGAACTGCCAAAGAATGTTTAGATGAAATGGAATATGCTTTTGCACACTACTTACCAGTAGAAGAAGTAGCTGCAATATTTATAGAACCAATTGCAGGAGATGCAGGAATAATAGTGCCTCCAGTAGAATGGATTAAAGGATTAAGTAAAATATGTAAAGAAAATGGAATACTACTTATAAGTGATGAAATACAGCAAGGTATGGGAAGAACAGGTAAATGGTTTGGTATAGAAAATTTTGGTGTTGAAGCAGACCTTATAGTTCTTGGAAAATCTGTTGGTGGAGGATTACCTTTAGGAGCAGTTGTTGGAAGAACAGAAATAATGCAAAGTCTTGATGCACCAGCACATCTATTTACTTTAGCTGGAAATACAACAGTATGTGTAGCTGCTTTAAAATCTATAGAAATAATTGAAAGAGAAAATTTACTTCAAAAGAGTATAGAAATGGGAGATTATATTAAAGCAGGATTTGAAAAACTAAAAGAAAAATACGATATAATTGGAGAAATAAGAGGCTTAGGTTTATCTATAGGAGTTGATATAGTTAAAGGAAAAGGTTCTACTGAAAAACATCCAGATGCTACAGCTAAGATATGCTACAGATGTATACAAACTGGTTTGATAATGATATTCTTAGGACAATCCACTTTAAGAGTACAACCACCTTTAGTAATAACTAAGGAAGAAGTAGATAAAGCAATGAGTATTATAGATTCTGCAATAGATGATTATTTAAATGGTAGAATTGGTGACGAAGTTTATGAAGTAACTCAAGGTTGGTAAAATAGATATTAAATAAAAAAGAGTTATCTCAATTTTAGAAAATAATTTCTGAAATGAGATAACTCTTTTAAGTTACCCACAAGTAAGAAGATTAGTCGATTCATTAAAGGTTATGTTTTGGGTATTACTTTTGTGAGTATTAGAAACAGTATTGCGAGAGTAGTTACTCTTACTCGAACTATCTGTCAGTTTTGTTATAATCAAAATTGCTAAAAGAATAAAAATTACTGTGTATAAAGCAATAACATATGGTTTTCTTTTATATTTGTATTTGTTATTAAAAAAAGAATGTCCATAATTATCTTTATTGACCTTATGTTTATTTATATTTGTATTCTTTTTTTTGTTATTCTTCTTTTTATCATCCTTTTTTCTATTTTTAGGGTAAGGAATGACTTTGTGTGTATCATCAAGTTTGACATTTTTATTTTTTTGAATATTGTTTTCTAGGCTAGCTTTTTTTTCTCCAAATTGAATAGTTTTATTGGTATTGTTGTTATCTTTCAATGTTAATCTCCCTCCCTTAAACTTTCCCTTTAGATAATATTACTACTAACCTATAGAATATACAATAATAATATACAACGAATAAAATTTTATAAGTATAAATCTCTTTCCCCACGTTCTAAGGCAGTCATATTGTTAGATACGATGTTTCTTATGTCTTCTCTTTCTATCTTAGATATTTCTTCAGTAATAAGTTTTTTACCCATAGCTTTAAGTTCTTCGTCACCATAATCAATTAAAAATTCATTCAATGTAGTAAGTGCATTTGGTGTGCAGACATTGTGAATTTGACGACTCTTAGCCAAACTCATAAATCTATCTCCAGTTCTACCTTTTCGATAACAGGCTGTACAGTAACTAGGGATATATCCATCAGTGATTAATTCCTTAAGGACTTCTACAGGGCTTCTGTGGTCTCCAACCTCAAATTGTTCTGTATTGTCACCATCTTCATATGCTTTATATCCACCAACACCTGTTAGAGAACCTGCACTAACTTGTGATACACCATATTTTAGTAATTCATTTCTCATTTCAGCAGTTTCCCTAGTAGACATTATAATTCCAGTAAAAGGAACTGCCAATCTAGTTATAGCTACAATTTTTTTGAACATATCATCAGAAACTAAATGAGGGAAATTTTCTAAACTCATACCCTCAGCTTTTTTTAATCTAGGGAAAGATATAGTATGGAATCCTACACCAAATTTTTCTTCTAGGTGTTCATTATGCATCATAAGTCCTAAAACTTCAAATTTAGGGTCAGCTAGACCAAATAAAACTCCTGCACCAACATCATCAACTCCAGCTTCCATGGCTCTATCAAAAGCTGTTAAATGGTAGTAGTAATCATTTTTTATAGACTGACCATGCATCTTTATAAATGTTGGTTTATGGTAAGTTTCTTGGAATAGTATATAAGTTCCTATTCCTTTTTCTTTTAGTAGTTTATATTCTTCTACACTAGTAGCTGCTATGTTAACGTTTACCCTTCTTATGTTTCCATTTTCATTATATGTTGAATAAATTGCATCTAAGCAGTCTAATATATAATTTATATCACAATTTTTAGGGTCTTCACCAGCTTCTAAAGCAAGTCTTTTATGACCCATTTTTTCAAGTATTTTAACTTCTTCTCTTATTTCGTCCATAGTAAGTTTTTTTCTTTTAAATTTATTACATGTATTGAAACCACAGTAAACACATTCATTTACACAGTAGTTTGATACATAAAGAGGGGCAAATAAAACCACTCTATTACCATATATTTCATTTTTTATTTGCCCAGCTATACTAAATAATCTATCAAGTTGTTTTTTATCTTCTACTTCAAGAAGTGTAGCTATATCTTTATAACTAAGTTTTTCTCTTCTATCAGCCTTATCAAGTACTTTCTCAATATCATCAGAAGTTGAATTTTTTGCATCCTCTAACAAAGAATTAATAAGTTCATGTTTTATGAACATTTACAAACGCCTCCATTCAATATTATCACCACGAGAGTAGTCAACTTTAAGTCCTAGTGACTTGATATTTTCCTCTAAACTCTGGTGATATTCACAAGCTTCTTGACCAGTAAAGGCTTTGTTATCATAAAGAGAATATTGTTTTCTAAATTCTTGAGGAGAAAGGTTTGGCATAATTACATTACAACCAGCTAAAAGACCTGCATTTCTACCACTAGGGTTTATAGATGCAAGAGCTGTTGTAGCAGGTAATAAGATTTTTGGAAGTAGAAGTCTTGTAATTGAAAGCATAAGTAGTGTTTTTTCTAAATCACCATGTTTATAATCTTTAAAGATTGTATCATGATGTGGGATAAAAGGTCCTATACCAACCATATGAGGATTTAACTCTTTTAGGTATAATAAGTCACGAACAAGGTCCTCATTGCTTTGGAATGGTGACTCAACCATAAATCCAGCACCTACTTGATAACCAATTTCCTTGAGGTTTTTAAGGCATTCTTTTCTAGTTCTAAGTTCAATGTTTGGCGGATGTAATTTTTTGTAATGGCTGTCTGTAGCAGTTTCATGTCTTAAAAGATATCTATCTGCACCACTTAAAAAGTATTTTTTATAGGAGTCATAGCTTTTTTCTCCTAATGATAATGTTATAGCACAATCCTCATATTTATTTTTGATACTTGAAACAATCTCACATATCTTATCATCAGTAAAATATGTGTCTTCACCACCTTGTAAAACAAAAGTTCTGTATCCTATCTTATAACCTATATCACAACATTCAAGTATTTCATCCGTTGAAAGTCGATATCTTGTAATATTTTTGTTAGAAGATTGTATACCACAGTAGTAACAATTGTTTTTGCAGTAGTTTGTAAGTTCTATAAGCCCTCTTAAGTAGACTCTATTTCCATAGTGTTTATTTCTCATATCGCTAGCTTGCTTGTAAAGATAGTTTCTCAAATTTTGTTCAAAGTTATATTCTTCATTGTCGATATTCTCTATTAAGTATAGTAGTTCATCAAAGCTTAGTGAATTAATGCTGTAAAGTTTATCTATAAAGTATTTAATCTTATTTTTAGTCATATCTTAGTATGTATTTATTAAATATATTTAAATTTTTAGTAATTGAAAAGTTCAAGGGATCTTTCCAAAATACCTTTTGTATATGCTATTAAAATACCATAGTTTACGATAGGTACATTGAAAGATTTTGCCTTTTCTATTCTAGATAACATTCCAGCTCTATTCATCATACAAGCTCCACAGTGAACTACAAGTGCATATTTAGTTATATCTTCAGTGAAAGATACTCCAGAACTAAATTCAAAAGTAATATTTTTACCAGTTTTCTTTCTAATCATATTAGGGATTTTAACTGTTCCAATATCATCAGTTTGTCTGTGATGAGTGCAACCTTCAGCCATCAAGACCTTGTCACCATCTTTTAAATTTTCTAAAGCATAGGCACCATCAATTAATTCTTTAAGGTCTCCTTTTTGTCTAGCGAACAATATAGAAAAAGATGTAAGAGGAATATCTTTTGGAGTATCTTTATCCACTTGTGGAAATACTTGAGAGTCAGTAATAACAAGCTTAGGTTTTTTACCTAAATTAGATAGAGTTTCTTTTAAGCTATCTTCTTTTGTAACTATAGAAATTGCTCCAATATCCAAAATATCTCTTATAACTTGCTGTTGAGGAAGTATAAGCCTACCTTTTGGAGCTGCCTTATCTATTGGAACAACTAAGACAACTAAATCATTTGGCTCGATTAAATCTGATACCAATTTAAACTCATTACTGTCTTTAGGCAAAACCTTTATTATTTCATTTTTTAAATCTTCAATTCCAATTTTATCTGTTGATGAGACAGAAACAACTGGACATTTAACTTTATTTTTAGTTAAGTTTAAAATTTCAGATTGATTTTTAATTGTATCAATCTTGTTAAGTACTAAAATATGAGGTATATTTTTATCATTAAACTTTTCAATTAGTGATAAATCTTCTTTTGACACACCAATTTGGCAATCCACTACTAGTAAAGCTATGTCTGTCTTTTCTAAAATATCTAATGATTTGCTTATTCTAAGCTCACCAAGTTCACCAACATCGTCAAGACCAGCAGTATCTATAAGAACACAAGGTCCTATAGGAAGGATTTCCATTGGTCTAAATACTGGGTCTGTAGTAGTTCCAGCAATATCTGATACTATTGCAGCACTTTGATTTGTTATAGCGTTTATTACGCTAGATTTACCTGCATTTCTTTTACCAAAGAGACCTATATGTACTCTTATTGATTGTGGAGTAGAATTTAGACTCATTTGTACTCACCACCTTAAATTTCTTTTTTTGATATACTAGTTTTTACAGATACATGAGGTATATTTCCCAATTTACCAGTCAAACTATTGATAATATCCATTTCGCCAACAACTGCTATACATACAATTGAGACACCTTCTTCTTCACAAGGAATTCCCATTCTACCTTTAATAATACCTTTAAAAGTTGATACAACTTCATTAAATTTAAGCTGACATTCTTTTGGTTCTTCCAAAATAGCACTTATAACCGCAACCTTTTTCATAAATATCCTCCTAACTCAGAAAATATGTTCTTAAACAAATCCAAAATCAAAAAACTTTTCTTTTTAAAGAAAAGTTTCTACAAAAGAAAAGTTATTAATTACACAATTATAATGTGCTATATTAAACTATTTCCTTACAGATTAGATAACTCTTTTCTGGTAGGGTTAGCTTGTAAAATTTATTTTAACAACAATTAGCTAAAGAAAATTTTTATACAATTTGTGTGAATCATATAAAAATTAACTAAAGAAAATTGAAGTTACTTATATAATAGTAGTAAATCGAGATTAAGTCTATAGAAAAACCAATTTTTGTATAAAAATAAAAATTGGTTATTTACAAAGAAATGACTTTAATAAAATATATAGTTAATTATTTTTTTAGCATGTAGTTTATAAGAAGTTTTAGAGTATTTTCAATTGCTTCTATATGAGTTCTTTCGTAGTGGTGGCTATTATTTGTTCCAGGGCCAACACAAGCTATTTGAACATCTTCTCCCCAACGAATAGCCTCTGAAGCATCTGAACCATAAAAAGTAAATACATCGACAGCATAATCTAAATTATTATCTTCTGCAACATCTACAAGTTTATTTCTTAAACTAAAATCATATAGAGATAAGTTATCTTTTGCAACTATAGTTACACCATGTTCACTAGATGTTTGACTTGGTCCAGTAGGTGCTATATCTATTGCTACAAATTCTCTAGTTTTTTCAGGTAAAGCTTTAGAGACACCATGTCCAATTTCCTCATAATTACTTATATAAAAGTTAGTAGTATGCTTAGGTATTAAGTTGTTTTCCTTAAAGTATCTAGCTATTTCAAGAACCATTGCTACAGCTGCTTTGTTATCTATATATCTAGATTTTATAAAACCAGATTCTGTAGTTTCAAAACGATGGTCTAGACATACAAAATCTCCAACATTTATTCCCAAATCCAAAATATCCTGTTTATTAAATACTTTTTCATCAAGTCTAATAATCATTGTTTCTTCATTTCTTTCAGATGCAGCTTTTGTCTGTCCATATATATGAGTAGAAGCGTATTTAAACACAACACTTCCTCTAACTTTTTTACCTTTTCTAGTTATAACAGTGCAATTTTCACCTTCTATAGCGGCCCAACAACCACCACCGACTTTATGGTATTTAAGAGTACCATCTGGTGATATTTCTTTTACCATAGCACCAAGTGTATCCATGTGTGCAGATATTGTTATTTGATTTGAATCATCTTCACCAGGAAGAGTAGCTATAAGAGCACCTTTTTTTGTAAGAGTAGTATTAAGACCTAAAGTTTCAAAATCCTTTTTGCTTTCTAAAACTGCATTTTCAGTATATCCAGCTGGACTTGGTATATCAAGATACTTCTTCATCAAATTTATAGTATTAGTTAAATTTAAATTCATATTATTTCCTCCTAAAAAATGTATATTCATACAAATTATAACATAAATACGAATGTTCTGAAAACTGTATTTGAAAGAAAAATTTCTAAATCTATTAAAAAAAATAATATATAAGGTAAAATTAATTTATATTATATGGGTTTAAGTTGAAAATAGTTTTATTGTATAAATAATAAAAATAAATAAAAAACAAATAAACAAATAAAAACAAATAAATAAAATATTTAGTTTAATTCTCTTTACAAATAAAGATTTTAGTAATAAAATAATTTTTGAAAAAGATTTTAAATTCAGACTATTCGTTTTTAAAGTAATTAATCTGTAAACCTTTATTAATATGTGTAAATAGTTGGTTATATATGTATTTAATTAGCTAAATATAAATAAAAAAGTTTATTTTAATTATTTTCATTATTGGGAAAAAATTTATTAGGAATTATAAAAAATCTGGATTACTTAGAAAAAGAGAGGGTGTGTATAATGTGATTGAAAACGGATTCGTATTTTGTAGTTTTTTAGTTGTATTTGTAGGTGGCATTTTTTACATGGTTGATAAATTAAAATGGAAGATATTCGATGTTATTAATCCAATGCTTTTAATCTATTTAGGAGCTGCTATACTTGCATCATTTGGTTTATTTGCACAAAATGAAGAAGTTGGTATCTATCAGAATATAATAACCGTAAATTTTCTACCATTAATGTTAGTATTCTTATTAATTCAATGTGATTTAAGAAAAATATTAAAAATGGGCCCTAAAATGTTATTATCATTTTTCTGTGCTACATTGACATTTATGCTTGGATTTGTTATAGCCTTTATAATTTTTAAAGGTTCAATGGGTGCAGATTCATGGAAAGTTCTTGGTGCAGCATCTGGGTCATGGATAGGTGGTTCATCAAATATGATTGCAGCAGCTAATGCTTTAGGTGTTGCAGAAGAAGGGCTTAGTTATGCAATACTTATGGGTTCTATAGGATATACAGTATGGATGTCTGTTTGTCTAATGTCTGTAAAATTTGGACCTAAATTTAACAAATGGACAAAATGTGATACAAGTTTTATAGATGAGGTTACAGCAAAGCTTGAGAAAGAAAATAAAGATAATACAGCACCTACGTTTGTGGAACTTATGACTTTATTATCTGTTGGATTTGGAGTTGCAGCATTTGCACAGATTGTATCTAAGATACTTCCAACTTCAGGCATACTTAATGAGACTATGTGGGTAGTGCTTGTTGCCTCTACAGTATCAATACTGTTAGGTATGACTAAGATATCAAAACTTAAAGGAAGTACATTAGTAGGAAATGTGTTTATGTACTTGCTTCTTGCAGCAACAGGAAGTAAAGCAAATTTCTTTGGACTATCAGAGGCTCCTGTTTACATAATGTTTGGATTAGTAGTAGTTCTTGTACATGCCATTTCATTTATAGGACTTGCAAAACTATTTAAATTAGACTTATTTACTTGTGAGGTAGGAAGTATAGCTAATATAGGTGGTGTAACTACAGCACCAATGATTGCTGGGGTTCATAATCCAGTATTAATTCCAGTAGGTGTACTTATGGGGCTTTTAGGAAATGTTATAGGAACTTATTGTGCTCTTATAGTTACTCAAATATTACATATGTTAGCTTAATGAAACTATAGTATAAAGCTAAATAATTCATATCAAAAAAGTTATTTCAATTTAAGCATAAGCTTTTATCGAAATAATTTTTTTTATTTGGCAAAATAAGTCGTTTTAAAAAGTTGTTTTGACATATTTAGTGAATAATATTGTAAAAATTACCAATAACGATATATATTTAATTTTTATATTGAATCGAACGTTTGTATGATGTATAATAAATATATAGAACGAATGTTTGCAGAACGAATGTTTTTTGAAATTATTTTAATAATTTATGAATATATATCACAATGCATAAATATATTTAAATATAAAGATAAAAAGAATTTAAAGGAGTGTTGATAACTTATGATAATTCCATCAAGAAAAATACAGGATATAACATTAACAAATTTAAAAAATGGTGAAGTGACTTTAATTGAATTAGATGAAATATATAAAAAGATGGGATTTTTATTTGTTGTAAGTGAAGGCAAATTGAAAAAAATAAAAAAGGAGAATCATCATTAAAAATGCATAAAATAAATACTATAAAATTTTGTAAAACCTAACTTATGTAGAATATAAATACTTAAGTTAGGTTTTTTTGTGATAAAATCTGTGATTACTTGAGTTTTAGAAAGCAGTACAGTGTTTTATAAACTAAAAAATAAATGAGTTTAAATCTCAAGGGCATAATACTGCATAAGAGGTGATATTAATGAAAATAGTAACCTACAATATTCATAAAGGTATGGATTCAAATAATAAATTGACATTATCTAAAATGGGAATATATTTAAAGAACTTAAATTGTGATGTAGTTTGTTTGCAGGAAGTACTATACCCTCAATTTTTAGCTTTAAAGGCTGTTTTAAATATGGATGGTGTATTTGCCACAAATGTAAAAAAGGTAAATATGTTATATGGAATTTGTACATTTACAAAATTAAAAATATTAAACAATAATCATTTTTTTTTAACTAGTAAAAAAGAACAGCGAGGAGCACTTTGTATAACTGTAGATGATTATGGAAGAATTATAAATATTATAAATGTTCACTTAGGTTTAGATAGAGAAGAGAGAGCAAAGCAACTGGATGAAATAATAGACTATAGAAATAGATTAGTAGGAGCTGTTGTTTTATGTGGTGATTTCAATGAAAAAAATATCTCTTTAGATATGTTTAGTGATATGGCTGTTTGTCTAAATAAATCTCAGTTTGCAACCTTTGAAAAGTCAAATTCTAGGATAGATTATATTTTTGTTGATAGAAAAACTGAACTAAAAGGATATATAGTAGAGAAGATTTATTTATCAGACCATTATCCAGTAATAGGATATATTTGATTTTTAATGTAACTTAATCAATATTCGTAAATAAAGAGTAAATTTTTTATTAAGGTATAATTAAAAAAATATAATTAAAAAGTGTCAAAAAGAAATCTAATTATAAGACATAAATTTACAATAAAGTTACATTTGCTTAAATGCCTTGTTTAAAAAAAGCTATTCAAATATAATCTAAAGTAGTTTTGAAAGGGAAACTTTAATAAGCAAAATTAAGATAAATTAAGTTAGTGTTAAAATGAGGTGAATTTATGAGCAGAAGTACAACAAGGGTTTCAAAATTAGGAAAAGAAAAAAAACGAAATTTTATAATAGTGTTAGCAGTTTTAGCTGTAGCGATTGGTGTGTCTACTTATTTTTTTAACAACAAATTTCTATATAATGGGAAAATAGCTAAAAATGTATATATAGAAGATATAAATGTATCCGATATGAGCAAAGAAGAAGCATTAAAAGCTGTAACAGATAAGTATACTCCAGAAGACCTGAATCTTACTTATGATGGAAAAGATTATAAAATATCTCCAAATGATATTGATTTAAAATATAACACAGAAGAAGTTGTAAAAAATGCTTATGAGAGTACAAAAAAAGGTTCTTACTTTCAAAACTTAAAGAAGTATATTGATATAAGAATAAATAAGCTATCCCTGAAAATAGAATCTGGATATGATGAGGCAAAACTTAGTGCTCAAGTATCTTCAGTAGCAGATAGCATCAACGTTAAAATGAAAAATGCTTCAGTTAGTGTTGGAAGTGGTGGATTAAATTACACAGAGTCTGTTATAGGTAGAGAATTTGACTTGGCATCAAATAAAGAATCTATATACAACATGATAAAAAATAAAGAGCATAAGCCTTTAGAACTAAAAGTAAACCTTCAAAAACCAGATATAACGACAGAACAAGTAAAATCTGTGAATTCTGTTATAGGTCAATATTCAACAACATATTCTCAATCTGTATCAGGTAGAGCATATAATGTGGCATTGTCAGCAAGAAAAACTAGTGATGTTTTACTAATGCCAGGTGAAGAATTTTCATATAATAAGCTTACAGGGCCTAGCAATAAAGCTAATGGTTACAAAGATGCACCAGTTATAGTTTATGGAAAATTAGAGCAATCAGCAGGTGGAGGTGTTTGTCAAACATCTTCAACAGTTTATAATGCAGCTCTTCTTTCAGGTATGGAAATAACACAAGTTACAAACCACTCATCTGCATCTACTTATGTACCAAGAGGTAGAGATGCTACGGTAAGTGATGGAGGATTAAATTTAAAATTTAAAAATCCATATAACCATCCTGTATATATTAAAAATTATGCAGGTGGAGGAAGTGTATCATCTATAGTATATGGCAATTCTGGTGATAAACCAAATATATCTATAGAAGTAAAAAACACTGGAAAAGATAAATATTCTACATATAGGGTGTATAAAGACTCAAATGGAAAAGTCATAAAAAGAGAACATATATCAAATAGTTCTTATAAAGAATTGAAAAAATAGATTATTTTTTAGCTTAATATTGAATTGATACAAAAAACAAGAGAGTTGATAACTCTCTTGTTTTTTGTATAAGAGTAGACTTACTAATTGTCGTTTTGATATTAGAATCATTAATATATAGAAAATATTCCTATATATTGGTATAATTATAAATAGATTTAGTTATATAAAATGTATGAGGAGGTGACAGGGTTGAATTTTATAGGCAATAGGTATGAGGTAGTAAATTCTGATGACGTTTTAGAAATTAACAAAATCTATAAAGCTAGGGATGTTTTTTACAGAAAAAATGTGTTAATAAAAGTTATAAAACACAATAACTATATTTGTGAAGATTTTGTATCAAATTTAATTGATGAAAGTACTGCTTTAGATGAAATAAACTCTCCTTATATACTAAAAATAATTGATGTTGGGATTCATTGCACAGAAGAAACAACATTATATTATATTGTAAGTGAAGACTTTGATGGTATTGGCCTAGATGAATTAATTCTAGGTAATTATCTTCATCTAGAAGCAATTATAAATATAATGATACAAGTTTTAAAAGCTTTAGAAATGATACATAGAAATTATTCATATCATGGCAGTTTAAAGTCAAGTAGTATAATGGTGAATACAGAATATAATATTAAAATTTGTGATTTTGGAATTACAAAAGCAAATAATGGGGTTAATACAAGAAGCTATGGAAATAGAAGATATTTATGTCCACATCAACTATGTATAAACTATACTGATAGAGAGAGTGATTTTTTCGCAACAGGTCTTATTTTATTTGAGTCTATATTTAAGAAATTACCTTTTGGAGAAGCAAATTCAGAAGAAAAAATGTTACAATTGATTGATAAAGGGCTAGATTGGAATAGTATAAGAGCAATTAATGGAAACATAGAACTTATAAATGTTATAAAAAGACTGCTTGGTAGAAATAATAAATATACTAGAGCTAATGATATTATTGTTGACCTTAGTAAGGTAATGTATGAAAAAGCATATATAGAGGTTGAAGATAAATTAGAAGAAGAACCAAAAAAAATTGTTCAGGTTAGAAAAGAAGATAAAAGTAAAGTGAGAAGAAAATTACATAAAAAAATTGTTGTTGCTGGCTTAGCTATAGTTATGATTTCAATGATTATTATAGGTTCTATAATATAAAAATTATATATTGTACATTTTAAAATAAATGTCTATAAATAATATACATATAGATTAAAATTTTAGTATTGTTTTAATTATGAGAGGAAGTGGTTATTATGTTAGCAAAAAATAATGAGGTGTTAAACGTTTAAGAGTATTTTAACAAATAGCCACCTGCTTTTGTAGTTTAAAATAAAAAAGCTGTGGCTAAAAGTCACAGCTTTTTGCTACTTTTTAAAGGCAGGAGTATATTAAAAAGGAGCAAAGTATGAGTGAAATAAAAATAATAGCAAGTAACAAGTGTTGGATTGAAGATATAGCAAAGAAACAACTTGAAGATATTTTAAAATTGAATGGAGTTTTAAGAATAGTAGGATTGCCTGATTTACATGCAGGTAAAATACCTGTGGGCCTAGCAGTTGAAACCAAAGATATTATCTATCCACATATAATTGGAAATGATATAGGTTGTGGCATGACTTTATTTAAAACTGGAATTTCCAAAAAGAAATTTAAAAAAGATAGATGGATTAAACGTCTTTATGAAATTAAAGATTTATCTGATATAAAAATAATAAATCCATATGAAGAGGAATGCCCAATATCAAATTTGGGGACTATTGGAAGTGGAAATCATTTTATAGAATTTCAATGTGTAAATAAAATTCACAATAAAGAAAAATTTGAACTATTAAGATTTTCACCTGATGACATAATGATGTTAGTTCATTGTGGGTCAAGAAATTACGGAGAAACCATACTTAAAAAATTTTATAATAAAAATGGTACTGAAGTTGGAAGTGAAAAAGAAAGAGATTATATGATAAATCATGATAAAGCTTTAATCTGGTCAGAGCGTAATCGTGAAATTGTTAGTAAAAAAATCATGCAATCAATAGGTATATCTAGAGATATTGAAAAAATATTGTCTATAAATCATAATTTTATAGAAAAAAGGGAAGATAAATTCATACATAGAAAAGGTGCTGTTTCAAGTGAAAGAGGAGCTGTAATTATACCTGGTTCAAGAGGAAGTCTATCATATATAGTTATGCCTACTGAAAATACAGAACTGTCTTTATATTCTCTATCACATGGAGCTGGTAGAAAATGGTCTCGTTCAATTTGTAAATCTCGTCTTAAAAACAAGTATAATAAAGATACTATAAAACAAACAAAATTTAAAAGTCATATTCTATGTAATGATATAAACTTGTTATTTCAAGAGGCTCCAGAAGCATATAAAAATATAGAACAAATTATTGAAAGTTTGATAGAATATAAGCTTATTCAAGTAGTGGCAACTATGAAACCACTAATTACTTATAAAGGGTAATTTTAAAAATTATATTAAATTATAAATAACTGATTTTATTAAAGCATATTAAGAATGCTTTGATACTATCAGTTATTTTTTTGTTTTTTGTTAGGGTTAATAATTTAAAAAGCTTAACTTCATAATATGTAATTTTTATAAAATTACATTCTGTAAGAAATGTTGGGTATAAATGAAAGAATAAACATTATTTTTATTTTAATAGTGAGTATTATAGGTGTTTTATTATGTTAAAAGATAAATAAATTTATTTATATTGACACTAGGATATAATTTATGAAATAATGTTAAAGTGACTAAAATAGTTAAGTAAAAATAGAAAAGGAGCAGTGTTTTATGAAAAAGAATACTAACATTAGTGAGTCCGGGGTTAGACTTCTTAATAAATAAGGAGTTTAATGAACAATAATTCCTTATTTATTAAGTCGATTACAAATAATTATTATAAAAATAAGTGAAATAGTTATTTAAAATTCATGACTTATAAATAAAGGAGAAAGTAAAATAATGAATAGTAATACAATTGAAAGACTACAACTAAATGAGGTTAAAGAATTAATAAAAATACATTGTGTAAGTTCACTTGGAAGAAATTTAATAGACAAATTAACTCCTAGTGGTAATATTGAAGTAGTAAGAAGGAAATTAAAAGAAAATAAAGAAGCTAGAAAAATAATTGAAAATAGTAATCATATACCACTTGAAGGGTTGTTTAATGCAGGTTCTACAATAGATAAAATTGAAAAAGGAATGATAATAGAACCTATTGAACTTGTAAATATAGAGGATTTTTTAAGAGGTTGTAGGAAGATGAAAGCTTTTATGTTAGACAAAGAATTTTATTCGCCTACATTAAGTTCTTATGCTTTAAATATAACAGAATGCAAAAACATAGAGGAAGAGATAAACTACTGCATAAAATCAAATAAAGTTGATTCTAATGCCAGTAAAGAATTAAAAAAGGTAAGAAGAAATATAGAAGTTACAGAAGGAAAAATAAAAGATAGATTAAATAAGTTTATAACATCAAGTATAAACAAAAAGTATATACAAGAGTTTATAATAAGTAAAAGAAATGATAGATATGTAATACCAATTAAATCTTCTTATAAAAATGAAGTTGATGGTACTATATTAGATACTTCATCAAAAGGAAATACTGTATTCGTTGAACCAATAAGTGTGTCAAATTTAAGTACAGAATTGACTATGTTAAAAGCTGACGAGACTATTGAAGAATATAAGATATTATCTTATTTAACAGAGCTTATATTTGATAAAATAACTCAGATAAAGTTAAATATAGAAATACTTTCTGAATATGATATGGTATTTGCAAAAGCTAAATATAGTCAAAAAATAAATGGTATTACTCCAAGAATAAACAACAATGGATATATAAAAATAATCAAAGGTAAGCACCCACTTTTAACAGGAGATGTGGTACCTTTAGATTTTGAAATAGGTAAAAGTTATAGAAGTCTTGTAATAACAGGACCTAATGCAGGTGGAAAAACTGTAACTCTTAAGACTGTTGGTCTATTAACTTTGATGGTTCAATGTGGTTTTGATATTTCTGCTAAAGAAGACAGCGAACTAAGTGTATTTGAAAAAGTGTTTGTAGATATAGGAGATAATCAAAGTATTGAAAATGCTCTAAGTACTTTTTCATCACACATAAAAAATATTGCAGAAATTATGGACTCATCAAATAATTCTACACTTGTTCTATTTGATGAGATAGGTAGTGGAACTGAACCCAATGAAGGAGCAGGACTAGCAATATCATTGCTAGAAGAGTTTTATAGTATGGGATGTATAACAATAGCATCAACTCATTATGGCGAAATAAAAAAGTTTGCTAATTTGCATCCAGAATTTGAAAATGCAGGTATGATGTTTGATAAAGAAACTTTAGAACCATTATATAAATTAACAATAGGAAAATCTGAAGATAGTAATGCTCTTTTTATTTCTAAAAAGATGGGAATAAAAAATAAGGTATTAAGTAGAGCTAAAGAATATATAACTGATAGAAACTACAATTTAGATTTAGTTAAGAGAAGTAAATTAAAATCCCATACTGAAAATAAAGATAATGTTGAATTTATTTCCAATTATACAGAGTATAATACAGGTGATAAAGTAAAATTATTGGATGAAAATGACTTTGGAGTTGTGTATAAACCTAGAGACAAATTTAATAATGTAGAAATATTATTTAAAGACAATTTTGTTTTAGTAAATATAAAAAGATTAGAACTTAGTATAAAAGCAGAAGAGTTATATCCAGAAGGATATGATTTAAATTCATTGTTTACTAGTTTTAAAGATAGAAAATTAGAAAAAGACATTCAGAGAGGTTCAAAAAAAGCTCTTAAACAGATTCAAAGAGAAATTAGAGAAAATAGAAAACAAATGTAAAAAACATAAATGACTATTTAAAATGTAAATAATTATTTTACAAAACATGAGTAATAAATGCGATTATTTTTGCGTATTTTACTCATGTTTTTTTGTGTGTAAAAATTTATACTTTAAACATAGATGAAATAATATTAAAGGAGGTATAAATATGGATGTTCTATTATCTGTAAAAGATGTAACAAAGACTTACAGTAAAAATAAAAAACCAAGTTTGAATCATGTTTCATTCGAGGTAAATTCTGGTGAATTTGTTGGAATTATGGGAGCATCAGGTTCTGGAAAAACAACTTTACTAAATGTATTATCTACAATAGATAGTGTAAATAGTGGTGAGATAGTAATTAATGGTGTAAATTTAAAAGAATTAAATAATAACTCTACTGCGGATTTTATAAAGGATAATATTGGATTTATATTTCAAGAATACTTTTTGATTGATAGTTTGAATGTTTTTGAAAATATAGCTGTACCACTTACTTTAAAACATATGCAAGCAAGTGAAATCGAAGATTCTATCAAGTTATTGACAAAACGTTTTGGAATAGATTCAACTTTGTATAAGTATCCAAATGAGTTATCTGGTGGTCAATGTCAAAGGGTTGCTGCAGCAAGAGCTATTATAAAAAAACCATCTATAATACTTGCAGATGAGCCAACTGGAGCACTTGACTCAGTATCAGCAAATGAGTTACTAAAAACACTAAGTGATGTAAATCGAGAATTAAAAACTACTATATTGATGGTAACACATGATGCTTATGTAGCTAGTTTTTGTAGTAGAATTTTGATTTTTAGGGATGGTCAAATTATAGATGAACTTCAAAAAAATGAAAAAAATCATAAAGATTTCTTTGAAGCTATAGTTAGCAAGACCAGTAAACTAGAAGAAATATATTAGTATACATTAAAAGGAGATAGTAAAAATGAATATATATAACATTGCTAAAAAGAATCTCAAGAAAAACTTTTCGTTTTATTCATTATATTTGTTTTCTGTAGCTTTTATACTCATGATATTTTTTAGTTTTGTATCTTTTTCTGTGAATGATATTATAATGAATAAAATTTCATCAGATGGAAGAGTAGAAACTATGACAAAAACTATTTCAATTTTTATAATTTCATTTGTATTATTCTATATGCTTTACTCAAATAGATTTTTTATAAGACGTAGAATGAGAGAGCTTGGCATATACACCTTGATGGGATATAGAAAATCAAGTATATTAAAATTAGTTATGATTGAAAATATATTTATTTGCATGATTGCTTTTATTATAGGTGTTTTAGCTGGTTCATTATTACATAAGTTTATTATACATGTAATTGTGCATTCATTAAATTTAAATGTAGATAGTTCAAAGATACCTTTTTTCAATGTAAATGCTGTTATTTCTAGTATATTATTTTTAATTGTTATATTACTTGTACTATATTTTTCAAATTGGAAATTGATTCGAAGAAATTCTCTTCTTAATTTAGTCAAAATAGAACGAAACGAAGAAAAACAGATTATAATAAGACCTTTGATAGCTTTTATAGGTATTTTTATGCTTGTATTAGGATATGTACTAGCTTTTGATATGACTAGAGGAAAGGATTCTGTTTGGTATAGTATTGGTTTTTCTCCAATTGCTATATTGACCTTACTTTGCGTAGTTGTTGGAACTGTTTTTTTTATAAATTCATTTTTACCTTATATTATTAGAATATTAAAAACTAAAAAAAATCATTTTTATAGAGAAATACAGATTATTACAATTCCTAAGTTTATTTACTCCATACGTTCTAATGCAAAAACATTAATTTTATTAACTTTGTTGTCAGCAGGAACATTATGTATATTTGCGTCAACTGTTTTATCAATTTATTATCCTGTAGTAGCAGTTTCTCGTATAGTACCTTCTGCTATTGAGTTTAAGTTAGAAGAAAAAAGTAATGTTGATAAAATTATTAATGCTGTAAGAGATTATGAATTAATAGAAAACCTTAAATACAGAGAAACAAATATTATAAAAGTAAATTCTTCATCAAAAAATTTACCGATTGAGTATTCTATTGGCAAAGACAAAGGAAGAATCTCTGGATTTGACTGTATATCAGAGTCTGATTATATAGAATTAATTAAACAACAAGGGAAAACATTTGATTTAAAACCTCTGAATTATAATGAAAGTGTATTAGTAAAATATAGACCAAGTGAAGAGAATGTGGATAAAGGGAAAATCCTTAACTTAGATTTATATTCAGATAAAAAGGTAGATGTGGTTATAAAGGATACTACATTAGATAATCCAATTAGTTTTTCAAATAGTATTGGAACATTAATAGTGTCGGATAAATTATATAATGAAATATCTAGATACAATAATCTATCAAGAAATTCTATTATAAGTATTGATGGAAAAGATATGAGAGATAATAAAGAAATTTATGAAAAACTTAAAAATTTATTAAAGAATAATCCATATTTTATAAGTGCTTATCAAAGAAAATTTGAAATTGTGCATGAGAGTAGTTCAACTTTTTTATTGATTAGCTTTCTTTCTGTTATATTTTTTATTGCTACAGGAAGTATGCTGTATTTTCACAGTATTTCTAATGCCATTTATGATAGAAATAGTTTTAATATATTGAGTAAAATAGGATATAGTCAAAAAAATATAAAGAAAATAATTAAGAATCAGATTTTAGTGTTTTTTTCGATACCATATGTATTAGGAATGGCACATAGTATATTTGGATTAATTGCTTACAAATCTGCTTTAATAGATAACATATTAGGAAATAATACACCTATAATAATTCCAATAGTATTTGCAAGTGTCATATTTACACTAGTATATATAGGATATTACATTTTAACAAAGTATTCATGTTATAAAATAGTGCTTAAAAAATAGCATTAAAAATTTTATAAAATATTTGGAAAATAGAAGATAAGCATCTTGTATATAAATTAATTTACAAGTTATGTAATGTTATCATATAATTAATTATCAGAAAGGAGTTAATATGTTCAAAGTCAGTTATAATAAAAGAAAGATTTTCATATTAATAAATCAATTATTGATAATATTATTTCTAATTTATGAATTTTTTAATAATAAAAATATTAAAAGTATTTCCATTTTCAATCTCTTACTTGTATCTATTATAGTTGTTGATATAATGTACATTGAATTAATTAACTTGAAACAAAATAGAGTGCTCGTACAATTTACAAACTTGCTTGTTTTGCTTTCTTGGTATTTTTTATTTTTATTTGATAATAGTAAAACATCTTCTGAATTAATTTTTTTCCTAAGTCCAATTATTGTTTTTGAAAGTGTAAGATTTTTATTTGTATTTTTCTTTCAAGATTACAAATACAACTACCAGAAAGGCTTAGAATTTATATTGAAACTTATGTGTGCTTTGACAGTCGTTTCAAAATTTATTGATAATCATCTGTTTGCACTACTTTATTTATTACAAATAATTATAAGTTTGATAAGCTTTATATTCTTAATAGTCTTATATAAAAAAACTGTGATACTTGTTTTAAAGTGTGAGAAAAGAAATTTTATATATTCAGCTATTTTATTGTTTATATTCCTTGTATATGCTATAGTTTTTTCTAAAAAACAGGAATATGTTGAGAATCTAGGAATGTATTTAATTATATCATTAGCCATATTTAGTATCCATAATATTGCTATAAAAGATAAAGGTTATATAAAACAAAATACTATGCTAAATGGTAAGAAAAGATTGATTTTTATTTCTTTAATAAGTGTATTTTTCGTTGGAATTGGAAAACTATTAGACCTTAATATAATTACGTATTTTATAATAATACATTGTATATTTTGGTTTACTCTACTTTACTTTATTTTAATTTACACAAACATTGATGATATCATATATAATAAAAATTCAGTAAAAAAATTTAGTGTGCAAGAAAGCAACTTAATAAATAATCTAATGCAGATATATAAAGAGGAAGAGCTTAAAAAGGATTTTTCTAATTATCTACATGATGAAGTATTACAAGATTTACTGTCAATTAAAAATATGATGAAAAAATCTGAAAATCCAGATGTAAAATATATAATCGTAAGTACATTAGAAAAATTAAATCTATCTATTCGCAATCAAATGCAGGATTATCATCCAATATTGTTAAAAACACTTACATTAAAAGAAAATATAGAAAATATGTTTGTTATGGTTAGAGGTAATTATTTATCTAAAAATATAGAAATTTGTTTTACATGTGAAGATAATATATTTTTGGCTGAACCATATAATTTTATTATATACCGTATATTAAAAGAGCTAGCAACAAATGCTTTTAAACATTCAAATTGCTCTAAAATCGAAATTTCACTAATTCAAAAAAATAAAGATATAATTCTTTCAGTATTAGATAACGGAGTGGGAGTGGAAAGTGAATATGATTTAATAAGATATCAAAATAATGGGCTATCTTCTATTCAAGAACAATTACACAGATTAAATGGTGTTTTTAATATTGATAAGACAGCTTCTGGGTTTAGTATTGTTGTAAAAATTCCTATGGAAGGAGAGAATTATTATAAATATTTTATTAATAGATGACCATGTGTTATTTGCAAAAAGCTTAGAAATTGCATTAGAAGATTATACTGAAATAGAAAAATTTATTTATATTAAAGATATTTCCCAGGTAATTTCAATAATTAAAAATGAAAAACCAGATATAATTCTTATTGATATTAATTTAGGAAAAATTGATAATGATGGGTTGTCTCTAGCAAAAGACATTATAAGAATAATACCTAAAGTAAAAATAGTCATGTTAACGGGTTATGATTTGCCTGTATATAAGTATGAAGCTCAAAAAATGGGTGCAAAAGGCTTTATAAATAAAAATATTGAGCCAGATAAATTTATTGAAATATTAAATCAGATTCAAAATGGATATAATTATTTTCCCAATGAAATAAAATATATTGAAGAGCTAACACATAGAGAAAAATTAATATTGCAATTTCTATATAATGGAGTTAAGAGAAAAGATATAGCAACTCAATTATACTTAAGTGAGCGAACAGTATCTAATCATATCCAAAACATTTTTGATAAACTAAATGTATCTTCTTCATTAGAAGCTGTCACAAAGGGAGTTCAGCTTGGATATATTAAACTCAATATGCAATAAGAGAAGTTTGTAGTTCAGTAAATGTATTTGATTGTAAATTTTCATCTAATATAATAATTAAATTTAAGTAGAAATTTTTATCATTTAAAATATATATAAAAAGGCTATCTAAAATAAAATTTTAAGATAGCCTTTTTGTTAACATATTTTCATAAATCCAATAATTAGTAAAATCAAACCGCTTAACCAAGATAAATTTAGATTTATATTTTTAACAAATACATTTCCTAGTAAACAACCAAATGATACTGCTAATATATTTGAAATTAGAGAAAATAAGATAACTTGTATATAATTTACACCTACAAGACCACTTCCAAATCCAATAGCTAATCCATCTAAGCTTAAAGCAAGTGCAAGTGTAAATGCTTCAGCAGATTTAAGAATTTTAGATTTATTTGTATCTAAAGTGTCAGGTTCAACACTAACATTAAAATTTAACTTAAGGTCTAGCATATTAAAATTATAATCTTTTGAATGTATGGATTTTTTCTTGAAATAAGATTTAAAGAAACTCTCAACTAATCGAGAACTTCCTAATAAAAATAAAATTAAAAAGCATATCAACATTGTTATATTTTGAGGTAAGAAGTCTCTAGCTATTGTACCTGCAAAAAGTGATATTGCCAAAATTGCTGAAGAAACCACACTAATAATCATATTTGAATATAAAGGAACTTTAACTTTATTTACGCCATATCCAAAACTTGTTACAAAGGCATCTATACAAAGAGAAGTTACTAATAAAATTGATTCAATCACAGTAGATTAACATCCTTTCTCTTAAATTTTATACTTATATAGTTATAGTATTGTAAAAAGAGATAAATTGTTACAGATAAACCAATAGAGTGTTGATAGAATTTCAACATTTTGTAACACCTAAAAAACAAAAAATTCATATTATATAATATAAAATCAAACCTAATAAAGCAGGTGAAAATAATGGAGCAACATATTGAGGTTGAGAGTTTTGGTAATCTATTGAAGGCATTATTAAAAGAAAAATCAATATCAATGGGAGCGTTGAGTAAAAAAAGCGGAATTGATAAATCTACTATATCTCGCATAGCAAATAATAAACAAAAACCGAATATAAATCACCTAGAAAAGATTGCAATACACTTAAATGTAAATTTAGAAGAGTTATTAAAAGCATCAGGATATGAGTTTAAAAACAGTAATAATAAACAAATTTTTAATATAGATAGCGATTTTAGTAACTTTGATGATGTACTTGGATTTGCAAATTTAATTAATGATAAAAATTTCAACGGAAATATTGAGAAAGAGTTAAGTAAATGTGAATTATATGTTCAAACAGATGAAGGGAAAAAATTACTTTTTGATAGTTTTAGTAAAAAAATAGATTCTATAGAAAAACAAGGACAATTTACAGATAGACTGAGGGACATGTATGCTGAATTTTGTACAGGAAAATTAGGAATAAAAAAATATTTATTGACTGGAAGTATGCTGCTTTACTTTGTTATATCAACGGATGTTATTCCAGACTTTGTATTTCCAATAGGATTTATGGATGACTTAGTAGCATTAAATATGATTACAAAACTACTTAGAAAAGATAAGTAGTTTTGTAATTGTACTACTCTATGGAGATGACAAGCAAAGATACTGAGTATAGATAAATTTTAATGTTTATCTAAGGAGAAATAACTTGAAAATTTTAAAATAAACAATTTAATATATATTTTGTATGTATTTAAGTATATAAAATAAAATAATATCCAAACTAATACAAAATAGTGATAATTTTTTTGTACTGGAGGATATTTATGAATTGCAAATGGATATCTAAAATAGATGAAAGAAAAAAATGTCATAGAGAAGCAGATTCTTCTGGATATTGTATTTTTCACAAAGAGAATAAGTCTAGTGAAGATATAAAACTGATGATGGACAATATATATAAGGAAGAAATAAATGAATTTAATGGATTTATATTTGAGAATGAATTTAATGCAGAAGAAATATTAACTTATGACTATAAATTATTAAATTTTTCTGAAACGATATTTAAAAAAGAAGCAAATTTTAGAAAATATCTTTTTAAAAAAAATGTTATTTTTAACTATACAGATTTCAGGGGTCAAGTATCTTTTAATGCTTGTGTATTTTTAGAAAATTGTGATTTTAATAAAACAAAGTTCAATAAGGTATATATAAATGATAAGATATTTGAAAAAGTAAAATTTAAAGGGCCTGATTTAGTAGTTAATAAAGTAGAAAATTTTCCAAGAATGGATGGAATAATTTTTAGTATGTGTACAAAATTTATACTTAAAAATGTGGAGTATGGAAAAAGTGAATGCAAGCATGGAAAAATAAATTATAGAATAGCTAGAAATCAAGCTACAAAAATTGGAGATTATGAGATGATAGGTCCTTACTATTATAAGGAAAGAATTTATAGTAGCAAAATGATAAAACGTTCTGACTATCCAACTCTCAGCAGTTATTTAGTTGAAAAGTTTTTTGACCAAATAGCGCACTATACTACAGGTTATGGAGAAAAACCATGGAATATATTATTTGTGATTATAGCTATAATAAGTAGTTTTGCCTTATTATATCTATTCGTAGGTATAGAAAGTTCAAACAGTACACTTATAACTTTAAATATAAATAACTTAGGTAATTATTCAGCAAGTGAGATTTTTAAAACATATATAGATTTATGGTATTTTAGTATGGCTACATTTAGTACAGTAGGATACGGAGATATGGTTGCTACAAGTTTGATTGGTAAAGCTTTAGCAGGTATAGAAGTATTTTTAGGAGTTACAATAGGAGCAATTTGGGCATCTGTGATTATTAAGAGAATGATAAGATAATATCTGTGTAAATATGGATAGGTATTAATTACTAGATATAAATTGGACTAAAGAGGGAAAATTTAAATATAAATATACTTAATAATCCAAGAAGGTGAAAAAATTGAAAAACGGAATAAAAAAAATTTTAACATTAACTCTAATTCTAGCATTTATAATACCAAATTATTCATATGCTGATGAAAAATCCGTAGACAAATACTCAAAAACATCTATACTTATAGACCAAGAAACAGGTAGAGTCTTGTATGGTAAAGAGCCTGATATGAAGGTACCTTTAGCAAGTTTAAGTAAGATGATGACTTTTTTACTTGCAATAGAGGCTATTGAAAATAAAGAAGTAAAAGAAACTGACACAATAAAGATAGACAAGTCTATTGCTTCAGTGAAAGGTTCAAGCTATAAACTAAAAGTTGGTGAAGAAGTACCACTTATAGAACTTATGAGAGGTCTTATGATTGTATCAGGAAATGATGCAGCAATTGCTATAGCAAAACATATTTGCAAATCTAAAGAGGCATTTGTAGATAGGATGAACAAAAAAGCAAAAGAAATAGGAATGACTAATACTCATTTTTTAAATCCAAATGGTCTTCCAATATATGATTTAAGTAATCCCAAAAAACCAGCAAAAGAAAATATATCTACTGCAAGAGATATATCTATTCTTGGAAAATACATGTTTGACCATTATGAAAAGCAAGTAACAGCTATAACTGATATGGAAACCTATACGAACTCAGATAGAAGCTTTGAAAAAAGCAATACAAATGCATTATTGAGAATTATACCTGAAGTTGATGGTATAAAAACAGGGTACACTGGGAATGCTGGCTATTGTTTATCATTTTCTATGATTGTTAATAAGAATGATAAAAATGAGAAAAAACGTAGAGTAATAGGCGTTGTATTAGGTGCTAATCATAAAGATAAAAGAATATCCTCTTCTTTGGCTATGTTAAAATATGGAAAAGAGAATTTTAATATGAAAAAAGTAATTGATAAAGATAGCTTTATTGGTAAGAAATATATAAAAGGAATGAAAGAACTAGAGGTTACTTTAAAAGCAAAAAATGAACTTTATACAATATTAAAAAATGATGAAAATATAAAATCTGAAGTAAAAATTAAAAATATGGAGTATCCTGTTAAAAAAGGTGATACTATGGGTACTATAAAATATTACACTAGTTCAGGTGATTTACTTGGAAGTGTAGATATAGTCAGTGATAATAGTGTTGATAATGTACCACTAAAAACAAAATTAAAAATGAAATTTGCAAATTAAATTCAAAAAAATGGTATAAAATATACAAAAAAATATAAAAATAGAAAATATGGAAAAAATATTGTTATTTTTTCACCTCTATGATATACTACTAGAGGTGAAAAAATAAAATAAATCACACACAGCATTGGGATCCTTAAAAGGTGCCTATTACATGGTTTTTTAGGGAGAAGATCAAGCTGGAGGTATAAAACCAGGAGGTAAATATGTCAGTAATATCAATGAAACAATTATTAGAAGCAGGTGTTCACTTCGGTCACCAAACAAGAAGATGGAACCCTAAAATGGCTAAGTATATATTCACAGAAAGAAATGGAATATATATAATCGACTTACAAAAAACAGTTAAAAAAGTTGAAGAAGCTTACAAGTTCACTAAAGAAGTAGCTGAAACAGGAAAGCCAATTTTATTCGTAGGAACTAAGAAACAAGCTCAAGATGCGATAAAAGATGAAGCTGAAAGATGTGGAATGTACTTTGTTAATGAAAGATGGTTAGGTGGAATGTTAACAAACCACAAAACTATAAAAACTAGAATAAATAAATTAAGAGAATTAGAAAAAATGGAAGAAGAAGGCGTATTTAACGTTCTTCCTAAAAAAGAAGTTATAAAATTAAGAGCTGAAAAAGAAAAACTAGAAAAGTACTTAGGTGGAATAAAAGACATGCCTGAATTACCAGGTGCAATGTTCGTAGTTGACCCAAGAAAAGAAAACATAGCTATTCAAGAAGCTCACAGATTAGGTATACCAGTAGTTGGTATAGTTGATACAAACTGTGACCCAGAACAATTAGACTTTGCTATACCAGGAAATGATGATGCAATAAGAGCCGTAAAATTAATAACTGGTGCTATGGCAACAGCTGTAATTGAAGGTAGACAAGGTGCTGAAGAAGAAGTAGCTGAAGACCAAGAATAATAATTTGACAATTAAATGGTAAGGGTCGCCCTTACCATTTATAATATGGAATAGAATAAGTAGGAGGAAACTTAAAAAATGGCTAATATAACTGCTCAAATGGTAAAAGAGTTAAGAGAAAGTACAGGCGCAGGAATGATGGACTGTAAGAAAGCTTTACAAGAAGCTGAAGGAAATATGGAAAAAGCAGTAGATTTATTAAGAGAAAAAGGATTATCAAAAGCTGCTAAAAAAGCTGGTAGAGTTGCTGCTGAAGGTCTAGTTGCAATAGAAATGAACGATGATAATACAGTTGCTTCTATGGTAGAAGTTAACTCAGAAACAGATTTCGTTGCTAAAAATGAAGACTTCAAAGTGTTCGTTAAAGATGCTGCTTGTATGGCATTAGCTACTGATAAAGAAGATATCGCTTCTTTATTAGGTGAAACTCATAGAGAAGGAATAACTTTACAAGAAGTTTTAAATAATAGAGTTGCAAAAATAGGTGAAAAATTAGACTTTAGAAGATTTGCTAAAGTTGTAACTAATGGACAAGTTGCTGGATATATCCACGGTGGTGGAAAAATAGGTGTTCTTGTTGAAATGGAAACAGAAGCTAGAGATGCTAAAGTTTTAGAATTAGGTAAAGATGTAGCTATGCAAGTTGCTGCTATGAATCCTAAATACGTTTCAAGAGATGAAGTAGATGCTGAATACATAGCACATGAAACAGAAGTATTAACTCAACAAGCATTAAATGAAGGAAAGCCAGCTAATATAGTTGAAAAAATGGTTAAAGGAAGATTAGAAAAAGAATTAAAAGAGGTTTGTTTATTAGAGCAAACTTTCGTTAAAAATCCAGATATAACTGTTAAACAATTAGTTGCTGATGTTGCTAAAGCAGTAGGTTCTGATATAAAAGTTGTTAAAGTTGTGAGATTCGAAGTTGGTGAAGGTATACAAAAGAGAGAAGAAAACTTTGCAGAAGAAGTTGCTAAGCAACTTAAGTAATAACCAAAGAGAGAACACGCAGGTGTTCTCTTTTTTAAAAAATAGAAAAAATGGATATGAAGGATTGAAATAGGAGGTTTCTGATGGATAAACCAATGTACAAAAGGGTATTGTTAAAATTAAGTGGAGAAGCATTAGCGGGAGAAAGAGGTTTTGGTATAAATAATGATGTAGTTAATGATATTGCTATTGCTATTAAAAAAATACAAGAAATAGGTGTTGAAGTGGCTGTAGTTGTAGGTGGAGGAAACTTCTGGAGAGGTAGAACTAGCGAAGGAATGGATAGAACTACTGCTGACTATATAGGTATGTTAGCTACAGTTATGAATGCAATGGCATTACAAGATGCACTAGAAAATATAGACGTTGCTACAAGAGTTCAAACTGCTATAGATATGAGACAAATTGCAGAACCATATATAAGAAGAAGAGCAGTTAGACATTTAGAAAAGGAAAGAGTTGTTATATTTGGTGCAGGAACTGGAAACCCTTACTTTACAACAGATACAACTGCTGCTTTACGTGCTGCTGAAATGGAAGCAGAAGTTATTTTGTTAGCTAAAAATGTTGATGCAGTATATGACAAGGATCCAAAAGTACATGCAGATGCTAAGAAATTTACAGAATTAAGCTATATGGAAGTTATACAAAAAGAATTAAAAGTTATGGATTCTACAGCTACATCTTTATGTATGGATAATAAGATTCCAATAAAGGTATTTGAGCTTACAACGGAGAATATAATAAGAGCAGTAAAAGGTGAAAATATAGGAACTACTGTAAAATAATGAAGAATGAAGGAGGAGTAAAATTATGAAACTAGAAATACATAAGCAGTTAGAAGAGAAAATGAATGGGACAATTGATGCTTTAAAGTTCGAATTTGGAACTATAAGAGCAGGAAGAGCCAATGCACAAATGTTAGACAAAATAAGAGTTGATTATTATGGAACTCCAACTCCAATAAATCAAATTGGTGCTATATCTGTACCAGAGCCAAGAATACTAATGATATCTCCTTGGGATAAATCTGCTATGCATGAAATAGAAAAAGCTATAGCTAACTCAGATTTAGGATTGAATCCATCAAATGATGGTGAAGTTATAAGACTTTCTGTACCAGCTTTAACAGAGGAAAGAAGAAAAGAATTAGCTAAAAAGGCCAGTAAAGCTTCAGAAGAATTTAAAGTTAGAATAAGAAATGAAAGAAGAGACGCCAATGAAAAAATTAAGAAAATGGAAAAAGGCGGAGAAATAACAGAAGATGAATTAAAGAAAGCACAAGATGAAGTTCAAAAAATGACTGATAAATTTATAAAAGAAATAGATACATTATTGGCTAAAAAAGAAAAGGATATAATGGAGGTATAATATTGAAAAAATATTATAACCTTTTAGGTCTTCATATAGATGAGGTAAAACAATATTTTGATGAACAAAATGTAGCTTATACCATAAAATCTATTGAAGGTAAAAAGGATAAAGATAAACTTGTAGTTCCTAGAGTTATAAAAATATCTGAGATAGGTGATAGTGTAGAACTAATAATCACATACTTTTCTGACTCCTTAATTTAAGGAGTCAGAACAATATTGGAGGCAAAATATGAATAACAACATCATGTATGACATAGACTTAAATAACATACCTACTCATATTGCTATTATAATGGATGGGAATGGAAGATGGGCAAAATCCAGATTTCTTCCAAGAACTGCAGGACATAAGGCTGGAGTAGAAACTATAAGAGATATAGTTAAAGAATGTTCAAATTTAGGTGTTAAGCACTTGACACTATATGCATTTTCAACAGAAAATTGGAAAAGACCAAAACTTGAAGTTGATACACTTATGAACTTATTATCTACATACTTAAGAAATGAAATAGCTGAACTGCATCAAAATAATGTAAAAGTAACAGCTATAGGAGAGATAAGTGCTTTACCAAAAACTTGTATAAGAGAATTAAATTCAGCTAAGGAAATGACAAAAGACAATACAGGAGTTAACTTAAATTTAGCATTGAACTATGGAAGTAGGGCAGATATAAAAAATGCTCTTATAGATATAGTAAAAAATTGTGAAAGTGGTAAAATAGATATAAACAATATTGATGAAGATATTATAAAAAACTATTTAAGCACAAAGTCTATACCAGATCCAGACTTGGTCATAAGAACAAGTGGGGAACAAAGATTGAGTAACTTTTTACTTTGGGAAGTTGCTTATTCTGAGTTTTACTTTACTGATATACATTGGCCTGATTTCAACAAAGAAGAATTACAAAAGGCTATATATTTATATCAAAAAAGAGATAGAAGATTTGGAGGACTTAAGTAAGGAGATTATTTTATGCTTACAAGAATTATTGCTTCACTAGCTCTGGTTCCATTATTTCTATTTGTTGTATATGGAGGGATTCCTCTTTATATAGCTGAGATGGCAATAGTTTATATTGCATTACATGAATTTTATAAAGCATTTAAAATAAAAGATATACATCCAATATTTATTATAGGGTATATATTTTCTATTTATTTAGCTGTAAAAAATATTTTTAACTTACCATTGGAATATACTTATGCAGTGCTTTTCATTTTATTTTTAGCAAGTATAATTTATATGTTGATGGGCAAAAGCAATGTTATAGATGTTTCGATTACATTTTTAGGAGTTTTTTATATAGGAGTATTTTTAGATTTTATAGTTATAACTATAAATAGCTTTGAAAGAGGGAATATCTATGTATGGCTTATATTTGTAATATCTTTTATGACAGATATATTTGCATATTTTAGTGGCTATTTACTTGGCAAACATAAGTTAATCCCTAAAGTGAGTCCTAAAAAGACTGTAGAAGGAGCTATTGGAGGAATAATAGGAAGTACACTTTGTTGTATTTTATTTGGGTATTTATTTGGTATTGATTTGCTTCAATTGGCTATAATAGGAAGCATAGGAAGTATAATAGCTCAATTAGGAGATTTATTTGCATCCTCAATAAAGAGATATGTAGGGATAAAGGATTATGGAAAGATAATACCTGGTCATGGGGGTATATTAGATAGATTCGATAGTGTTATATTAGTAGCACCTTTTGTATATAATACTATTAAATTTTTTATTAGATAAAGATTGGTTGGTTTTAAAAAGGCAGTCTATAATTGCTAGTAATGAAAATAGCTATGTAACTTTTAAAAAGCAGAAGAATTCTGTGAGTATTTAGTTACATGGCTATTTTCATTTTTTTATTTAATAATTTCGACATTTTTAAATATAGTATCTTTTTATAAGCTATATATCTGAATATAACTAATTTATTCTCAATTATAAATTTTATTTTTATGTATAATTAATAAGTCATAAGTATATTATTGATTTTATTTGATAAGTATGGGTATAATTTAAGTAATATATCAAAAAAAAGGAAAATATTTCCAAAATATGATAAAATAAATTCAAATAGTTAAATTCTCAATAAATAATATATTTTAATTGTTTATTGAAATATATTAGGTACTCCATCTTCAACATCATCAAGTTGATGATGTAAATTTAAAGTATACCAGTATAAAAATAGCTTTTGAATTAGGTAAGAATTTATTATATATATATAAATTTTCATAACTAGAAAATATGATTGGAATTAAAAAAATAATAGAAAAAAGTTTATTTCAAGAAGTTAAAGCAATTTAGGGGGGATGGATTAATAGGCATGTTAACTAATAATATTATAGACAAATTAACGAATTTAAATGGAAATTACAATTTGAGAATGATGCTTTCAAGTCTAGAAACACAGAAAAAGCCATATGGTATTATGTTTATTGGAATTGATGATTTCGAACAAATTAATAACTTATATTCTTATTCATTTGGAGATAGGGTTTTAAAAAAGTTTTCTAAATCTATTTTACCTTTTTTACCTGAAGATATAAGTTTATATAGATTAGATGGAAATGGTTTTGGAATTTTGTATCCAAATGGAGATTGTTATGAATTAACAAAACTCTTTAATAGGTTTCAAGATATCGCACAATGTATAAAACAGATTAATGGACATGCTATTTCATTTACTATATCAGGAAGTATTTGTTTTTATCCAAAAGATGGTATAGATTGTGATACACTATACCAAAATGCACGTGTTACATTTGAAAAAGCAAAAAAGCAAGGGAAAAAAACACTAATTGTCTATTCAAAAGATGAGTTGACTTTTTCGCAGTATTCTATACAGTTGATAGAGTATCTAAGAGAAAGTGTATTAAATAATTTTAAAGGATTTTATTTAAATTATCAACCACTTATTTTTAACAATAGTAAGAAACTATATGGATGCGAAGTATTGCTTCGTTGGAGAAATCCTAATTTTGAAATGAAACTTGGTCCAACTGAATTTATACCTTTTTTAGAATCTTCTGGGCTTATGGATACAGTTAGTCAATGGGTAATTAAAACAGCTTTAAAGCAATTAAAAGTATGGACAAAATATATGCCAAATTTCAATATGAATATAAATGTGTCATATCAGCAGCTTGAAGACCCTAGCTTCAAGTTTTTTATTTTAGACACTATAAAGCAAGAGGGTATATCTCCATCTCTGATTACATTGGAATTAACAGAAAATAATAACATAAAACAAATAGAAGAAATAAGGAGTTCTTTTGATTTTCTTCGAAGTCAAGGTATTAAGATTACATTCGACAGCTTTGGAGCAAAACATTCATCTTTAGAAATTTTTCGTGAACTAAGTGCTGATTCTTTAAAAATTAATCATACTCTTTTAAACCGTATTACATATGATGTAATAGACCAAAAAATCGTCTCTCAAATTATTAATCTATGTCATAGTATGAATATGTCCGTTTATGTGGAAGGAATTGAAAATAAAGAAACTTTAAAAATAATTGAACAGATGAGACCAGAAATATTGCAAGGATTTTATTATAATGAGCCTATAAACGCAGAGAAGTTTTATGAGCATTACTTTGAAAAGAATATTGAGAGCATTAATTATCAGGAAGATGTTATATCAAAAGAACTTTCTATAGAAAAAGAAAAAAGTATGGTATATTCTGCCTTTACTCCAACACATTCAATGAATATAAAAGAATTGGTTGATAATGCTTATGCAGGCATATTTCAAGTAGGAATGAACCCTGAATTTACTTTTCTTACATGTAATGAAGGCTATAGAAGGATGTTAGGTTATAACATTAAAGAGATGGAAGAAAAATTTAAAAATCAAGCATTAGGATTTGTGCATCCAGATGATATGGAATATGTGAATTATGAAATTAGAAGGCAACTTGGAATTAGCGATATAGTTACAATTGAATTTAGGGTAGTAAAATCTGATGGAACTCCTATATGGATACTTGGAACAGGCAATGTAGTAAAAGGTAAGCAGGGTTCTAAAAGTTTAATTGTAGTCATAATAGAAAATGATAGGCTTAAGAAAAGGTCTTTAGAGATGGAAGAATCCTATTGGAAATACAGAAGAGTTTTAGATAATATTCCTGCTTGTGTAAAATGTATCCATTTTGATGAAAATTTTACTTTAGATTATATTTCTCCTAGCTTTATATCATTGATAGGTTATACAGAAAAAGAAATTAAAAGTAAGTTTGATGGAAAGTATATCAATTTAATTATAGAAGAAGATAGAAGAGTTGTACTTGGAGATATGATAAGCCAAGTTAATTCTGGAGATATAGTTACACTTCATTATCATGTTAGATGTAAAGATAATCGTTTGATTTCTTTAGAAACGATTTCTAGATTATGTGAAAATGATAAAGATGGCAAGAAGTACTTTTATTCAAGTATTGTGGATGTAACAGAGGCAACAGATGTAACTTCTGAAAAAAGTGATAAAAAATCTAATAGACTTGTTAATCGCTATCAAACAGCCTTAAAACAATGGGGAGATATATTATTTGAATATAGTTTTAAGGATGGTACAATAACATTTTCTGATAACTATTATAGTATATTTGAGATAGAACCAAGAGGAACAATTTCTGAACAATTATCAAATATTTATGAAGAAGACCATCAGATTTTACTTGACGCTTTAGAAAATGCACGTATTGGTAATAAGCCAGAAGCAATAGAGATACGTATACGTTCTAAAGATAACGTACATTTATGGTGTTCTATAGTATTTAATGAACCTGATAAGATTGGAGATGCTACTATATCGATACTAGGTAAAATAAGAAATATTGATGAAGAAAAGAGAGAGTATAATAAGTTAATTGAGCAATCTCAAAATGATTTAATGACAGGATTACTAAATAAAAGTACTACTGAGGAAAAGATAAGACACATGTTGCTATCAGTTGATGAAAATAAGAAATATGCATTATTTATGATTGATGTAGATAATTTTAAGGATGTTAATGATACTATGGGGCATGTATTTGGAGATAAAATCTTAATTGAGTTAGCGGAATGTCTAAAAAGTAATTTTAGGAAAACAGATATTGTTGGCCGTGTTGGAGGTGATGAATTTATAGCATTTATGGAGTATAATGGAGATAAAGAAAGCCTGCAAAAAAAAGGTCATGATATATTAAAAAGATTAGATACCACGTTTACATATGATAAATTATGTTTTGAAGTAAGTGTAAGTATAGGTATTTCTAGATACCCAGAAGATGGGAAACAGTTTTATGAGTTGTATCATCGTGCAGATAGTGCATTGTATAGAGCAAAAGAAGAAGGTAAAAATACATATTGTATGTTTTCCATCTAAAAATAAAATCAATCAAACACATGTTACTACAAAGCTTTTGTAATCACCTTTACTAAGTGATTAGTTATTTGTAAGTTATATAGATACATTATAATAGAGGTAACTGAAAGTGCTTTTAATGAAATATCAGAGCCAGTTAATTCAATTTTAGAAAAGCTTACTTAAAGAAACCTTTAATTGAGAAAAAGTCTACAAGTATCATTTAGTACATTATTAAAATGTCACATCGTATAGATATGTATGTTGTATGTTAAGGAATTGAAACTAAGAAAGACTTAGATTTTTTAAAGACTATTAAATGTGATGTGGGACAAGAATTTTATTTTTCTAGACCAATAGAAGAAAAAAATTTTTTAATAAATATGTGACTGAAAAATAATATAAATATTGTAAAAGTGTAATAAGAACATAACATGCTAGAAGAATTAAAAATTTGTAATTAAAATTAGCAATAGATAAAAAGTATTAGTAATGTAACTAATGCTTTTTCTTATTGGCTTTATTTAGATTAATAATCATAAGAATAAAATGTTCATATAATAATTGAGTTGATTTCAATTTGATTTTATTAATAATGTAATAATGTTATTTGTGTAATGTCCAGTATTCATAACCAAAGATACTCTTTCTTTTACAAAGTTGAACTGAGTTATTTTTATTTGTCGAATCATACATGTTATTAGTAACTTTCATTTTTTTATTTTATTATTTACATTTATTTTAAGATAGTAATCGTTTTCAGAGCGAGAAGGATTTATTTCTTTATCAACAACTGTTACAAATTCAAACTCAGGTTTATCTAATGTTGCTATATAATTTAATGCTGGTGTTGTAGAAAAACTAAGAATAAATGTAGATAAGGTAACCAGTAATACTTTAAGTTTTGTTTCATGTCTTTTTTTGATAATTAATACTAAGGCATAAAAAATTAACAACACTATCATGTAAATAGCAGAAAAACTAAATCTTTCATTATTTGGTGTATTTAGGGTGTTTGTTGATAAAAGTGGAGTTAACATAGATAATGAACATGCTGTTAAAGGAAATGGTATATGATACTTTCTTGATTCTTTTGCTTTAGGTATTTCTAGTAGCATTTTAGGATATAGCCATAAATACATCATCCAACTGAATAGTAATATAAATATATAGATGGAAAATTTAATTTTCATAGGAGTAAGGAGAGCAATGATAGCAAGTATTGTTAGTAAATAACGAATAATACAAGTAACCTTTTTTTCTTTTTCTATGACAGCTAAAGTCCATCTATTTTTTATAAATTCATTTTCTCTTTTTTCACTCTGCTTCATTTAATAACCCTCTATTAATAGTATAGTTTTTTAATCCATTACTTTGTTTTATTTTAACATATTTATATAAAAAAGTAACATTGAAGTTTTTTATTTTTTGGAATGTTATGTTAACTT
Organism: Clostridioides sp. ES-S-0123-01; assembly: GCF_020658415.1. Classification (NCBI taxonomy): domain Bacteria; kingdom Bacillati; phylum Bacillota; class Clostridia; order Peptostreptococcales; family Peptostreptococcaceae; genus Clostridioides; species Clostridioides sp. ES-S-0123-01. The sequence continues at coordinate 141,842 of NZ_JACVWD010000001.1, forward strand.
GGGATAATGATTATACAAATTTGTAATCAGAAGAAATTACTTCTATCATTACTTAAAGTTAATAAATATAATTTTCTGTAAAGCTTTTTAATTAGATACAGATTATTTTAAAACATATTTTTGATAGGTGCTATTTATTGTTATATTAAAATGAATTTATTTATCAATATTGAAAGAACATGGTTTTAGCCAATTTTGAATAAATGATTATTTATCGAAAAAGATGAAAATTTTTCAAAATAGATAAAATATGATAAAATAGATTTTAGAAGAGGTGATAAAATGATTTCATACACTCCATTGTGGAAATTGCTAATTGATAGAAAAATAAGAAAGATGGAATTTGTAAATATATCAGGTATAAGTATTTCTGTTTTAGGTAGATTAGGAAATGATAAGTCTGTTTCTATGGATACAATGGAAAAGATATGTTTAGCACTAGACTGTAAAATAGAAGATGTTGTAGAAATAAAAAAGGATGTTTAATGATGCTAAAATATTTTAATAATATTGTAAAAAACATATAAAGAATAGGTAAGGTTTAATTTAATAGATAGAGTTTTATTGGATTAAAAATAAAAGTAACTATATGTGAATAAATTAAAATTAAAGAGTAATGCTATAATGTAAACTAAATATATTTTTCCAGTAATTATATGAAGTTTTTGTGAATAGTAAAAATAATTGTTTTAGTAGTGTTATAATGTCTTGGTAGGGTATATTTATTATTAGAAAGGATTATTATATGAAAAAAATATCAATTTTAGGTTCTACAGGCTCTATAGGTAAGCAAACCTTAGATGTAGTTAGAGAAAATAGAGACAAGTTTGAGGTAGTTGCAATATCAGCTAATAGCAGTATTGAATTACTACTTGAACAAATTGTAGAATTTAGACCTAAATATGTAACCGTTTTTGAGGAAAGCAAAGCATTAAAATTAAAAGAAATATTGCCACAAAATATAGAGATAGAAGTTTTAACAGGAATGGAAGGTTTAAAAATAATTTCATCACTAGATGAAATTGATGTACTTTTAACTGCTGTTGTGGGAATGATAGGATTGGTCCCAACACTTTGTGCTATAAAGAAGGGAATAGATATAGCATTAGCGAATAAAGAGACATTAGTAACTGCTGGAGAGCTTGTAATGGCAGAGGCAAAAAAATATAATGTAAATATTCTTCCCGTTGATAGTGAACATAGTGCTATATTTCAGTGTTTAAATGGAGAGAATAATAAAAATATAGAAAAAATAATACTTACAGCTTCTGGTGGTCCATTTAGAGGAAAGAAAAAAGAAGAACTTTTAAATATAACTAAAAATGAAGCTTTAAAGCATCCAAACTGGAGTATGGGAAGAAAAATAAGTATTGACTCTTCAACTCTTATGAATAAAGGACTAGAAGTAATAGAAGCTAGATGGCTATTTGGAGTAAAACAAGAAAATATAGATGTAGTAGTTCATCCACAAAGCATAATTCACTCAATGGTACAGTATACAGATAGTTCTATAATTGCACAATTAGGATGTCCAGATATGAGGTTGCCTATACAATATGCTCTTACATATCCAGATAGAATGGAAAGTAATTTTGAAAGAATGAATTTTTCAAAATTTAGTACTTTAACCTTTGAAGAACCAGACTTAGAGACTTTTCCATGTTTAAAATTAGCTTATGAATGTCTAAAGATGGGTGGAACTTATTCTTCTGTTTTAAATTCTGCAAATGAAGTTTTGGTAAGTGAATTTTTAGAGGATAAAATTGGTTTCTATGACATACCATATTACATAGAGAAAACTTTAGAGGTTCATAAAAGCATAAGCAAACCAACGTTAGAACAAATTTTAGAAACAGATAGATGGAGTAGAGCTTATGTTGAAAATCTGATAAAAAAATAGGAAGGTGAATTTATGACTATAATAGCTGCATTAATACTATTTAGTATAATTGTATTAATACATGAATTAGGACATTTTATATTTGCAAAAAGAAGTGGGATTAAGGTAAATGAGTTTTCTATAGGTATGGGACCTAAGATATATAGTGTAAAAAAAGATACAGAGTATTCCATAAGAGCTCTTCCAATTGGTGGATATGTAAGTATGGAGGGTGAAGACGAAGAACAAATAAGTCCAAATTCTTTTGGAAATAAATCTATACTACAAAGATTTAGTACTATTGTAGCAGGACCAATATTTAATATAATACTGGCAGCAATACTTTTAGTACCAGTGTTTTTGTATATAGGTTCTCCAACTACTACACTTGGAAAAATAATGCAAGATACTCCTGCACAAGCAGTAGGACTTCAAGTAGGAGATAAGATAAATAAAATAAATGGTAATTCTGTTAAGACTTGGGATGAAGTTGCAAATATTATAAATACTTCTTCTGGTGGAGAATTGAAGCTTAGTATAACTAGGGATGGAAATGATAAAGTTGTAAATGTAATTCCTAAAGATAACAATGGAAAGTATGAAATAGGAATTCAGCCACAAAGAGAAAAAGATTTCTTTGGTTCAATAGTAAATGCATGTAAAACTACTGTGGATATGACAAAACAGATGTTAACATTTTTAGGTCAAATGGTTACAGGACGTGTACCAGGAGGAATTGGTAATGCTGTTGCAGGACCAGTAGGTGTTATTGGTATGGTATCAGATGCAGCCCAAACAGGTCTTATAAATGTAGTCTATTTGGCAGCTGTCATAAGTTTAAATCTAGGTATAGTAAACTTATTACCAATACCAGCCCTTGATGGTTGGAGAATACTTATGTTATTATTAGAAGCTGTTAGAGGCGGTAAAAAACTTGACCCAAATAAAGAAGGTATGATAAATGTAGTTGGATTTGGAGCCTTAATGTTATTTATGCTTTTTATAACATATAAAGATATATTAAGGTTATTTCAATAATTTAACTTTATATAAAGTTTAAAAAAGCTATGTAGTTTTAAGTGAGAATAAATTAATTTTAAAAGGTTAAATTTATTCTTAGTTGTTTAACTATATAGCTTTTTAATTTATAATATATATGTAGTTTGTAGTATTTTTTAAGATATTGAATAATTTTAATATAAAATAATATATAGAGGTGAAATATGAGTTACAAGAGAAGACAGACAAGAGAAGTTAGCGTTGGGAGTGTAAAAATAGGAGGAGAAAATCCTATAAGCATACAATCTATGACAAATACTGATACAAGAGATGCAGAGGCTACAATATCTCAAATAAAAAGATTAGAAGAAGCTGGTTGTGATATAGTTAGAGTTGCTGTTCCTGATATGGAAGCAGCTAAAAATATAGGAAAGATAAAGTCTAATGTAAATATACCTGTTATTGCTGATATACATTTTGATTATAAGTTAGCACTTGAAGCTATAGAACAGGGTGTAGATGGTGTTAGAATAAATCCTGGTAATATTGGAAACATAGAAAGAGTTAGAATGGTTGTTGAGAAATGCAAGGAAAAAAATCTAAAAATTAGAATTGGTGTTAATGGAGGTTCTTTAGAAAAAGAACTTTTAAATAAATATGGTTCTGCAACTGCTGAAGCATTAGTTGAAAGTGCTATGGGACATATTAAGATTCTTGAAGATTTAGGTTTTTATAATATAGTTATTTCTCTAAAATCATCTGATATTTATAAAACTGTTGATGCATATGAATTAATATCAAAGAAAGTTGATTATCCTCTTCATATTGGAATTACTGAATCTGGAAGTGTTCATAAAGGAACAATAAAGTCTTCTATAGGTGTGGGAGCACTTCTTCTTAAAGGGATTGGAGATACTGTCAGAATATCTTTGACAGGTGACCCTGTTGAAGAGGTTGTTGTTGGTAAACAGATTTTAAGAAGTTTGGGTCTTTTAAATGACAAGATTAAAGTTATATCATGTCCTACATGTGGAAGATGTAATATAGATTTAATTAGTGTTGTAAATGAAGTTGAGGATAAAATTGGTAGTATGGAAAAAGATATTACTGTTGCAATTATGGGGTGTGCTGTAAACGGACCTGGAGAAGCTAGAGAAGCCGATATAGGCATTGCTGGTGGTAAGGGTGAAGGTCTTTTATTTAAAAAGGGCGAAATTGTAAGAATGATTAATGGTGATAAATTGGTTGACGAGTTACTGGAAGAAATTGATAAGTTATAGTATACAATCAATAAATATAAAATAGCTAGATATTCAGTACCTTTGGAATAAATTTTATTCATGGTATTTAATTATCTAGCTATTTTTAATTAAGTAAATTTGAAAAGATATAAGAAATCTATATTCTAATTCAATCATATAAGTGAGTACCAAAATTTATTCTGTATTTATTATAATAAAATTATATTTGCTAAAATGAAAATTACAATAGTAGTACTGCAATATAATTACTATTATTGTAGTATTTAGTTACTAAAACTATTGATGTATTATGTTAATATAAATAGTAATGCATTTTAGAACCTATTTAAGAATATATACTATAATTCTTCCTTGTATCATAAGTATACATGTAGTAAATACTTAGAAATAGTTTGTTTTTTAATAATGAACTTATAAAAAATAAACTATTAAATAATAGAAAAGTAGATAAAAATAACAATTTTTTATTTTTTATCTATTTTCCCATTCTCTATAAATACTTTTAATTATATGGATATAATTCATAATAAGTTAGCAATAAATCAACCATTTTACCATAACTTTGGGTTCCTTCAGCAATTCCATTAGCTTTTAAATAAGAATTATTAAACTCATTGGAGATTTTATCGATTTTACCTTCATATCTTTGCCAAAATTCACTCTCATTTTTTAAATCCCTACGAACAGACTCTGAAATACCAGCAGAAATATCAGCATATGCCTTATAGTCAACTTTGCTTAAAGCAGAAGCAGTATAATTTAAGGCCAAAATATAGCCAGAATAATTAAAATCAATATCAGGATGTTTTATTGAAGTGAGATAACCTATAAAGTTAGCTTCATCTTCACTAGCAAATCCTCTCTGATGTGCCATTTCATGACCAACTGTACAAGGAATATATAAGTCAGGGATTGCAATATTAATATTTGCCTCACCTGTAAAGGGAAAGTATATACCAGTTATTCCTGTATAACACATAAGATGTGATGAAATAACATACTTTGGCTTAGAGTAACTACCACTAACACTAGGTAAAATATATGAAATTTTATCATATCCTAATTGAGCTCTATTTATGACACCTTTATAATCTGTATTAGATTTTACGACACCATTTTTATCTTGTAGTGTAAGTTTTCTAGTTTCATTTGCTTTAGCTACCAAAAATTTATATAACTCAGAAAGTTCTTTAGTACTATGTTGCTTTGATTGGACAGAACTGTTGTTTTTTAAATTGTATTGGTTGATAAGGGTATTCTCGAGTGGAACTCTATTGTAGTTTATACCCCAAAGTACTACAAAAAGAAAATAAACTATTGATAAAATGGATAATATATTTAAAATAGAATTCTTTAAAAATGTCTTTAAATTTCTATTCTTTTTGAAAATTGTAAATACAATAGAACATAAAAATAAAAAAATAGATATAACTATTATGTACATTGTAATTTCGTAGATAGAAAATGGAAATATTCCTGAAACTTTACTTAATAGCTGTATAACTTTTTTATCTATGGCTTGAGAATAATATTTTTCAACAATATGTGGAATTTTACTTGCTATGAAATTTAAAAACAAAGCAATAGGAAAAAGGATTAAAGAAAAATATTTTATTTTTTTACTCATATTTCACCTCTCAGACTTTAATTTATATAAATATATTATATATCAATTAAAGTTAGATTGTAAAATAGGTATAGTTATTTATATTTATGACTTTATACTAAATAAATGATAAGTTATAATATTCATATGAATAAACAATTTATGTATAACTAATAATAATTAAAAATAACAATTGTATAAGGAGTAAAAAATATTATGATAATAAGGCTTACTAAAGATAATTTTAATTTTAGATTTAAACAATATGAAGGGATGTTTTTTCATGCTGAAGTAAACGAAGGAGAAGAATCAATTAAATACAAAATAACTAAAGATAAAGATGGCACTGAACTAAAAGAGTTTGGAAATACACATATAAAGGATAATATGATATATATACCTCAAATAGAAGCATACATAGATTTAAACAGTATAAAATAAAGATTGTAGGTATTAATTTAAAAAGAGGGTTATGTTTAGGGGGGAATACAGTATGAGTAAAGCATTAGACATAGTAATAAGACCAGTAAGAAGGGAAGACGCGAAATCGATTAATGAAATGAGAAGAGCATATAATGTTATGAGAAATACACTAGCATTAATGAGTGATAGGCTGGATAGAACTATAGCTATGCTAGATTCTCTAGGTGAAAATGATTATATGTTTGTGGCTGAAATTGATAATGATGGAGAAAAAAATGTAATAGGTTTTGCTGGTTTACATGTGAATCCATCTCCAAGATTAAGACATAGTGCAGAACTAGGAATAACCGTTGATGAAAAGTATCATGGTATAGGAGTAGGTCAAAAGCTTATGGAACAACTTTTAGACATAGCAGACAATTGGATTAAGTTGATGAGAGTAGGGTTAGAAGTAATTGTAGACAATGAAAAGGGATTAAACTTATACAAAAAACTGGGATTTGAAATAGAAGGAACTAAAAAATATGCTGTAATTAGAGATGGAAAATTTGAAGATGTTTATATCATGGGAAGATATAATAAAGATTTAATTTAACTCATTCCAATAAAAATAGAGAAGTAGAATAGATTATCTATTAATAAAGAATTTTCATTAAAGATAATTTAATATTACTTCTCTATTATATTTTAAAAACTTTATTATCGAAAATTTATAAAAACATTCTATATACAAATAGAATTATTAGCAATATCAAAGCTACCTTAAAAGCTAGACTAGCAACAGTTTTTATAATTTTTACAGAAACGCCTATAGCAACTATAGCAAATACTATTTTAAAGAGTAAATCTATATCCATATTTAAGCCTCCTATTCTATCATACATATAGATATTATTGACAAATATCTAGGAAAAAATTCCATCAATACACTATAATAAATTGTTTATATTTGTAATTTATTGAGTCTATTATTATATAATACATAAAAGAATAAATCAAGATAGTAAAAAAATACTTATAAAAGGTATTGATATAACTGAAAATAATGTCGTAAAAAATACACATTGTGAGGCTAGTGTTACATTAGAATCATATTGATTAGCAAATATAGCAGTATTTGCAGCAGCAGGCATAGAAGAAATTACTACTGGTATAGCTAAAATCATTTTATCATTAACCCACCCTTTTAGAATAAAGTATATAATCACAGGAAGTACTAATAATCTTACAATAGTAACTAGATATAATCTTTTATTTACAAAACAATCTATTGCTGAAGAATTAGCAAGCAAACTACCAATAATAATCATAGATATTGGTGTAGTCATATCTCCTAACATCTTAAGTGGATCATTTATAAACTGAGGTAATCTAAGACCTGTTATAAATAAAAATAAACCAATAACTACTGCTATTGTAGCAGGGCTTATAAGTGATTTCATTGAAAATCCTTTAGTGGTACTACCTTTAGATAACAAGTAAATTCCCAAAGTAAAAGAAAACAAGTTAAATGGTAGATTAAAAATAGCGGTGTAGAATATAGCTTCATGGCCTAGAACTGCTTCAATTACAGGATAACCCATGAAAGCTACATTTGAAAAAACAACTATATACTGATATATCCCCAGGTCTTTTGTATCTTCACATTTTAAAATGTATTTTAACAAAAAAGCAATTATAATAGAAACTATATACATAACTAAGGATATAAATAATAATAGTAGTATTTTTTGTATCATTTTATTATCAAAGTTAATCTGCATAGAACTAATTATCATAGATGGTAAAAAAATAGTCATTGTCAAATTTGAAAGTTTAGATGTACAGTGTTCATCTAATAAGTTGAATTTTCTGACAAAGTATCCTACTAAAATAATTATAAATAAAACTGCAACTTGAACAAAAATATTGCTGAAATTCATAAAATGTCCCCCCTATATATACATTATATACCAACTCAATAATAAAATCTAATGATTATAAAATTTAAAATTCAATATTACAATATAGTGACAAAAGGTAAAAATTCAATATTATAGCATTAATTATGGTTTATAATGTATAATAATGTTTGAGAGAATATATTTTATAAAATGGGTAGGTAGCGAATAATGAAAAACACAAAATTTTCTATAAGAAAAATAAAAAATATATCTAGTGACCCCAAAGTTATACATACTAAGGGAGCTCTTTTTGAAAAAATGGGAAAGACAGAAAGTGCAATAGAATTATATAAAAGTGCAGCATTAGATAATTATGTAAAATCTCAATATACTTTGGGAAATATATATGAAAATAAAAAGCAATTTAAAGAAGCAGAAAAATGGTATTCAATGGCATATAAGAATGGAAGTGAAGATGCTGCATTTGATTTGGGTAATATGTATTATAGATTAGATGGATATGAGTATGCTATATACTGGTATGAGAAAATAGCTACTATAGGATATTTACAAGCACAAAATAATTTAGGTGTATGCCATTTTAAAATGAAAGATTTTATAAGATGCGAAAAGTGGTTAAAAGAAGCAGCAGATAATAATCTAGGTAAGGCTTGTTTTAATCTAGGAGTATTGTATACATTTTTAGAAAAAGAAGATGAGGCATATGAATATTATAAAAAAGGTTCTGTACTTTTAGATGATGATGCGAAGTATAATCTAGCAATACTAAATGGAAAGAAGAAGGACAATAAATCTACAGTAAGTCTATATAAGCAATTGTATAAGTCTGGTCATATGAAAGGTTGTTTTAACTTGGGTATGATTATGGAAATCAATGATAATTTGGAAGAAGCAGAGAGATATTATAAAAAGAGCGCAGATAGAGAAGATGTAAAATCTGAGTATAGACTTGCATATGTATATGATAGAAAAGAAGAATTAGGAGACGCAATTTATTATTATGAAAAAGCAATAGAAAAAAATCACACACTTTCTAAATATAGACTTGCAAATTTATATAATAGAGAGAATGAGATAGAAAAAGCAAAGACTTATTATAAAATGGCAGCAGAAGATGATATAACAGAAGCTAAAAACAATCTAGCAGGTATATATTTTGAAGAAAAAGATTATGAAAATGCTATAAAGTACTATGAAGATGCTATAGCTGTTGGATGTAAAAGTTCTCTTGAGAATCTTGGAGACTTATATTATCAAAATCAAGATATAGAAAAAGCAGTTTCATATTATTCTAGAATTCCAAATAATGTATCGTGTCAAATAAAATTAGGGAATATATATGAAGATTTAAATAACATAGAAGAAGCTATAAGTTGGTATAAAAAAGCATCTGAAAATGGAGATACCAAATCTAGCTATAGATTGGGATGTATATATGAGAATTTAGGAAATACAAAAAATGCTAGAAAGTATTTTGAGATGGCAAGTAGTAAAAATCATATGAATGCGCGTATACATTTAGGTAGAATTTATTTTAGAGAAGGAAAACTAGAAGAATCTAAAATGATGCTTGACACACCTGCTAATGAAAATAATATATATGCTCAACACATGGTAGGACTTATTTATGATATGTTTTACAAAGATTATGTTAATTCCAAATACTGGTATGAGAAGGCTAGAGCACAAGGTTGTGTTGAATCAATATATAATTTAGGGCAAATTTATTTAAAATTAAATGATGATGCAGAAGCTGAAAAATATTATAAAGAAGGTATTAAATTTGGGAGTAAGAAGTGTGAATACATGCTTGCAGGACTTTACTACAAAAAAAGTTTAGATATGTATATTTCTCTAGCAGATGAAGAATATGATAACTGTGGAGAAATAGTAGAAGATTTCCCTAAACTAAATATAAACTTTGATGAAATATTAATTCCACCATTTAAATTACAGGAAGAAATACTTGATGAAGAAGAGTATGTTCCAATTTATATATTGAACATAAAAGAAAGTTTAGACTCAATGTTGGAAGGTCTTGAAACTGAAATGAGTATAGATGAAGAATATGATAATTAAAAAACCTGATAAAAAAAGTATTTTTAAAATAAATAAAAGCCATTGGAGTAAATGTAAATTAATTAACTCTAATGGCTTTTTCTTATTAATATTTTATAATAGCTTGTTTCTTGACATAAAAAATGTAATTATTATGCATATTATAGAAGTAATGAGCATAATTATCCAAAATCCATTTGGGTTATCAGAAAATGGCATATTGATAACATTCATACCAAAGAATCCTGATATTATTGTAGGTATTGAGAAAATTAGTGTAACTACTGTTAAAAATTGCATAACATTATTTTGATTATTACTTATAATTGCACTGAAAGCATCCATAATTCTACTCAATATATCTCCATAGATTTTAGCCATATCAAGAGCCTGTCTATTTTCGACTATAACATCTTCTAAGAGGTCTTCATCATCTGGATATTTCTTTATACCAGCAGTTCTAACCATCTTGTTTAAGACCAATTCATTGGACTTTAAAGAGGTAGAGAAGTATACCAAAGACTTTTCTAATTCCAATAGTTGTACTAGTTCTTTATTTTTCATAGATTTGTAAATTTCTCGCTCTATTATGATTGTCATTTTATTTATTTTTCTTAAGTAATGCAAGTAATAAGCTGCATTTTTATGAAGAATTTGAAGCAAGAAGCGAGTTTTTTTAAATGTAAAAAAATCTTTAATATGACCAACTATAAAGTCATTTAAAATCTTAGTTTGTGCATTACAAACTGTTATAATAGCTTCTTGAGTTATTATAATACCTAAGGGTATTGTAGTATAATGAGAAGAATTAGAGTCACTTTCGTCTACTGGTATATCTATAAGTATAAGAGTATGATTGTCTTCAACATCTATTCTTGAGCGCTCTTCTTCATCTAGTGCAGATTCTATGCTTTCTACATCTATATTTAATAAATTAGAAATTTCGTTGATTTCACTATGATTAGGTTCAACAAGATTTATCCAACAGCCATCTTCAAAAAAACTAAGTTTCTCTAATTTTGAATCTATAGTTTTGTAATATCTTATCATGGCAACACATCCTTTATTCAGTTTTATATAAATCTCATCATTTAATAGTATCTATTAATTAACTAATTTATATAACTGAATATCTGTATTAGTTTTAAAGTTAGATATTATTAAGTGATGAAATTGTAAAAAATTCTCTCCGCAACGGACTAGTATCCATTGCTCATCACTCTCCTTATTTATTATTTTATACATGCCTATATACAAAAGAAGTATTTTAAGCACTCTTTAATATAATACCTTTTCCAGGTATATAAATCAAGTTTTGATTTAGTCAAATGATATTTTTGTTATAATTTACATGTAAAACATAACAGTCATATTTAACTTAGATAAAGTATATATATACTCTGAGTGAAAATATTAAATATATTAGAAAATGAATAGGTATCTATATCCTTACTCCTTTATAATATGTTTAATAAAAAATACTTTGTTTTTCAAAGTAAATTCTAGTAATAATTTATGATGAAAATAAAAGTATTATCAATATAATAGAATGAGAGGTTATTAGAGGTATGAGTGAATTTAAAGAGATTATGTCAGAAGAAATTAAAAGTAATCCATTTAAGTTGATAGGTAAAGACTGGACATTGATAACAGCTGAAAAAGAAGGTAAAGTAAATACAATGACTGCTAGTTGGGGTGGACTTGGAGTTATGTGGGGAAAAAATGTTGCTTTTGTAGTAATAAGACCACAACGTTATACTAAAGAATTTATAGATAATACAGATTCATTTTCTCTTACTTTTTTTGATGAAGATTTTCGTGAAGAACTTTCTTATTGTGGTAAAGTATCTGGCAGAGAAGAGGATAAAATATCTAAAACAGGATTTAATGTAGAACATTTAAATGGTACACCTTATTTAAAAGAGGCAAAGTTGGCTATTATATGTAAAAAAATGCACTGCCAAAAAATTGACCCACAATGTTTTATTGATGAAGAGATAGATGGAAGATGGTATCCACAAAAAGATTATCACACTCTATATGTAGCTGAGATAACAAATGTACTTGTAAAAGAAGATTAAATAATATGCAATGATAGGGTTATATCAGTAAGCAGTATTATAGGAAGCAAAGAAAATTTAATTATGATATATAAGTGATTGAGTTTTTATACATGAAATTTTCTACAATTGATTGGAAAATAAATTAAGTAAGAGCAAGTGAAATTTTGAAATATACTATTAATAATGGTGTAAATTATATTTATATAGTATCTTAATAAAAATAAAGATGAGAATATAAATAAGCTAAGGATATAAATATGTTAATATAGATTGATTAGTAACATATTTAAACATCCTTAGCTTAATAAAAATTTAATTTGTAAATTTTCAAATTATAATTCAGAAATTAATTCATTGATAACATCTTCAACAGAACTTAACTTATCAATTTTATACGCATTATTGCCACAGAATAAAAGTGAATTTTCCACATCTCCTTTAACAGCATTAATTAATGCTTGAGAAATACAGTATGGTGTTTCTTTTGGATTGCAAGGAATCAAACAGTTGTAACATTTTTTTATCTCTGGACGATTAGTTTTAACATCTTCTATAAATTTATTTCTTATAGCACGTCCAGGAAGACCTACAGGGCTTTTAACTATGTGTACATCTTCTTCTGTAGCATTTATATACGCCATTTTAAAGTTTTCATGTGCATCACACTCATAAGTAGCAACAAATCTCGTACCAACTTGTACACCACTTGCTCCCATATCAATATATTTTTTTACATCACTACTAGAAGTTATGCCACCAGCAGCAACAACTGGAATGTTCTTGCCAAATTTTTCTCCATAATTATTTGCAACTTTTAATATCTCAACAAATTCTTTATCATAGTCTATAGAATCTATGTTATCAAGCTCCTCATTAGAGTATCCAAGATGACCACCAGCTTTTGGACCTTCAACAACTATTAAGTCAGCAGTAGTTTTCTCTTTTCTATCCCACATTTTTAAGATTACACTAGCAGCTTTTGCAGTAGAAACTATAGGTGCTATTTTTACATTACTTCCTTTTACTAAAGATGGTAGTTTATTAGGAAGTCCAGCCCCTGATATTATAAGGTCTACACCAGCTTTAACAGCTTCTTTTACATATGTTTCATATTCTTTCATAGCGACCATGAAATTAATGCCAATAATGCCACCATTTGAAATTTCTTTTGCTCTGGAAATATGTTTTTTTATAGCTCTTAAATTTGCATTTATAGTGTTAGTCTCAAAATCTTCCTCATCATAACCAATTTGAACTCCAGAAACTACACCAACACCACCAAGCTTAGCAACAGCACCAGCAAGTGATGATCTAGATATACCAACGCCCATTCCACCTTGAATTATAGGAACTTTTGCAACTAAATCTCCAATTATTAACTCTTTTATGATAATCCCTCCTCAATGTAAACATGTTTAAAGAACTAGATTATAATACTTAATATTATTACCTAGTCCTAATTATTATACTACAAATTATAATAAAAGAGTAGTTATATTTTATATGTGAGACAATAATTATAGAATATTTAAAACTGCTCCTTTAGAATCACAACACAACTCTTTTATTTCCCAATTAGATTTTAAGTTTGATAGATGATCTCTCATATTATACACGAAATTATCATCATTTTCTTTTATTAAAGCCATTATAGTAGGCCCAGCTCCACTTAAGAATACGCCAATACTATTTAATTGTTCAGATTTTTTAACAATATCACTGTAGTTTTCAATTAAAGTACCCCTATAATCTTGATGCAATTTATCTTGACAAGCTACTTTAAGAAGCTCAAAGTTTTTGTTTAACAGTGCAGACACAAGTAAAGCGACTCTACTAACATTAAACACTCCATCAGAATATGGTATTTCTTTTGGTAAAACACCTCTAGCTTTTTCAGTTGACAGTTTGAAATTAGGTATCATTGCACAAAATTTGAGTTCATTAGGGATTTCTATAATATCGTAGTGTATATTGTCATTATCAGTAACAGAAACAACCATATTACCTAAAATAGCAGGAGCAACATTATCTGGATGTCCCTCTATTTCTGAAGCTATATTTAACAACTGGCATTTATCTAAATTAGCATTTGATAGAGCATTTGCAGCTATAACGCCAGCAACTATACAAGAGGCACTACTACCAAGACCTCTACATATAGGGACATCACTTTGGATTTTTATTTTGATACCAGTAGGTATTTTAGCTGGCTTAACTCTATCAAAGAAGTATTTCATAGATGTATAAACTAAATTATTTTCATTTTTGTAGGCATCTTCGCAACCTTCTATTTCAAGACCACTTTCAATTTCTTCAACATAAAATTTATTATATATATTTAAAGCAATTCCAAGACAATCAAATCCTGGACCTATATTTGCACTTGTTGCAGGAACTATAATTTCTAACATAATAATCACCTATACCTTTAAGAATTTTTCTATAGCTATTTTTAATTCATCCTTTTCATAAATATCTTTATGTAGTATTTCTGCATTTTGAAGATTTCTAATAGGTTTTGGTATATCTACCTTAGCAATATTTGATAATCTATCTATTATGGCAAAATCATCAAGATTTCCCAAATTGGAGTCTATAGATTTTAAAACATCTTCAGAAAACTTAAATGGGCTTGCAGTACTTACAACAACAGTTTTTGTATCATCAGAAGTTTCTTTTTTGTATTTTTCATAACAATTATATGCAACAGCAGTATGAGTATCGATTAAATAATTGTAATTTTTAAAAATATTATTTATCGTGTTTTTAACTTCTTCCTCATTAGAATATTCACCATAGAATGAAGCCAGATTCTTTTTCATATCTTCATTTATTTTATAAACTCCATCTTCACTAAGATTAGATAGAAGTCTGCTTACAGTTTCAGTATTTCTATTTGATATTTCAAATAATAATCTTTCTAAATTACTTGAAATTAATATATCCATAGAAGGTGAAGAAGTCAATTTCAATGCTCTATTTTTATCATATATACCAGTTTTAAAGAAGTCATAAAGTACATTGTTGTCATTTGATGCACATATCAATTTATTTATTGGAAGTCCCATTTGTTTAGCATAATATCCAGCTAAAATATTACCAAAGTTACCAGTTGGGACTACAAAATTTATTTTGTCATTTAACTTTATTTCATCACTATCTACCAATTTCATATATGAATAAAAATAGTATGCAACTTGAGGAAGAAGTCTTCCTATGTTAATTGAATTAGCAGAAGATAAGATATAATTACTATCTAATAGTTTTTCATTAAATTCCTTATTAGAGAAAATTTTCTTTACACCAGATTGTGCATCGTCAAAATTTCCTTTTATACCAACTACATATGTATTTTTTCCAGTTTGAGTCTTCATCTGAAGTTTTTGCACTGCACTTACACCATCTTCTGGAAAGAATACAATTATTTTTATCTTGTCTATATCTTTAAAACCTTCAAGTGCTGCTTTTCCTGTATCTCCAGATGTAGCAGTAAGAATTACAACATCTTTTTCTAAATTATCTTTTTTAATAGATGTTTTAAGAAGGTGAGGCATTATAGTAAGTGCCATATCCTTAAATGCTAAAGTTGGACCATGATATAATTCTAAGAAATAAGCATCATTTACTTTATTTAATGGAGCTATACTAGTGCAATCAAATTTTTCGTCATATGCATTTGTTATACAATCTTTAATCTCAGATTCAGTAAAATCGCATAAAAATTTACTAAGGACAAAAAATGCTATTTGGGAATACGTTAAATTTACTAAATCTATAAGTTCATTTTTTACATTTGGAAATTCACTTGGAACATAAAGACCACCATCGTTTGAAATTCCTTTTATTATTGCTTGTGATGCAGTTACTTTTTCTTTGGTGCCTCTTGTACTTGAATAATACATTTCTATAATCCTCCATATATTTTAAATTTTTAATTAGCTAATTAAACTAGATACAGAATATTTTAAAAACTGAATTTAGGTAATAAAAAAAGACCCTCATCCCTAAAAAAGGGACGAGAATCTGTTTCCCGCGGTTCCACCCAAATTGATTTTAAAAAATCCACTTGATACTTTAACGTAAGTAGTAAAACGTCTATTCTTACTAAAATCATAAGATAACTTCAGATAGAAGCTCATAGGTAGTTTTCAATCTTTCTAGTTAAAGAAACTTTTCAGCTAATAGTTTCCTTCTCTGGTAACCGATTCAGATTTACTCTTCCTAATCAAAGCCTTTCAATATTCTTAATATTATTAATTATTCTAGAATATAAAACAGACAAAGTCAAGTATTAATATAAAAATTTGGAAAAAATATTTTTTGAAATGTAAAAAAACTGTAATCAAATTGACTTATATACAGAATATTTTTTTAACCTTTTTAAATCTATAAAAACTTGAATTTTCATAGAAATGAAGTGGATTTTAATAAAAATTAATTAGAAGATAAGAGTTACATATCTGTAATATTAAAATTTTATGCTACACCATATTACAAAAAAAGTTTACAAAACTTTAATTTGAAAAATGTAATTATATGGTATATCATATAAATATAGATAAATAGCGTTAATATTTAAACGATTAATTGTACTTGAATTAATAAAAGTATATAATTCTTAATTTGAAAAAAATACTATTGTAAAATTACAAATATGTTCAAATTAAATTCACAAGTATTTCACATAATAAGAGTATACTGTAAACAAAAGGAGGTATTAAATATGGGAATAGTACTTATAACAGCAGCATTAGTTTTGGTTATGTATGGACTTTCAATTCTATCATATATATCAGAAAGCAATATATTAGAAGACACTGTAAATGATAACCAATAAGGTTTTAAATTATATAAATAAGTAGAACTGTAAGTAAAAATTACTTTTTATTTACAGTTTTTTTATATATTTATTAAATAAAGTTAACATATAAATAAATAAAGTTAAAATGTAAAAAATAATACTTTATTTATAGCTATCAGTTTTTAAATTAATCCTTTCTATAAACTAACAAAAATAATGTTTTGTTTATAGTATATATGGATAATAATAGTAAAGTATAAGAATAATGAGAATAATATATAAGAAATAATAATATAAAGAGAGGTAAATTGTCATGGTAGATATTATTGTAATTGGTGCTGGACCAGCAGGTTTAACTTCAGCAATTTATGCTATGAGAGCTGGTTTAAGTGTAACAGTCTTTGAAAAAAGTATTTATGGAGGTCAAGTTGCAAGTACATCTGAGGTAGAAAATTATCCAGCAGTTCAAAAAATTTCTGGTATAGAGTTTTCTACTAACATATATAATCAAGCAGTCGATCAGGGTGTTGATATTCAGTTTGATGAAGTAGAAAGGATAAGTTTAGAAGGTAAAGTAAAAATTGTTAAAACAGCATCAGGAGAACATAAAGCAAAGGCTGTTATCCTTGCAAATGGAGTCGAAAGACGTAAATTAGGATGTGTTGGAGAAAAAGAGTTTACAGGTAGAGGAGTATCTTATTGTGCAACATGTGATGGAGCCTTTTTTAAGAATAAAGAAGTTGCAATAGTTGGTGGAGGAAATACTGCATTAGAAGATGCTTTATTTTTAGCTAATAATTGTACAAAAGTGTACTTAATTCACAGAAGAGATGATTTTAGAGGTGAAGAAGTATTAGAAAAGTCAGTAAAGGCAAGAAAAAATATTGAGATACTTTATAGTCATGGTGTAGAAAAAATAGAAGGTGAAAAGACAGTATCAAGAATAGAAGTAAAAGACTTAAAAACTGAGGAGAAAAGAACTATAGATGTAAGTGGTATTTTCATTGCTATAGGACTTAAACCTAACAATAAAATGTTTGAAAATGTACTTGAGTTAGATGAAGGTGGGTATATAGTTTCAGATGAGTCTTGCACAACATCAGTTGAAGGTGTATATGTAGCAGGAGATAATAGAACGAAGTTTTTACGTCAAATAATAACAGCAGCTTCAGATGGTGCTATCGCAGCTGTTCAAGCAGCTAATTATATAAATGTTGAATAAATATAACTCTTAAATAAAAATAGCCATATAACACTATAAAGAAAATATATCTTTAAGTATTATATGGCTATTTAGTAAATAGATATTAGAATTTATTTACCTTGTCTAGACTTATTATATCTTAATCTATCATGTTCATTTAATAATCTTTTTCTAAGTCTTATAGAATCTGGTGTGATTTCAACTAATTCATCATCTTCTATAAATTCTAATGCTTCCTCAAGAGTGAATATTCTAGGAGGTGATAATTTTATAGCATCATCTGAACCAGAAGCACGTACGTTACTCATTTTCTTGTTTTTACAAGGATTAACTACCATGTCATCTTTTCTAGAATTCATACCAATTATCATGCCTTCATAAACTTCTACACCAGGGTCTACAAACATCGTAGCTCTATCACTTAAAGCATTAAGAGAATATCCCATAGTAACACCAGGCCCTTGTGCTATTAAGACACCATTTCCTCTTGAAGGTATTTCACCCTTAAATTCTTCAAATTTTTCAAATGAACGAACTAGAGTACCTTCTCCACGAGTAGCATTTATAAACTCACTTCTATATCCTAAAAGACCACGAGTAGGAGCTAAGAATTCTATTTTTACATAGTCTCCTTCTATTGACATAGACTCCATCATACCTTTTCTCATGTTCAATTCATTTATAATAGTACCTGAATAAACTTCTGGACAGTTTACAATAACTCTTTCTACTGGTTCCATCAATTTTCCATCTTCTTTATGCATTAAAACTTCAGGCTTAGAAACACCAACTTCATAACCTTCACGTCTCATATTTTCAAGAAGTATAGATAAATGAAGTTCTCCACGTCCAGAAACTTTATATCCATCAGTAGTATCAAGAGGTTCAACTTTAAGTCCTACATTTACTTCAAGTTCTTTTTCAAGTCTGTCTTTTAAATGTCTAGTTGTAACGAATTTACCACTTTTTCCAACAAATGGAGAATCATTTACTAAGAAGTTCATAGAAAGAGTAGGCTCTTCTATTTTTATCATTTCCATAGGAAGTGGATTATCTAAATCACATAGAGTTTCTCCTATAGATATATCAGGAATACCAGATATAACAACTATTTCTCCACTAGTAGCTTCATTCACTTCAACTTGTTTTAAACCTTCATATACAGAAAGTCTTGATACTTTTCCTCTAGATACAACAGAACCTTCTCTACAAATAGCAACTTGTTCATTGCTTTTAAGTGTTCCTTTATAGATTCTACCTATACCAAGTCTACCTACATAATCATCATATGCAAGAGCTGATATTTGGAATTGTAGAGATTCATTGTCGTAATCAGGATAAGCTTCAACATGATTTACAATAGTTTTAAATAGTGGAGATAGGTCTTCACTGTCATCATCCATTTCAAGTTTAGCTATCCCTTGTTTAGCTATTCCATATATTATAGGGAACTCACATTGTTCGTCTGTTGCATTTAAGTCTACAAATAAATCGAAAACTTCATTAACTACTTCTTCCGCTCTTTGGTCTTTTTTATCAATTTTATTGATAAATAGTATTGGTTTTAAACCGAACTCTAAAGATTTTTGTAAAACAAATCTAGTTTGAGGCATTGGGCCTTCGCTTGCATCAACTAGTAAAATAACTGTGTCAACAGTTTTCATAACACGTTCAACTTCAGAAGAAAAGTCGCTATGTCCTGGTGTATCAACTATATTTATTTTATAGTCTTGATAGTTTATTGCACAGTTTTTTGAATATATAGTTATGCCTCTTTCTTTCTCAAGGTCGTTACTGTCCATAACGCAGTCTTTAACTACTTCATTTTCTCTAAAAACACCACTTTGAGAAAGGAAAGCATCAACTAGTGTTGATTTTCCTGCATCAACGTGGGCAATAACTGCGATATTTATAATTTTATGTTTTTGTGACATTTTTGTTGCTCCCTTCGATTAAAATAACTTATTAATTATATCACAATATATTATTAGGTACAAGGAAAAATAGATTAAAATGCATTAATATAATTTAAATTAGGTAAAAATGTTGATTTCAAATATATAAATTTATTTTGTTTAAAAAAAATTTTTAGACAAATAATAAATTTATAAATGAACATACTAATTTAAAAGTAGAGGATGATATATATTGGAAGTAACTAAAATAATCATTAAATATTTTACAAGTGAAAGTGATATTTTCATAAAAGAGGAAGTAGATAATTTTGAAGAACTTTTAAGATGTTCTAAAAAGTTTATTGAGGGTAAAAAAATAGAAGAAGATGTTTTATATATAAAATCTAAAGAAAACTACAAAGTAAATGTAGTTAAGTTTATAGAAGTTAAAGAGTTGGAGATAGTAAGAAAACAGCAAATACCCCCATACATGTAATAATAAAATTACTATAAAATGGAATGCATGGAAATAATTTATTGTAAAAAAAAAATTACAAAGCTTATATTTGGGTATAACTGTATTAATTAGACATTAATTAGGAGGAACTTAAATATGATAAGAGTATGCCCAAACTGTTCAAATGTGGATGTAAATAAGCTAAAAACTTTAGTTGGAGAAGAAAATGTGAAGACTGGTTGTATAGGTCAATGTAGAGCATTTAAAAAAGAAGCTGTAGGAATAATAGATAATGAGCTTGAAATAAGAGAAACAGAGGAAGAATTTTTTGAAGCATGTAAGAAATAAACTATACATGTAAGAAAAAACTACAGTAGAAAATAAATTATATAAAAGAGAGCATATAAATTGAGTAAGTATTTAGCAATTTATTTGCTCTCTTTTTATGTACATATTTAATTATGAGTATACTTTTTTATTAAATACAAATAAATATAACTAAATTAAATTTATTTATTAAAAAAATATTGATTAAATATACCTATAGGGGGTATAATATATACTATAGATTTCCAAATAAAGAATTTATCAATATTACATATCAAAATAAAATATACAAATTAATTGAAAATATATTGAAAGAGAGGAAGAGTTTATTATGAGTTCAAATAAAATAGTAGAAAATTATAAAATAACAGGTATGACATGTGCAGCTTGTGCAAAGGCAGTAGAAAGAGTAACTAAGAAATTAGATGGAGTATATGACCAAAGCGTAAACATAGCTACTGAAAAACTTAAGATAGAATATGACAATTCTAAAGTTAGCTTTGATGACATAAAGCAGGTTGTAGAAAAAGCTGGATATGGAATTATAAAGGAAGAAAGTAATAAAAAAATTGATATGAAAATTGATGGAATGACATGTGCAGCCTGTGCAAAAGCTGTAGAGAGAGTAGTAAAAAAATTGGATGGAGTAGAAAGTATTAGTGTAAATATTGCAACTGATAAAGCTAATATAGACTATAATCCATCAAAAGTAAAATTATCTCAGATAAAAGCAGCTATAGAAAAAGCTGGTTATAAACCAATAGAAGAAGTAAAAAATAAAGTTGATGTAGATGAAGATAAATTAAGAAAAGAAAAAGAAATGAATACTTTATTTATTAAATTCATAGTTGCAATAGTATTTGCAGTACCTTTGTTTTATATAGCAATGGGTCCTATGATAATAAAACCTATAGGACCATGGCCTTTACCAGAAATTCTAAATCCTATGACAAATACTTTAAATTATGCATTAGTTCAATTGATTTTAGTAATTCCAGTTATGATAGCTGGATATAAATTTTATATAAATGGGTTTAAAGCACTTTTTTCTTTAAGTCCTAATATGGATTCTTTGGTTGCAATTGGTACATTGGCAGCATTTTTATATAGTCTATATACAACAGTACAAATAGCAAATGGACAAATTCAGGGTATGCACCATCATCAGTTGTATTATGAAAGTGCAGGAATAATAATAGCACTTATATTACTTGGTAAATATTTAGAATCAAAATCAAAAGGAAAAACATCAGAAGCAATTAAAAAACTTATGGGGCTACAACCTAAAACTGCAATAGTAATAGTTGATGGTAAAGAAATAGAGACTCCTATAGAAGAAGTTGGAATAGGAGATATAATACTAGTAAAACCAGGGACTAAAATACCAGTAGATGGAGTTGTAATAGAGGGATATACATCAGTTGATGAATCTATGCTTACAGGTGAAAGTATACCAGTAGAAAAAAATATTGGAAGTAAAGTTACAGGAGCTAGTATAAATAAAAATGGTGTTATTAAATTTAAAGCTGAAAAAATTGGTGGAGATACAGCTCTTGCTCAAATAATAAAATTAGTTGAAGATGCACAGGGTACAAAAGCACCCATTGCTAAACTTGCTGATACTGTTTCTGGATATTTTGTACCAATAGTAATTGCAATAGCTATAGTATCATCATTATTGTGGTTTTTAGTGGGTGGAAAAGATATAGTATTTGTACTTACTATATTCATATCAATACTTGTAATTGCTTGCCCTTGTGCATTAGGATTGGCTACACCAACTGCTATAATGGTTGGAACTGGAAAAGGTGCAGAAAATGGAATACTGATAAAAGGTGGGGAAGCACTAGAATCTGCTCACAAAGTAAATACAGTAATATTTGATAAAACAGGTACAATAACAGAAGGAAAACCAAAAGTAACAGATATTGTATTAAATAATGTGAAAGAAGAATACCTAATTAAGATTGCTTCAAGTGCAGAGAAAGGTTCAGAACATCCTCTAGGAGAAGCAATAGTTAGATATGGAGAAGAGAAAAATATACAGATTGAAAAAGTTGATAACTTTAAAGCTATACCAGGTGCTGGTATACAAGTTACTATAAATAATGAAAATATATTACTTGGAAATAGAAAGCTTATGAACGACAATAATATTAACCTTAAAGATTTAGAGGAAAAATCTAATATACTAGCAAGTCAAGGTAAGACACCTATGTATATTGCTGTAGATGGAAATTTATCAGGAATAATTGCAGTTGCAGATGTGGTTAAAGAAAGTAGTAAAAAAGCAATAGATATTCTTCATGATATGGGAATAAAAGTTGCAATGGTAACTGGAGATAATGTTAAGACTGCAAATGCTATAGCAAGTCAAGTAGGTATAGATATGGTATTAGCAGAGGTTTTACCAGAAGATAAATCAAAAGAAGTTGAAAAATTACAAAATCAAGGTAAGTTTGTTGCAATGGTAGGAGATGGAATAAATGATGCACCAGCTCTTGCAAAAGCTGATATAGGAATAGCAATAGGAAGTGGAACAGATGTAGCAATTGAGTCTGCAGATATAGTGCTTATGAAGAGTGATTTAATGGATGTTCCAACTGCGATTAAACTTAGTAATGAAACTATAAAAAACATAAAGCAAAACTTATTTTGGGCATTTGGATATAATACAATTGGTATACCTGTAGCAGCAGGATTATTGTATATATTTGGAGGACCTCTTTTAAATCCAATGATTGCAGCAGCAGCCATGAGTTTAAGTTCAGTTTCGGTAGTTTCAAATGCGCTTAGACTTAAAAATTTCAAAGCATATAAAAAAAATTAGAATAATAAATTAAGTAAAAATGTATTTAAAAGAGCTATCTTTAATTAAAAGGATTAATTTACAAATTAAGATAGTTCTTTTTTCATGTAAAATTCACAACAATGAGATAAAATATAAGTAATATAAGAAATTTTAAAATAGAAAGGATTGATAGGATGAACTCGTCAATACTTGTAATCGAAGACGATTCAAACATACAAGAATTAATATCAGAGTTTTTAAGTGCAGAAGGCTATCAGGTTGAGTCAGCAAATGATGGATTAGAAGGTATACAAAAATTTAAGCAAGGAAGTTATGACTTGGTAATATTGGATATAATGATGCCAAACTTAGATGGTTATGGAGTTTGTAAAATGATAAGAAAATCATCAAGTGTTCCAATTATATTTTTGACTGCTTTAAACGATGAAGGAGATCAACTTAAGGGATTTGACTTAGAATGCGATGATTATATAACAAAACCATTTTCATTTAATCTTCTCATTAAAAGAGTAGAAGCTATCTTGAGAAGAAGCAACAAAACGATAAATGATAAGTTTATAGTTTTTGAAAAATTAAAGTTAGATTTAAACACATATATTGCTGAAATAGATGGAGAGCCTATAGAACTTACATTAAAAGAATTTAATATATTGAAAGCTTTGATAGAAAAATATCCACAGGTTATAACTAGGGAAGGTCTTTTAGATAGTATATGGGGTTATGATTATTATGGAGATACTAGAATTGTTGATGCACATATAAAAAATATAAGAAAAAAAATATCATTACCATATATTAAAACTGTAAAAGGAATAGGATATACACTTGAGAAGGATATTTGATAAGTGGGAAAAATTAAGTATAAAGTATAAATTATTTTCCATAACAACATCATTATTAATAGCATTAGCTTTAATAATATACCTAATTTTATATTTTTTATTGCCATCATATTATCATGAGTATAAAATTGAGTCTCTTCAAGAAAGCTTAAAATCTCTAGTAGATAGTTCAATTCACTTTGATACATATACTTTAGAAGAAAGACTCTATTATATGGCTAAAGACCAAAACCTTGCTATTTTACTAAAAGACAACCAAGGAAAAATTGTATATGGTAAAAATGAAGTAGTTATTTTAAGATATAGTAAGTATATGATTAATAGTATTGAAGATGAGTATAGAACATCTATACCTATATATACAAAAGACTCAAAAGACGGGCCATATAGTTTAGAACTTGTTATGCCATTACAGCCAATTGACGAAGCAAATGAAGTCATAAGAAAGTTAATGCCATACATTATATCAATAGCGATATTAATAGCAATTATTGGAGCATATATATATTCAATCGTAATAACAAAGCCTCTTATAAATATAATAGAGAGTGAAAGAGAACAGGAATATAGAAGAAAGGATTTTGTTGCAACGATATCACATGAATTAAAAACTCCAATAACCATAATAAGTGGTCAAATTGAAGGAATGATTTATAGTGTAGGTAAGTATAAAGATAGGGATACTTACTTGAAAAAATCATATGAATGTACACAAGAGCTAAAAGATTTAGTAAATGAGATGATAGAGGTTTCAAAATCAGAAATACTAGAAAAAGATTTAAAATTAGTATCAATAAATATAAGTGAACTTTTAAATAGACTGGTAAAAAGACAAGTATTTTTAATAGAAGAAAAACATATGAAAACTATTCTAAAAATAGAAGAAAACCTAGAAATTAAGGCAGACCAAGAGAGAATAACTAAAGCAATTAATAATATAATAAATAATGCTATAAAATATTCTCCTGAAGGCTCAGACCTTATAATTAGACTTTATGATAAAAACAATCGAATAAACAAAAAAACTTCTAATCAAAGAGTTATTTTAGAAATTGAAAATACTGGTGTAACTATAGAGAAACGTTACTTAGAAGAGATATTTAATCCATTTTATAGAATAGAAAAATCTCGTTCAAGAAAAACTGGAGGAAGTGGTCTTGGTCTTTATATAGTCAGTCAAATTTTTAAAACTCATGGGTTTGAATACAGTATAAAAAATAAGGAAAACTCTGTAGTATTTACGGTTGAATTTAAAAATTAGCTTTAAAACATATATAGAGTATCTTTTCATAAGTTGGAAAATGTCAGCATAGCCTGTATTTACGAGTTTTGATAAGGATGGTAGTAGAAAATTAGCAAAATCAAGGCTTTGCAGACAGCAGGCAGACAGTGTGATTATATAAAACTGAATATTATGATAGAAAAAGGACGCATTTTTGAAATCTGCGTCCTTTTTCTATTGGATTTTGCTTATCCTTGAAAAGTCAGCAGGAAGTAAAGAACATCATTGAATGGGCTTCATTGATGGCTTTTGATTAAATGGGTTTTAGAGCCGTGTTACAGTCATTTTTAGATACCGAAGATACAAGGCATCTTACTTAGAGGATGGGCAAAATCTAGCGCTGGATAAGGTAGATTTTGGTTATCTCATTGAGCATTTATACAGGCAGACTGGAACTGAATATGAGTTATTCCCTGCTGAAGAAGAAATTTGAGAGGGATTTTTTGGATAAATTGCAAGGTTAATGCAAGGTTCTAGCAAGATTAATGTAAGATTAGAGTGTTATAATGGGAATCAGAATAGGGGGAATGTATATGAACAAATACATAATTGAAACGAAAAATCTTACAAAACAGTATGGTTCACAAAAAAGTGTTGCTGACCTGAACATCCATGTACAGAAAGGGAGAATTTACGGTCTGCTTGGTAGAAACGGAGCAGGAAAAACTACCACAATGAAAATGTTGCTTGGATTAACACAGCCTACTTCTGGTGAAGTGAAGATTTTTGGAAAATGCTTAAAAGACAATGAAAAAAAATTGCTGCCACACATAGGAAGTCTGATTGAATCGCCTGGTTTTTATCCGAACCTGACTGCTACGGAAAATCTGTGTATTTTTGCTACTTTACGTGGAATTCAAAACCGGAACTCTATCAAAAATGCTTTGGATTTAGTAGGTCTTCCCTATAAAGACAAAAAGCTGTTTTCTCAATATTTTCTGGGAATGAAACAAAGACTAGCGATTGCCCTTGCTATTATGCACGAGCCAGAATTATTGATTTTGGATGAACCAATTAACGGTCTTGACCCTATTGGAATTGCAGAAATACGCTCATTTATCCATGACCTATGTAAAAAAAGAGGAAAGACCATTTTAATCTCCAGTCATATTTTATCAGAAATAGCTCTGCTGGCTGATGATATAGGAATTATCGACCATGGAGTATTATTGGAAGAAGAAAGTCTATCTGAACTGGAACAGAAAAGCAACAAATATATTCATTTTACGATTTCTGATACAGCACAGGCAGGAAGAGTTTTGGAACACATATTCCATGGGCAGCACTTTACAATTCAAGATGACCACAATTTAAGACTGCATAATCTTGATTTATCTGTTGGAAAAATTGTAACTTCGTTTGTAGAGAATGGATTAGAGGTTTTTGAAGCACATACTTGCGAAGAGACCCTTGAAGACTACTTCAAACGAGTAACCAGAGGTGAGGTAATTGCTTAAACTTATAAAATGTGAATTTTGGAAGTTAAAACGCAAAAAGTTATTATACGCACTTTTGTCATTATCATTATTCTTTCCCTTAATTTTAACATATATGGCAAAATCCAGAACAAACACAGATATGACAGAACATTATCTTCAAACAAGATTTGATTATGTCTATACAATGATGTTAGGTTATGGATTGGTTTTTTTACTGCCTTGTTTAATTGGTATTATTGCAGCTATTCTTTTCTTTATAGAAAGAGACTGTAATACTTCAAAAAATATCAGGACAATACCTATTGCAAATACGCAACTTATCATGGCAAAAATCTATATGTTATTTATTTTTGGAATTGCTTTTTGCCTAATAAATACCTTATCAGTTGCATTGTTTTCCAGTTTGTTTCATGCAGGAATGGTTTATGGTATGTCCTATAAGTTAATGATGAGTTTAGTTTTTGCTGTGCTTATTGTAGCGGCTTCTTTACCAATTGTTTTTCTGATTATTTATTTTAACAAAACATTTTTATTGTCCATCTTGCTTGCATTTTTCTATTCTATTTTCAACTGGGGAATATTGGGGACTGTGGGAACCTCCATAAGTGCTTCTAAAATCACTTTTTTAAATTTCTTTCCAGTTATATGTGTTATGAACTGGGCGAGCGGTTCCATGATGAATAATCTGCAAAAAGATAATCTTTTACCAGAAGCATACGATATTGTACCAACCACTAGCCATACAGTTTTACTCATGGTGATTACTGTTACTATCTTCTTATGGCTGATAGTTCGATTCTACAAAAAATGGACGAGGTAATATATATGGAAAATATAGTAAAAGTTGAATTTTTGAAATTAAAACGATATTCTGTAATAAAGGCTGGAATTATTATGACAACACTTTCTCCACTACTGTCATTATTTTATTCAACAGCTAGTGGTGGACAATCATGGACATTTGAATATTTCATGCAACAGGTTATGACTAGTAATTGTACCCTTTTCTTCCCGATTATTATTACATTGATTGCTGGATATATCATAACACGGGAATATACAGACGATACCATAAAAAACCTATTAACAATTCCTATTCCTTACAAACAACTACTTTCCAGCAAATTACTTGTACTACTACTCTTAACAATTTATTTCAGTTTTATAGGATGTGTTATAGCGTTAGTAATCAATATAATTGCTGGATTTCCAGGAGTAGGTTTTGGCAATATCATTAATATGTTTATTCATATTATCGGAGCAAACATTTTTGTATACATTGCTGTTTTACCCATTATCTTACTTTTCTGTTGTTCAGTAAATAACTTTTTGGGTGGTGTTGCACTTGCTTTTGTATATGGATATTTTGGAACTTTTGAAGGAACATTATTAAATTATTATCCGATTAAAGCAAGTATGATTTTAATGGATTCTAATTGTAGTGCGGAGTATGGATATACTTATCGTATTTTTCCTGCTTTAATTGTACTGCTGTTCATTTTATTGATTTCTGGAATTATCCTTGCTGGCAAAAAGAAAGAAACTAGTGTATTAACGATTACTAAAAAGAAAAAAACAGCAAGAAAAAAGGGATGGTAATAATTTAAAAATAAGCCAACAGAAGATTATTCTTCTATCAGTTTATATTGGATAATTTTGTAAATTAAATGCTGATGTGCAATACAATATCTTTACATATATAGTATTTTCTACATTAAAAAGTAGAAGTTTCAATAATAGTTCATTGTAAAATCATAAAAAATTCATACTAAAAATGTATTATGTAAATAGAAATAAAAAATTTTAAACCATAAAATAACACCAAGCTATAATGATGATATAACCTAATATCCTCCAATTAAATCATCATTATAGTAATTCCCAACAATTAAATGCAATGAATTTAAGTAAATGCAATGAATTTAAGAAATAACATCGAGCATAGAGTATATATGCTTGATGTTATTTTTATTTTAAAACGAAAAATAGGTAATCTTTATTAAAAGTTATATATTCAGATAGTCTTAAATTACATTTAATAACTTAAAAATTATACTTGATAGAGCAAATAAATATATACATTTTGGGAAAAATAACTGTAGGAAGTATTATATTTACAGAGGAGGTAGTTTTGATGGATAGACTTAAAAGAGATATGAAAAACATGAAAGAAGATTTAAAAGAAGGTGCTAAAAAGACAGCTTATGTAATGAAAAATACTGCTGAAGACTTAAAAGATGACGCTCAAGGTGCTATGGTAAACCTAGAAATGAAGAAAGATGAAATGATGGAAAGATATGAGCAAAAGAAATTTGCAAAAGATTTAGAAAAGCAAATGAAAGATGAAATGAAATAAAGTTTTGTCTATAGATTTAGGTACTATTGTCAATAATAGTTCTTAGATAAGAAATACTATAAAAGGTTTTACAGAAGAAATAGACTTTCTAAAAATAACTGTATTATATTTAGAAAGTCTATTTCAAGTATGTTGTATTTAAATCATATCAATTTTAAAATTTTAAATATTAAATTTGATTATTGCTGTAATCATATAGAATTAAGGATTTTAAGGATATTTACAAAATAATGGTTTATCTCTTTAATCTATTTGAAAAATATATCATTAAGTTTATAAAACATTCACATTAAATTCTGATAAAGTATTTACTATGTCAGGAGTAGGTGATTTTTCTGTAATTATAGAACTAATGTCTTCTAAATGAGCAAATTTAAAGTTTCCATCAAATTTAAATTTTTTATCTTCCATAACTATAAATACTTTTTTACTTGAATTTATTATAGCTTTTTTTGTAAGTCCATCTTCAATTTCAAATGTTGTAAGAGAAGAATTAAATACATCTATACCACAACTGCCCATAAAAGTTTTATCAAATTTATATCTTGATATAAAGTCTATTGTCGGAGTACCAACAAATCCATCTAAGCTAAGATTTAATAAACCACCAGTAGAAATTACATTTAAATTATTGGGCTTTGAAGTAACTACATTTAGTATATCTAGCATATTTGTGACCAATGTTACTTTCTTATTGCTTTCAGCTAACAGTTTAGCCAACAATATATTGATTGTAGATATATCTAAAAATATAGTTTCTCTATCTGAAATTAGATTAAATGCTTTTTCTGCTATTATTTTTTTTGTTGGTATATTAATTTCTTTTCTATCTTTTGTATCTTGGTTTTCAAGGGTTTCTCTGACTAGTACAGCTCCACCATAAATTCTTCGTATTGAAGAAATTTTTTCTATATTTTTTAAATCTTTTCTTATACAATCTTCAGTAACATTAAATTTTGAACTGAGTTCTTTTACAGTAACTCTTCCTTCTTTTTTTAGGATATTTAATATAGCTTGAATCCTTTCTTCCGCAAACATCTTTTACCTCTTTTCCTGAATATAGTATTATAGTAAATATTATAAGATAAAAGATAAAATATCAACTATTTTAATATGGAATACAACATTAATTTAATATAAAAAGTATATTATTCTTAATAGTTTATTTAAAACTTAATAAATAAAGAAATTATAAAAATATACAACAAAATCAAACAATAAAAAAACATAAAAAACAATAATAAAAAAGTTGAAAATAATACCAAACCAATATATAATAAGAA
The DNA here is from genome assembly GCF_020658415.1 of Clostridioides sp. ES-S-0123-01. NCBI lineage: Bacteria > Bacillati > Bacillota > Clostridia > Peptostreptococcales > Peptostreptococcaceae > Clostridioides > Clostridioides sp. ES-S-0123-01. Next base: position 172,734 of record NZ_JACVWD010000001.1, read on the forward strand.
TAAATAAAATAAAAAAATAAAGTTTAAAGGGGGATATTTTAATGCAACTAATCTTAGATACAGGTAACATAGAGGAAATTAAAGAGCTAAGTACTTATTTACCAGTTGATGGTGTAACAACAAATCCAAGTATTATTTCAAAGGAAAAAAAGAATTTTAAGCAACTTATAAGTGAGATTGGTGAAATTATAGGTGAAGATATGCCTATACATGCTCAAGTATTAAGTACAAAGTATGAAGATATATTAGATGAAGCATTATATATAAGTAGTTTGAGAGAAAACATATATGTGAAAATACCTGTAACACAAGATGGTTTAAGAGCTATAAAAGACCTTCATAAAAAAGGAATAAAAATAACTGCCACTGCAATATTTACTGCTCATCAGGGATTTTTAGCTGCAAAAGCTGGAGCAAATTATGTTGCACCTTATGTAAACAGACTTGATAATATATCTGGGGATGGTGTATCTGTGGTTTCAGAGCTTATAAAAATAATAGATACTTATAATATGGATACAAAGGTACTTGCTGCTAGTTTTAAAAATGCACAACAGGTTATAGAATTAATGAAGTGTGGAGTACACAGTGTTACAGTGCCATATGATATTTGTAAATCCATGATGAATCATCCATTGACAGATTGGAGTGTTGATAAGTTTATAGAAGATTGGGAAAATACTTTTGGAAAAGGTAGCAAAACAAATAACATTTAATTTTAGAATAAAAAATTAGTTTTTATGCAATTTTATAAATAGATTTTTATAAAAAAGATGAAAATATGAATTAACTTAAGATAATAATGTTCTAAATTATTAAAAAGAAAATTCATATTTTCATCTTTGTTAAACTTCTAGACCTATAAATCTCCACCAAGGGAAGGTTATACAGATTATTATAAAATAGGTTAAAGGAATTAAAGTCAAACCATACTTAAAAATAACCTTACTATTATATAGATTCTCACCATGTCCAACCATTATTGTTGCATGATGAAAAGGCAATATGTATTGTATACTTACTACAATATAAACAAAAAGGCAAAGAACAATACTATTTTCTTTCAATATATGTAAACTTCCAAGTAATGGTATCACCACGGAGGATGTAGTGACAGCACTTCCAAGGCATATATTCAGTATTATTGTCAGGGTTATTAAAAATAATATTGAAATAGTTTTTGAAGAGTTTGGAATTAATTTTATTAAATAGTTTCCCATTATATCAACAACTCCAGAATACTTTAGTACTCCTCCAATTGAAAATGCTGCTACAAAAAAAATGAGAACTTTCCAATTTATTTCTTTTAAAGTATTGAAACCAATTATTCCTTTTAACAACAAAAGAAGTACACAAATAGACATTATAATTAGTGTATTTAAATTATGAATAAATTGAGTTAAGAACATAAAAAACATTATTCCTAAACATAAAAATACATGTTTTTGTTCATCACTTAATAAACAAAATTCTTTTTTTAGATTAGAATATGAAAATTGAAATTTATTAGAATTAAGATTATCATAAGAAGTAAATTTTATTAAAGATAATTCTTTTTTAAAAACAATTATAAATAAAAAATAAGTTATAAAACAAGTAATTATAGTTGGAACAGACATATAAAAAGTCCACTGCCCCCAGTTTATATTACAATTTCCAAGTTCTAGGACTACATAGTTTAAAAGAGTATCTCCATTTACAAAAAACATTGATGTAAATGTAGATGCTGTAAATATACTAAAGAGAAGTATAGATTTTGAATCATCAGCTAAGTGTTGTTCTTTAAAAAATTCTTTATAAAAAGCTGACACAAGAATGACTCTTGGAAATGGCTGTGGTATGAAAAATATTAATAATACACCTAAAATATATGATAAAAAAATCATTTTTTTAGGGGTATCTACAGTATTTAAAATTAATTTTTCAGAAATAATTTTTGCAACACCTGTCTTTGCAACTGCATTAGTAATTATGTAAGCAAGGATTATTATATAAAAATTTTCTGTAAATAAAAATTGTAAAATGACTTTCAAAGGTGCAATATTAAAAATAAAAGCTAATATTACAAAGACTAGTGCAACTACAGTTTTTTCAACAGAGTCTACAGCCCATATTAAGATAGTTAAAAACGATAAGCATATAGAAAATTTTATATTGAAACTATAATTTAGAAAGAAGTAAAGAATTATAGTAACCATAATAGTCATGCAAAATTGTTTTGGTTTAAGAATAATATCCATTTTTTGTATCCACCTCCATAATTTATTATATCATAATGAAGGTGAATACATTTTATTAAAAGATTATTCATTAATTCTATGATTTACAATAGCTTTAGTTTTCCAATAACCTTTTTTATAATAGATGACTGTAACAATAAGACCTAAAGTCCAACCAAAAGGTATACCCATCCAAATTCCATCTGTTCCAAATAATCTAGAAAATAAATAAGAAGCAGGAATTCTTCCAAGCCATAAAGATACGACTGAACTCATCAAAGCAAACATAGAATCACCAGCACCTTTCATTGCACTTGAAAGTACAAAGGAAGTACCAATAAATAAGAAAAAAGGTCCTATTATAAATAAGTAAGAAGAACCAATTTTAATGACATCTTTGTCTGTATTAAATAGAGAAATTAAGTTTTCTCTAAATAATAAGATTAAGGCAACGACAACAATTGCTAGAATTAAAGCCATTTTTATAGATTCACGAATTCCTTTTCTAACCCTTTCATTTTCTCCAGCACCTATATTTTGAGCAACAAAAGTGGAAACAGCAGAACCAAGGTTCATGATAGGTAAGCTTATAAAGTTTTCTATTCTAAGACCAGCTCCAAAAGCTGCCATGGCAGATGTACCATAACCATTAACTAAAAATTGAAGAGCCATGTTGCCAATTGAAAATAACATCTGTTGAACTCCACTTGGAAGTCCTAATCTAAGACCATCTTTAAATATTTTATTGTCATATACAATTCCTTTAATCTTAAATTTAAGTACTTCATGTTTTTTATTTAAATATATTATGCTAATTATAAATGATACTGCTTGAGCCATTATAGTGGCAAGTGCAACACCTTCAACTCCCATTTTCAAGACAACAATAAAAGTTAAATCTAAAACTATATTTAAAATTGTGGCTATTATTAAAAAATAAAGTGGAGTTACTGAATCTCCAAGTCCTCTAAGTATTGCACTTACTGAATTATATCCAGCAGAAAATAAGATTCCACCAAATATTATAGTAAGATACAGTTTTGATTGATTAAAAACTGATTCTGGAGTATTCATAAGCTTAAGCATAGGACCTCCAAATACTATTCCAATAACACTTATCAATATAGAGCCAATAAATAAAAGTATATATGTAGTATCAATAGTAGCTTTTACTTTTTTTAAATCTCCTGAACCATAAAACTGTGAAATTAAAATAGAAAAACCAAGACTGACACCCATAAGCATTGCTACAAGCAAAAACATTATAGGGTTAGCACCTGAGACTGCTGCCATAGCTTCTTTACCAATAAATCTACCAACTATAATACTATCAGCAGTATTGTATAGTTGTTGAAATAAACTACCAATAAGCATAGGCATAGCAAAAAAGAATATAGATTTTCCCTCATGACCTGTAGTTAAATCTTTCACCCTTATTCCTCCAAATTTAAAAATTATTAATTATCAATTTGCTATAATAAATATAATATAATCTTAACATAAACTTTATATCTGTACTATAAATAAATTGTATTAAATAATCATATATTTTATAAAAATGTAAAGAATATAAGTATGACGTAGATATAGAAAATTAACATTTAATATAATCGAATATTAATACAAATTTATTCTAATATATACGCATATATTGACAAAATTAACTATATAAATTAAAATAATATTCGTAAAGAAAAATTCATGTTTTATATTGTATAACATATAATTTTGACAATACGGGTCATAAGTTTCTACCGGAATACCGTAAATATTCTGACTATGTATACTATTATTTAGTTAAATAAATATTTATTTAACTAAATTATGAAGGATACGACTCAGCTTATTAGTTACTGCGTCGTTTTTTTGTAAAATTTAATAGGAGGTGTTGTTATGCAAACAACAAACAGTAGTACCATGCAGAAACTTTTTCCAATTTTGACTAATAAAAATGTCGACATGAAGAAAGAAGTAATTGCTGGTGTAACTACTTTTTTAACTATGGCTTATATAATAGCTGTAAATCCAAACATTTTATCAGCAACAGGGATGCCAGCAGGTGCTCTTGTTACAGGGACATGTCTAGCAGCAGCATTTGGATGTATTTTAATGGGAATGGTTGCAAATCTTCCTTTTGCTTTAGCATCAGGTATGGGTCTTAATGCATTTTTTGCATACACAGTAGTCTTACAAATGGGGGTTCCTTGGGAAGTAGCTCTTACAGCGGTATTTGTAGAAGGTATCATTTTTATAATATTATCAGTAAGTGGAGTTCGTGAAGCTGTTGTAAATGCAATACCAAAGAATATGAAGCTTGCTGTTACAGGTGGTATAGGTATATTTATTGCACTTATAGGTTTAGTTAATTGTGGAATCGTAATTGGAGATCAAGCTACTCTTATAAAGATGGGGAAATTTACTCCAGCAGTAATAATAGCTTGCATAGGATTAATAATTGTAGCAGTATTAGATAAAAAAAGAGTTAAAGGTTCTATCCTTTTTGGAATAGTAGTAAGTTCATTACTTGCTTGGGGATTTGCATTTATGAATCCAGAATATGCACAAAAATTAGGTATATACTTACCTAGTGGAATATTCAAGTTTGAAAGTTTAGCACCGATAGCAGGTAAAATAGATTTAGGATATGTATTACATCCAACAAATATAGGTGGTTTCTTTGTAATAGTTTGTACATTCTTATTTGTTGATTTCTTTGATACAGTAGGTACATTAGTAGGGGTTTGCTCTAAAGCAAATATGCTAGATGAAAAAGGAAATGTTCCTAATGTAGGTAGAGCTTTGCTTACAGATGCAGTTGCAACTACAGTAGGTGCAGGGCTTGGAGTATCTACAGTTACAACTTATGTTGAGAGTTCAACAGGAGTTATTGCAGGTGGTAGAACTGGATGGACAGCAGTAACAGTTGGTGTTTTATTCTTAGTTGCAATGTTTTTCTCTCCTGTATTTATAGCAATTCCATCATGTGCTACAGCACCAGCTTTAATTTATGTTGGGTACTTGATGCTTGGTACAGTTAAAGATATTGAGTTTGACAATATAACTGAAGGTGTTCCAGCTTTCGTTACTATTGCTTGTATGGCATTAACTTATAGTATAGGTGATGGTTTAACTCTAGGTATATTAACTTATGTTTTTGTAAATGTATTTTACAACATATTTGGAGCTAAAAAGGCTGAAGATAAGAAACATGTTTCAGTAGTAATGATTGTTCTTGCTATATTATTTATAATAAAACTTTGGCTATTATAATAGATATTGTTTAAAAATTTAATTCAATAAAATAAAGAACTGTAATTTCTAATCTATTTTGAGAAGAAGTTACAGTTCTTATTTTTTTGTATTACTTAGATATATCTACTAATTTTCCCTTTTCTAAGGTTTTAGGCACAATTGTTATATTAAATTCTTTTTGCAATTCTTTTATAATATCTAATTCTTTTTTTGTTATTATTGAAATAGTATCTCCACTTCGGTTTCCTCTAGCAGTTCTACCACATCTATGCAGATATTCATTTTTACTATTTGGAAAATCTAAATTAAAAACATGGCTTATATCTACTATATCAAGTCCACGAGCAGATAAATCTGTTGTAACTAAAATTTTTGCTTTTCCAAGTTTAAATTTATTTATTGCATTTTTTCTATCCTCTTTTGGCATATTTCCAAATATTCCAATTGCTTTATAATTATGATAGTTTAATTTTGATACTATAACATCTATGTTTTTTTCATTGTTTACAAATACAATAGCTCTTTTTGGGTTTGTAGCAGCTAATGTTTTTCTAAGAAAATTAAATTTATCTCTTATTTCCCCTAACATATATGTATGATTTATATTAGGATTTATCTGTGACTTTTCTTTTGTTTTTATTAATTCAAATTCTTTCATAAATTTATCACAAATTTTTATAGTACTATCTGTAAGACTTGCAGAACAACCTATGATTTGTCTATCTCTTAATGTAGTTTTTATTATGTCTTCTACACAAGTTATGTTTTTACCATTCAACAAATTGTCCACTTCATCTAAAACGATAGTTTTTATGTTGTGTGATTTTAACTTCTTCTGCTTTATTAAGTCTAAAACTCTTCCACAAGTTCCTATTACTATATGTGGTTTTATAGCCTTTATATTTTTTATTTGTTTTTGTATATTAACTTCTCCAATTAAGGATAGTGAAGTCAAAGGAGTTTCTGAGTTTTTTGCTAATAATTCAATTTGATTTGTAATTTGCATTACTAATTCATGTGTTGGTGCAAGTATAAGAGCCTGAGTTTCTCTTTTTGATGTATCAATTCTTTCAAATATAGGTAAAACATATGCAAGTGTTTTTCCTGTTCCAGTTTGTGAGTTGATTAATAAATCTTTATTTTGCATTATATTTTCTATAACAAGTGACTGAACTTCTGTTGGAGAAGTTATGTCTTGTTTTTTAAGTCCATTTATTAGAGTAGAACTTATCTTTAATTGTTCAAATGTGTTCATCTTTTGCTCCTTCTATTAAAAACTTATATTATTGTAGTTAACTATTTCTTATTATACATTGTTTAGTCAAATCGAACTATACATTATTTTATAATTATGTGCAATTTAGAAGTAAATATAGATGTTTTTTGTATATTTATATTGAGTTCAGTATTTTTACAATTGTCTAATACTTAAATTTAAAAATTTAGCAAATTGTAGTTGCAATTGTTTAATACTTGTTATATATTATATATAACAAGTATTAAAACTATAATATATAACATGGAGGGAAATTATGTTAAAGATAAGTAATGTATCTAAATCATATAAAAATAAAAAGGTAGTAAATAATATTTCATTTGAGGTAAATGATGGAGAGATTTTTGGCTTTATAGGTCATAATGGTGCAGGAAAAACTACTACTATTAAAGCAATTGTTGGGATACATGATTTTGAGGGAGGAGAAATACTTATAAACTCTAAATCTATAAAAAAACAATCTGTTGAGTGCAAAAAGGAAATGGCGTATATTCCTGATAATCCAGATTTATATGAAGATCTAACTGGAATACAATACCTTAATTTTATAGCAGATATATTTGAGGTAGATAAAAATGAAAGAGAGGAATTAATAAAATACTATTCAAATAAATTTGAAATTAATAGGGCATTAGGAGATTTAATATCTTCGTATTCACATGGAATGAAACAAAAACTAGCTATAATTTCAGCTTTAATCCATAATCCTAAAATTCTAATTCTTGATGAACCTTTTGTAGGTCTTGACCCAAAAGCTTCCTTTATATTAAAGGAAATCATGAAGGAGTTTTGTAAAAAAGATGGTTGTATATTTTTCTCAACGCATGTATTAGAAGTTGCTGAAAAAATCTGTGATAAGATTGCCATAATAAAAGATGGAAATATAATTGCTTATGGAACTACTGAAGAAGTGAAAGGAAACAATTCTCTTGAAAATATTTTTATGGAATTAATAGAAAAATAAAATGCTATTTTTACAGAATATAATGTCTAAAGTGAGGTATGATAAATTATGAGTAATCTAAGTATATTAATAAAAACTAATATAATAAATGAGTTTAAATTGAATGCTTTAAAAAATATAGACAGCAAAGAAAAACAAAAAATAATAGGAATGATGTTTTCAATAGTTGTTGTAGTAGGGCTATTAATATTTTATGTAACAAGTTTAAGCCTTTCTCTAGTTGATATTTTAAAACAAATAAATCAAATGGAAATGTTGCTTGTGTTTGGCTTTGGATTATCAACAGTAATGGCAATTGTTACATCATTATATAAAACTTCATCATATCTATTTCAAGCGAAGGATTTAGAGTTATTAACTAGTTTGCCAATAAAAGAATCTACTATATTGGCTAGTAAAATATTAATGTTAGTTGGAACTAATTATTTGTTTTCTTCAGTGTGTATGATTATACCAGCAGTAGTTTATTTTTTTAATGCCAATGTAAGTATAACCTATTTTCCTTACTTAATATTATTATTTTTGGCTCTGCCATTACTACCAATAGTTGTTTCATCAATAATTTTCTTATTTATAGGACAGTTATCATCAAAGCTAAAATATAAAAATTTAGTGTTAATCATAGGTAATGTAATATTAATTTTGGCTTATATTGTACTTATGTCAAAACTAAACTCTATATCAGTTGAGTTATTAAAAAATAGTGCATCTATTTCAGAAACAATTAATAAAATATATCCACCTATATACTATTTTGTTGATGCTCTTAAAACTGGAAGTATAGTTTCATTTTTAATGTTTATGGCAACATCATTAATACCATTCTTTATCTTTGTGACTCTGTTTGCAAAAGGATTTACAAAGATAAATGCTAGAATGGGTGAAAGTTATAAGACTAAAAACTATAAATTTAAAAGTCAAAAAATTTCAACACCCTCAAAGGCTCTATTGAAAAAAGAATTTAGAAGATATACTTCTTCATTTATTTACTTTTTGAATTCATCTATTGGTCTGTTATTTTTAATAGTGGCTACAATCGGTGTGTTGGCATTTGGAGCTGATAAAATAGGTGAGTTACTAAAAATGAATATAGATTTTAGTATTATAAAAATACAGTTATTAGGTGCGTTTCTATTTATAATAGTAATGAACTGCACAACATATTGTTCAATTTCTTTTGAAGGAAAGAATCTATGGATACTAAAGTCTTCTCCAATAGATGAAAGGGAGATATTTTGGTCAAAAATATTGATGAATTTTTTATTAAATGCACCATTATCTGTTTTATGTCTAATATTAGTGTCTATAAAACTAAACTTTGAAATTCAGTTCGTGATGGTAGCAAGTTGCTTGATTGTAACTATGTCAATGTTTGTAGCTTTAATGGGATTGTTATCAAATTTACTTTATCCAAACCTTGATTGGAAAAATGAAGTGGCGGTAGTAAAAAGAAGTGCAAGTATGATAGTTACAATATTAGTATCATTAATTTATATAGTTATACTTGGAGGCACATATATGTTATTGAAAGTTTCATTTCTAAATATATATTTGATTTTAGCAAGTGTGCTTACACTTATATTAGACTTTATGCTATGGAGAATTATTTCCACTAAAGGAGTAAAAATATTTAAAAATTTATAGATATATTTGTGTTAAAAATAGACTTATTTTTTAAAGTATTGCAAAGAATATGCTAAGTAGTATACTATTGTATAGTGATATGAAAAAATTTAGGAGAAAATAAATGAGAAAATTATCCAAAAAAGAGAAAGATTTTATTCAATATGGATTTCTGATATTTTTGATATGTATTACTACTTATTTAGTATCAACCACTTTAGATGTAAAACTAATACCTAAAATTATAAGTCTAGTAAATAAAACCTATATATTTCTTGGCATACTAATAATGTTAATATATATGATAATTGAATCTATTGTGACACATTTGATAATAAATGCAGTTCAAAAAACAAAAGTAAAATTTATAGGTATCAAAATGGCTACAATGGGATTTTATTATAATTTAGTTACTCCCTTTGCATCTGGGAGTCAGCCAATGCAAATATATGCACTTACAAAGTATGATGTTAGTCTCAGTAAATCTGTAGCCATAGTTACTAATAAGACAGTTGTATTTCAAAGTACAGTTACTATATTTTGTGGAATTTTAATTTTATTGAATAAGTCATTATTAATGGAACAAGTGCATTCAGTTAGAGTTTTAATCGCCGCTGGGATGACCATGAATGTAAGCATGCTATTAGGAGGACTCTTAATAGTATTTAGTCCTAAGCAAGTAAAAATGATAGCAGAGGTTTTGATTAATTTTTTATCTAAATTTAAAGCATTTAAGTTTTTAGATTTAAAAAGAGATAGAATAAATCATTATATTGATGACTACAATTATTCTATAAAAATATTTATCAAAAATGTAAGGATTTTATTTTTAAGCATATTGCTTACTGCACTACAACTTATAGCATACTTTAGTATAGTTTATTGTGTATATAAAGCTTCAAATTTAAAAGGAGTATCATATATACATATAATGACATTGCAAGTATTTTTATACATGGCAATATCACCAGTTCCAACACCAGGAAATGTTGGAGCAAATGAAGTTACATTTTTTACCATGTTCTCAAACATAATTCCAAAAGAATTATTGGGATATTCAGTGCTTTTGTATAGTGGATTTGTATATTATATGTTATTAATAATTTCAGGATTGTTTACATTCAGAACACATTATACATTGAATAACTGGAAACATGATAACAAAAGTAATTCTAGTTTAGGAGAAGTTATTGAAAAAGTTTAATTATTAGAAAATAAAAAGAAATATAAATTACTTAGTTTGTAAAATTTAATCGATAAAATTATTATTAGGGAAATTCTAAATATAAATATACTGCTAAAATAAGCTGTATTGTATTGAGATATTTCCCTTTTTTGATTAAAATTATAGAAATTTGAAATAATAAGTAATAAATACAAACTCTATATTATTTAGAAAAGGAGAAAATATGAAACAAAATAAAGAAAATGAAAAACAAATGAGTAATTCTAATATTAAAAAAAATAGTGATAATAAAATCGAAATTGCTGAAGAACTATATCCAAGTAAAAATATAGGTAGTATGCTTGGAGATAGAATAGATAAGAAAAAAATCAATCGTCCAAGTTAATGAAGTAGTTGAAAATGGTGTGTTTTAAAAAAATAATATAATGAGATGTTTTATTGTTAAATTTAAACTTATTTTAATGATAAAAAAAGTCGAAAATCGTCTAAAATGCACCTGTATGGGGGACAACGTTATTTTATAGATGCATAAAACTTGACAAAATCAACCTTTTCTTGGCAAGAAAAAAAAGATAAAATTATATGAGCGTTATTTAATTGTCAAAAATGAAGGTAAAGTTGCAAGTGATAAAAAATATGATTGATAACATTTATTTCTGTGCTATAATTGTATAGTAAAATGAATAAATGAATATGTTGTATACATGCATATTAGGAGGAGAGACTGACATGGAATCATCTATACATACAATTGCCAGCAATAATTTATTGATAATTTTTGCTATTGTGAGTATAACTGGAATAATTTGCAGCAAACTTAGCGAAATCGTAAAAGTTCCAGATGTTGTATTATTTTTACTTGTAGGTATTTTAATAGGACCATCATTTTTGAAATTTATAGATATTCGTGGATTCCAAATAGAGAATCAACTGATACTTACATTTGGTTCTGCATTTATATTATATTTAGGTGGAAAAGAAATAAGTTTAAAAGTTTTGAAAAATGTAAAGATATCTGTATTTTTACTAGCTACTGTAGGAGTAGTGATATCTGCTTTTATAATGCAACAAGTAATAGGATTTACTTTTGGAGTAAGTGCAATGACTGCTTTATTAGCAGGAACTATAATAGCATCAACAGACCCTGCTACTCTTGTACCTATATTTAATCAAGTGAAGATAAAGGATAGAGTAAAACAAACTGTAATAAGTGAATCAGCTTTTAATGATGCAACAGGAGCTATATTAACATCAGCAGTGTTAGCTGTAATTTTATCAAATAAGTTTTCTTTAAGTGCCAATATTTATGAATTAGGTACAATGGTTGTTGTAGGAATTGTAGTTGGTCTAATTACAGGAATACTGCTTTTGAAATTGGTTAATGATAAGCCATATGGTATATTTAAAGATTTTGCACCAATAATATCTGTTATTTCAGTTGTGGTTGCATATGAATTATCTACAAAATTAGGCGGAAGTGGATATATGTCTTGCTTTATTGTAGGTATAATAACTGGTAACAAGAAAAACTTTAAAATATGGTTAAGCCAAAAATCTTATGATGCAGATTTTTATGTTGCTGAGACTTTAGGAACTATTTGTCGTATGGCGATATTCATAATATTAGGTAGTCAAGTTAATTTGGCTCAGTTAGGTAAATATTTTGTACCATCTGTAATTGCAGTGCTAGTATTAATGTTTATAGCAAGACCAATTTGTGTCTTAGTATGTGCACTTGCAGACAGAGAAGCAAAATGGAGTAAAAATGAAATATTGTTCATGATGTGGGTAAGAGAAACTGGTGTAATCCCAGCTGCACTTTGTGGTATTATTTCAGCAATGAAAGTTCCTGGATATGAAGTAATTTCATCAGTAGTATTTATGTCTATATTAATTACATTAGTAATACAAGGAAGCACTACAAAATTGGTAGCTAAAAAACTTGGATTATTAGAAGAAGAAGTGATAAATATAAGCGAAAAGGTATCAACTTTTTAGTTTTTCACTTTAAAGGATACATAATAATGGCTATTTTAAGGTTATCTAGTGATAATTATTGAAGTAGCTATTTTTTATGTAAAAATGAATTTACATAATTTACATATTGCATATATTTATTATCAAAATTTGTTGAAGCTGTGATATAATTAGTTGTATTTAAAATAAGAATAGCGAATAAGGGAGGAAATTTATGTTTACGGTTATAGATATTGTACAACCAGATACAGTGGAAGAAGCGTACTCAATTTTAAATAAAAGAAAAACTAATCAAGTAATTGGTGGAAGTGCTTTTTTAAGAATGGGGAAAAAAAGAATAGGAACAGGAATAGAGTTATCTAACCTAAACCTAGATTATATAAAAGAAGATAAAGAGTATGTTGAAATTGGTTCTATGACTACTTTTAGAACATTGGAAACAAGTTCAATAATAAAAGATAATTTTGGTAAAATAATAGAAGATTCAGTTAAAGATATAATAGGAATTCAGTTTAGAAATGTAGTAACAGTTGGTGCAACAGTCTTTTCTAAATATGGGTTTTCTGATTTGATAGTGGCATTGCTTTCATTAGATACAGAAGTAGAGTTATATAAGGGTGGGAGAATTAGCCTTGAAGAGTTTTTAGATAGAGATTATGGGAAGGACTTATTGACTAAGGTGTATATAAAGAAGGAAAATAAAAAAGCCTCTTATAAGTCATTGAGAAATGCAAAAAGTGATTACCCTATTTTGAATGTGTCTGTTTCAAAAGATGGTAAGAAGTTTAAGTTATGTGTAGGAGCAAGACCTCAAAAAGCTATGATTGCAAAAAAAGCTAGTGAATTTTTATCTAATAATGAAATTAATAAAGCTAATATAGATAGGGCAATAGAAATAGCTTCAGAGGAATTAACATTTGGTTCTAATATGAGAGCATCTAAAGACTATAGAAAAGCTATGAGTAAAGTACTTTTAAAAAGAGCTATAATGGAGGTTATTTAATGTTAGTAAAGCTTAATATAAATGGAAAAATGAAAAATATTGATATAGAGCCAGAAGAATATTTGGTTGATACCTTAAGAAAAGTTGGCAATTTAAGTGTAAAAAGGGGTTGTGATACAGGTTGTTGTGGTCTCTGTACAGTTTTAATAGATAAGAAACCTACATTATCTTGTGCGACATTAACCTTGAGAGTTTTAAATAAAGAGATAACTACAATTGAAGGTTTAGAAAATGAAGTTAAAGAATTTAGTGAAGTTTTGGTAAAAGAAGGAGCTGAACAATGTGGTTTCTGCTCTCCTGGCTTTATACTTACTGTACTTGCAATGAAAGATGAGCTTAAGAACCCTACAGACGAAGAAATAAAACATTATTTAACAGGAAATTTATGTAGATGTACAGGATATATGGGACAGTTAAGAGCTATCAAAACTTATCTGGAGGTAAAGTAGAATATGAATATAGTTGGAAAAGGAATTGAAAAAATAGATGGAATGAGTATAACAACAGGAAAACCTGTATATACTGATGATTTAGCAGCAAAAGATGCTTTAATAGTAAAGATACTTAGAAGCCCTTATGCTTATGCAAAGATAAAAGATATAGATACATCAAAGGCAGAAATGGTTGATGGTGTTGAATGTATTTTAACATATAAAGATGTACCAAAATCTAGATTTACACTTGCTGGTCAAACCTATCCAGAGCCATCACCTTATGATAGGCTAATTCTTGAAGATGTTGTGAGATATGTTGGTGATGAGGTAGCCATAGTTGCAGCTATAGATGAAAAAAGTGCAGTTAAAGCAATGAATCTTATAAAGGTAAATTATGAAGTACTAACACCTGTTTTGAATTTTGAAGAGGCAATCGGAAATAAAACTATAGTACATGATGAAGATAGACATTGTAATTTTGAAATAGGTATGCAGAGAGAAAAGAATATAGTGTCACATCATGACTATACAAAAGGTGATATAGAAGAAGTATTAAGTAATTGTGACATAGTGATTGAAGAAACATATTATACTCAAGCTCAAGCCCATGCAATGATGGAGACGTATAGATCATATAACTATTTAGATCATGCTGGAAGACTAGTTGTAGTAAGTTCAACTCAAATACCATTTCATGTTAAAAGACATCTATCCCGTGCATTAGAACTACCAGCTAGTAAAATTAGAGTTATAAAACCTAGAATTGGTGGTGGCTTTGGTGGTAAACAAACTGCTTGTGTTGAGATTTTTTCAGCTATTGTAACTTTAAAAACAGGTAAGCCAGCTAAAATAATATATGATAGAAAAGAAACTTTTAATTGTTCGACTAGTAGACATGCAATGAAACTAAAAGTTCGACTAGGTGCTACTAATGATGGAATAATAAAGGCTATCGATATAAATGCACTTTCAGATACAGGAGCATATGGAGAACATGCTTCTACAACTATTGGCTTAGTTGGGGAAAAGACTTTACCAATGTATAATAAGGTTGAGGCAACAAGATTTATCGCAGATGTAGTTTATACTAATAAAATGCCAGCAGGTGCACTTAGAGGGTATGGAGCTTCTCAAGGCTGTTTCGCTGTTGAATCAACTATAAACATGTTAGCTGACAAATTAAAAATGGACCCAACGGACTTGAGATTAAAAAATGTAGTAACACAAGGTGAAACTACCTTTGCATATGGAAAAACTTTAAATAGTGTAGACTTAGTAAAATGTATAAATAAAGGGAAAGAACTTATCGGATGGGATGAAAAATATCCTTGTAAGCATCTTGAAAATGGAAAAGTTAGAAGTGTGGGTATGGCAATTACTATGCAGGGTTCTGGTATACAAGGGCTTGATAAATCTTCAGCTGAAATAAAACTAAATGACTGTGGAGACTATACACTTATGATAGGTTCTACTGATATGGGTACAGGAAGTGACACAATTCTAGCTCAAATGGCTGCTGAAATTCTTGAGACAAGTATTGAAAATATAACAGTTATATCAGCAGATACAGATTTGGTCCCATATGACCCAGGTTCATATGCTTCAAGTACCACTTATGTAACTGGGATGGCAGTA
The DNA here is from genome assembly GCF_020658415.1 of Clostridioides sp. ES-S-0123-01. Lineage (NCBI taxonomy): Bacteria > Bacillati > Bacillota > Clostridia > Peptostreptococcales > Peptostreptococcaceae > Clostridioides > Clostridioides sp. ES-S-0123-01. The sequence continues at coordinate 188,303 of NZ_JACVWD010000001.1, forward strand.
GTTAAGGCAGCTCAGGATTTAAGGGATAAAATAATATCTGCTGGAGCAACTAAACTAGGTGTAGATAAAGACGAATTAGAATTTGATGGTATAAAATTAACTAGTAAAGAATGCAGTACTTCGTTATTTGACATAGCAGTTGACTCTACAATTGGACCAAATACTAATCAATTAATAGGTCTCGCATCTCATGGTAGTCCAGTATCACCACCACCTTTTATAGCTGGTTTTGCAGAAACTGAAATTGATAAAGAAACTGGAAAAGTTGACTTATTAAATTATGTAGCCATAGTGGACTGTGGAACAGTTATAAATAAAAACTTAGCAAAGATACAGGTTGAAGGTGGAATTGTTCAAGGTATTGGAATGGCAATGTTTGAAGAAGTTAGATATACAGAAAAAGGTAACATGGATACAAACACATTTATGCAATATAAGATTCCAGCTAGATGTGATATTGGAAATGTGGAAGTTGATTTTGTTGAAAACTATGAGCCAACAGGACCTTTTGGAGCTAAATCTGTTGGAGAGGTTGTTATAAATACACCTTTACCAGCAATACAAGAAGCTGTTTTTAATGGTGTTGGGGTTAGAGTAAATACACTTCCTATTACACCTGAAAAAGTTTTTATGGAAATGAATAAGTAAGTATTTTATACAGATTTTAGACTAGTTTTACATGTTAAACAACCAGTTATGTCATACCTGTTGAAAGATATTTAATAAGTAGTTATTATAATATTATGAAACTTTACTTGTAAAATATAAAATTAACTAAGGGGATGATGTTTTGGCTGGAAATCTAAATAATATGAGAGCAGTAAATAATTTTAGAGGAGATAATAACATTTTAGAATGTTTAGTCAGCTTTGAGGGTCGTTCAATAAGTCAGAGAAAAGCAAGGGTATTTTTTAAGGAAATGAAGAATCAAATAGAAATCGACTTCGTAGAAGAAGAAATTTCTAAACTTGTTGAAAATGTTGTTTTAAATACATCATATCAAGAAATGTTATATGATGAAATAGAGAAACAGCTGGAAATTGATTGTGTAGGAACTTGGATGATATTATCTAAATTAAAAGATGCTAGAGTTCATTGATTTTAAAATAAATTATTAGAGCCTAATTTTAAGGCTCTTTTTTAATGTTTTTAATTAAGATATAAACTTATTTTAATTTATATATATGATAATTATAACATATATTTAAAATCTAACTATTTAATTTTATATGTATTCTATTGTATAATATAAATTAGATTAATAAAATAGTTCGTTAAAATAATTTATTTATTTTAAATTATTGTTTAAGTTTATAAATTTTGTATAAAATAAAATTATATTATTAATTTTTAGCAATAAAATTTTCACTAGGAGAGATATATGAGAAGAAATAGTACCAATATAGCAGTAACAGCAGTTGTTACATCAATTTATGCAGTTTTAACTTTATCATTAGGATTTATAAGTTATGGACCAATACAATTTAGGATAGCCGAGATTATGATGCTTCTAGCATTTTTAGATAAGGGATATATAGTAGGTCTTACATTAGGTTGTTTTTTAGCCAATGTAATAGGTCCATATGGTGTACCTGATATAATTTTTGGAACATTTGCCACATTTGTAAGTGCAAGTTTAGTGTATATTACTAGAAAGTTAGGCGATCAAAATAAAAGCACATTAATTATAGCTTCTATATGGCCTACTATCATAAATGCAATTGTAGTTGGATTAATGTTAAATATATTTTTTGGACTTCCTCTAATATTATCGATGATACAAGTAGGTTTTGGAGAATTTGTAGTAGTAACCTTGGTAGGAGTACCATTCTTTTGTTTTTTAATGAAAAAATATAGAAATATCATTGATATTAAGTTTTAGAGTGCAGAAAGTTATTTTGTAGATTAAAAATTAGTGTGAATTAAGAATAGTATTATTATAAGGGGGATTTTATTTGTCAAAGATAAAGAGATTAACTGATGTTTGGACATATATTAATGATAGACAAAAGTTTACAATCAAAGAGTTGTCAGAGAAGTTTAATCTTTCAACTAAAACTATTCAACGATATTTAATAGAATTAAATGAAATGGGGCTTCCAATTAAAGCAGAAAAAGGTAGAAATGGAGGTTATAGGGTATTAAATAATAGCTATATACCTCCTGTTATATTTACAGAAAAAGAAGTTATGTCTATAGTTTTTGCATTTAAGTCACTACAAGTTTACAATTTTTCACACATAAAAAAAGAAATTGATTCTATAATTAAAAAAATAAATTATAATCGTGAAAGTAGTGCAAAAATAGGTATAAACAACATTGAAAAATATATTGAGTTTATAGCTAATTATAAAAATATTGATGCCAATATTGTGACTGAATTTTTCAGGTCTTCATCAAACTCTTGTGTTTTAAATATCAAATATAAATCTGGAAATCAGTTGCTGGAGAAAAAAATATGCCCAATAGGTATATATTTAAATGAAGGATTTTGGTTTTCACCAGTGTATGACTATGAAAGTGATAATATTATACTAATACGTATAGACAAAGTACTGGAAATTGAAAAAGTAGGAGAGTCTAAAAAAGCATGTATAAGTTTGAAAAGTTGGCTAGATTCAGTATATAGCAAGTTAAATGAAGAGATGGCAATTACTAAGAAAACTAGTGAAATTGTTCATTTGCATGTATTACTCACAAAAGAAGGTATTTCTAAAATAACTAGAAGTTTTTTAGATTTGGATATAGAATTAAATGAAAATGGAAGTGGAACAATTAGTAAATTTATAAAGTATGAAGAAATAGATTGGTGGATATCTACATTATTTTCAATAGGAAAAGATGCTAAAGTTATAGAACCAAAATTTATGAATAAATTACTTTATGATAGGGCTAAAGAGTTAAAATATTTTTATGAAGAAAATATGATATAATATTTAAAAATGTTAAAATTAAATAATTATTAAGGAGATATATATTATAATGGAAAGTTTTAATAAGAATGCTAAGATAATTGGTATTGGAGCTAAAGGTATTAATATAATAAATGAAATAGAAGAAAAAGTAAAAATAAATATGGATATAGAAAAAATTACTATGAATCAAGAGGTTGAAAAAGAATATGTTAGAAGTCTTTTAGATGGAGTTGACATATTATTTTTAGCATATTCAACTGAAGATAAACAAAGTCGAGAAGTTATAAAAGCTATTTCATACATGTCTAATGAAAGACGAATTTTATCTATAGGTATAAATTCTTCAGAAGAAGAAAATAAAGATGACTTAGGAATTAATAGAGAATTTAAAGTCAATGAAAATAGTATTTTAAAATTTGTTGATTTGATGAATGTTATGATAGAATCTATTTCAGACTCTTGTATGATAAATATAGATATAAGTGATTTAAAAGAAGCTATTATAAGTGATAAAGGGATTAAGTATTCTTTTGAAGAATTTGAAGATTCAAAACAGCACAGTGAAATAGTAGATATTTTATTTGAAAATATGGAACATTTTGGTGAAGAATTTATTGGGAAAAAAGGTATAGTTTTTGTTGAAGGAAATGATAAATTTTCACTAGTTGAATTAAATGATTTGATGAATAATATTCAAAGTAAGGTAGAAGAAGGCTATGAAATAATATTTTCTTTATACTTAAAAGAAAATTTAGATGGAAAGATTAAAGTGGGAATGTTATATAATTAATGTATTTTAGATATTAAGGAGAAGTATATGTCTGAAAATATAAATGTTACAGAGTATTGGCTAATGGAAGAATTTTTTTATCAAGAGACAGATACACCACAAATTTTTAAAGAAGAAAGCATAATTGCATTGGGATTTGATATAAAAATAAATTTAAAAAAAGTGCTTAATATGGGAAAAAAATCTGAAAAATACATTAATGAGAACTGTAATGACAAAGATTTTATAAAAAAATTTATTTCAGTTAAAAAAGGAGATTATTTTCTATATAAGGCATATCAAAATGTAGAAGAAAAAATTAAGTATAGTGTTCTTATTGGTATTGTTGAAGAAAGTTTTGAAAATGGTTATGAATTAAGTCATATCTTGGGTCATACATTACCTATAAAATGGATGTACACATTTGATACAGTTTTAAATTGTAAAATATATACGAGTGAGTTTTATAAATTAAATAATGAAGATATAAATACATATTTAGACATTATTAAATTGCAACATAATAAATCATTAAAAAAAAGAATAGAAGAAAATGACAATAATAAATGGTACCTAAAAAACTATTATTATATAGATGTAGATAAGTGTGTAGAGAATGAAGAACTGTTTATTCAACCCACTAATTTAGAACAATTAGAAAACTTGAAAAATATAAATACAGATGATTATATTCTAGTATATAATAGCGAAAAAGTAAGTTACGAAAATGACCATACAATGAAAAGCTTATTTGGTGTTTGTCAAGTTAAAGAGGGTTTTGATAAAGACAAAATAACTACTTCAGAAGGTGGATGTTTTTTACCTGTAGAATGGATAGAAAATGAAAAAGAGAATATTGATGGAAATGCATGGGTTATCTTTGAAAATAATAATTTAGTTGAAAAATATATAAAAAGATGTATTAATAAAATTCCATTAAATACCATACTTTATGGTCCACCAGGGACGGGTAAAACATATAATGCAAAACAAATAGTTTATAATTTAATAAATGAAACTAGTTTAAAAAATAATGATTGTACAAGTTATGTAGATTATAAAAATAATGTAGAATTTTGTACTTTTCATCAATCATATGGATATGAAGAGTTTATAGAAGGTCTCAAATCCGATGGTGAAGGTAATTTTAAGCCAGAAGATGGTATATTGAAGGAAATATCTATAGAAGCATGTTATGATGGGTTGAAACTTGAAAAGAAGCTAAATCTTGAGTTAGAAAAAGATACTTTAACTATAGAAGATGTAAAGGCAAGAAAAAAGATGTTGGTACTTGATAATATAAAAGATGTTGAGAACTTTAATTTTGAAGAATCAGAAAACTATGTTTTAATAATAGATGAAATCAATAGAGGAAATATATCTAAAATATTTGGGGAATTAATAACATTATTAGAAGATGATAAAAGACTTACTAAATCAAATCAAACTATCGTAAAACTACCATATTCAAAAGAAAGATTTTCTCTACCTCCAAATTTATATATAATTGGTACTATGAATACATCAGATAAATCCATAGCTCTTTTAGATATAGCTTTGAGAAGAAGATTTGCTTTTGAAGAAATTATGCCAGACTATGATTTATTGTCCGTTGTAGATGGAATAGATGTTAAAAATATGCTATATACAATTAATAAGAGAATAGAGTTTTTATATGATAGAGACCATGTTATTGGACAGGCCTACTTACTAAATGTAGAAAATATTGATGATATAGTGGCCGTATTTAGAAAAAAAATAATACCACTTCTTCAAGAATATTTCTATTATGACTCAGAAAAAGTAGGACTTATTTTAGGTGGTATAGGTAAAAATGAAAAGGACAAATATATTGTTTATAAGGAAGAAATCACAGCATCTAAATTATTTAAAAATAATAATTCATCAATAATGGAAAGTAAAGTTAATTATTGTATAAAACGAAATATATCTATTGAGGAGTTAAAAAATATATATGAGTAAAAATATATATGTAAAGGAAACTTATGAATGGATAAAAGTAGGTAATGGTGAAAATGAACTTACAGAAACTGAATATGAAAAATTACTTAAATATCTGGATAATAATAATGATGTGTTAAAGAGTAATATAATAGATATCAGATATAAAAAACTGAGATTCATAAATTATGTAGGTGTTATATATTTTGAAAATGTAATATTGGAGATACTTCCAAAGCTGTCATTAAGTAATGATATTGTAAAAGATAGAGAAATGCTATTACAAATGCTTTCTACATGTAATAAGATTCCAATTATAATAAACGAAAATATAAAATCAAGTTTAAAAAATTATAATCTCATGAATTTTTTTGTTATGTATTTTATTGAAAGTATGCAAATGCAAATTAAGAGAGGGATTTATTTTGAATATATAAATAAGATAGATAATTCGAATGTTGTAAAAGGCAAGATATTAATAAGTAAATATGCAAGAGAAAAAAATATATCTCCAATGAAAATAAAATGTGAATATGATGAGTATAGCGAAAATAATTTTTTGAATCAAGTTTTAAAAAAGGCATGTATATCTATATTATGTAGAGTAAATGACAATTTAATTCAAAATAAGATAAAAAAAATTTTGAGTTATTTTTATAATGTGGACTTAGTTTATATAAATAGAGAAGAACTATTGGATTACAAATTTTATAAAAATAATGATAGATTTAAAGATTGTTACTCATTGGCGAAACTTATACTTTTAAATTTATCGATGGATAACAGCGAAAATAATCAAGATGCATTTTCTATATTATTTGAAATAAACATTTTATATGAAGAATATATCGGAAACTTAATAAAAAATATATGGAATAATGAATTTAGAGAAACGTATATACAAGATAAAAGTAAATTTCTTTTAAAAAATGAGCAAACAGGAAAGAAAACTTTTAATTTAAGACCAGATATAGTTTTATATGATTCAAAATATGAATCTGAAATCATAATTGATACAAAATGGAAAGCTATTGAAGTGGATTCAAATATCTTCTATAGATCAAGTGATATATATCAGATGTATGCATATATAACATCTTATGAAAATGCAAAAAGATGTATATTATTATATCCTTGTATTAAAAAAGACAAAAATTACAGTTCATGGAGGTTATTGGAGTCGTTTAAAGGTAAATTTATAGAAGCAAAAACTGTAAGATTGGATAATATAAAAAACACCATATCTGATTTGAAAAAAATAATTTTTAATTATAAATTTTAAAAATAAGAATTATAAAAATAATAAAAATACATTGTATAAAGCAATAAACAATTTTATAGCATATAAGAACTATAAAAAAATAATAAATGAAAATTTTTGTAAACTATTTTAGATGTTAAACATGGCACTATAATTGCTTATTTAGCATAGAATGCTTGCAAAATAAAGAAAGTATACCTGCTAAATTGAAATTTAAGTAGGTATATTTTTTCTTAAGCTTCATTTGAAAATTAAAATATTATTGTAAAATTATAACTAAGCTTTTCTGTTATGATATAATTAAATAGATAATTTAAATGATGATTATATATAATACTTATTTGGAGTTGATATTTTATGGATAAACACAGTGATTCAGTAATGTATGGTGGAATGGAAGTATACAATATTTGGGGAACAACAACAGTAGACTCTATAATTGGGGAGTCTGATGTAATGCTTGCTCTTAAAAATAGAATTTGTAAAATTGGAAATAGTGATTCTACTGTAGCGATAACTGGAGAAAGTGGCACTGGAAAAGAGTTAATAGCAAGAGCCATTCATCTCGCAGGAAACAGAGGGAATAAAACATTCGTTGCTATAAACTGTGCTGCTATACCAGAGCCCTTGCTAGAAAGTGAACTTTTTGGGTATACAAAAGGAGCTTTTAGTGGGGCAGATTCAAAAGGCAAAATTGGTAAATTTGAATTAGCTAATGGAGGAGTTGTATTTCTAGATGAGATAGGGGATATGCCAATTCAATTACAATCAAAGCTTTTGAGAGTGTTACAGGAAAAGAAGTTTACAAGAATAGGTTCAAATGAACTAATTGATATAGATGTTAGAATTATATCAGCTACTAATAGAGATTTATTTGAGTTGGTTAAAGAAAATAAATTTAGAGAAGACTTATATTATAGATTAAATGTAATACCTCTAGAAGTACCTCCTCTTAGAGATAGAGGAGATGATATACAAATATTAATAAATAATTTTATAGATAAATATTCAAGGAAGATGAAGAAAAATGTATACCATATAGAGCCAGATGTAGAACATATGCTGCTTAAATATCCGTGGCCAGGAAATATAAGAGAATTAGAAAACACTATAGAATTGGCTTTAAATCTTCTTGAAGAAGATGGGATAATACATAAAGGTATAATAAATAGAAAGATAATTGAATATTTTAAGTTAAACAAAATAAATATAAAATTACTTGAGGAAAGTGACTATGAAATAAATATGGAACAAGATATACTTACCCTTGAAGAATTTGAGAGAGCATATATAAAAAAGGTATTAAAGTTTTATGGAAATGATACTAAATCTAAAAAGTTAGCTGCTAAAAAGCTTGGAATATCGCTAGCAACATTGTATAGAAAGATAGATGTATAGTAATTATTCTTTTAATTCTCAATTCTAAAATTTGAAATTATAAAATTGATAAAAATCACTTGAAAAACTATTTTCTAAGTGATTTTTTTTGTAATAAGATTTTATTATCCAAAAATAAAAAAAATTTGAAAGAATTTAAAAAAAGAAATGCTTTATCAAATTATTAAATACTAACAAATATAATAAAAATTATATATGTAAAACAATTTTGTTAAAATATTGGCATTATAATTGCTTCATATTAAATCAAGATGACAAAATAAAAAAGAAAGGATGTTGAATAATAACTGTCATTAAAAAATAGTTGGGAGTGATAACCTTGAGTAAATATCAAAAAAGTGTATCTATGTTTGATATTGATGGAAGGCCACCAATTTTAAAGTGTTTACCACTATCAATGCAGCATATACTAGCAATGATAGTTGGAACTGTCACAGTACCTATAGTTGTGGGAGGAGCTGTTGGTGCTAGTGCCACACAAATAACACTTTTAGTGCAATATGCATTAATAATAGCTGGAATATCGACACTTATACAACTATATCCAATAGTAAATATTGGTTCAAGATTGCCTATAATTTTTGGAGTCGGTTTTACTTATGTGCCAACACTCGTAGCAGTTGGAGGAAGTTATGGACTAGCGAGCATATTGGGAGCACAATTAATAGGGGGAGTGGCTACAGTATTAATAGGAATATTTATAAAAAAGATAAGAAAATTTTTCCCTAATATAGTTGCAGGAACAGTAGTTTTTACAATTGGATTATCTTTATATCCTATAGCAATAAATTATATGGCAGGTGGTGTAAATAGCCCTACTTATGGCTCTATACAAAATTGGGCAGTAGCAGCTATAACACTAGTGGTAGTTATAGGTCTTAGTCAATTTGCAAAAGGTTATGCAAAATTGGCAGCAATATTTTTGGGAATTATAGTTGGATATTGTGTATCTTTAGTTTTGGGCATAATAAATTTTGACCCTATTAGAGAGGCAACTTGGTTTGCTATACCTAAGCCACTTGAATTTGGACTTAAATTTGATATACCAGTAGTAATCTCTGTAGTAATTGTAAGTATAATCAATGCTGTTCAAGCAATTGGAGATTTGTCAGCTACTACAATGGGAGGTATGGATAGAAATATAACAGATAAAGAACTGTCAAGTGGAGTAATAGGAAGTGGAATTTGTACTATGATAGGTGCTTTGTTTGGAGGTTTACCACCATCATCATATAGTCAAAATGTAGGTATGGTAGCTATGAACAAAGTAATAAGCAGATTTGTACTTGGAATAGCTGGTATATTTATGTTATTATCGGGGTTTGTACCTAAGTTTGGTGCATTGATGACAACTATACCATATTCTGTTTTAGGAGGGGCTACAATATCTATATTCAGTATGATAACAATGACAGGTATAAAGTTAATTATTACAGAAGAATTGTCATCAAGGAATATTACTATTGTAGGTTTGGCAATAGCTTTAGGTATGGGAATAACATCAGTTCCGGCAGCACAGGAAGCATTTCCTCCATTTGTAAAGTTAGTATTTGGAGAATCTCCAATAGTAATTGCGACATTGGTTGCATTTGTTTTAAATCTAATAATACCAAATAAAAGTCTAGAAGATGAAGCTAAAGAAAGAGCTGTTATGGAAAAGGCTAATTAAAAAATGATAATTTAAAAGGGTTGTTTAAATTATTTTATTATGAGATTGTTAGATTACTTCAGATAGCTATTCATTTTAATAAGAAATTTAATAAAGAGTATACATCAGACATTTAATGTTTAGTCAAAAAGAAAATCGGGGAGGGTATATTTGCACGTTTGTTAAATTTTTATAAAAATAGCTCAGTTTAGCTGTGGTTATCGGTTGAGCAATAAATTCATGGTCATAAAAATATTTATAGAAAATAATTATAAAATATTTAGTCAAGATATTTATGTATGGGAGGATTTATTTTATGAAAACACGTAATACTTCAAAATATGATGTGGATGGGATACCACCACTAAAGGAATCGGTACCTTTAGCTTTACAACATTTGTTAGCAATGATAGTAGGAAATATGGTGCCTGCAATATTAATAGCAAACGTGGTAGGACTTAACCAGGGGCAAGCGACGATGTTGATTCAAGGCTCTATGTTAGCAGCAGGTTTGGCAACGTTTTTACAATTATATCCAATACCTTTATTTAAAGGATTTAAATTAGGTTCAAGATTACCTGTAATGATGGGAATGAGTTATGTATTTTTAGGGGCCTGTCTTTCTGTAGCAGCTAAAGACGGTTTAGCAGCTCTATTTGGAGCACAAATTGCTGCTGGGGTAATCGTATTCTTTGTAGGATTTGCAGTTAAGAAAATTAGACATATATTCACTTCTATAGTTTCTGGAACTATAATAGCATGTATGGGACTTGGATTATTTGCAACAGCTATAAAGAATTTAGCAGGAGGAGAAGGTGCACAAACATTTGGAAGTCCAATAAATTTTATAGTAGGAGTTATAGTTGCTTTTGTAATAATAATGATAAATAAGTATGGTAAAGGCTTAGTTAAAAACTCTTCAATATTAATTGGAATATTAGTAGGATATGCTATATCTTTAGTTTTAGGATTAGTTGATTTTTCTGCAGTTAAAGGTGCAGCTATAGTATCTTTGCCAACACCAGCAGCTTTTGGATTGGAATTTAGACCAGAGTTAATAGTAATGTTTACTATTATTTACATAATAGGTATAGCTGATATGATGGGTGCGTGTACAATAGCAACAATAGGTGCAATGGACAGAGAGGTAACTGATGAAGAGTTATCATCAGTTGTTTTAGGAAACTCTGTAACTTCTATAATTTCATCACTATTTGCAGCTCTTCCAACTGGAGTATTCAGCCAAAACACAGTAATTGTATCTATGAATAAAGTTACAAGTAGATTTGTAATAGCATTAGGAGCACTTGTATTATTGCTAGCAGGAATATCTCCAGCATTAGGAGCAATAATGACAACTATACCATCTTGTGTTGTTGGTGGAGCAACTTTAGTAGTATTTTCATCAATAGCAATGTCTGGTTTTTCTATTATGAGTATGGATGGTTTTACTGAAGAAAATAATCTTATAGCAGGAGTATCTATAGCAACAAGCATGGGTCTTACAACTGCTCCACAAGTTTTAGACCAATTTCCAGCAACAATTGGAACTGTCCTAGGAGGCTCAAGTATAGTTTCTGGAGCAATAATAGCTATATTACTTCAAACACTATTTAAACTAAAAGGAAGTAAGAAAGCTGAAAACGTTACTTCAAATCTTGAGGAAAATATTGGATAAATGTATTAGATATGATATGAGAAAGCTATGTGATAAAATGTTGTAATGAAAGTATTAAAAGGGGGATTTAAGATGATTGATATACTAATAAAAAATGCAATAGTTGTTACAGTTAATAAAAATAGAGAAGTTATATTTGATGGAGCAATAGCTATTCAAGGTGACAGAATCTTAGATATAGGAAATACAGATGATGTTGAGGTGAAGTATACTGATGTTAAAAAGGTTATAGATGCTAAAGGAAAAGTGATATTCCCTGGATTTATAAACACTCATAATCATCTATTCCAAGTATTATTAAAAGGTCTAGGAGACGACATGGCACTTCATGAATGGTTAAACACAATGATGTTTCCATCAGCAAAGTTCTTGACAGAACAAGATACCTATGATGCTGCAATGCTTGGATGTATGGAAGGTTTAAAAAGTGGTATAACTACAATGGTTGATTATATGCATACACATAATAGACCAGGACTTACAGATGGAATAGTAAAAGCATATAAAGATTTAGGTATAAGAGGAGTAGTTGGTAGGGGCTGTATAGATTTAGGTATTCATAAAGAGCTTATAGAAGACGTGGAAACGGTTGAAAAGGATTTGAGAAGAGTATTTGAAAAATATCATAATTCAGAAAATGGAAGAATAAAAATTTGTGTAGCACCTTCTTCAATGTGGGCTATATCTGAAGAAATGGGTAAAATGCTTTGGAATATAGTCAAAGAGTATGATTCATACTTCACAGTTCATATTTCTGAAACTGAATTTGCAAGAACAGCAACAAAAGATATACATGGGGAAATAGATATAAAATTACTTGAAAAATGGGGAATAGTAGGTCCAGAGGTTGTAGCAGTGCATTGTGTATGTATAACTGATGAGGACATGGAAATGCTTAAAAAGTATGATATAAAAGTTTCTCATAATGTTGCAAGTAATATGTATCTTGCTTCTGGTGTTGCACCTGTTCCAGAAATGTTAAAGAAGGGTATAAATGTAAGCTTAGGTCTTGATGGTGCAGCAAGTAACAATGCACAAGATATGGTAGAACTTATGAAATTAACAGCTTTACAACATAAGGTAAACAATTGTGACCCTCTTGCAATTTCTGCAGAAAAAGTCCTTGAAATGGCTACAATTGAGGGAGCAAGAACTCTTAGAATGGAAGATGAAATAGGTTCTTTAGAGGTTGGAAAAAAAGCTGATTTAGTAATATTTAACTCAATGCTTTCTCCAAAATCAATACCTCTTCACAATCCTGTATCAACTTTGGTATACTCAGCTAGTATGCACAATGTAGAAAGTGTCTTAGTTGATGGAAATATAATACTTGAAAATGGTAGAGTTACTACAATTGAAAGTGAAGAACAAGTCTTATTGAATGCTCAACATGCAGCAGAAGAATTATGTAAGAGAGCTAATGTAACTAATAGAATGGAAGGGCATAAGTGGAATAGCTTATACTAGTATAAAAACAAACTTGTAATAATATTCTATTACAACATTAGTTTATCTGTAGGAGGAGAAAATGGAAAAAATAAAATTAAATATTAATGATTACATGTATGAAGTAGAAGTTGAAAAGAATGAAACTCTTTTGCATGTACTTCGTGAAAAATTAAATCTAACTGGAGCGAAACAAGGTTGTAATAGTGGCAGTTGTGGAGCATGTAAAGTTTTGATAGATGGAGTAGATATAAAATCTTGTAAACTTCTTGCAAGGAACTGTGAAGATAAAGTTATATACACTATAGAAAGTTTTGCTAATGGAGAAAATCTTCATCCAATACAAGAAGCTTTTATAGAAGTTGGAGCTGTACAATGTGGATATTGCACTCCTGGCATGATTATAACTACACAAGCTCTTTTAAATAGAAATTCATCTCCTAGTGAAGATGAGATTAGAGAGGCTTTTAAAGAAAATCTCTGCAGATGCACAGGATATATAAAAATTATAGAAGCTGTAAAATTATCTGCAGCTAGATTAGGAGGTAGATAGTTATGGAAAAAGTCATAGGAAAATCATACCCTCTAAAAGATGCAGCTTTAAAAGTTACTGGTCAAATGAAGTATGTAGCAGACATGAAACCGCAAAATGCACTTCATGCTAAAATGCTTTTAAGCCCAGTAGCACATGCAAAAATAAAAAGTATAGATACAAGTGAAGCCGAGAAAATCGTTGGAGTTAGAGCCATAGCTACACATCTCAATACATCACAGAGAAAATATAATGGTTCTTTACGATTTTATGAACATAATATACCTGAAAATGAAGTTATTTTTTCAGATACAGTTAGATTTGTAGGTGACCGTGTAGCAGCAGTTGCAGCAGAAACACCAGAAATAGCAGAAAAAGCTGTAAAACTTATAAAAGTAGAATATGAAGAATTACCAGCTATATTTACTATACAAGATGCAATAAAAGAAGATGCTATATGTATACACGGAGATTCAAACATGGTTTCTCAAAATAATATAAATGGTGGAGATGTAGAAAAAGGTTTTAAAGAATGTGACTACATCTTTGAAGACGAATACTCTACTCCTGCTATACATCATAGTGCAATAGAAACTCACAGCGTAATTGCACATTATGATTATAATGATAAATTGATTGTACATACACCTTGCCAAAATACATTTGGTTTTAGAATAATATTATCTCAAATTTTTGGGATGTCATTAAATAAGATAAGAGTTATAAGACCTGCTATTGGAGGTTCATTTGGTGGGAAATTAGAAATGACAATTGAGCCAGTAGCAGCAGCATTGTCAAAAATGACGAGAAGACCAGTCAAAATGGTTCTTACAAGAAAAGAGTCTATGATATCAACAAGAACTCGTCATGGGTCTTTTGTAAAACTAAAAACTGGTGTAAATAAAGATGGAGAAGTAATAGCACAGGAGATAAAAATATACACAAATACAGGTGCATATGCATCAAGTGCTTTAAATGTTATAGGAGCACTTAGCCATAAAGTGTTTAAAGTCTATAAAATACCAAATATAAAATTTACTGGAATACCAGTATATACAAATACACCAATAGCAGGTGCCATGAGAGGTTATGGTTCACCTCAAATATTTATGGCTCAACAAGCTCAATTTGCAAAAATAGCTAAGAAAATAGGTATGGATTTAGTAGATTTTCAAAATAAGAATGCTGTAGAGCCAGATGATGTTGATATAATCTTCCACGGTTCTCTTGGCAATCCTAGAGTTCTTGATTGTATTGAACAAGGTAAAAAAATGTTTAAATGGGATGAGAAGAAAGCTCTTCCAAAAGAAGAAGGAAATTATTTAAGAGGTATAGGTATGGCAATAGGTGCACATGGTAATGGAGTTTTTGGTGCACATAGAGATGTTGTCACATTGACTCTTAAATTAAACGAAGATGGTACACTAACACTACTTACGGGAGCACATGATATGGGTAATGGTGTTGTAACTATGCAAACAATGATGGTAGCTGAAGTTTTGGGAATAACTCCTGATAAAGTTGATACTTTTGAAACTGATACTGATGCATGTACATTTAATCTTGGAGATTATGCAAGTAGAGGTGTATTTGTAGAAGGTGGAGGAGCTAAAAAGACAGCAGAAAAATTAAAGACTTTAATACTGGAAGAAGCAGAAAAATTACTCGAAATTTCAAAAGAAGAGCTATATCTAGAGAATGGATATGTAATCAGTAAACTTGATGAAAATATTAAAGCATCATTATCTGATGTTGCAGTATATAGTCAAAGTAAGTCTTTGAGAGAATTGACAGTTGTTGAAGATTACTCTTCTCCAGCAGGTATTACTTCTTATGGTGTACATTTTGCTGAAGTTTTAGTAGATAAAGAAACTAAAGATGTAAAAGTAGTTGATTTTGTAGCTGTACATGATGTTGGTAGAGTTATAAATCCTCTAAATTTAGAAGGTCAATTAGAAGGCGGAATTCATATGGGGTTAGGTTATGCGTTAAGTGAAGAGCTAGCCTTTGATGAGCAAGGAAGACCTAAAGCTACTGATTTTAAAAATTATAAATTATTTAGAACTGTCGATATGCCAAAGTGTCAAGTTGCATTTGTAAATAGTTATGAAAAAGCTGGACCTTTTGGTGGCAAGAGTATTGGTGAATGTGCAGTTGTACCAGTTGCACCTGCTGTAGCAAATGCAGTATATGATGCAACTAATGTAGAGATACATTCATTGCCAATAAAATTAAAATAATAATACTTAAACTTAAAATGAAACTTTATTAAAGTTATAGAAAGTAATAAAAATAGATTTATTTGATGAGGAGATATTGTTATGGCAAAGATATTAGGTATTTGTGGAAGTCCACGTAAAGGAGCAACAGAATATGCAGTATTAGAAGCTTTGAAAGAAGCTGAAACTATACCTGGTATAGAGACTGAGTATTGGTCAGTTAGAGGGAAAAAAATAAGTCCTTGTGTGCATTGTGATGCATGTATAAGAAAAGAGACTATGTGTATCATAAAAGATGACATACAAGAATTAGAGCAAAAAATATTAGAAGCAGATGGAATTATAGTGGGTTCTCCAGTGTATGATATGAATATAACTGCTCAACTTACAGCAGTATTTAATAGACTTCGTCCTATGTATTTAGTTCATCCAGGAAAACTTCAAAATAAAGTTGGAGCAGCTATAACTACTGGTGGAACTAGATATGGTGGTCAAGAATTAACAAAACTTCCTATAATAAATTTCTTCTTAATGCATGAAATGTTAGTATCTGGAGGATTAGGAGGATGCTATATAGGCGGTACAATATGGAGTAAAGATGGAAAAGCAAAAGGGGCTCAAGAAGACGAAACAGGTATGGACACAGTAAAAAGACTTGGAAAAGGTGCTGCAGAAGCAGTTATGGTTTCTAAGTTTGGTCTTGAAAAATGGAATCTTGTAAAAGAAGAATTAGATGTTAAAAAAGATGAAAAATCACCTCTTAGAGACCATTAAAAAGCAATTACTTCTTCAAAAAAAATAAAGACATATGGATATGTGAGATATAAAGTTGACACTCTAAGGGAAAAGGAAATATAGCATTTTACTTTAATCTGACAGATGATAATTACAAATCTGCGATTATTTATGTGAATGCCAAAAGTAGTTTTGTTTGTTTCACACTTTATCACAAAATTCCATAACTGAAAACTAAGTTGATACAGTTACAAACTTATATACATACGAGTTGAATTTTTACTATTCTCTCAATAAAAAATAGTGATGTAATAAAATATTACATCACTATTTTATGTCTTTTATTAAATATTTTATAGATTTATATGTCAAAAAATACATAAGGAATACGTTTTAAGTATTAATTTTTAAATTTTAAAAATGAGAATTAAAAAGTGAGAAGATGAAAAAGGTTTTTTTATTATCAAATTCTATATACATTAGATAACATAATAGATAAAAGTAAAAAAAGTTGAAAGTATTGCAAATTCTATGCTAAATAGCCACAGAAAAATATTTGATATATATTAAGTGTTGGCATGTTAATTGCTAATATATAGAGTATAAAAATTTAACAATAATTTGGAGGTATTTTAGATGCTAAAAGAAATTAAATGGAAAGTAAACAATCTGCCAAAGGGCGATAAAGAAAATTGTATCAAATTTTTAAATGAAGAAGAAATAACTAAGGTTAGAAACTTCCATAAAAGCTTTCCTCAATATAAAGAAACTCCATTAGCAAACCTAGAAGGTTTAGCAAAAAAATTAGGTGTTGCAGGAGTATATGTTAAGGATGAATCTTACAGATTTGGATTAAATGCATTTAAAGTTTTGGGTGGTTCTTACTCTATGGGTAAATACTTAGCTCAAAGATTAGATACAGATATATCAGAGTTAGGATATGAAAAATTAACTTCAGATGAAATAAAAGAAAAATTAGGAGAAATAACTTTCTTTACAGCTACAGATGGAAATCATGGTAGAGGAGTTGCTTGGACAGCTAATAAATTAGGTCAAAAATCTGTTGTATTAATGCCAAAAGGTTCTTCTGAATTTAGATTAAATAAAATCAAGGGAGAAGGTGCAGATGCTAGTATAACAGACTTAAATTATGATGATGCAGTAAGATTAGCTAATGATTATGCAGAAGCTGATGACCATGGAGTAATGGTTCAAGATACAGCATGGGATGGATATGAAGAAATACCAGCATGGATAATGCAAGGATATGGAACTATGGCTCAAGAAGCTATAGAACAATTAAAAGAATATGGAGTAGATAGACCAACACATGTATTTGTGCAAGCAGGAGTTGGTTCGCTTGCTGGTGCAGTTCAAGGATATGTTGCTTCAATATATGATGAATGCCCAATAACAGTAGTAGTAGAAGCTGATGAGGCAGATTGTTACTATAAATCAGCAGAAGCAGGAGATGGAAAACCAAGATTTGTAGGTGGAGATATGCCAACTATAATGGCAGGTCTTGCTTGTGGAGAACCAAATACTATAGGATTTGAAGTATTAAAAAATCATGCAGCAGCATTCGTTTCAGCACCAGACTGGGTTTCTGCTAAAGGTATGAGAACATTGGGGAATCCTTTAAATGGTGATGAAAAAGTAATCTCTGGAGAGTCTGGAGCGGTTACAACTGGTCTTTTAATAGCAGCTATGGAAAGAGAAGATTTAGCTGACTTAAGAAGAGATTTAAAGTTAGATGAAAATTCAAGAGTACTTTTAATAAGTACAGAAGGAGATACTGACCCTGATAAATACAGAAGTATAGTTTGGGATGGAGAGTATCCAAGCATATAGATAATTATTAAAATATTATCTTTATCAAATAATCATTTACATATTAAAAAGATTATAAGTTCTAAAATTTAGAAATTATATAAATTATAAAGGCTTAAATTAAAATATACATTTATAAAATCTAGGGGGATAACGAAATGCTAAACGAACAAAGAAAACAAGAAGTAACTGAGATATGTCAAAAACTAATCCAAAATCCTAGTTCTTCTGGAAATGAAGAAGGGGTTGTAAAAGCAATAGAAGAATCTTTTGAAAAATTAGGCTTTGATAGCTGGTCAAGAGATAGATATGGAAATATAGTAGGATGCATAAAGGGAAATAGACCAGGTAAAAAAATATTATTTGATGGTCATATAGATACAGTTCCAGTTCCAGATGCAAGTAAATGGAGTGTTCCTCCTTTTGAAGGAAAAATAGTAGATGGAAAGATATATGGTAGAGGAACTTCTGATATGAAAGGTCAGTATACTGCAATGATGTCTGCTGTAGCGTATTTTGCTAAAGATACTAATAAAGACTTTGCTGGTGAATTATATGTAGCAGGAGTTGTTCATGAAGAAATATTTGAAGGAGTTTCAGCTAGAGAAATAAGTAAAGCTGTTAAACCTGATTATGTTGTAATCGGAGAATCTTCAGAACTAAACTTAAAGATTGGTCAAAGAGGTAGAGGAGAAATAGTTGTAGAAACTTTTGGTAAACCAGCTCACTCTGCTAACCCAGAAAAAGGTGTAAATGCAGTTTATAAAATGGCTAATGTAATTCAAAGAATACAACAATTAGTACCTCCAACTCATCCAGTTTTAGGTGATGGAATATTAGTTTTAACAGATATAAAATCTTCTCCATATCCAGGTGCATCAGTGGTGCCAGATTATTGTAAAGCTACTTTTGATAGAAGATTATTAGTTGGAGAAACAAGAGAAGGAGTATTAGCTCCAATACAAGCATTATTAGATGAAATGATGAAAGAAGACTCAGAATTAAATGCAAAAGTTTCTTATGCATCTGAAAAAGCTGACTGTTATACAGGAAATACTATAGAAAGTGAAAGATTCTTCCCAGGTTGGTTATATGATGAAGATGATGAATTTGTTCAAGCAGCATATAAGGGATTAAAAGAAGCTGGAATAGATTCAGAAATAACTCAATATTCATTCTGTACAAATGGAAGTCACTATGCAGGTGAAGCTGGAATAAAAACAATAGGATTTGGTCCTTCTAAAGAAAATCTTGCTCATACAATAGATGAGTACATAGAACAAGAACAATTATTTATAGGAACAGAAGGTTACTATGGAATATTAAAATCTGTATATGGAAAATAATATTTAGTTCACAATAAATTATTTAAATATAGTCTAGAGGTGCTAAATTTAGCACCTTTGGCAAACATAAATTTATGTAAACAATATAAAATTAAAATTCTAAAAGAATCTACTAGAGCTTAAAAGTTAGGAGGTATATATGGGAACAATACTAAGAGGTGGAACTATAATTACCTCTGATAAAACTTATATAAGTGATTTAAGAATAGAAGATGAAAAGATAACTGAAATAGGAAATGATTTAGAAATAAATAATGATAAAGTAATTGATGCTACAGGGAGACTTATAATTCCTGGAGGTATAGATACACATACTCACTTTGATATGAATGCAGGCTCTATAACTACTGCTGATAATTTTAAAACAGGAACAAGAGCGGCTATAGCTGGAGGAACTACCACTATACTAGACTTTGCAGAATCAAGTGAAGGAGAAAATCTAATACAAGGTGTAGAAACATATCATAAAAAAGCAAGTGGAAATTGTTATTGTGATTATGGATTTCACATGACAATCACATGCTTAGATAAAGATACATTTACGCACATGGAAAAGCTTATTTCAGATGGAATAGTATCCTTTAAAATGTATATGGCATATGAAGGTATGAAAGTAGATGATGGAACAATATACAAAGTACTAAAGGAAGCTAAAAGCCTAGGTTGTATAGTTGAATTTCATTGTGAGAATGGAGATTTATTGGATGCATTAATAGAAGAACATTTACAAAATGGAGATTTAGAACCTAAATATCATCCACTTACAAGACCAAACATAGTTGAGAAAGAGGCTGTTTCAAGACTTGCTGATATAACTGAATTGTCAAACTCAAAATCATATGTAGTTCACCTAAGTTGTAAAGAGTCACTAGAAAGTATAAAGATAGCTAGACAAAAAAATGTAGATATGATAGTAGAAACATGTCCGCAATATCTATTATTAGAAGATAGTTTATATAATAAGGATGAATTTGAGGCAGCTAAATATGTAATGTCTCCTCCACTTAGAAAAAAAGAAGATATAGATTTTCTTTGGAAAGGTTTGTCTGAGGGCGATATTCAGACCGTAGGTACAGACCATTGTTCATTTAATTTTAAAGGTCAAAAAGATTTAGGAATTGATAATTTTAGTAAAATACCAAATGGAGCACCAGGTGTTGAACATAGATTATCTCTTTTATATACATATGGGGTTTTGGAAAATAGAATAAGTGTAAATAAATTTGTAGAAGTTACTTCCACAAATGCTGCTAAAATATTTGGGATGTATCCTAAAAAAGGTGAAATAGCTGTAGGAAGTGATGCAGATATAGTGATTTTAAATATAGATAAAGAAGAAATAATCAGTTATAAGAATCAAAAACAAAATGTAGATTATACTCCATATGAAGGAGTTAAAGTCAGATGTAAAGTTGAAGATGTTTTTTTAAGAGGAAAGCATGTAGTACAAAGTTGTAATATCATGGAGCAACCAGCAGGTCAATATATTAAAAGAAAAATTACTAAATAATGCAGGGGGAAATAAGAATGATGGATATACTTATTAAGAATGCCATAATAGTAACTGTAAACAAAGAGAGAGAAGTTATTTTTGATGGGGCATTAGTAGTAAAAGATAACAAGATTGCAGATATTGGGAATTCTAAAGAAATAGAAAGTAAGTACACTGATGTTAAAAAGGTAATAAATGCTAAGGGCAAAGTCCTATTCCCAGGTTTTATAAATACACATAATCATTTATTCCAAACTTTATTAAAAGGATTAGGAGATGATATGGTACTTAAAGATTGGCTAGAAACTATGACATTTCCAGCAGCCAATTATTTAGAGCCAAAGGACACTTATGATGCTGCAATGCTTGGCTGTGTGGAAGGTCTTAGAAGTGGTATAACAACAATGGTTGACTATATGTACCCTCACAGTAAACAAGGTCTTTGTGATGGAATAATAGATGCTTATAAAGAATTAGGAATAAGAGGAATACTTGGAAGAGGTTGTATGAACACAGGTGCTCAATTTGGAGTTCATCCTGGAATAATGCAAGATGTAGAAACGGTTGAAAAAGATGTAAGAAGATTGTTTGAAAAACACCACAATACAGAGAATGGAAGAATCAAAATAGGAGTAGCTCCAGCAGCAATATGGTCAAATTCTCAAGAAATGCTTGAGATGCTTTGGAGAGTAGTAAAAGAATATGATGATGCTTTATTTACAGTACATATATCAGAAACTCCTTTTGATAGAGAAGCAGCAAAAGAATTGCATGGGCAATATGACATAGATGTTTTAAAGAAATTGGGAATACTTGGACCAAATGTACTTATGGTACATTGTGTATATTTAACTGAAGAGGATATGGAACTTACTAAAAAATATGACATGAAGGTGTCTCACAACACAGCAAGTAATATGTATTTATCTTCAGGAGTTGCACCAGTACCAGAAATGCTTAAAAAAGGAATAACAGTTAGTTTAGGCGTAGATGGAGCTGCTAGCAATAACTCTCAAGATATGCTTGAACTTATGAAATTAACAGCACTTCAACATAAAGTTAATAAATGTGACCCATTAGCAATGTCAGCAGAAAAAGTTCTTGAACTAGCGACTATAGATGGAGCAAGAGCTATTGGAATGGAAGATGAGATAGGTTCACTAGAAATTGGTAAAAAAGCAGATTTACTAATATTTAATCCAATGCTTTCACCAAAAGCAATACCTATGCATAATCCAGTGTCTACATTAGTATATTCTTCTAGCATGAAAAATATAGAGAGTGTTATAGTGGATGGAAATATAATAATGGAAGATTCAAAAATATTAACAACTGATGAAGAAAAAGTATTAAAAGATGCTCAAGATACAGCTGAGAGACTTTGTGTAAGAGGGACTATAAAGAATAGAATGGAAGGCCATAAGTGGAATAGTCTTTATTAATAAATACAATATTATTCTTAAATAAATTAAATATAGTATAGACTTTGGCTTAAAAATATGAGTTTTGAGGTGATTTATTTGATTATCAAATGTACCATAAATAATAAAGAAAAAGAATTGAATGTAAGACCAGATGATTTTTTAGCAGATACATTAAGGGAAAATGGATATGTAAGTGTTAAAAAAGGATGTGATACTGGCTCATGTGGTCTATGTACAGTAATGGTAAATAACAAAGCTGTGCTGTCTTGTAATTATCTTACTGCTAGAGTAGAGGGACAACACATTACAACACTTGAAGGCGTAGTAGATGAAGCTAAGAAATTTGGGGATTTTCTTGCGGATGAAGGCGCTGACCAATGTGGATTTTGTGCTCCTGGATTTATAATGATGGTTTTAGCAATGAAAAGAGAACTTCAAAATCCAACAGAAGAAGAAGTTATAGATTATGTAAATGGAAATCTTTGTAGATGTACAGGATATAAAGGTCAACTAAGAGCAATACATAAATATTTGAACACTTAAATTTTTTAAGTGAAAATTAAATTGATATGGGGAGAGAATATGATAACTATAAAGGAATATGTAGTTCCAAAAAGTTTAGATGAAGCTTATGAACTGCTAATATCAAGAAAAAACAACATAATACTTGGAGGCTGCGGATTTTTAAAACTAGGTAGCAAAAATATTGGTTCAGCAATAGATTTAAAAGACCTAGGTTTAGATTATATAAATGAAACTGAGAATAGTATATTAATTGGAGCAGATACAAGTTTAAGAACTTTAGAATTAAATAAGGTTATTAAAAATTACTGTAGTGGAGTAATTTCAAACGCTGTTTCTAATATAGTAGGAGTTCAATTTAGAAGTGGAGCTAGAGTGGGAGCTAGCGTATTTGCTAAGTATGGATTTTCAGATTTAATACCTTCATTACTAGTAGTAGATGCAAAGGTTAAGTTATATAAAAAAGGGGTTATGAATTTAGCTGATTTTTTAGAAAGTGAGCTTGAAAAAGATATATTAATGGAAATTATATTACCTAAAAAAGATGCTATAGGTGTATTTGATTCAATAAGAAAATGTACAGGTGATTTTGCGGTATTAAATGGGGCAATGTTAAAAGAAGGAAATTCTTATAAAATTGCAATAGGAGCTAGACCAAGAAGAGCAAAGATTGCATACAAAGCAAGTGAAGTGCTAAGCTTAGAAAATGATGCAAACAAAGCTGGAGAGGTATCAAGTGAAGAACTTTCATTTGGAAGTAACATAAGAGGAAGTAAAGAGTATAGAAAAGATATGGCAAAAGCATTAGTTGTTAGAATGTATAATAGTATTGGGGGTGAGTTTAATGGTAAATAAAGAAGTAAGAAAAATAGATAGTGAAGCCATTGTTACTGGTAAACCAATATATACTGAAGATTTAATTTTTCATAGGGATGTTTTGACTGTTAAACTTCTTAGAAGCCCACATGCTTTTGCAAAAATAAAAAATATTGATATAAAAAATGCATTAAAAGTAAAAGGTGTAGTAGATATATTTACTTACAAGGATGTACCAAATTATAGATATTCAATGGTTGGAGAATCATATCCAGAAGCATCACCTCATGACCAATTAATACTTGAAGATATAGTGAGATATGTAGGAGATGAAGTTGCTATAATAGCGGCTGAAGATGAAAGAGCAGCTATTAAAGCAATGAAACTTATAAAAGTTGAATATGAAGTAATGACACCAATATTAGATGCAAGAGAATCAGAAGGTAATAAAATTTTAATACATGAAGAAGATGATTTGTTTTGTCCGTTTGATTTTGGATTAGATGCTACAAAAAATATAGTATCAAGAGAAAAAATGGGTAAAGGTGATGTAGAAAAAGAGTTTAAAGAGTGTGATGTGATAGTAGAAGAATCTTATATGACTCAATCACAAGCACATTGTATGATGGAAACTCATAGAGCTTACACATATATAGATACTAATGGTAGACTAGTAGTAACTTCTGCAAATCAATCAGCTTATCATATGAGAAGACAGGTTTCAAGAGCATTGGGAATACCTCTTTCAAAGGTGAGAGTAATAAAGCCAAGGATAGGTGGAGGTTTTGGTGGAAAAAATATAGCTGTAACAGAGATATATGCGTCATTTGTAACTTGGATGACGAAAAGACCAGCAAAACTTATATATACTAGAGAAGAAACTTTTGCAATGACTAATACTAGACATCAGATGTTTTTTGACATAAAAGTTGGAGCAGATAAAGAAGGAAATATAAAAGCTATAGATATGAAAGCATTAAACAATACAGGTGCTTATGGTGACAATGGACCTTCAGTTTGTTCCGAGTCAGGGCATAATGTGCTTCCAACCTATAATAATGTACCTGCAATAAAGTTTGATGGAAGGACTGTATATACTAACTTAGTTCCAGGGGGAGCATTGAGAGGGTACGGAGCAACTCAAGGTACATTTGCACTTGATTGTGCAATAGACGAATTAGCACATAAACTTAATATGGACCCAACAGAAATAAAATTAAAAAACATTATAAAAAAGCAAACTGAAGGCGGAATAATGAATTTTCCAATAAGAAGTTGTGCACTTGATGAATGTATAATTAGAGGCAAAAAGCTAATTGGATGGGATGAAAAATATCCTGTTATAGATATTGGGAATAATAAAGTAAGAGCTGTTGGAATGTCAGTTGGAACTCATGGTTCTGGTATAGCTAACATAGATATGGCAATAGTAAATATGAGAATGGATGAGGATGGAACTTATAAGTTATTTTCTGGGTCTTCAGATTTAGGAACTGGTTCTGATACAATACTTGCACAAATTGCTGCCAAGACACTAAATACATCTATTGATAGAATTTCTGTTTATACAGGAGATACAGATATGTGTCCATATGATACTGGAGCATATGCTTCTTGTACTACTTATGTAACTGGAAATGCTACAATAAAGTCAGCTGAAAGTTTAAAACAAAAGATATTAAAAGTAGCACAGAAGAAATTAGACCTACCAATCGATGATTTAATGCTATATGAAGACAGAGTTTGTTATAGTGAGGATGTAGAAAAGTTTGTTTTATTAAGTGAATTAGGAAGAGAATCTGTTGGTGGTGGAAATCAAGATGTCTTATACTCATCTGAATCTTATGGGATAAAAGAGAGTGCAAAACCATTTTTAGCAGGTTTTGCAGAGATTGAACTAGATAAAACAACAGGTGAGTTTAAGGTGATAAACTATGCTTGTTCAACTGATTGTGGTACAGTTATGAATCCTGCACTTGCAAGAATACAAGTTGAAGGAGGAGTAACTCAAGGTATAGGGCTTGCAATGTATGAAGATCCTAGACATGGTTCTGATGGTAAACTTCAGACTTCTAATTTGTTACAGTATAAAGTTCCAACAAAAAAGGATATAGGAAATATATTAGTAGATTTTGTAGATAATTATGACCCAACAGGACCATATGGAGCAAAATCTTTAGGAGAGATAGTTATTCATACGCCAGCACCAGCAATAGCAAATGCAATTTTTAATGCAGTAGGTGTGAATATAAGAGAACTTCCTATAACTTCTGAAAAGGTTTATATGGCTATGAAAAAACTAAATCAGGGAGGTAAATAAATGGTTGCTATAAAAAGTAAATACTTAATATCTTCTGCTGATGAAATATATACAAATTATGCTGTTGTAATAGAAAATGACATTATAAAAGATATATTGCCAAATGAAGAAGTTGAATTAAAATATAAAGATATTTCAGAGATAATAAATAAATCAGATGCCATAGTAATGCCAGGCTTTATCAATGGGCATATGCATCAATATGGAGTGCTTTCTAGAGGAATACCAGCAAATGTACATTTTACTGATTTCGAAGGATTTTTAAATGACTATTGGTGGCCGTTTATAGAAAATAGAATAGGACTAAAGGAAGTAAAAGCCACAACTAAAGCATCTGCAATAGAACTTATAGAATCTGGTGTAGTAGCATTTTGTGACACATTAGAAGCTCCAAATACAGAAAAAGGAACTTTAATTGAGCAAGGGAAGATACTAGAAGAAATAGGAATGAAAGCAGTTTTATCTCTAGAAAGTTGTGAAAGAATAAGTTATGAAAATGGGTTAAGATGTTTAGATGAAAATTCTAATTTAATAAAATGGAGTAGAGAAAACAGTAAATTAATAAATGGAATAATGTGTACACATACTAGTTTCACATGTTCAGATAAATTTATCAAAAAAGCTAAAGAAGATGCAAGAAAATTAGAGGCACCAATGCAATTTCATTTATGTGAGAGTATATATGAACCAAACTACTCTAAAAAACACTTTAATAAAAAAGCAGTTGATTACTACAATGATTTAGATATATTAGATGAGACTGTATTAGCGTCTCAATGTGTAAAAGTAGATGATGAAGAGATAGACATATTAAAGGAGAAAGGTGTAAAGGTAGTTCACATGCCTCTTAGTAATTGTGAAGTAGGTGGCGGTTTTTCTCCAGTTCCACGAATGATTAAAAAAGGCATAAAAGTAGCATTAGGCACAGATGGATATATAAATGATTTTTTTGAAGTTATGAGAGGTGCATTTTTAATGCATAAATCAGTTGAAGAAGATGCATCTGTAATGCCCGCAAGTTTAGTATTTAAGATGGCAACAGAACATGGTGCTTATGCATTGGGACTTCAAAAATCAGGAAAAATAACAGTTGGTAATAAAGCAGATATAATAGTTATGGAAGATGAATTTAAAACTCCTGTAACACTTGATAATATATTTGACCAGATAGTAGTGCAAGGTAAAAAAGAATTTATATCAAATGTATACATAGATGGTAAACATATTTTAAAAGAAAAACAATTGGTTAACTTAGATAAAAAAGCTATTGTTAAAGAAATGAAAGATGTTGCCTGTGAATTCTGGAAGTTTTAATAAATGTAAATAAATATGAAAAGGGGAAGTAAATAATGTATAATTTTTTAGGGAAAGAATTAAAATCACCTTTTATAATAGGTTCAGGTCCGTTGACATATAGTGCAGCTGGATGTAAGATACTAAGTGATGCAGGAGCAGGAGCAGTTGTTACTAAGACAATAAGAAAAGAAAGAGCTATAAATCCAGCACCTCATATGGTGAGAAATACAGCTAATGCTCTTTTAAATAATGAGAAATGGACAGATTTTGAACCAGAGCAATGGATAGATTTTGAAATACCACAAATGAAAAAAGATGGAACTGTATGTATAGCTTCAGTAGGTCATACAATAGAAGAAAGTAGTGAACTAGTAGAAAAGATTGCAAATGCAGGAGCTGATTTTATAGAGCTGGTATCTTATGACTATAGAGATTTAATACCAATGCTTAAGGATGCGAAAGAAAGAGTGAATATACCAGTAATAGTTAAACTTCCTCCTATGATAGATGAAATAGGGGCTTTTGCTAAAAAATTAGAAGAAGCAGGAGCAGATGCAATAACTGCTTGTGATTCTGTAGGACCAGCACTTAGAATAGATATAGAAACTGGCCAACCTTTATTAGGTGGAAATGGAATTGGATATTTAAGTGGAGAAACTATTAAACCAATAACTCTACAAAGAATATATGAAATAAAAAAAGAGGTAAATATACCTATAATTGGATTAGGTGGATGTGTAAGTGGAGATGATGCTTTAGAGATGATTATGGCAGGTGCTGACTTCGTTGGTATATGTTCAGTAGTAATATTAAAAGGAGCTCAAGTAATAGCTAAAATACACAATGACCTAAATTCTAATCTTGACAGACTAGGATATAAAACTATAGAAAATGCTTGTGGGGTAGTACATAAGCATATGGGAGAGGTAAATGAAAGACTTAGTTTTGAATTTACTTATGATGAAGAAAAGTGTACTAAATGTAAGATGTGCGAGAGAGTGTGTGCATATCAAGCTAGAAAATTAAATGACAAGATGGAATTAAATGAAGGTGAATGTAGATATTGTGGTCTTTGTATATCAGTATGTAAACCAAAGGCACTTGGAAGAAAGATTTCATGTCCAGAATTAAATGCATAAGATGTTTTATAAAAAATATAACTTCAAAAGATAAAAATTTATATACAGATAAAGGATACCATATTAAAATGGTATCCTTTTGTTTGTAATTATTATTTTTAGATTTATATCTATATTAATTATTTTTTGTAGTAATTATACATAATAATTTTAATAATTAAATTTATAACAACTATTTTAGAGATATATGTTAACATTGTATAGCATTTGTATAAGATGTTATAATAATTAATAGGGATGGTGATGTAAGTGGAAGATAAAATTTTAGAATTATTACATATTATAAATAAAGATGTGGTTAGCATGAAAAATGACATGTCAGAAGTAAAACAAGAAATAAGTGTAATGAAAGAAGAAATAAGCGAAGTGAAACAAGAAATATGCATAATAAAAAATGACATGTCAGAAGTAAGACAAGAAGTAAGTGTGATGAAAAAAGAAATGAATGAAGTAAAACAAGAAGTAAGTGTAATGAAGAAGGAAATGAGTGAAGTAAAGCAAGAAGTAAGTGTAATGAAGAAGGAAATGAGTGAAGTAAAGCAAGAAGTAAGTGTAATGAAAAAAGAAATGAATGAAGTAAAACAAGAAGTAAGTGTAATGAAAG
This sequence comes from Clostridioides sp. ES-S-0123-01, assembly GCF_020658415.1. Classification (NCBI taxonomy): domain Bacteria; kingdom Bacillati; phylum Bacillota; class Clostridia; order Peptostreptococcales; family Peptostreptococcaceae; genus Clostridioides; species Clostridioides sp. ES-S-0123-01. The sequence continues at coordinate 217,655 of NZ_JACVWD010000001.1, forward strand.
AAGAAATGAATGAAGTAAAACAAGAAGTAAGTATAATGAAGAAAGAAATGAGCGAAGTAAAACAAAAAATAAGTGTAATGAAAGAAGAAATGAATGAAGTAAAACAAGAAGTAAGTATGATGAAGAAAGAAATAAATGTAGTGAAAGAGAATTTACATGAAGTTAAATTAGAAATGAACTCTATGCAAAATCAAATAAGTAGTGCAAGTAAAGATATAAGTGAAATTAAAGCAGAAAGTATTGTAGTTAATGAAAAACTATATGAAATAGATGTTAAAGTAGATGCCTTAGAATCTGAAGGAAAATCAATTAAAGAACAACAAATTGAACAAAATAGTATTTTAGGAAGTTTATTACATAACTCTGAAATAAATAAAGCTACTCATGATAATATGGAACATAGTATAGCACATATAAAAGGTGATACAAACTCCATAAAAGAAGATGTTTCAGAAATAAGAAGAGATTTAAATTTAGTAGAATTAGCTACAAGCAAAAATTGGAGCGATATTGTAAAATTAAAATCAGCTAGATAATCTTTTAATTACATTAACTTATCATCCATAAAAGTATAAACTTTCATATAAAAATAGATGCTTATAATAGTCTTACTATTTATTATAAATTTTAGAAATTAAAATAAAAATTTGAGAAAAGATCATTTGAAAAATACTTTTGGTCTTTTTTTTTATGTAATTATAAAAATATCATAAAAATAAAATTTAAAATTTGCTTAATAAAAAATTACAGAACAGTTGGAATAAGTAAATTTTTATCAAGGAAAGTATAAAAAAATTATTCTATGCAAATGTATGCAAATATTGGCATTAAAATTGCTGTATAGAAATAATAAATAGTAATGTACATAAAGATTGTATTATACAATAGTATTACTATTTTTAATTATAGATATTGGTTTATATCTATATGCTAGATAGAAACTTGTATGTTTTATGTTGCAGATACAAATATAGTAAAGGAGAGTACATGGGTACAACTGAGATACATAGCTTATTAAGTTTTTCTGTCTTATGATAATTATATTATAAAATATTCATAAATATTTTGATTTTCAATTTGAAAATTATTTTATGCTTAAATTAATTATTATGTAATTAATTTAATAACAAAAACAGTGAAAGAGTAAATAATATTATTTACAGGGGGTAATAAAAAAGTATATTAAATAAGTTGTACTTTTAGCCCCGTACATAAAGAAATTTATGTAGGACACAACTTTAAAACCAGTAAATCCTAAAGCCTTGCAACTACAATAAAAGATAGAAAGAAACTTTTATGAATGTGGTGAAAACCAGAAATAATAGCAAGGATGGTATATGGTGAGAGCCTAAGTACTTTACAATGGACATTTGGTCTCCAAGCCTAGAAATAGGAAGGTCAAACGACTATCTCGAAAGAGAGTACACTATAAGCTATTGATAGTGGAAACGGGTTGCTCTTAACAGGTAATGCTGAAGATGAAGAAATAGTCTACGCTCATATGAAAGTATGAGGTCACTTAAGATTAAAGTGGCATCTATAAAGTAGCGTTTATAGGTAAATGTTTAAAACTTACAAGATATAAATACTTATGAAAACTTATAACTTATAATGATTAAGATTGAAAGATTTAGATTGGATTAGAATTGTTGTAAAAAATTTTAAAGTCCATAGCTACAATACTCTTATATTTGTAAAGCACTATAGAACATATACAAAATAATAGAATAAATTTAATTGTTAATAATTAAATTTGTTGTACGTGATTTTTAAGTATAAAAACTTAAATGTATTACTGAGTATAGTAAGATTTATAAAAGTCATTTAATTTAATATATTAAATTTTTAAGTATTTATATAATTCAATAAGTTTTATGTAACGGGAGTTTTTATTATGAAAGCAAAAAGTACATCAAAATTTGAATTAGACGGAATACCACCACTAAAGGAAGCAATACCTTTGGGGTTACAACACTTAATGGCAATGGTAATAGGTAGCTGTTTACCAGCGATACTAGTTGCAAATGCGGCTGGACTTAATCATAAAATGTCTACACTATTAATTCAAGCTGCTTTGATTTTTGCAGGATTATCAACTTTGTTACAATTATATCCAATACCACTATTTAAAGGTTTTAAATTGGGAGGAGGAATACCAGTTATAATGGGAGCTACAGCAATGTTTATAGGAGCTGGAGTTTCTGTTGCAGGCAAGTATGGATTACCTGTCTTATTTGGCTCTCAAATAGTCGCTGGTATAGTGATAATCATAATTGGTTTTGGTCTTAAAAAAATAAGGTTTATATTTACCCCAGTCGTATCTGGTACTATAGTTGCATGTATGGGTCTTGGACTTTTTCCAATAGCTATAAAAAACTTAGCTGGAGGTATGGGTAATGAGACATTTGGACAACCAATTAATTTTATAGTTGGAATAGCTGTATCACTTATGATATTAGGATTAAATAAATATGGAAAAGGATTGTTTAAAGATGCATCAATATTAGTTAGCATAGTTTTTGGATATATTTTATCACTAATTTTGGGAATAGTAAATTTTTCTTCAATTCAAGAGTTTACTTTGGTTGCACTTCCAAAACCACTTGCTTTTGGATTGGATATAAAGCTTGAGGTTGTAGTAATGTTTTCAATAATATATTTGGTTGAAATAGCTGATATTATGGGAGCATGTACACTTTCTACAGTAGGAGGACTTAATAGACAAGTTACAGATGAAGAACTTTCTTCTGCTGTTTTAGGAAATGGAGTATTATCTACAATAGGAGCATTATTTTCTGCTACTCCAATGGGAATGTTTGGTCAGAATTCTGCAATCGTTTCTAATACAAAAATTATAAGTAAATTTGTATTAGCTATTGGAGGCATTGGATTATTTCTGGCGGGAGTATCACCTTTATTAGCTAATTTAATCAGAACAATACCTCCTTGTGTGGTTGGAGGAGCAACACTCGTAATATTTTCAACTCTTACAACATCTGGATTAAGACTTGTTAGTATGGATGGTTTTAATCAAGAAAATAGTATGATATTAGGTCTTTCTATGGCAACTGGGATAGGATTTATGGTAGTTCCTCAGGTTCTTGAAAAATCTCCAAAATTTATAGAAACACTACTTGCAGATTCAAGTGTAGTTTCAGGAGCTATGGTTGCTATAATAGTTCAAGGTTTATATATGATAAAATTTTCAAAAGGTAAGGACAATAAAAATAAAAAGGAAAATATATAGAGTAAAAAACTAATAGAATTAAATTAAGTTTACTATATATTTATAAAAATAAAGCAAAGTACTTAGTAGGTTTCAAGTTTTAATAAATATAATATAAGGGGGATAAGATGGTTACTATAAAAGAATATTCTGTTCCACAAAGCCTAGAAGAAGCATATAAAATTTTGATTTCTAAAAAAAATAATGTTATTTTAGGTGGTTGCGGATTTATAAAATTAAGCAATAAAAACATAGGAACAGCCATAGATTTAAAGGATATAAATCTAGACTATATAAAAGAGGATGAAAAAAATATACTAATAGGAGCAGATACATCTTTGAGAAGTTTAGAAATAAACAAAACTATTAAAAATTATTGTAGTGGAATAGTCTCAAGTGCTGTTTCTAATATAGTTGGTGTTCAATTTAGACAGGGTGCAAGAATTGGAGCTAGTGTATTTTCAAAGTATGGTTTTTCTGACTTGATTACAGCACTTTTAGTTGTTGGTGCGAAGGTAAGGTTATACAATAGTGGAATATTAGAGTTAAATGAGTTTTTGGATAGTGAATTAAATAAAGATATATTAATTGAGGTAATACTTCCTAAGAAAGATGCAGTAGCTGTATTTGATTCAATAAGAAAGTGTACAGGAGATTTTGCTATATTAAATTCAGCTATGTTAAAAGAAAATGATACTTATAAAATAGCAATTGGAGCAAGACCTCAAAGAGCTAAATTAGCACTTGAAGCAAGTCAAATATTGAGCAAAGAAAAGGATATAGATAAAGCATCTATTATTGTAGGTAAAGAATTAATTTATGGAAGTAATATGAGGGCAAGTAAAGAATATAGAATAGATATGGCAAGTGCACTGCTTAAGAGGATGTATAGTGCTATTGAGGGAGGTAATAAATAATGATTAATAAGGGGATAAGAAAGATAGATAGTACAGCAATTGTGACAGGAAAGCCACTATATACTGAAGACCTTATTATGCATAAAGATGTTTTGACTCTTAAACTTCTTAGAAGTCCACATGCACATGCCAAAATAAAGCATATAGACACGTCAAAAGCTGAAAAAATTCCAGGAGTTGTAGGAATTTATACTTATAAAGATGTACCACAAGTTAGATATTGTGTTCCAGGTCAAACAGAACCAGAAGCATCTCCTTATGATAGAGTTTTACTTGAGGATACAGTTAGATTTGTTGGAGATGAGGTAGCATTAGTAGCAGCAGAAGATGAAAAAACTGCACTTAAAGCTTTAAAAATGATAAAAGTAGAGTATGAGATTTTAAAGCCTGTATTTAATGCAAAAGAAGCAGAAGGAAATGAAGTTATTATACATCCAGAACAAGATATAGTAGAACCGTATCCTTTTGGATTAGATGCAAAAAATAATATAGTATCAAAAGAGTTTTTCGAGTTTGGTGATGTTGAGGCTAAGCTTAAAGAAAGTGAATTTGTGGTAGAAGCATCATATAAGACTCAAAGTCAATCACATTGTATGATGGAAACTCATAGGTCATATGCATATAAAGATATAAATGATAGGATTGTTGTTGTGTCATCATTACAATCACCACACAATGTAAAGAGAATACTTAGAAAAGTATTGGGGATTCCTTCTTCTAAAATAAGGGTGATAAAGCCTAGAATAGGTGGTGGATTTGGAGGAAAGAATATAGCAGCAACAGATATATTTACTGCATTTGTGACTATGAAAACTGGAAGACCAGCAAAATTTGTCTTTACAAGAAGTGAAACCTTTGTAGGTTCTAATAGTAGGCATGAAATGTTTTTTGATGTTAGAGTAGGTGCAGACAAAGAAGGAAATTTAAAGGCGATAGAATTAAAGTCACTAAATAATACAGGTGCCTATGGTGGTAATGGAGTTTCGGTTTCTTCAGAATCAGGTCATAATACATTACCAATATATAATGATATTGATGCTGTTAGATTTGATGCTAGAACAGTATATACTAATAGATTACCAGCAGGTGCACTTAGAGGTTATGGAGCTACACAAGGCATATTTGCAATAGATAGTGCTATTGATGAATTAGCCAATAAGATTGGTATAGATCCTCTTGAATTTAGAGTTAAAAACATAATAGATAGGTACACTAATGGAAAAGCAGCAGAAGAAGAAATTCTAAGCTGTGAATTAAAACAGTGTATAGAAAAAGGGAAAAAATTAATTAATTGGGATGATAAATACCCATGTAAAGATATAGGTAATAACAAGGTGAGAGCAGTAGGAATGGCAGTGGCAAATCATGGTTCTGGTATACCACGTGTAGATATGGCAACAGTGACTATACGAATGGACGAAGATGGGACATATAAGTTATTATCTGGTCTTGCTGATTTAGGTCAAGGTGCTGATACAATTCAAGCACAAATTGCTGCAGAGACTTTAAATACGACTGTAGATAGAATATCTGTTTATACAGGTGATTCAGACCTATGTCCATATGATACAGGTGCGTTTGCTTCTTGTACTACAACAGTTACAGGAAATGCAACAATAAAAACAGCAAATAAATTAAAAGAAATAATACTTTCAGTAGCAGAATCAAAACTAGAGTCTAAAAAAGAGGATTTAGAGTTAAGTAAAGATAGAGTTTTTGTTAAGAATGATGAGAGTAAATTTGTGTTATTAGAGGAATTAGGAAGAGAGTCAGTTGGAGGTATAGGGTTTTCAAGTGACGATGTACCAGTTGTTTTAGAAGCAACAGAATCATTTGGTATGTTAAAAAGAATAAAACCATTTATAGCAGGATTTGCTGAAATAGAACTAGATAAAAATACAGGAGAATATAAGGTAATAAATTTTGCATGTGTACCTGACTGTGGTACGGTTATAAATCCAACATTAGCGAGAATACAAGTAGAAGGTGGAGTAATGATGGGGATAGGGTTTGCAATGTATGAAGACCCTAAATTTGATAAAGATGGAAAGTTATTGACAGACAGTTTCTTGCAGTATAAGGTTCCTACAAAAAAAGAAGTAGGAAATATATTAGTAGATTTTGCTGATAATTTTGACCCAGGAGGGCCTTATGGAGCTAAATCTTTAGGAGAAATAGTTATACATACGCCAGCACCAGCAATTGCAAATGCAATTTTTAATGCTACTGGAGTTCGTATAAGAGAGCTTCCTATAACTTTTGAAAAAGTGTACATGGGGATGAAAAACAACAACAAATAAATTTAATAAATGATATACTATAAAAGTATAAATTTAAGTTATTTTGCAAAATAAAGTAATTTAATAGACATTATATATGGTGCTTTATAAAAATACCATATATAATGTCTAATAGAGTAGGAGTTAAAGGAGGTGAGTTTATGCCAAATAGAACAAAAAACATACATTATGGGACTCAGAGACAACAATTAAAAAATTTAACTAAGAAAGAATATCAGGCTTTGCGAGAGATGTGCTTTTTAGCAAAGAACTTGTATAATGTTGGTACATATAATGTCAGACAACACTACTTTAATCAAGGGGAGCATCTTAATTATGAAGCCAATTATCATGTATGTAAAGAAAATGAAAACTATAAACTACTCAATAGTAATGTAGCACAACAAATACTAAAAGAAGTTGATAGTTCATTTAGGTCATTTTTTGGTTTAATTAAATTAGCTAAAGAAGGCAAGTATGATTTTAGAGGAATAAAATCACCTAAATATTTAGATAAAGAAGGATTTTTTAGTATAATAATAGGACAAATAAGAATTAAAGAGGATGGAATTTTAAATGTGCCTATGTCTCCCGTATTTAAAAAAATGTATGGAAAGGTGAGTATAAAAGTTCCAAATAATATATTAGACAAAAAAGTTAAGGAAATAAGAATAATACCTAAACATAAGGCTAGGTTCTTTGAAATTCAGTATTGTTATGAAATACCGAAATCAGAGGAAGTTTCAAATAAAAAAAATGCACTGGCAATAGATTTAGGTTTAGAAAACTTATGTACTTGTACTACCAACTTAGGTGATAGTTTTATTATAGATGGAAGAAGGCTTAAGTCTGTGAACCAATGGGCAAATAAGCAAAATGATAAAATAGAGGCTTTAAAATTAAAAAAGAATATAAGTTTAATTACAAGAAAACAATTTAAAGTATGGAATAAAAGAAATAATCAGGTTAAAGACTATGTAAATAAAACTTGCTTTTACATAATTGACTACTGTGTAAAAAATAATATTGGCAATTTGATTGTAGGATATAATGCTAAGTTAGAAAAAAGTGATAATATGGAAAAGAAAATATATAGAAATTTTATAAGAATTCCTTTTGGAGAGATAAAAGGAAAACTAGAGTATCTATGTAAAATAAAAAATATTAATTTCATTAGACAAGAAGAAAGTTATACTAGTAAATCAGATTTTTTTGCCAATGATTATCTTCCTGATATTAATTTGGATGATGTACAGAAACACAAATTTAAGGGAGAAAGAATAACACGTGGTCAATATAAATCTAGTATGGGTATGATTATAAATGCGGATGTAAATGCAAGTCTTAATATATTAAAAAAATCACAAATAGTTGATTTATCTTACTTGCAGAATAATCCTCAGATGTTAAAGCAACCACAAAGAATAAGAATATCTTAATAATAATTAAAAGATAAACTGATAGCGTATAAGCTTACAGCTTAGCGGCGAATTGGATCCGCCTTGTTGTTTACAACAGAATCTATTTACTTTTTAGTTTATAGAATTTCAAAAATCACTTTTACTAAAACAGTTAAATTATAAATTTCAAATAAATCAAATTTAGGATATTTAAAAGAAATATTTATGAGAGGTGAAAGTGTGAAATTATCAGATATGATAGGAGCAAATGAAATAATAACTGTAGTTGGAGCAGGAGGAAAAACTTCATTTATAAAATACTTTGCGAATTTTTATAGAGATAAGCTAAAAGTTTTACTTACAACAACTACTAAAATATATTTACCTGATGAAAAAGACTATGACAATATATTTATGACAATAGATGGAACTTCTATTCCATCTATTTGTTATGGAGTAACAGTATGTGGAAGCTGTATAAATAATGAAAATAAAATAGTAGGAATCAAGTTATCTGATTTAGAAAAAATGATAGACAAATTTGATTTGGTATTGATAGAAGGTGATGGTTCAAAGAGAAAAAAACTTAAAGGTTGGAATGATGGAGAACCAGTAGTATATTGTAAAACTACAAAAACTATAGGTATATTAGATATAACTTCATTTGGAATGGATATTAATGAAGAAAATATACATAGGTTAGATGAATTTAAAAAAATAACTAATTTAAATATGCGTAATATAAATGATAATTCTACAGTAAATCTTGATAATTTAAAAAATGTAGTATTAAATCCAAAAGGATTGTTTAAAAATTATCATGGTAAAAAAATATTATTTATTAATAAAGTCGAAAATGAAATGTATGAAAGTTTAGCTATAAATTTAATTAAAATTATTAAAGAGCATGAAAGTGAAATAGACATATTTTATGGAAGTATAAAACAAAATTTTTGTATAAGATATTGAAGTATTAAAATAATTTATGTGATATTATATATATAGATAATATCAATAAAGATACTATAAAATCATAACAATATCAATACATTATAAATGTTAAGGAATGATATATATGATAAATGCAGTAATAATGGCGTCAGGATTTGCCAGAAGAATGGGAGAAAATAAACTTTTACTGGAATATGATGGATGTTATATAATAGAACATGTACTTAAAGCAGTTAGTAAAATTAATTTTCATCAAGTTGTAGTTGTAAGTCAATATAAAGAAGTTTTAGCATTGTGCAATAAATATGGCTTTAAATATGTAGATAATAAAGATGCAAATATAGGTCAGAGTGAATCCATAAAATTGGGAATTTTAAATAGCTCAAAATGTGATGGATATATGTTTTTTGTGGGAGACCAACCATTTATTGATGATTTATATATAGATAAAATTATAAATACTTTTAAATTAGATAGAGATTTTATAGTAATTCCAAGATGCAAAGATGTATGTGGAAATCCAGTTGTATTTCCATTTAGCAAAAAAAAGGAATTGTTGGCACTTAAAGAAGATGAAAAAGGGAAAACTATTTTAAAAAATTCATCAAAAATAAAATACGTAGAAGTTCCCGAAAAAATGTTATTAGATATTGATACAAAAGTGGATTATGAAAGAATAGGGGGCAAATTATGAAATTAATAAAAACTATAGATGCTGTTGGACAAGTTTTATGTCATGACATTACTCAAATAATACCAGGAGAATTTAAAGGAAGAAAATTTAAAAAGGGACATGTAGTAAAAGAAGAAGACATTCCAGTTTTATTATCTCTTGGTAAAGACAACTTATATGTATGGGAAAAATCAGAGGGAATGATTCATGAAAATGAAGGAGCTTTATTTTTAAAAGAATTAACTGCTGGAGAAAATTTAGATTTCAGTGAAATAAAAGAAGGAAAGATAGATTTTATAGCAGCATGTGATGGGCTTTTAAAAATAGATGTCGATGCACTTTTTGATTTAAATTGTGTTGGTGAAATAATGATGGCAACTCTTCATAATAATTTTGTAGTAAATAAAGGGTTGAAAGTAGCTGGAACAAGAGTCATACCTTTAGTTATAGATGAGAAAAAACTAGAAGAGGCAAAAAAAGTACTTGATAACAGAAAGATAGTCAATGTGATACCTTTTAAACCTAAAAAAGTAGGAATTGTTACCACTGGTAATGAAGTGTTTTACAGTAGAATTGTTGATAAATTTGGACCAGTAATAGAAGAAAAAGTAAAGGGGTTTGGATGTGAAGTTATAGGTCAAACTATATGTCCAGATGATAAAGATATCATAAAAAATGCAATAAAAGAATTTATAAGTCAAGGAGCAGAACTTATCTGTTGTACTGGTGGAATGAGTGTAGACCCAGATGATGTCACACCAACAGCTATAAAAGAGACTGGAGCTGATTTAGTTACATATGGGTCACCAATATTACCAGGAGCAATGTTTTTACTTGCTTACTATGGAGAAGTCCCAATTATGGGTATACCAGGGTGTGCAATGTATCATAAAACTACAGTGTTTGATATAGTTCTATCTAGGATTTTAATAGATGAAAAACTTGACAAATATGATATAGCTAAATATGGTCATGGTGGTCTTTGTATGAACTGTGATGTATGTACTTACCCTGCATGTAATTTTGCTAAAATATAAAACCATAAAAATAGAGTACTTACAAACTTAGGTACTCTTTTTAAGTATTAATTATACAGAAAATATCTTTTTACTAATAGCTAAAACAGTTTAAAGATTCAAATAAAGTATTTAGAGTGTGTAAAAGAATTAATAAAGTTGCAATTTGATTTTTTTATAAGTATAATATAATAGATTGTTAATTTTTATGAAACTTACAATCTTTAGTACAATTTTAATAAATATTTCACGAATTTGGTATAAAAAATATGCTGTTTACGTGATAATAAAAATGTTATCAAAATTTTATGATAAAATAAATTATGAACAAAAAGAAAGGAAAATACATTAATGTTACAAGTTACAGGTGTTGGACTTAGATTTGGTGATAAGGAACTATTTAAAGATGTTAACTTAAAATTCACTAAAGGAAATTGCTATGGAATAATAGGAGCTAATGGTGCGGGAAAATCTACTTTTTTAAAAATATTATCAGGAGAAATAGAACCAAATACAGGGAATGTGTCTATAACTGATAAAGAAAGAATGTCAGTTTTAAAACAGGACCACTTCGAATATGAGGAAGAAACTGTTTTAAATGTTGTTATAAGAGGTCATGAAAGACTTTGGAGTATAATGCATGAAAAAGATGCTTTATATATGAAAGAAGATTTTAGCGAAGAAGATGGAATAAAAGCTGCTGAACTTGAAGGTGAGTTTGCAGAACTTGATGGATGGGATGCAGAAACTAACGCTGAAAAAATACTTATGGGTCTTGGTATAACTAAGGATATGCATTACAAACAAATGAAAGAATTAGTTGGTGGAGAGAAGGTTAAAGTGTTATTAGCACAATCACTTTTTGGAAAACCTGAAATACTATTAATGGATGAGCCTACAAACCACTTGGATTTTAAATCAATAAATTGGTTAAATAATTTTATAATGGATTTAGAAGAGTCTATAGTTATAATAGTATCACATGATAGACATTTCTTAAATCAAATATGTACTAATATAGTTGATGTTGACTTTGGTAAAATACAGATGTATGTTGGAAACTACGACTTCTGGTATGAATCAAGTCAATTAGCATTACAACTTGCTAAAGACCAAAACAAAAAGACTGAGGAAAAGATAGCTCAATTAAAGGAATTCATAGCTAGATTTAGTTCTAATGCTTCAAAAGCTAAACAAGCTACATCTAGAAAGAAACAATTAGACAAATTAGAAATTGAAGATATACAACCATCAAGAAGAAGATATCCATATGTAGGATTTACACCTGCTAGGGAAATTGGTAATGAAGTTTTAGAAGTACACAATTTAACTAAAACTATAGATGGAGTTAAAGTACTTGATAATGTTTCATTTAGATTGGATAGAGATGACAAAGTAGTATTTATGGGTGATGAAATAGCTACTACTGCACTTTTAAATATAGTTATGGGAGAACTTGAACCAGATAGTGGAGAATATAAATGGGGAGTAACTACTTCTCAAGATTATCTTCCAAAAAACCATAATAAGTTTTTTGATGGAGTAGAGTATTCTCTAGTTGACTGGCTTAGACAGTTTTCTGAAGAAAAAAGTGAGAGTTTTATAAGAGGATTTTTAGGTAGAATGTTATTCTCTGGAGAAGAAGCTTTAAAAGAAGCTCAAGTTATATCTGGAGGAGAAAAAGTCAGATGTATGCTTAGTAAGCTAATGCTTTCAAATGCAAATGTACTTGTGTTAGATGACCCTACTAACCACTTAGACTTAGAAAGTATAACTTCTGTTAACAAAGGACTTGAAAAATTCCCTGGGGTGCTTTTATTTACTTCTCATGACCATGAGTTTATATCTACTATAGCAAATAGAATTATAGAGATAACTCCAAATGGAATAATGGATAGAAAGATGGATTTTGATGAGTATTTAGAAAGTAAAGAGATACAAGACCAATTAGCTAAAATGTATGGGAAAGATAAATAATTGTTAGTTTAAATATTATTTTTACTAATTATAATTATTAGAATAAAAACCTTTTAATGTTTGAGAATACGCTATAGAAGTATGTAGGTATTTAATCAAATATTAGGAGGTTTTTTATTTAGTATATATATTGTAGTAAATAGGGTTGTAGAGATAACTCAAACAGAACTACGGATAGAAAGATGTATGGATTTTTATTATAAAAAGTACATGTCTCCAAATCAAAATTGATTGTTTACATTGGGTCAAATTACAATAATGTTTGGAGACATAATAAGAAAAAGTTATATAATATAATTTCATAAGTCTATAGACATTCTCTTTTATGATAATGTATTTTTTGTAAGGTTATAGGTGTTACTTTTTCATCATAAAAATCTTCTGCTTTACTAGTAACAATACCACCTAAGCTACAAATGATTTTAACTGTTGTGTTACGTGCTTCCATAAAAATTTCATCAACATCTTGAGAAAATAAATTAAGTTTATAACGCTAAAACTATTTTGTAATAAATATATTTTAACTCTTCTATTATAAAATTAAATTTGAATATTAATTTAACTTTAATTTTATTAGTAGTAAAAATTAATTTTATAGATGATAAAGGCTAGAGTAGTTATAATTAAAAAATGTAATATTAGTTGGCATTAAATAAGTTCTCAGAAATTTTGTCAGATGCTTCTTTATCCATTTCTTTTAGAACATGGGAATAAACATTTAAGGTTGTATTTATATTTGAATGACCAACTCTTTCTGAGATAACTTTTATAGGTACCTTAGAATTTATAAGTAAAGTAACATGTGAATGTCTTAAATCATGAAATCTAATGTGTGGCAAGTCATTCTTTTCTAAAAATCTTTTGAATTTTTTACTCATAACATCTTCAGCAATAGGTTCACATTTTTTATTGAAAAATAACAAGTCATGACTATTTCTAATAGAAGACTTTAATAAGTTTTTATTTTGTTTTATCTTATATTCCTTTAGTAAAAAGATTAATTCCTTTGGAGCAGATATTTTTCTAATAGAGCTTTCAGTCTTTGGTTCTTTAAGAATTACAGAGCCATTAATTCGAGCTGTTATCTTATTTACAGTTATTGTATTCTCTTCAAAATCAATATTATCCCAAGTTAAACCTAAAACTTCTGAAATTCTAAGACCTAAACCAACTGCTAAATTAATAGGTAATTCCATATATGTATTTTTTGACAATTTCAACAATTTTATCATTTGTTCTTTGTCATAAATTTCATTTTTAAATTTTTTATATCTTGGAGCTTCTATATTATCCATAATATTTTCTTTTACTAATTTGAGTCTATATGCTCTTTTTATTGCAAGTTTCAATATATTTATATGAATCTTAATTGATTGAGGATTCAATTTATGAGATAGTTTATCAATGTAGTTCTGTATATGAATTGGATGTAAATCCTGTATTTTATATTTACCAATAGAGGGATTAATATAATTCTTACAAATACTAACATAATTGTTGTATGTAGCTAATGATATATTTTCACTGTACTTTTTTAAAAAATCTAATAGAAATTCTGAGACAGTGATTTCGTTTGGAATTAAAAAGCCATCTTTATACAGACTTTCCTTTACTTCATTTAACCTTTTGCTCGCATCTCTTTTTTTATCAAAAATACCCATGTTCTTTTGTTTTCTTTTTCCAGTATCTTCATCTGTAAATTCAAGATAAACTACATAATTCTTGTTTCGTTTTCTAATAAATGCATTCATATATAACCCACCAATCAAAATTTTATACATTTATTATAACATATGGATAAACTCAAAAATAGTTTTTGAAATAAATTTATGGCTATTTCAAATATTGATATTTATTGATTATAAAATGAGTATATTATCTTAAATATTAGAATTTTAATTTGATAATCTGTTATACTTATATATATAAATAAAATTTATTATTTACTTTTGGGTTTTTTATGTTTGATTGGTACTGAAAATATAAGTTTTTTATATTAATAAATTTGAATTGTATATTTTGAATAAAACCTTTGACTGGGAAAGTTTATTAATATAGTATTTAATTATGTATAAGTTTGAGAGGAGTGTAAAATCATATGACTATTACTAAAATACCACCAGCGGAATTAAAGGTCATGAAATTTATTTGGGGATCAGATTTTACAGTAACATCAAAAGATGTCATTGAAGCTATGGAAAAACTATATGATTGGAAGCAAACTACAACACTAACACTTTTATCAAGATTAGTAAATAAGAAGTTCTTGGATGCTAAAAAGATAGATAGACATACACATTATACAGTTATTATTGGAGAAGCTGAATATTTACATTTTGAAACAAAAACTTTTCTAGATAATATGCATGGAAGTTCTATTGAAAGCTTTATGAAAGCATTGTTCAAAAAGGGGGTAAATGAGGAGGAATTAAATTCTGTTGAAAAATGGGTAAAAGACATTAAGAAAGATGAATAGTTTGTTTGAGATCAATAGCAAGAATAACTTTAAACATATATTTTTTGTAGTAATTGTATGTTTAAATGTATGAACATTTAAGCATTTAATAGTATATAAAAACTAAGGCTTATTAGTTATTTTTAAGATGAATTTAATTATCATAAAATAAATAGTTTTTACAATAATTAGTAAAATGAATTAAAAGTGAAGTAAACTGTAAAATACATAGATTTATTTATTAAGTATCCCTAGTTTTCTAATGCATTTTAATACTATAAGTCTAATATAAAATCAAATTTATTGATATTTAATTTTATATTAGACTTATAGTTAATCGGAGCTTAGCTAAATATCGATTATTAAAATAGAAAACTAAAATTTTTTTATTATTTATACAAATTGATTATTTTTTAGGTATATTAAAAGTTGTAATTTTATTTTTATATTGATTATTTATAGTATATTAAATGACAATGTATTAGATTATCTTGTTGTTTAAATAAGTATTTATAAGTATAAAATAAATATTACTAAAATAGATATTAATAGCCATTAAAATAAAAAGAAAAGTTCCTAATTTTTAGGAACTTTTTATTTGTTTAGTATAATGTATGAGTTTTTGCTTCAGCAATAGCTCTTGCTGCACTTTTAGGATTTTCTATATTCTCTTTTTTATAGAAATTAATTACTTCTTCTAAATCTTTATTTTCAATGTCATCTTTTCTATTTTCAAGAATATAATTTATGATTGATTCGTTTATAAAGTTTGATAAATCTGTATTTTCATTATTAGTCATTTTGTATACTTCTTGTAATAAAATTTCATTAACTTCAACTGTAATTTGTTTTGTATTTTTTATCATATTAATCACCTCTTAAAAAAATTATAGCATTTCAAAAAAATAAAATCAATATGTTTTAAAATTATAGAATTTTAATTCTTAAATTCTTAAAAATAGAAAAATTAAATAGAAGTAGTTTTGAGCTATTAAAAAGATTAATAAAAAAAATATTTAGTCATAAAAGCCTTATACTATATGATTCTAAGATGAAGGATTTATAAAGGTTTAGGGTGAATTAAGTATAAGACAACTTCTTAAAGCAAATGAGTATGGCATTTAAATCTAAATGTAGACATATAATATTAAATATGCTAATATATCAAAATAATAAGGGGGGAATTTATGAAGCTTAAAGAAGCATTGATTACATGTGTTGTATGTAGTGTATGTTTAACTCCATTATTGGTAAATGGAGAAACAAAAATAGATGCAGAGCATTGTAAAGAATCTATAGTAAATATAGATACTATAGTAACTTCAGGTAAAAACTTTAATTCTAAATATAATCAAGGTATGGAAGACTATAAAAGCAGTGATGAGTATAAATTGAAAGTGCAAAAAGAGAGACTAGAAAACCAGCTAGGAATCAAAATAAAGGATTTAATTCCTATAACATTTGAAGTGAGTTATTATACCAGCCTTAACCAAGAAAATGGATATGGAGCTATAACTGCTACAGGAGATGATTTAGAAGATGGTTTTGTGGCAAACAATCACTTAAGTTTTGGAACTAAGATTATTGTAGATGGTAAAGTAAAAACCGTTATGGATAGGGGGTCTAGTAAGTATTTTAGTAATTCTAATGCGATAGATGTATTTGTACCCAAATGGAGTAACGAAAGTGAATCAGAGTATTATGACAGGGTTAATAATATGGGAAGGCACTATAAAAAAGGATACATCATTATGGAATAATAGTTCTTCTTCAAGTAATATGTATTGATTGCAATATTTATTACATATATAATAGATATTAAGTTAATTAATACAACAATGTATATTACTGGGAGGGCAATATGGAACAAACTTTTATAAATGGGAAAATAAACTTATTAATGGAAAATTATAAAGCATTAAATGAAGTTAAAGGTTCTTGGCAAATGGGATTAATTCAACATAGTTGTGCACTTGCATTTACGCTTAAGAACAAGAGGATAAGCCCTAGATTAGTAGAAGAGCGAATAGAGCTTATTAAAAAAAATACTGGATTATTCTCTAACTTTAGAGGATATAACATATTTTATATTGCAACACTACTTTCATTTGAATCAAATCCAGAAAGTAGTTTTAAGATGATTTTAGAGATATATAAAAATCTTAAAAATGAAAAGTTTTGGGGAGATACATATTTACCACTTACAGCATCAATAGTCTATGAAAATAGAGATAAAATGGATTATATTACATGTATATCAAAAATGAAAACAGTATACGAATATATGAAGAAAAAACATCCATTTTTAACATCTAGTGATGACTATTGTAATATAGCACTTATTGCAATTCATTCAAAAAATTTAGAAGAAGATTTAGAATACATAGAAAAATGCTATGAATTTCTAAATAAAAATGGTTTTTATAAAGGAAATGACTTACAAGCACTATCTCAAATTCTTTTATTTAGCGAAGATAGAACAATGGGTAAATGCAAAAAAACTATTGAACTTAAAAAAGCATTTAAAGAGAATGATTGTAAGTTAAATTATTATGGGTATCCAATAATAGGAGCAATTTCGTTATTAGATTATAAAGAAAATGAAATAATAGAAAATATAAAAAATGTTTCAAATAGGCTTAAAGAAGAAAAAGGTTTTGGGAATTGGTCTTTAGGAAAAAGCAATAGAGTAATGATTAGTTCTGCTGTTGTGGCTTCTATTTATGCAGATTCAATACAAAAAGAAAATAATATAGATTCTATAGCTAATAATATATTTTTAAATATTATTATTGCTATTCAAGTTGCTTGTGTAATGGCAGCTACAAGTGCAGCTATAGCATCTTCTTCATCAAATTAGTGACATTATTTATTAAAATTGGATATAATAAACTTAATAATACAATTTATATGTTTAAAAAAGAATATGATATTACACTTAAATTAATTGTGATATTTAATAAAATAAAGCATATAATTAATATATAGATTTCAGAAAATATATAATACTACATACAATATAGGGAAAGTAGAAAAATACATCTACTTTCCTTTTTAATTATAAATTATGAGTTAGTCTTATAAAAAAATTTATGGAAAATTTATTTAAAGTTTTATATTGTATTTTTTCTTAGATGTACTAAAATAAAACTATAAAGAAAATAAAATTTATAACAAACTAATACATATTGAAAATAAGGGGGAAGTTGAGATGGATCAAAATCTAAATTGGCTTAAAGAAAAAAGAATAGAAAAAACAATAAAATCTCTAGAAAGTAATAACATGAAAGGGTATCTAGTAAATAATAAAGAAGAGCTTCTTAAAAAAATTGAAGAAATAGTAGAAGTAGGTTCTTTAGTAGGTTGTGGTGGCTCTATGACTTTATTTGAGACAGGAGTTATTGACTTTATAAGAGAAAAATATGATTTTCTTGATAGATATGCAAAAGATATTAAACCAGAAGAAATGAAAGAAATATACAGAAAATCATTTTGTGCAGATGCTTATTTTACAAGTACTAATGCAATAACAGAAAATGGAGAGCTCTATAATTTAGATGGAAATGGAAATAGAGTAGCTGCTATGATATATGGACCAGACAAAGTAATAGTCGTAGCAGGTGTAAATAAAATAGTTAAAGATGTAGATGAAGCTATAAAAAGAACTAAAACAATAGCCGCTCCAGCAAATTGCAAGAGACTGAATACAAATACTGGATGTAAGACTACTGGCATATGTATAGATTGTTCAAGTCCAGGAAGAATTTGCTGTAGCTATACACTTATAAAAAGACAATTAGCACCAGAAAGAATACATGTAATTTTCTTAAACGAGGACTTTGGATATTAAAAGAATAAAATAAGTAAGGAGAAATAATGAAAAAAGTAAAACTTATATACAATCCTAATTCAGGTGAAAAAAAAATATTATCAAATTTAGATACTATTATAGAATTATATCAAAAACAAAATTATTTATTGATACCCTATAGATTGAATATTAAAGAGCCTGTAAATAATGCATTTAAAGAAGTAGATAGTTCCTATGACCATATACTAATAGCAGGTGGCGATGGAACTATAGATTTAGTTGTAAATTCAATGAAAGAGTTAGATATAAAGATTCCAATCGGAATTTTACCTACAGGAACTGCAAATGATTTTTCAAATGCTCTTCAAATTCCATTTGATATAAAAGAAGCTATAAAGGAAATCATAAATTCAAAGCCAAAGAAAATAGACATAGGGAAGGTAAATAATAAATACTTTATAAATGTCGCAAGTGCAGGTATGTTTACTGATGTATCACAAAGAATAAGCACAGACTTAAAGAATTCGTTTGGAAGAATTTCTTATTATATAAAGGGAATAGAAGAAGCATTGTATATGAGGAAGTTTAAGATAAAAGTATATTCCAAAGAGATGAATTATGATGGAGATATGTATCTTATGCTGATTTTTAATGGAAAAACAGCAGGAAATATAAATTTAGCATATAAAGCTGAAATAGATGATGGATATTTAGATGTAATTATTTTTAAAGGAATGCCAATTCCAAAATCAATACCAGTTTTGATAAGTGTGCTTAGAGGTGATTACTTAGATCAATATAATGGAAATGAAATATTGTATTTTAAAACTAAAAAAGTAGATATAGAATGTAAAGATTCTCTTATAACAGACATTGATGGGGAAAAAGGTCCAGATTTTCCTCTCAATATAGAATGTATAAAAGATGGAATAGAGGTTATGGGAATCTGTAGTGGAAAAAGTTAATTATTTAAAATAAATGATGAAGACTAAAATAAAAAATTACTTCTAACTAAATTTATTTATAGTAGAAGTAATTTATATCTTAAGTCTTCATTTTTTAGTTATAACAATTATTTAGCAGGTTTAAAAGAGCTTTTTAAAGGAACTATTCTATTGAACACAAGTTTTTCCTTAGTTGTATATTTATTATCTATACTAAAGAACCCATTTCTAACAAATTGGAATTTATCAAAAGGTTTAGCATCTTTTACTTGTGTAGGCTCAACAAAACCTTGTAATATTTCTAATGAATTAGGATTTATCTGTTCTAAGAAATGCTTTCCTTCATTTTCAGGTAAATCATCAAGAATCAATGGCTCAAACAATCTAAATTCACATGGTATAGCTGATTTAGCATCAACCCAATGTATTGTAGATTTTACTTTACGACCTGTAAATCCAGAACCACTCTTAGTTTCAGGGTCATAAGTACCATGTATTTCAACTACATTTCCATTTTCATCCTTAATTACATCCGTACATTTTACGAAATAAGCTCCTTTTAAACGAACTTCATTTCCTGGGAAAAATCTGAAATATTTTTTAATAGGTTCTTCCATAAAATCATCTTGTTCTATATATAATTCTCTAGAAAAAGGAACTAATCTTTTACCTTGAGATTCATCTTTAGCATTGTTTTCTATTTCAAGCATTTCAACCTTATCTTCTGGGTAGTTGGTTATAACTAGCTTTAAAGGTCTTAAAACTCCCATAGCAAGTGGAGCCTTTGGCTGTAAGTTTTCTCTTAGGAAATAATCAAGCATTTGACTGTCTACTGTAGAGTTAACTTTCGATACTCCTATTTCACTACAAAAATTACGTAAAGCTTCAGCAGTATATCCCTTACGTCTAATTCCAGATATAGTAGGAACACGAGGGTCATCCCAACCATCAACAATTCCTTCGTCTACAAGTTGTTTTAATTTTCTTTTACTCATAACAGTATTGTTTATGTTAAGTCTAGCAAATTCTATTTGTCTAGGTACATTTTCCATTTCACATTCTCTGACAAACCAGTCATAAAGAGGTCTTTGGTCTTCAAACTCCAAAGTACATATAGAGTGAGTTATTCCTTCAATTGCATCTTCAATTGGATGGGCAAAAGCATACATAGGATATATACACCATTTATCTCCTGTATTATGATGTGTTGAATGAGCTATTCTGTATATAATTGGGTCTCTAAGGTTTATATTTGGAGAAGACATATCTATTTTAGCTCTTAATGTTTTTTCTCCATCTTTAAATTCACCATTTTTCATTCTTTCAAATAAATCTAGGTTTTCTTCAATAGTTCTATTTCTATAAGGGCTTTCTTTACCAGGTTCAGTAAGAGTGCCACGATACTCCCTCATTTCATCTTGTGTTAATTCACACACATAAGCTTTACCTTTTTTTATTAGGATTAAAGCTCTTTTGTACATTTCATCAAAGTAGTTAGATGCAAAATTTAATTCACTCCAATCAAATCCTAACCACTTAACATCTTCTTTTATGGATTCTACATATTCAACATCTTCTTTTAATGGATTTGTATCATCAAATCTTAAATTAGCCTTTCCATTAAATTCTTTAGCTAGTCCAAAGTTAAGACATATACTTTTTGCATGACCAATATGTAAATATCCGTTTGGTTCAGGTGGAAAACGAGTTATTATACTGTCATGTTTTCCTGTTTCTAGGTCATTTATAATAATATTTTTTATAAAGTTAGATGAGTTCGTTTCATTTGACATATTTTCATACCTCCTATTTAATTTGCTTATAATACAGAACACTACACTGTATTGCATAATATTAATTTTAATCCAAGATTAGAAAAAAATAAAGGTGTAATTAAGAGTATTATGCAAAATATTAACTTTTATACTAAAAACATGTTTTTTTACAGTTTATTTACAAAAAAGCAGATTAGTTGAATTAATCTTTAAAAGACTGTATTATAATATGTATATTGTTAAGAATATTATGTGAAGTTAGTTATCTAAATTTATTTTAAATCTGTTGACAGATTTGTAAAGGAGACGATTATGGGAAGGATTGCAAAGATTATATTAAGCTTAATTGTTATTATTTTAGTGTTAACAGGTATTGTTGTATACACATTAACACCAAAAGAGAGATATGATGTTAGTTCACAAAATAATAAAATCATAGACGAAGAGTATTTATCAAAAGGTTCATATATAAATTCTATGGAAATAGTAAAAAATCCACTTAGAATGGTTGGAAAAGTATCTGTTTCCGAAGAAGAGTTTAGAAATCTAATATATACATTAATGAATAAACATGGAATTAAAGAATTTGAAAATAATTTTGTTGAGATGAAGGATGGAAAAATAAAAGTGGCAGGTCCATATAAGGTCTTTGGTCTAATCAATAGCCAATATGAGCTTGAACTAAAACCCACTTTAAAAAATGAAGATTTGGTTGTAAGTCTTGAAAATGTAAAGATTGGAAAATTTAAAATAAGTGATAAAATGCTAGAAAAAATACTAAGTAATTACAATAAAAAGGTTCCATTTGAGGTTAATGGAAATAAAATTACTTTAGAAAAAAGTTATCTTTATCCAGTAACACTTAAAAATATATCTATAAAAAAAGGAAATGTTGATTTGGATATGGAAGTAGAAATAGATTTAAAATCACAAATAAATGGAGCATTAGGTTATCTAAAGGATTCTGGAAAAGCTCAGGATATACTAAATCATTTGATTAATTTAAAGAAAACATCTGTTGGTTAAAAATATAGAAAATTTATATTTATATTTTTATTATATTTTATATAATATTAAAGCACTTTAAAATCAAAATTTGTAAAATAGCCTTTATTATGTTAGAATATTTTATGACATTAAGTTGTAAGTGTATAATATTATTTAATTACTAGATTGGGGGGAAATGATGAATAAAATTTATATTGTAACAACATATACAGGAACTGTATTATCTTATTTAATAAGAAATATAAGTAAAAAACTGTATACACATGTGTCAATATCATTAAATGAAAATTTAAAGCCAATGTATTCTTTTGGGAGATTAAATCCAAGAAATCCATTTATTGGAGGCTTTGTTGAAGAAAATATAAATCAAGGCTTATATGCTATAAGAAAAAATACTGTATGTAGAGTATATTCATTAGAAGTAGATAATTCACAATATGAAAATCTATTTAAAAATATAAAATTAATTAGTGATTATAGAGAAGATTACTATTATGATATAATGGCATTGATATATTTGTCTATGAATATTCACAGAAAAGTTGAATATAAATACGTATGTTCAAACTTTGTTGCTGATATGTTAGAAAAAAGTGAAATAGATATTTTGAATAAAGAAGCATTTGAAGTAACACCAAATGATTTCTATAATTTAAATGGTTTAACTTTAGAGTATGAAGGTTTATTGTCAGAATATAATTCTAAACAGCATTCTTATGTATCCAAAATGGCAAACA
Organism: Clostridioides sp. ES-S-0123-01; assembly: GCF_020658415.1. Lineage (NCBI taxonomy): Bacteria > Bacillati > Bacillota > Clostridia > Peptostreptococcales > Peptostreptococcaceae > Clostridioides > Clostridioides sp. ES-S-0123-01. Next base: position 240,824 of record NZ_JACVWD010000001.1, read on the forward strand.
TATAAAAAATTTATTTTAAAATTTATCATATAAAAATATTGCTAAATAATTAGGCTGAAGATGGTAGTTTAACTTCGAGAGGATTAAGAATTCGTAAATCTTAGTTAGAACACTTTCTTCAGTTTTTGATTTTCTGTAGTTATTTACATGATTATAATATTTTTTTGAGATATAAATCAAATATAAATAAATAGTGGTACAAAAGTATAAAGATATCTTAATACATAATAAATATGATAAATATTTATTTTTTGTAAATATATGGATATAATAGTAATAATAATATTTTATAGAGAGGAGTATTAAATGAAACGATATCTTAAAACATATGGAGTTTCACTCATAATTGTAGCAATTTATGCATTTATTAAATTACCTGTACTTAGACTGGACTTCACATCTTTATTTTCAGTAGGAATAATATTTTTTGTTGTAGCAGGAATATTAGATATGATGCTAGATAGAAATGAAAGAACATCTAAACTTGCTAAATATAATTTCTCAATAGCAATAGCTTTACTTGTATATGTTGTAGTTGTACCCTTTATAGCCTCTACACCTGTACTTCATGCAAAAGCCTATAAAGACTTATTAGGAAAGGTGACTGAGAGTAAATTTACTGATGATATGAGTCCTGTCAGTGTAAATGACATTCGTCTTGTAGATGAAGACATGGCAATGAAATTAGGTGATAAAAAACTTGGAGAAGTTCCAGCTATAGGTAGTGTATCAAAATTAGGAAAGTTTCATATACAAAATGTAGATGGAGAGTTGTACTGGGTAGCACCTCTTGTGCATAGAGATATAATTAAATGGGTTACATCTTTAAGTGGTACAAGTGGATATGTAAAGGTATCAGCAAGTAATCCTCAAGATGTTCAACTAGTTCAAGAAATAGATGGAAAACCAATAAAGATAGTATATCAACCAGAAGCTTATTTACATCAAGATTTACAAAGACATTTATACATACATGGTATTGTAAATGTTGGTATGACAGATTTTACTCTTGAAATAAATGATGAAGGAAGACCTTATTGGGTTGTAAGTTTATATGAACATAAAATTGGTTACGGAGGAGCAAATGCTACAGGCATAGCTACCGTTGATGCAGAAACTGGAAAAATAAATGTCTATAATGTTAAAAATACACCTAAATGGGTAGATAGAATACAACCACAAAAATTTGTAACAGACCAAATTCAAGACTGGGGTGTTTATGTCAATGGATTTTTAAATTCTGTTATATCAGAAAAGGGAGTACTAGTGCCAACAGAAGGGACATCGCTAGTCTATGGAAATGACAATAGGTCATATTGGTATACAGGTATAACATCGTCTGGTGGAGATGAATCTACAATTGGATTTATGCTTGTTGACTCTAGAACTAAAGAAGCTAAACTGTATAAGCAGCCAGGAGCAACTGAGACAGCTGCGATGAAATCAGCTGAAGGTAATGTTCAAGAAAAGAATTATGAAGCTACATTCCCTGTTATGTACAATATATTAGGTCAGCCAACATATGTATCATCTTTAAAAGATAAAGCTGGTCTTGTAAAGAGAGTAGCCTTTGTATCTGTTGAAGATTATAATGTACTTGGTCTAGGGGAAGATAAAAATGAAGCTTTAAGAAATTATAAAGATTCATTAGAATCTAAAGGCAATGACTTAAAGCTTGATAATGATATGAAAGATGAAGTTATAGAAGGTGTAGTAACTAGAATAAGTCCTGATGTGCGAGGAGGAAATACTAATTACTATGTAACTTTAGATTCTAATAAAGAGATAATATTTAAAGCTACCTCAAAAGTATCTAGCGAATTACCATTGACTCAAGTTGGAGATAAAGTTAAAATATCATATTCAAAAGAAGAGTCTGGTGTAATTGAAATGTCAGAATTTGATAACTTAAATATTGCAAATTTTGATGATAAAAAAGCAAAACAAGAGACAGGAACTAATGAAGATACAAATTCACAAGATTCTGAAAGTCAAAGCAATGTGTAACTTAGTAAAAAAACTGTAGATAGTGTTTAGTGCATTAATAGCTAGTTTTTATAGAAATAAATTCTATAAAAACTAGCTATTTTATTTTAATTCTTTGTAAATTTAATGTCATAAATTTAATATAATATTAGTACAACTTTGCAAATAATACTTCAAGGAGAATGTACTATGACGAATATGGAAAAAGAGATATTGCTTTTAATTAGCAGGGTTAGATGTGTTACAGAAGCTCAATTTAGAAAGATTTATGGAGACCAAAAAAGATACAATAAAAAAAATTTCAAAAAAACATTAAGAAAAATGTGTAGTGAGTATACACTAAAAAAATATCCATGTGATGTGGATTATCGTAACTATAAGGACCTCTCATATGTTTACTATTTGAATGGTAGTAAGCTTTTTAAGGGAGATGATTTAATAAAGGCTCTAGTAGGGTCAGAACTAGTTGTTAGAATTAATACTGCAGGTTGTGATGTAAAAAGATTTTATCGAAATGTTAGTGTAGATGATGTTAAATATGATTTATTTATTGAATATACAGATCAATTTGGCAATATAAAGCAGGTTTTAGTAGATGTTGATTTAAATAATGAAATAGATGTTTCTAAATATGAGAATCTCTCTAGAAAAATAGATAAATCTACAATTCCATTTTTTAGAGTACCAAATATTTTGGTGGTTACACCAGATAATTTATCTGAATTAAATGACTTAGAGAAAGAAGATAATGAATATAGTATAAATTTTATAGATTTAGGATTAAATAAACTATTTAATTGTATATAAGATATTTTAGAAAATAAAGTTTTTGATTTGCCACATTTTGTAAAAAAATTGTTGCAATATTATATAGAATATGATAAAACTATATTAATAAATTAATTAATAATAATGAGCCTAGGGTAGAGGTAGCTATATTCAAGAGTAATCAATAGTAGCTGGTAAGTGTTGATGATTGATGAAAGGGTCTATAGCCGAAGAAAAGTTGTTGACAAACAGATTTTCTGGACTTATGCAGAATATGCATAAGGCTGTCACTTTTAAAGTGGTGAGCTACAAGGTTACTTGGTCTATGAAGTTCACACGTCCAAAGTATACCTTTGGGCGTTTTTATTTATCAAAATTTAGCTTGAGGGGGAAAAAGCATGAGTATAATTGTCCAAAAATATGGAGGAAGTTCAGTTGCAGATACTGACAAAATAAAGTCAATTGCAGAAAATATAATAGAAAGAAGAAAAGAAAATCCACAAATGGTAATAGTTGTATCTGCTATGGGAAAATCAACAGATGAATATATAAACTTGGCAAAAGAATTGAGTAATGAACCTAGTAAAAGAGAGCTAGATGCTTTAATGTCTACTGGAGAAATGATTTCGGCATCTTTATTATCAATAGCATTAAATGCACTTGGTTGTAAAGCCATAAGCTATAATGCTTATCAATTAAATATAAAAACAAGCGGACTTCATGGAAAATCTCAAATTGACGATATAAATGTAAATAGAATAAAGAATAGTTTAGATGAAGGGAATGTTGTAATAGTAACTGGATTTCAAGGAATCAATGAAGATGGTGATGTAACTACTCTTGGAAGAGGTGGTTCAGACACATCTGCTGTAGCTCTTGCAGTTAAATTAAATGGTAAATGTGAGATATATACAGATGTTGATGGAATTTATTTTACAGACCCAAGAAAATATGCAAAGGCAAGTAAACTTGATGAGATTGAATATGAAGAGATGCTTGAATTAGCAAGTTTAGGAGCACAAGTAATGCATTCAAGAAGTATAGAACTTGCACAAAAATATGGTGTTGAAATTTATGTTGGACGTACATGTGGTACAGTAAAAGGAACATATATAAGAGGGGGAAAAGACATGAAATTAGAGGATAAAGTAATAACAGGATTAGCTACTAGTGATGATGATAGTTCTATAACAATAAAAGATTTTAAAGTAGAAAATATATCTAGTTTATTTGAAGATATAGCAACTATGGGAATAAGTGTGGATATGATAAGTCAAACTGCACCTATTTTAGATAAAATAAGTGTGTCATTTACAGTTCCAAAAGAAGAATTAGGAGAGTGCAAAAAGATAGTGTCTAAATATACAAATGAAGAACATGTAGTAATTGATAATAACATCACTAAATTCTCTTTAGTAGGTCTTGGTATGAAAAATACTTCTGGAGTTGCTGCTAAAGTATTTAAGATATTTAATGAAAATGGTATAATGGTAAAACTTATAACTACATCAGAAATTCGTATAACTTGTGCCATAAATTCTGATGATAAACAAGTAGCTATTGAGAAAATAGCAGAAGTATTTAATATATAAAACTTAGGGAGGATATTATGAAACTTCATGGAACTATGACTGTAAAAGACAATGAATTATATATTGGAGGTGTAAGCTGTCTAGAGCTTAGTAAAAAATATCAAACTCCATTATATGTATTTGACGAAGACTTAGTAAGACAAAACTGTAGAGAATATATAAAATATTTTAAGGCTAAAGATGGAAAAAATAAAGTTGCTTATGCAGGTAAGGCATTTTTACCTCTTTATATGTGTAATCTTATAAATGAAGAAGAGATGTGTTTGGATGTAGTTTCAGGAGGGGAACTATATACAGCTTATAAATCAAATTTTCCTATGGAAAAAGTTTTCTTTCATGGAAACAATAAAACTGAAGAAGAAATAAATATGGGATTAGATTTGGGAGTAGGTAAGTTTGTAGTAGATAATTTCTATGAGTTAGATTTAATTGAAAAATTATGTAAAGAGAAGAAGAAAACTCAAGAAATATATTTTAGAATAACACCTGGTATAGAAGCTCACACACACGATTATATAAAAACAGGTCAAATAGATTCTAAATTTGGTTTTGCTTTAGTAAATGGAGATTTGTTTAGAGCAATAGAAAAATTGAATGATTATACAAATATTAAATTGGTAGGTCTTCATGCTCATATCGGTTCACAAATATTTGATGTAGAACCATACATAGATACAGTAGATATAATGATGAACTTAGTAAAAGAAATAAAAGAAAAATTTAATATACAGCTGACAGAAATTGACTTAGGCGGAGGTGTAGGTGTTTATTATAGTAAAGGTGATAAACCTAAAACTATAAGAGAATTCTGTGAAACTATAATCACTAAAGCAGAAAATTCTTGTAAAGAACTTGGAATAGAAGTACCTACATTGGTAATAGAACCAGGAAGATCAATAGTTGCAAATGCAGGAAGTACATTGTATACAGTAGGTTCAATAAAAGATATAAAAGATGTTAGAGTTTATGTAAGTGTAGATGGAGGTATGACAGACAATGTAAGACCTTCACTATATCAAGCTAATTATGAATGCAGTATTGTAAATAAGATTAACCATGAGACCATGAACCATGTAACAATAGCTGGTAAATGTTGTGAAAGTGGAGATATATTAATTGGAGATATAGATATAATGGATATAAAAAGTGGAGATGTACTTATAACAACATCAACAGGTGCATATGGATATTCAATGTCTTCAAATTATAATAAAATACCAAGAGCAGCAGTAGTGTCAGTATTTGATGGAGATGACAAGATAATTTGTAAAAGACAAAGTTATGAAGACTTATTATCTTTAGAAGTATAGAAGAAGAATTAAATATTAAATTTTAAAATAAGTAGATTAGACGATATATCTATAGATTTAAACTAATTTTTAGTTTGTTATAGTTATTCAAGTCATATCTACTTATTTTCTGTTTTATTAACAATTTTCCTGTAATAAATATAAAATATTTTAAAAACTTCCTGATTATGATAAAATTTAAAGTATATGACAAGGAGGGATTTAATGAGAGGAAGAGTAATTTTATTGATATCGATATTATCTATATTTCTTGTAGGATGTTCATTTAATAAAAAAGATGAAATAAGTTCAACTGAGCAAGGAAAAATATATTTAGAGAAACATGACTATAAAAAAGCTATGGAAGCATTATCCTCTGCATTAGAAGAAGATAGCGCTAATGAAAATGCAAGAGCTATGTATATGCAATCTATGAGAATGCTAAATGTGGATGAATTTGAAAAAGCTACAAATTATACGGATGCAATTAAAGAGCTTAAGCTTATAGAGAAAATTAAAAACGGCTCATCTGTTATTAAAAATGAAGCATCTAAAAAGAAAGAGGAATTGACTAAATTAGAAAAAGAACAGAATGAAGCAGAGGAAGAACGAAAGAAAAAGGCAAAAGACACAGCTGGAGAAGATAGGTATAGAGTGGAATCAGAAGCAAAGAAATCTTCCTATAGTGAAAAGAGTAAAAATAATAAATCTAATTCCAAAAACAAAAATACAACTTCAAACAATAACAAAGATGTAACTAACAATGATTCTTCTCAAAATCAAGAAAAACCAAATACGAGCAATCCAACACCGACACCAACTCCACCTTCATCAGAAAATAGTGGAGGGTCAGATAGTAGTGGAAATTCTCAGAACTCAAATAATCAGTAAATGTAAAGTATTACATATAAAAAATTAAGACTTTGTATCAGAAAATGAAATTAACTTTTAGCATATATTCTTTGCCAAGAGTTAATTTCATTTTTTTATAGTAATGTAATAGATAATAATTAATTTTTAAAATTATAAAAGATAAAGCTTATTGCAATCTCTTGTCAATATATTTGTCAATAGAAGTTTTTACAACAGCAGCTACAGGTACTGAAAGAAAAACACCTATAAATCCAAAAAGAGACTGTCCTATTAAAATCGCAGAAATTATCCATATAGCTCCTATTCCAACTTGATTGCCCATAACCTTTGGCTCTATGAAATTTCCATCTAGTTGTTGTAATATAAATATAAATACGATAACCCATATGGTTTTTTGTGGGCTGTATAAAATTGTCATAGCTACTGGAGGTATAGCTCCAATAAATGGCCCTAGATAAGGTATTATATTTGCTAAAAATATTATTGAAGCTAAAAATAAAGCATTTTCTATTCGAATGATAAATTGAAATCCTATAAATGCAATTATACCAATAATGAGAGAGTCTAAAATTCTACCAATTAAATAATCATAAAAAATATCATGAGTAGTTCTAAAAAATTCTATAATGTCATCAGCTTTGTTTCTAGCAGTAGAAGAATATAGCAATCTTTTAAATCCTAATGCAATTTTTTCCTTATCATATATAATATATATAGATAATATAAAGCCCATTACCATACTAAATAGCATAGATGATATGCTAAGTGTATAGATTAAAAAGTTTTTAGGAATTCTACTAATAAAATTACTAGCTTCTTTTAATGCATTATCTAAGCTGTGTTGTATATGAGGAATTAGAGCTTTTAAAAAATCTATGTTTGACATATTTTTTTCTATAAAATTATCTATATAATCACTGTAGATAGGCATTTCATTTATTAATCTATTTAATGTATTGGCTATTGAAGGAATTAGTAATCTAATACCAAAAGCTAAAATAATACCTATCAATATATAAGATAAAAAAATGGATAAAAGCCTATGTGTTTTAAATTTTATTTCAAAAAGCATTACAAGAGGATTTAAAAGCAAAGCGAGTAAAATAGCTAGTAAAAATGGACTAAAAAAACTTAATAATCCTTCAATGCTAGATATAAAATCTGCTGGAGTATTAATAAACTTAAAAAATAAAATTCCAATAAACACGACCATTAAATAATATTTTACATTTTCTTTTGAAATAATAATCACTTCCTTAAAATAGTGTTTAATCAGCTATTACATATTAATAGTATGTGAAAAGAAATTACAATTATTTAGGAAAATTAAATAATTTTTTGGCTTGTTTTTAATTAAGGTCTAGTATAGTATAATAATGTAACAAAATTAATGTTGATAAAAATATTAAATAACATATAATTTAAGATAAGAAAGGATTATGTATGAGAATTAATAAATATATAGCTTCTTGTGGAATTGCATCTAGAAGAAAAGCAGAAGAAATCATTCTTGAAGGAAGAATAAAGGTAAATGGAAATATAGTAAAAGAGCTATCTTTTAATATTGATGAAGAAAAAGATATAGTAGAATTTGATAATAAAGCAGTAAAGCCAAGCGAAAATTATGTCTATATAGTATTGAATAAGCCAGAAGGTTATATAACTACTGTAAAAGATCAGTTTAATAGAGCAAGTGTAATAGATATATTAAAAGATGTAAAGGAAAGAGTATATCCAATAGGGAGGTTAGATTATGAAACAAGTGGGCTTTTGATACTTACTAATGATGGAGATTTAACATATAAACTTACTCATCCAAAACATGAAATTAATAAAACTTATGTGGCAAGTGTAAAAGGAATTATAAATAAGGATGAAATAAAAAATTTTGAAAAAGGACTAAAAATAGAAGATTATACAACAGCACCTGCTAAAATCAGAGTAACTAAGGAAAATAAAGAAAAGAATTATTCAGTATGCGAAATAACTATACATGAAGGAAGAAATAGACAAGTAAGAAAAATGTGTAAGGCTATAAATCATCCAGTTTTAAACTTAAGAAGAATTTCTGTAGGGAAAATAGTATTAAAAGATATAAAAGTTGGTGAATATAGATACTTAACAGAAGATGAAATAAAATATTTAAAATCAATAAAATAACATGAAAATGAAATGAAGTTAATAGTAGGGAGAAATAATATTATGGCATATGCAAAACATTTAACTAAAATTACAGATATAAATAAATTTTATTTAGAAAATATTATTAATAAAGGTGATGTAACAATAGATGCTACCATGGGAAATGGTTATGATACAAAGTATTTGGCTGAAAAGGTTGGAGAAAAAGGCTTTGTATATGCTTTTGATATACAAGAAGAAGCTCTAAAATCTACAAGAAAAAAATTAGAAAAAGAAGGATATATAGATAGAGTAAAATTAATACTTGATGGTCATGAAAATATCGATAAATATGTAAAAGAAGAAGTTTCATGTGTTTTATTTAATTTAGGATATCTTCCAAGAGCAAAACATCTAATTATAACTAAACCAGATACAACTTTAAAAGCTATAAAGTCTAGCTTAGAAATATTAAAAGAAAATGGAATAATAAGTATTGCTATATATACAGGACATGATGGAGGGCAAGAAGAAAAAGATAGTATATATAATTTTGTAAATAATTTAAATCAAGATGAATTTAATGTTTTAGAATCTAAATTTTTAAATCAAGTCAATAACCCACCACAATTGATTTTAATTGAAAAGAAAAAATCACAATAAACACTAAAAAAAACTTGACAAGATTCTATTAAGAGTTAATATATATATTGTAACCTTTTAAAAACACTTTAAATAATAAGTATATGATAATTTACTTTTGAAGTAAGTAATGTGCTTAAATATGCAAAATAAAATATTTAACTTTTAAATGAGTAAAAATTGAAAATTTTAAAAGAAATATTGAATAAATCTTAAAAAATGCAAGGAAAGATGGTATAATAAATTTAATCGAAAATACTATGTGAAGTATAAGGTACAGAAAAGTTAGAATTTTATGAGTTTAAGAAGCTGAGATAAAAACTAAAATAATAAAATTTTTAGAAAAAATATTAGTAGTGATAAAAAGAAAATAGTTTATATAACTAAAAGGAGAAAAAAATGGAAGAAACAAATGAAATGAAAGATAGTAAACATTTGATATCAAATATACAATCTCAATACACGAGGTTAAGTAAGGGGCAAAAACTTATAGCACAATATATTTTGAATAATTATGATAAAGTTGCATTCATGACTGCATGCAAATTAGGTGAAACTGTAGGAGTGAGTGAATCTACTGTTGTAAGGTTTGCAAATGCTCTAGGCTATAGTGGGTATCCAAAATTACAAGCTGCACTTCAAGAACTCATAAAAAATAAATTAACTACAGTACAAAGAGTTGAAATGGCACATGATTATTCTGATGATTTTGCAATATTGAACAAAGTTTTAAAGAGTGATATAGATAATATAAGATCAACATTAGAAGAAATTGATGAAAAAGCATTTAAGGAAGCTTCTAATAAACTTTTAAAGGCAAGAAAAATATATATACTTGGTATGAGAAGTTCTTTTGTAGTAGCTCAATACCTAGGTTTTTACTTAGATATAATACTTGATAATGTCCATATAATTAGAATGGATATGGGAGATGCATTTGAACAGATTGTAAGAATAAACGAAGAAGATGTTATAGTTGCAATTAGTTTCCCACGTTATTCAAAAAAATCTTATCAAATTGTCAATTATGCTAAGGAAAAAGGAGCACATGTAATTTCATTAACAGATAGTTTATTTGCACCAGTAGCAGCACTTGCAGACAATACTCTTTTGGTTAAGAGTAATATGGCTTCATTTGTAGATTCACTAGTTCCAGCACTTAGTATTTCAAATGCTCTTGCAATCTCTGTTGGTATGAAAGAAAAAGAAGATATTAAACAGCACTTCGATGACTTAGAGCAAATCTGGAAGAGATATTCTGTATACGAGTAAAGTTTATATATTAATAAGTATGATTAATTATTAAAAATCTCAAATCCATCAGTTTTTGAGTAAAAATACTATAAAAAACTGACTGACATTTAACTGACAGTCAGTTTTTTTATTTAAATAAAATTTTGCTTAAATTATCAATAAAAAAAGACTCTCAAAAGAGTCTTTCCCGAAAAATCTATATATTATAATATAGTTATATTTTCTGCTTGAGGACCTCTAGCGCCTTTAACTATATCAAAGCTTACTTGTTGACCTTCTTCTAATGATTTAAATCCTGAAGTTTGTATAGCTGAGAAATGAGCAAATACATCATCTCCACCTTCTATTGATATAAACCCAAATCCTTTTTCATTATTAAACCATTTCACTATTCCATTATTCATTAAAAATACTCCTATTAACCTATATCAAGATATACTTGATTTAATTGTGTATTACCACAAATACTATTATATCATAGATTAATAGGAATGTCTATTCAATTATATTTTTTAGTTAACATCTTTGGTTATTATTAGTCTTAAAAATATATTTAAGAGTTTTATATTAAGATATCTTAATATAAAACTAGATAAAACTAAAAAGGGTTTTCTAGAAAATAAAGTCTATTTAATTTAATACCCATTAGTACACATGAAAAAGATTTGACAACATGTCTAAATTTTCAAGTAAAATAATAAAGGCTATAGGTGATAATCAAAAAGAGTGTTTTAGACACTCTTTTCTTAATCATCTTCTACATATTCAAGTATATCACCTGGTTGGCAGTCTAAAGCTTTACAAATTTCATTTAGAGTGGTGAATCTAATAGCTTTTGCTTTACCAGTCTTTAAAATTGATAAATTAGCATTTGTAATATCTATTTTTTCAGCCAAATCTTTAAGTGATATTTTTCTTTTTGCCATCATTACATCTAGATTAACTATAATTGCCATAATATCACCTCTATATCGTTAAATCGTTATCTTCTTTTATTTTTATAGCTTTATTAAATGTTTCAGCAATTACAAAACACATTAGTGAAAAGATAAAAGAGATGACCATAAGTGGTGAAATTCCTCCATTATCAGTTCCAAATATTTTTATAGGACCAGCATTTACACTATAACCATTGATACATTCAATTATAGTATTTATCAATAAGCAATATCCCATTATTTTAAATCTCTTAACATTTTCAAGTATAAAAGGTGAGTATTTAGTGCTATTAATTATAAAAGTTAGGAATAAAATAACTATATAATAGTCAGAAAAATAAACAATTCTAACAATTGTAATAATCAATTTTTCAAAGCTAAAATTATACAAAGATATGGGTATCATACATAAGAATATTATACCTGTTGCAGCCATACTTACTAACATAATGTACAAAAACACTGTTAGAATATTTCTAAAAAATTTTGTACTCATAAATACCATCTCCTTAATATAGGTTATATTATTGATTATAATATATAATTTATTGTTTTTCAATAAAAAAATATTGATTAAAATATAAAAATATTATTGTATATATAAATAAAAATATTAAGGTGGTAAGTTTATATGAAAAAGAATATAAGTTCTAAAATATTAAATAATATTATGCTAGTTGGAATAATTTTAGCTTTATTATCGCTTATTTTAATGATACTAAAATAAAGTGAATTGATAGAATAATTATTCTAATTTATAGATAAATAGTAATAATGAAATTATCTTCATTCAAATAAAGTATTTGTCCATTTATTTAATACTTTTAATTGCTCTTGTGTATTAAACCAATGCTCCCCGTTTTCTATAACTGTTAAATTACAATTAAAATGGCGTGTAAATTTCTCTACCACACTTAGTTCTGTAAGTTCGTCATGTTTACCATATAGTATTCTTGTTGTAGTGTTCCATTTAGTAATAGGATGTTTTTTGACATATTGCAGATATTCCCATGAAAGTGTATGACCAAATGAAGTTGGAATAATTAGTTCATGTTTAAGTTGTTCTTCTGATACATTTGCCCAAAGCATCATATTAGAAATAAGCTGTTGCATATCGAGAATTGGAGATACAAAAACACACTCTTCCAGATTCTCATTTTCAAAACTTAACATACTAAACCATGCACCAATACTATTTGCATATAATGCAATTTGATTCCAATTAGATTTTGCATATTTCATTATAGCTAATAACTCTGGAACAACATTCCATGGGTCAAACGAAATGTTTTCTTCTTTACGTTCTCCATGTTTAGGTAAATCAATGCTTAAAACCTGCCATCCATGATTAACAGCGATATTAGCAAAAATTTCGGCTTCTTCTTTATAACCACATTGTCCGTGTATATAAATATACAATTTGTTTGAAGGATTTCCCCAAAGAATTGAAGGAATTCCATGAATTTGAAAATATTTCTTTTCCATAAAAATCTCCCTTCAGTTTAATATATAGTATCTATTGATATATCTATTAAACTATAAAATTATACTGTAATATTCTAATTTAATTAGTTATAATACTAATTTAATTAGTTATAATACTAATATAGTTAGTATTATATTAAACTAAAATTAAATTGTCAACATTGCACTCAATATAAAGTTTTTTATAAGTCTTAATTGTTGACGAAGCTAATTAGATTAGTTAAACTAATAAAGTAATTAATTTTAGTTGAGAGAGGTATAATCATGCGTGTTAGTAGAGATATAGTAATACAGGTAGCATCTGATATAGCTGATAAAGATGGGCTTAACAAGCTTTCTTTAAAAGTTGTTGCAGAAAAACTAAGTATACGTACACCTTCTTTATATAATCATATAGAAAGCTTAGATGATTTGTTGAGAGAGGTTGCTCATAATGGTATGAGGAAAATGAATAAACAGATGGAGAAAGTTGCTATTGGTGATTCTGGAGATACAGCTATAAAGTCTGTAAGTATTGCATATTTTAATTTTATAATTGCTCATCCTGGGGTTTATGAAACAATTCAATGGGCTATTTGGCATGGGAACAAAGAAACATCAGAGATATTTGAAGAATATAAATCGCTATTAGAAAAACTTATTCTTTCTTGTAATTTAAGAACAAAGAATATAGATGAAGTATTAAATTTGTTGATGAGTGTGATTCATGGATATTCAACTTTGCAACTTGGAAAAGCTCTTTTAGATTCAGAAGAAGCCATAAAAAGTCTATCTGACACTGTTGATACTGTACTATTAGGTATTCATAAAAAGTATGACTAAATATATCGCTAAATATTAATGTAAATGATAGAATTAATAATCAACATTACATATATATCAATAAATTATAATATAGTTGATTTAATTAATAGATTGGATTAGAAAATAAGAAGTAAAAAAATAAATATTAATGTCTTTGCTAGAAGATTCTTTCAAAGTATATTACTTAAAACTTAAAGAAAAATAGTGTACTTTAAAAATTTAATCTAAAAGCAAATCAACTTTAAAAACTTTAAGTGGATTTGCTTTTGATATATTTCTTTGTTAAATTAATTTGATATTGATAGTTTCATTGGAGTAAAACGTATACCATTGACAATCTGTTCAGCATTAGTATTTTTAAATCCTAATTTATGGTAAACTTCAACAGCATAAGGGGATGAATTTACAGTTACTTCAGTTAAATCATCTCTGTTTTCAGTACAATACTTTACACCTATAGCCATTAATTTTTTTGCAACACCACATTTGTGATAATTTTTATCTACAAATAACATACATATATGATTTAGGTCTCTGATAGCTAAAACCCCAATTAACTTTTCACAATCAAAACAGCCCCAAAAGAAAATAGATTTTTCTTTGACTTTTTCAATAATAGAGTTATATTCTATAAATTCATGGAATGACTTAATTCCTTCAGCACAATAATCTGGAGACTCAAATTCTTCAAATACATTCCAAATTAAATTTAATGCACTTCTAATATCAGGTTCTTTTAATTCTCTTATTAGGTACTTTTCACACATTATAAACAACACCTCTATTATTAAAAATTTTTCTTATAATTATATACCTTAAATATATTTATTTCAATATAAATTGTTTTATTAAATTTGAATTTAAAGGTGATTAATAAAACAATCCATATATAATATAGTTAGAACATAAAAATTTATTTAATTTTACATATAATTTAATAATAATGATAAATTTGAAATAATTTAATATAAAATGAAAATATATATGACATATAAGTGTCATATATATAATAGTACAATTAAAGATATAGTATATATATGAAAATTATTTTGTAAAGAGAGAAGGAGAGGTAATATGCAGATTATAGATATAAATTCAAACAATATTGATAATGAACATGTATGTTGTGCAATTACTGAAAAAAAGGGAGAAAACTGTGTTTCTTCTAAAAAATATTGGATGAAAAGTAATTTTGACAAAGGTCTTGTATTTAAAAGATTAGATGAAAGAGGTAAAGTTTTTATAGAATATATACCAGCAGAAAATGCATGGTGCCCTATTACTGCAGATAATTATATGTATATTAATTGTTTCTGGGTATCTGGAAAATTTAAAGGACAAGGATACTCTAATTTATTACTACAAAAATGCATTGATGATGCAAAGTCAAAAGGAAAATATGGGTTAGTTGTACTTTCATCTGAAAAAAAGCTACCATTTTTATCTGATTCTAAGTATTTAAAATATAAAGGATTTTATCTGGCAGATACATCAGAACCAAGTTATGAGTTATTGTATTTTCCATTTACTGATAATGCACCTATTCCATGCTTTAAAGATTGTGTAAAACAAAGTAAATCAAAGGAGAATGGGATAGTTTTATATTACAGTAATCAGTGTCCACATACTGCTAAATATGCTCCTATTTTAAAAAAAATTGCGAATGCTAGAGGTGTTGAAGCAAATCTTATAAAATTTGAAACAGCAAAAGAAGCACAAAATGCTCTTGCACCATTTACTACATATAGTCTTTTTTTCAATGGAGAATTTATAACTAATGAGATACTTTCTGAGAAAAAAATTGAAAAATTTTTAGATAGTAAAGGTTTTTAAAACTCAATTAAAATAAGATATAAACTTAAATCTTCTAGTTTTTGTGCAATTTTTAGGTGTTTGTTTGGACATAAATGAGAATATACATTCTATGTTGTTTCAATTTTTTCATGTCATAAATGTTCTGCTATTGTTAGTATATTTATTCACTAGTCAAATTATAATATTTTACAGAATAACTAAACATTGCAACAAGATGGTTGTGTATTGTTTTTAGATATTTTTGACTGTAATTAACTTTTAATAATTAGTTTTGTCACTTTCTTACATGGGAAGGAATAATTCCAGTTATTTGAAAATTTCAAAAGAAAGGAAGTAATTTTAAATCTATTGTAAGCTTTTCATTAATAGTAGTATCCTTTGCTGTTGTTTGAGTTCTTCTATATTTATTCTCCATATACTTATATTAACATTATATGTGTATGTATCAATGTTTTTTATATACTATTTGTGCTATCCATTCAACCTAAATGAGTGTGATTTCCACTCTAAATTGTAAAAGCTTCATATAAATCCTATGATATATTTAAGATATTTTTATAATAATTATAAATTTATATTAATAAACAACTGTAAAGGTGAACTTGCTTATAGTATAATAAATTAATATATTATGCAAAGAGTTAAGGAGAGATACTTATGCAGACTTTAGATGTATACATGAAAAAATTATGTCCACAATATCTAATAAAACATAGTGAAATCGTTGATGAAGTAACTGTTGATGTACGTACATCGATAGAATATGGTAGTATAGCCAAATTAGAACATAATATCTCTGTTATTAATGAAAAAGAATATGACTTCCTGCACAGGAATAAACCCATCGCAGGAATTGTTGTCTTATATGGTTTAATAAAAAATCGTAAAAAAATAAAAGATAGGCTTCTATCTATTAGCGATAACAATAGTAAAAAGATAATAATTGTTTGCTCTAGAGGTAGGCTTCGTAGTCCAATTGTTTGGATGTATTCTAGATATTTAAAAATAGATTCTAAAGTATTAATAAATGGAATACACTCTCTAAAAAATAATTCTTAAACTTATAAAAATATAGATCATTCTCGATATTATGCAACTAATTATCACATATATAGTATCAAGCTAGAATGTATATATATTTACACAAATCTATATGTATTCTCACTTGTTGTTCAACTGTGTTGAATTAATAATGATACTTTTATCAGTTAATTTCCATCAATTTTATTTTCAATAATTATAATTGTAAAATTGAGGATGTTGTAGAAATAAAAAAAGATATTGAGTAGTAAAATTTATGATACTAATATACTTTATAGCCTGTTAGAAAATATAGAACTAATAGAACTAATAAATGAAATTTCATGTGATAGATGAGCTTTTATCAGATTAAAAAGAAAATCAGAAGAAAGACTATTGTTGTGTATGATTAAGAATTCTTTGATAACAATTTTAGTCTTTCTCTTAAAAGGAGAAAAAATGATATTAAAAACAGAAAGATTAACTCTAATTCCACTATCACTTCGTCAACTTGAACTTTGGACTTCCAATAATTCAGAATTAGAAAAGGAATTAGAATGCATTTATTGTGCAGAACCAATGACTGGTTTTTTTTATGATATTGTAAAAGGACAATTAAATATTGCTAAAAAAGATGAAAAAAATATATTGTTTTATACATTTTGGTTTATTATGTTAAATGAAAACCGTACAATTATAGGATTAGCCGATTTTAAAGATGTGCCAAATTCTTATGGTGAAATTGAGATTGGTTATGGATTAGGTGAGGATTATAAAAAACAAGGATATATGACAGAAGTTATTAAAAAGATATGTAGCTGGGGATTAAGTCAACCAAATGTTTCTTCTGTGATAGCTGAAACTGATGCTTACAATACAGATTCACAAAATGTTTTATTAAGATGTGGTTTTAAGTTATATCGTAACTCGGATACAAAATGGTGGAAATTAACAACCTAGAAAAAATTTCCAAAAATTTATAAATAATATTGACAAACTACTAAAAATAAATTATTATATAAAACAACAAGAAAAGAAATTGAAATCCTATGAAAAAGAAAGTAGCATAAAAGGATTTGATAGAGAGCTAGGGATGGTGGAAGCCTAGTAATGAATTTTATTGTGAATAGAGCTTTGGAGGAAGTTACCAGAATTAGTAGTATGGTAATTGGTGAGTCTCGCCTTAAGAGATTAGAGTGGGTAAGATTATCTTATCAATTAGAGTGGTAACGCGGGTGTATATTCGTCTCTTGGTCTTTGACCAAGAGGCTTTTTTAATTTTAAATATACATTTGCAAATACTTTTTAATTCATAAGAATTATTATAATTGTAATTTTACCAATAAGAGTGGTACCGCGGAAATTCGCCTCTTAGCATTATAATGCTAAGGGGCTTTTTATTGTTAGTTAGATAGTTTTAAACTTATATATTATCAAATGATTATTAAATAATAATATTAATTTAAAAAAATAATTCGAAATATTCTTAAAATAATTATAAAACGGAGGAAATAAAATGAGCAAAATAAAAGCTGGAATTATTGGAGCAACTGGATATGTTGGTGTAGAATTACTAAGATTACTAATAAATCATGAAGGAGTAGAAGTTACAGCTATAGGTTCAAATTCATACATTGGCAAAAACATAGTTGATATATACCCAAGTATAGGTTATGAAAACAGTATGACATGTATAGAAAACGAAAAAGTAATTGATATGTGTGATGTTGTATTTACTGCTCTTCCACATGGTGTAAGTGAAAAGTTTGCAATAAAAGCAATTGAATCTAAAAAGAAAGTCATAGATTTAGGTGCTGATTTCAGAATAAAAGATGAAAAAATATATAGTAAATGGTATGGAGTATCTTTTATAGATACAATTTTGCACAAAAAAGCTGTATATGGATTAAGTGAGATATATCAAGAAGATATAAAAAGTGCTGATATAGTTGCAAATCCAGGATGTTATCCTACTAGTATTTCTTTACCATTGATGCCATTATTAAGTTCTAAATTAATAAAAAATAATAATATAATAATTGATTCTAAATCAGGTCTTACAGGAGCTGGTAGAGAGTTATCAACAAGTAGTCATTTTACAGAAGTTAATGAGAATATAACTGCATATAAAATAGGAAAACATAGACATACTCCAGAAATAGAACAAAATCTAAGTGAAGCGTATAAAGAAGATGTAGATGTAGTTTTTACACCAAATCTAATTCCAGTAAATAGAGGGATACTATCAACTATATACTGCATAAAAGAAGATAATGTATCTATAGGTGATATACATAAAAAATTAACTGATTATTATGAATATAAAGAATTTATAGAAATACTCCCATTAGATAAGATAACCTCTTTAAAAAATGTTGTATATTCAAATAAATGTGTAATATCAGTACATGAAAATAAAGATACATTAATAATCTGTTCAACTATAGACAACATGATTAAAGGGGCAGCAGGGCAAGCCGTACAAAATATGAATATAATGTTTGGAATTGAGGAGACTACAGGCTTAAAGCATATTGCACCAGCATTTTAGGAATAGAAAAATACTAAACTCATATAATTAGGAGGATAAAAATGGAGATTATAAAAGGTGGAGTTACAGTTCCAGAAGGGTTTGTTGCTTCAGGAATTCACTGTGGCTTAAGAAAAAATAAAGAAAAGAGGGACTTAGCTTTAGTTTATTCAGATATTTTATGTGATGCAGCAGCAGTAGTTACTCAAAATAAAGTTAAAGGAAATCCAGTTTATGTAACACAGGAGCATATTAAAAATGGAAAAGCACAAGCGATTATAGTCAATAGTGCTAATGCTAACACATTTAATGGAAAAGAAGGTCTTATAAACGCATATAAAATGGCTAAATTTACTAGTGAAAAATTAAATATTAAAGAAGATGATGTTTTGGTTGCATCTACTGGTGTTATAGGAAAACCACTAAATATAGATTTAATAGAAAAAAATATGGATGAGTTAGTAAGTAATCTCAGTAAACAAGGTCATATTGGAGCAAGAGAAGCGATTATGACAACTGACATTATAAAGAAAGAAATAGCAGTAGCAATAATGTATGGAGATAAAAAAATAACTATTGGAGGTATGGCAAAAGGTTCAGGAATGATACATCCTAATATGGCAACAACATTGGGATTTATAACGACAGATGCAAATATCGATAGCGTTCTCTTAAAAGAAGCTCTAAAAAGTGCAGTTGATAAAAGTTTTAATAGAGTTAGTGTAGATGGAGATACAAGTACTAATGATATGGTAATGATTTTGGCAAATGGAAAAGCGAAAAATGAGAGAATGGATGAAAAAGATGAACATTATCAAGTATTTTTAAGTGCGCTTACATATGTTTGTATAGAACTTGCTAAACTTGTTGCTAAAGATGGAGAAGGATGTACAAAATTAATTGAATGCTATATAAATGGAGCACTAAGTGAAGAACATGCAGTAAAGTTAGCAAAAACAGTTATATCTTCTTCCTTGGTAAAGACAGCTGTATTTGGAGCTGATGCAAATTGGGGAAGAATATTGTGTGCTTTAGGATATGCGGGTGAAGAAATAGATATGGAAAAAGTAGATATTATTTTTGAAAGCATGAAAGGATATATAGAAGTATGTAAACAGGGAAATGGGTTGGATTTTAATGAAGAAAAAGCGAAAAAAATTCTTGAAGATGATGAAATAAGTATATTAGTAGATTTGAACATGGGAAATGCTAGAGGAAATGCATGGGGATGTGATTTAAGTTATGATTATGTAAGAATAAATGGAAGTTATAGAAACTAGGAGGAAATGCTTAATGATTGATATAGAAAAAGCAAATACACTGATAGAAGCTTTACCATATATAGAAAAGCATCAAGGCAAAACTATTGTAGTTAAGTATGGTGGAAGTGCAATGAAAAAAGATGGTTTAAAAGAGTCTGTTATGGAAGACCTTGTACTTATGAGTTATGTTGGAATAAATATAGTTTTAGTACATGGTGGAGGAGCAGAAATCAATAAAATGCTTGCTAAAGTAGATATAGAAAGTAAATTTGTAAATGGGCTTAGATATACAGATGAAGAAACTATGGAAATTGTAAAAATGGTCTTAGCTGGAAAGGTAAATAAAGACTTGGTAAACAAGATACATACAAAAGGCGGAAGAGCAGTAGGGCTTTGTGGGATAGACAATAATATGATTTTATGTGACCCATATAAAAATTATGAACTAGGATTTGTTGGAGAAATAAAGAAAGTAAATGTTGAACTTATAGAATCTTGCTTGAAATCAGGCTATATTTCAGTAATTGCAACTATTGGAGTAGGAGAAGATGGTGAGACCTATAATATAAATGGAGATACAGCAGCATCAGCTATAGCTAAAGAATTAAATGCAGATAAGCTGATACTTCTTACTGATGTGCCAGGTCTTTTAAGAGATCCAGATGAAGAAAAGTCATTGATAACAGAAGTTATATTAGATGATGTTGATAAGCTATTTGATGAAGGTATAATTACTGGTGGCATGATACCTAAGATACATGGATGTGTAGACGCTTTGAATAATGGGGTAAATAGAGTCCATATTTTAGATGGAAGAGTTCCTCATTCTATAATAACAGAGTTATTTACTGATAGTGGAATAGGCACATTAATAAGAAAAGAAAATGAATAAGAAAATAAGTTAAATATAAAAAAGATTATAAACTTAAGTGAGGATGATAAAAATGAAGATAAATAACAATAATATAGTTTCAAAATGGGAGGAATATTTCATAAATACATATAGCCAACCTGATTTTATTATAGACTATGGCGAAGGTAGTTGTTTTTTTGATACTAAAGGCAATAAATATATAGATTTTACAAGCGGATACGGAGTATCTTCTCTTGGATATAGTAATAATAATTTAAAAACTGCTTTAAAGGAGCAAGTGGACAAATTATTACATACATCAAACTTATATTTCAATGGTCCAGTATTGTCTGTAGGAGAAAAAATAATTAATATAAGTGGATTGGATAAAGTATATTTTTGTAACTCTGGAACAGAAGCAAATGAAACTGCTTTTAAAATAGCAAGAAAGTACAGTAGTGATAAATATGGTGAAGGAAGAGGGACAATCATAAGTTTAAAGGATTCTTTTCATGGTAGAACAATGATGTCTTTGATGGCAACTGGTATGGATAAGTATCATAAATATTTTTATCCACTTCCCGAAGGATTTAAATATGTAGAAAAAAACGATATTGAAGATTTTAAAAATAATATTGATTCAACTGTTTGTGCAGTAATTCTTGAAGCAGTTCAAGGTGAAGGTGGAGTTAATGTTCTTGAAAAAGATTATATTTTAGAACTTGTAAAAATATGTAAAGAAAAAGACATAGCAGTAATATTTGATGAAGTTCAATGTGGCATAGCAAGAACGGGGAAACTTTTTGGATATGAATATTTTGATGTAAAACCAGATATTGTTACAATTGCAAAAGGTTTAGGCGCAGGGATACCAATAGGAGGAGTATTAGTAAATGAAAAATTTTCAAAAGTTTTAGGGAAAGGAGACCAAGGTACAACATTTGGAGGGAATTTATTAGCTATGGTGGCAGCTTCTGTTGTGTTAGATGAAATATCTAAAGAAGGATTTTATGAAGATGTGTTAGAAAAAGGAGATTATATAAGAAAATCTATTGAAAATTTTAATAGTACAATCGTAGTAAAGACAAAAGGTATGGGCTTGATGATAGGAATCGAAACTACTATTGAATCTAGCACTATAGAAGAAAAAGCTAGAAAAAAAGGATTACTTATTTTGACTGCTGGAAAGAATGTACTTAGATTTTTACCACCTTTAACTATTAGCTACAAGGAGATAAATGAAGCTCTTGAAATTTTAAAAGATATATTACTAGAAGATAATTAAGTTATTAAAAGATTCATTGTTAGGGTGAGAATTAGAGTAGATAAAAATATATGAAACTAAAAATTTTATAGCATTTAAATAAATTTACAAAAAGGGGAAAATCAATATGAATAATATAAGTTTAAAAGGAAAGAGTTTTTTAACATTAAAGGATTTTACAAAAGAGGAAATTAGATATTTATTAACTTTATCTAGTTATTTAAAAACTAAGAAGAAGGTTGGTATAAAAGGAGATTTATTGCAAGGTAAAAATATAGCATTATTGTTTGAGAAGACATCAACAAGAACTAGATGTTCGTTTGAGGTGGCTGCTCATGATGAAGGTGCTCATGTAACTTATCTAGGACCCAATGACTGCCATATGGGTAAAAAAGAATCTGTATCCGATACAGCAAAAGTTTTAGGAAGATTTTATGATGGTATAGAATTTAGAGGATTTAAACAAGAAACAGTTGAAAGTTTAGCAAAATACTCTGGAGTACCTGTTTGGAATGGCCTTACAGATGAATATCACCCAACTCAAATACTTGCAGATTTTCTAACAGTAATTGAAAATGTAGATAAAGATTTAAATAAAGTTAAATTTGTTTATGTTGGGGATGCTAGAAATAATATGGGTAACTCATTGATGATAGGATGTGCTAAAATGGGAATTCATTTTGTAGCGCTTGCTCCTAAAGAACTTTGGCCAAATGAAAAGTTAGTTGAATATATGAAAGAAATAGCTAAAAAGTCTAAAGGAGATATATTGTTAACTGAAAATATTGATGATGTAAAGGGTGCTGATGTTATATATACAGATGTATGGGTTTCTATGGGAGAAGAAGAACAATATGAAGCGAGAATAAATCAACTTAAAGATTATCAAGTGAATATGGATATGATAAAGAAAACTGAAAATGAAAATGTTATATTTTTACATTGTCTTCCAGCTTTTCATGATTTAGAAACTAAAGTTGGTCAAGAAATTTATGAAAAGTTTGGATTATCAGAATTAGAGGTTACTGACGAGGTATTTAATTCCAAGTATTCAAAAGTATTTGAAGAGGCAGAAAATAGAATGCATACTATAAAGGCTGTTATGGTTTCTACTATGACTGATGTAAATATGAATAATAATTTAATATAAATATTTTTTAATCTAGATTTATGTTTTGATAAAAGTCATAAATATTCTAAATATATTATTAAAAATCCTCATTATATGTTAAAATAATTTATGTATCAACAAATTAAGAGGGAGGATTTGAGATATGAAAAAAATCATATTACTTTTAACAACTTTTTTATTAGCAATATCTTTGACAGCATGTTCAAGTGCAAAACCAGAAGATACAATCAATAATTTTTTTAGTAGTGCAAAGAAATTTGACTTTGAAGGTATGAACAAAGTTATGGAAAATAATGATGAAAAATATAAGGATATACTAAAAGAATTAGAAACAGAAGACCCAAGTACACAGTATGTTTTAGATTATCTAAAAAATAATGCATCTAAAATAACATACACAATAAAAGACAGTGAGATTAAAGATAATAATGCAAAAATTCAAGTAGAGTGTAAGTTTGTAGATTCAACACCATTACTTAAAGAAATAGTGGCTGAAGCATTTACAAAGATGCTTGGCATGAGTTTTTCAGGTCAAGATTTAACAGATGAGAAAACAACTGAAATGTTAGTGTCAATTATGAAAGAAAAGCAAAAAAGTGTTGAAGAAACTTTTGTAACAAAAACTGTAGAGTTTGAATGTACTAAGAAAGATAATAAATGGATAATAAGTTCAGCTAATGATGCACTGGCTGATGTATTATTATCTAATCTTGTTACAGCAGGAGAGGAATTTTCTAACTCTATGAGTTAAGTTGAATATTAAATTGGAACTATAATAAAAAATGAATATATAACATTTATAAGGGATATCAGCTTTGGTATCCTTTATATTTTTAAGGTAAATAGATAAAAATCAATGGAGATATTAAAAATAATTTGAATATTTATTGTCATTATTAGAAAAATATTTACTGTATAATATATATTATTTAAAATGAGATAATTACGAATAGAATGTATAATTATAAGTAAGACATATATCTAATGGAAATGATAGATGTGATATTATTGATGAGAAATCAACTTTTATATAAATAGAATTAGAAGGTAGCAATTAGAGTTAGTTGCTACCTTTTTCATGTTTATTTTCTTTTTTTATACATCAGAATGAAGAGTATTATTGTAAAATTATTTTAGATTAAGATTATCTAGTATTTTTAAAAATATTTTTACTGCAATATCTAAATCATTCACAGTAACATTTTCATTAGGATTATGACTTATGCCTTCAGTACATCTTATAAATACCATGCCTATATCAGTTATATTATCCATTTCTTGAGCATCATGACCAGCGCCACTATAAATATAAAATGGGTTGAGATTTAAATCCACAAAACTTTTTTCTATAACTTTTGTCATTTTATCAGAACATGGCACAGGAACATTTTCAAAAGAGAGTTCACTTGTATAATTAAGTTTTCTATTTTGACATATGCGAGTTATTTCATCAAGTATTTTTATTACTGAAGTATCAAGAGTTTCTTGTGAACATGAGCGGACGTCAAGAGTAAAATCAACCCTTTCAGGAACTACATTTGATGATGATGGATAGAAATTCATCTTTCCAACTGTAGCAACTAAATCAGGCGTTATCTTAGCTATATTTTCAATTGATAATACACATTCACAAGCACAACATCCAGCATCAAATCGCATATCCATTGGGAGTGTTCCAGCATGGCCAGATTTGCCATTTACTGATATTTTAAAACTCTTAAATCCTGTAATACTTGAAACAATACCAGCAGGAAGAGCATTGTTTTCTAAGACAGGTCCCTGTTCGATATGGAATTCTAAATAAGCATCAATATCTTTTCTAGGGTGTAAATTTATTAAATTTTTAGTATCAAATCCAAATTTTGTCACAGCTTCTTCAAGCGTAATTCCATTTTCATCAACAGATTTGAGTAGTTCCTCTTTAAAAGTACCAGCAAAAACTTTACTTCCCATTAGAGATGTTTCAAATCTTGTTCCTTCTTCCTCAGCAAATGCAACTAATTTAATATTAAATGGATAAGACTTATTATTATTTATAGCTTCTTCAAGTCCAATTAGAGGAACAATTATTCCTAGCATTCCATCAAATATACCTCCACATTTTACACTATCTTGATGAGATGCAACTACTAATGTAGGTGCGTTTAAGAAATTAGATTTATATGTACCTATAATATTTCCAATATCGTCAATTTCAATATCAAGATTCAAATTTTTCATCCAAGAACTTATTAATTCAATCGATTTTTTATGCTCATCAGTTAATATAAGTCTTGTAAGACCTGTTGTTGTTGAACTTATTTTTCCTAATGTTTGTAAATAATCCATACATCTTTGTCCTAACATGGGTACCCTCCTAAAAATATAATTGTCAACTAAATTTATCAGATAATTATATTATATCAGTATATTTAGAAAATAATAGGATGTTACTGAATAAATAAATAATAAAAAATAAAAATCCGAGTAGAAATGAATTCATAAAAAACAAAAATACTATCAAATTTTACCCTGACAGTATTTTTATAAAATCTTTTATAAAACCACTTAAATATAAAACTAGTGTTAATATCTTTTACACTTCTTTTTTACAATAAATTTTTGTAGAAATAAAATATGAAATTACAAATAATAAAATCGCAATAAATGGAAGAGAATAAACTAAAGTATTAAGTATAATCTCAATAGAAATACTTGAATTAAATCTTTCCAAAAGACTTTTAAATCCTAATATTGCAGCAGTAGGAAGTAAAAAGCATGCAATCATTAATAAACGAGCTTTTTCTGTACCAAATTTATAAATAAGTGGTAAAATAAGGCTAGCAAAACATACTGAAATTGATAAAATTAATCCTGTAATAACTAAAGTATCATCTAAAACAAGTGTATTTTTAAAATATCCATTAACAATGCTAATAATAAGTGAAAAAAATACACCTATAAAGCTAAATATTAACATAGTTAAATATTTACTTAATACAATAGTGTCACGTTTGATAGGCATTGTAAGTACATAGCTATCCCATTTATTTAAATCATCATATGAAAATGTTGAAACAATCATTGTTGTACATAAAACTATAATAACACCTATAAAACTACTGTTATTTCCATCTCCAACAGAAGAGATATATCCAAATACAATCATAAATAAAATTAGAAATTTTATATTGCTTTTTAAATTAAGTAAGTCTTTTAAAATTAGTCCCTTCATTATTTATCACCTCTCACATAAAATAACATAATTTCTTCAATTGATGTATTATCAACTATAAGGTTTGGATGTTTTGTAATAAATTTATACTTATCTTTAAGTAGTACTTCATATCCAAACTGGCTTTTACGATAATATGAATAATCTTCATTTGTAAGTTTAGCAAAATCATTAGAATTACATTTTAAGATACCCATAGTATCGATTAATTCATCTTTGCTTTCGCTAAATACAATTTTCCCCTTATGTATAAATGTAATATAATCTGCTATTTTGTCCAAATCACTTGTAATATGTGAAGATAAAATAATAGAATGTTCTTCATCTTGTATAAAATCTAAGAATATATCCAATATTTCTTCTCTTACAATAGGGTCAAGTGAACTAGTTGCTTCATCTAATATTAATAACTTTGGTTTATGAGATAAAGCTACAGCAATACTAAGTTTCATTTTATTACCTTTTGAAAACTCTTTAATTAGTTTATTATTTGGAACTCTTAGTTGTTTTAAATATTCTTTAAATAGTCTATCATCCCAGTTTTTATAGATATGGCTCATAATTTTTGAGATATTATTTGTATTTAAATTCTCATGAAAGTTGCTTCCTTCAAATACGACACCAATTTGTTCTTTGATTTCTTTTTCATTTTTTATGTTATCAAGGCCAAAGATTTCAATATTTCCACTATCATAAGATATTAAATTTAAAATTGATTTTAGTGTAGTAGTTTTTCCTGCACCATTTTCACCTACAAATCCCATTATAGAGCCTTTTGGTACTGAAAAAGATACATCTTGTAATGCAAAATTTTTGTAAACTTTGTTTAGGTTTTTTATAGTTATTGCGTCCATAATTATCATTCTCCCTTATATAATAAAAGTAAAATATCTTGTAACTCATTATATGTAATGCCACTACTTTGAGCTGTATCAACTGCTTTTTGTAGATATTCTTCGATTAAACGAAGTTGTTCTTCTTTAACAAAATCCATATTTTTGCCAGATACGAAACTACCTTTACCAGTAACTGTTTCAATAAATCCATCATGTTCTAAATCACTATATGCTCGTTTTGTAGTAATTACACTTATTCTAAGTTCTTTTGCTAATAATCTCATACTTGGAAGAGCAGTACCTTCTGGCAACTCTCCACTTATAATCATACTTTTAATTTGTGTAGTAATTTGTTCGTATATTGGCTTGCCACTTGAATTACTAATAACTATATTCAATTAAACACCTCCTTAAATTGTATATATAGTATATATACATTATATAAATATATATATACTATGTCAAGTAAACTTACAAAAAAATAATTGGAAATATTATGTGTTTAGTGGTTTTACTCTGTAGAAAAGATTATTTTACTGAGCATATTAAAATTTTTAAAAAAAATTTACAAATATTATTCAAAAATCTTACCAATAAATTGAAAATACTGATTTTAAAAAACAATAAAGTTTAGCTTATAGATAAATAAAAGTTTAGCTTATAGATAAACTTTTGCTATTTTTGTTTTTGACATACATATTTTTTTGTAATATATTTATATTATCAATTAGAGATAAGGAGAGTGAGAAGAGATATTTAATTTAGATAAGGCATTAAAAAAAGATTTAAATCAAGAATACACAGAAAGTAGAAATTTGGTTATGAACAAAAGTAAATATATGAATGTTTGCTTTAAAAATTATATCAAAGTGGCAGAAGGAATGTATACTAAAAGAGATTTAATTCCAATAAAATTGATAAATTCTATGGATAAAAATAATAAGATTAGGAAAACACTACATGAATTATCTTGCGAATTTGAATATCCAAAGACTTCCTTGTCTTCATTGTTTACAGAACTAAAAAAATTAGATTTTTTACAGAAAGTAAAAAATGGTGAGTATATGATAAATCCACATATAGCATATAAAGGAAATAAAGCTGATAAAGAAAGTTTACTAGAAGAATATAATCAGATAAAAAGACCTAATAAGGTTAGTAAATAAGGAAGAAGGTTTTTATATGAGTTTAAAACTTGATAGAAATGTTCTACAGTGGTTTGATTATGTATTTGAAAATGAAGAAACTAGTTTGAGATATTATAATTTTGAATGTACATTAAAAGAGATTAGCCCCACTAGTTTAAACAGAGTAGCATTTATATTAGAAAAAAATAATTCTGAATACTGGAAGTTGTATTTTGAAATACCAGCTGAAGTTACTTTGAAACTTAAACAAAACATTCATCCTTTATTTAGAGAGTATATATATGAACAAATATCACTGTATAACGATAATCAAATTTACAATTTTGTAAATTCAAATTTATTAAAAGTGTTTAATAATATTGCAATTTACCAATATAATCTTTTAGAAAATCTATATACTATTGATTTTAGAAAGAGTTTTATAGATAAGTGCCAATATTTGTTAATAGGTGAAAAAAGACTTATAGATGAAGATTTATATCTAAGAGCAAAATCAAAAGAAGTGTTTGATTTTTTTAATTCAGATGGAACCTTTAATCTGACATTAAGTTTTGACATACAAAAAAATGAAAGTTTGCTTGATAGTCTTTTAGAGCTTAGAAAATCAATAATCATAAATGAGAGAATTTAATTTATTTGGATATAATATTAAAATGGAGGGATTTATATGGACGTAGAAAAAATGACTTTAAGAGTTCAAAAAAGTTTAAATGAGGCTTATAATGAAGCAGTAAAAAATCATAACCAACAAGTAGATGTAATTCATCTTTTTTCAGCACTTATTAATCAAGAAGATGGATTAATACCAAATATAGTAGAAAAGATGAATATATCAATAGATTCTTTAAGAAATACTGTAAACTTTGAAATGGATAAACTTCCAAAAGTATATGGAGAAGGAGCAGATTCACAAGGAGTGTCAGCTACTAGAAAAATAAATGAAGTACTTATAAAAGCAGAAAGTATTTCTAAAGAATTTAAAGATTCATATATAAGTGTTGAACATGTTATGCTTGCAATGATGGAAACAGAATCAAAATCAGTTGTTGGTAAAATATTGAAACAATATAATATAAATAAAAATGATTTTTTAAATGTTTTATCACAAGTTAGAGGTAGTCAAAGGGTAGAAACACAAGACCCAGAAGGAACATATGATGCACTTGCTAGATATGGAACAAATTTAGTAGATTTAGCTAAAAAAAATAAATTAGATCCTGTAATTGGAAGAGATGAAGAAATAAGAAGAATTATAAGAATTTTATCAAGAAGAACAAAAAATAACCCTGTATTAATTGGTGAGCCAGGTGTAGGTAAAACTGCGATAGTTGAAGGCTTAGCAGAGAGAATAGTAAGAGGAGATGTACCAGAAGGATTAAAAGATAAAATAGTATTTTCTCTTGATATGGGCGCATTGATTGCTGGTGCAAAATATAGAGGAGAATTTGAAGAAAGATTAAAGGCTGTCTTAAAAGAAGTTCAAAGTTCTGATGGAAAAATCATTCTATTTATAGATGAGATTCATACTATAGTTGGTGCTGGTAAAACAGAAGGCTCAATGGATGCAGGTAACCTGATTAAGCCTATGCTTGCAAGAGGAGAGTTAAATTGTATTGGTGCAACTACTTTTGATGAGTACAGAAAATATATAGAAAAAGATAAAGCCCTTGAAAGACGTTTCCAACCTGTAATTGCAGAAGAACCTACTGTTGAAGATACAATATCTATACTTAGAGGACTTAAAGAAAGATTTGAGATACATCATGGAGTAAGAATTCATGATAATGCTATTGTAGCAGCAGCAAAACTTTCTCATAGATATATACAAGATAGATTTTTACCAGATAAAGCAATAGATTTAATAGATGAAGCTGGAGCTATGATTCGTAGTGAAATAGATTCATTGCCAACAGAATTAGATGTGGTTAGAAGAAAATTATTTACACTAGAAACTGAGAGAGAAGCTTTGCTTAAAGAAAATGATGATAAGAGTAAGACAAGATTAGAAGATATTCAAAAGGAAATAGCAGAGTTAAAATCTAAAAATGATGAAATGACTGCTAAATATGAAAAAGAGAAGAGTCAAATACTAGATATCAAAAATTTAAAATCTCAATTAGATGAAGCTAAAGGAAAAGCTGAAAAGTACGAAAGAGAATATGATTTTAACAAAGCAGCAGAGGTTAAATATGGTGAAATACCTAAATTAGAAGAGCAAATAAAGAAATATGAAGAAAGTATGAATGATGGTTCTGAAAACTCACTTTTAAAAGAAGAAGTTACAGAAGAAGAAATATCTAATATTGTATCAAAGTGGACAGGTATACCAGTAACTAAATTAGTCGAAGGTGAAAGAGAAAAGCTACTTAAGCTAGAAGATGAACTTCATGAGAGAGTTATTGGACAGAATGAAGCTGTTACAGCAGTTTCAAATGCAGTAATACGTGCAAGAGCTGGCCTAAAAGATGAAAGAAAACCAATTGGTTCATTTATATTCTTAGGGCCTACAGGAGTTGGAAAAACTGAACTTGCAAAAACTCTTGCTAGAAATTTATTTGATAGTGAAGACAATATAATTAGAATTGACATGTCTGAATATATGGAAAAACATGCTGTATCAAGATTAGTAGGACCTCCTCCAGGATATGTAGGATATGAGGAGGGCGGACAACTTACAGAAGCAGTTAGACGTGCACCTTATTCTGTAATATTATTTGATGAGATAGAAAAAGCACATGAAGATGTATTTAATATGTTTTTACAAATATTAGATGATGGTAGACTTACTGATAATAAAGGTAAGACTGTAGACTTCAAAAATACTCTTATAATAATGACCTCTAATATAGGAAGTAATTATTTATTAGAAGCAGGTGGAAATATAACAGATACTACTAACAGTCTTGTAATGAATGAGATGAAGCATAGATTTAAACCTGAATTTCTAAATAGAGTAGATGATATTATAATGTTTAAACCTTTAGACCAAGATAATATCAAGAAAATTATAGACATATTTATGGAAGATTTAAAAAATAGATTAAAAGAAAAAGATATTTCTATTGAGGTTACAGATTCAGCTAAAGATGTAATGGTGAGAGAAGGTTATGACCCTGTGTATGGTGCAAGACCTCTTAAGAGATATATAGGAAATACATTAGAAACTATAATTGCAAGAAAACTTATTGCTGGAGAGATATATAATGGATGTACTATAGTTATAGATGGTCAAGATGAAAATATTGAAGTTTTAGTTAAGTAATAAAAGTCAGTAGAGCAAAATGTGTGGTTTGATACATCATGCTCTACTGACTTTCTTGTTCATTAATGTTAATTAATTTATATATTTATGGTTTTAATAAGGAAGATATAATTAGTTTTATTATTTATATAATATAGGGTTATTAATTGATTTTATATAAAACAAATATTTTTAAACAGAGTAAGGTTTTTTTATTAAAAGTTGATAAAATATATGATATAAATAAGTAAAACTATTAATCATAACTGAAGATAAAAATAAATATGGAAGGATATAGTGCTCAATGAAAAATATATTTTACTATGAAACTAAAATTGGGAAAATAGGAATATCAGAAGAAAATAATTACATTACAGATTTATTCTTTGGGATACAAGAATTATCTTGTGAAAAATATACAGTTAAAGAGACTAAAATTATAAAAGATGCAAATAAACAACTAAGTGAATATCTAAATGGTGATAGAAAAAAATTTGATTTACCATTACATCCATCAGGAAGTGAGTTTAGTAAACAAGTGTGGAGTGAACTTTGTAAAATTCCATATGGAGAAACAAGAACTTATCTAGAATTAGCGAATACAATCAATAGACCTAAATCATATAGAGCAGTGGGGTTGGCCAATAGTAAAAATCCTATTTCTATTTTTATACCTTGCCATAGGCTTATTGGTTCTAATGGAAGTTTAAGAGGTTATTTGGGCGGAATAAAAACAAAGGATTATTTATTAAAACTGGAAAGTGAAAATAAATAATAGAATTATATAGTAAGTACATATTGAAAAGATAATACTTATAATGAAAATTAACTTTATTTTCATTAATAATTAAGTTCCAATAATTAAGTTATGAAAACTTAAACTCTCAATAATAAAAATAGTTTAAAGCTAAATAAATTTTACTACACAAATATAAAGTGAATAACATAAATAAAAGATAAATAGTATTTTGTGAGAAAAATTTGAAGTGTAGTCAGGCAAATCTAGCCTCTTTAGAAAGTGGATTTTAATTATGTTTATAAATGGTAAAAAAATACTGATAATGATAGTTAGTAAACTATAATTATCAGTATTTTTTATACTTTATCAAGTACTAAAAAGTAGATTAAATAAACATAAAAATTTATATATTTATACAAAATTTTATAATAAGAATTATCTTAAAAAATATATAAAAACATAAAAAATATACAAAATTCTACAATAATAGATTTTTTTGTTATAATTACGAGTTTTTTATTGCATCTGTAGAATAAAAGTATTATTATATAGTTAAGATAATTATCCAAGAAAATTTTGGATAAGAGAAAAATATTTTATGAAATGAAAAAATCATAATTACATAATTTTTATTAAAATTTGTTGGGAATCTTTGAATAAAATTAAGAACATAGGTTCGCTGGGGGATGGTGTATGTGGAAAAATCAAATACTACTATTATAAGAAAGGAAAAAATTAAAGACACAGGAATTAAATTAGATTTTTTATTGAGTGTAGATATTGATTTTTATGAAATGTTATTAGAAATATTGGAAAAAGTAAAAGAAGAGAACTAATTCTCTTCTTTTAAAAATCTCTTTATATAAGCATTATCAATCATTTTTTCTATAGCCTCTCTATCTTCTTCTTCAAGTGAATATATCTTTTCTAAAAGCTGCTTTGTTTTTTCACTAACTGATAAACTTTCTATTATTAATTTGTCTTCTCTATTTATTTTTGTATTTTCATTTATACCTAATAAATAATCTGTAGATGTCTTCAGTGATTTTGCTAATCTTACTATTATTTCACTTTTAGGTTCTCGCAGATTATTTTCATAACGTGATAAACTAGCTTCAGTTATACCAACTTTAGTAGCAAGTTCCTTTTGATTTATATTCAACTCTTTTCTTAGCTTTGCTATTCTATCTCCTAAACTTTCCATATGTACATCACTCCTTACCGAAATTATAAGTTATTTTGCTGAAAAGTAAAATAAAATTACCAAAAATATATAAAAAAAGAAAAAAGATAAGAAAAAAGATTGATAATTACCGTTTGTATATATATAATATAAATTATACAAATGGTAATTTATGGAGAGGTGATATGTTGAATGGAAACAAATCAAAATTAAAAATGATGCTATTAAAAAAATAATGAAAATATTAAAAATAAATCCTATAATACATTTATTTGAAGAAAATATAAAAATAAGTTTATAGAAAAGAGATATATATGTTGTAAAATATTGTGTTTTGATATAGATGATTTAATATACAAATGATTTGAATAAAAATTTTTATTAATACAATTACCAAATGTATAAATCGATATAGAAAGGGTGGTAAGGATAAGTTTTACTAAGTGAAATAGATTGTATAATGATGTTGGAATAATCAACAAATGATTTATTATGGAAATAAAAAAGAGAACTAATTAGCAAGGCTTTTAGGATTAAAGAAACTCTCAAAAGAGAAAGATGGTATATAAATATGTAATGGTAAAAGTTTTAATTATGTCAAAATAGTATATAACAAGGAAATGACTTAAAAATAAATTAAATATATTGGAGAATTTGAAATGATAATAATTAGAAGCCAGGATAAAACTAATTTAATGAAAGTTAGTAAAATTGAAATAAATGATAATCAAATATATGTAACATTTGAAGATATGTATAATACTAGGAAGATAGGATGTTATGAAAGTAAAGAGAGAGCAATACAAGTATTAGATAAGATACAAAATTTTATTGAGAATGGCACTGAATATGATTATATAACTGCTAATAAAGTTAGATGTAATGTAAATCGAATATTTCAAATGCCAATTAAGTAAGGTTATTATATTAGGCTATTCAGATTTGAAAATTATTCTAATAATTTTGTTGAAAGTGATTATAATTAAAATTTATTTTAAATATTGTTTTTGCTATAATCAAGCAGAAAAGTGAAAATAGGTATTATCAATAAGATAAAAAGTTATTGTTAAATATATTAAAGAATAAAATACCCTGTTCTTAAGGTAGTAAGAATGGGTATTTTATTTGTACATAAATATTAAGATAAAATGTAAAGCTAATAGATACATTAAATTATCTAATAAGTGATATAAAAATTATACAATAGAAATTCTCCTAAAACAGCTAATATTAAGTACATAATAGCTTCATTTTTAGGGAGGTTAATAGTTTTTCTATTTGTATCATCATCAGCTTCAACAGCAATTTCATCTTGAAGAATCTGTTCATATCGATGTGCAAAGATAGTCTTTTTACTTATATAATTAAATAAATTATCTATACATATCCATATGAAGTATCCCAAAATAGCACCTAGAGTATTCATCATCAAATCATCAATATCTGTGGTTCTATGATTAAATAATTGACAAATCTCAATTGCCAATGAAAAGCTTAGTCCAGTACATAATATGCTAATAAAATTTCTAAATCTTTTCCAAATCAAAGGAAGTAAAAATCCTAAAGGTATAAACATGATGATATTTAGAATGTAGGTTAAAGCACCACTTGAACTAAATGGAATTAAATTTATTTCATCTAGTCTAATAATTTCACCATATCTACCTATATCCCATATACTTCCAATACCTGCTTTGCTAAGTGCTAAGTAAATATAAAACAAAAAAACATAGACCCATATTAGATGTGTTACTAAATTCCTTTTTTCTTTTAAATTTACTCTTCTTATAACAATTATTTGGTATATTAAACAAGGTAATATTGCACAAAATAACGGATAAAGTGTACACATAATTTTAATTTATCTCCCTCCAAAATTTATATTTTTGACCTTATAAATACTATCTTTATTGTAATCTTTAAAAATAAACTTTTCTTTAATAAAACCTTAAAAATTTATTAACTTATAAAAATAAACTATGTATCCTTATAAGACTTAGAAAATTGAATCTTCTACACTTAATATGTAAGTATTTAAAAATTTTATCATATGTATAAATATTATAAATATATGGAAATAATAATAGTATATATTGGTAAAATAGGAGGAATTGTATGAAATGGATTAAATGGTATAGTATTACATGTATATGTATTTTTGCTCTTATAACTTTTTTTATGTTAATGTTTCCTAATAAAGTAAAAATACTTGATGCTTCATCTGCATATAGTTTTATTGAAAAAAAAGTGCCAAATAATGCTAGCTATCAAGGATACAAGAGGAATCAAATTGATGGTACTACTACAATTTATTATAATTATAATAATTCAACTCATGTAGTAAAATTATCACACCCTGAATATAATTCGAGAGCGACTAACTGGGATAAAGTTTCAAATATTATATTTGATTAACTTAAAATTAGTACTTATATACAAGTATATTAAGTTATAATTTGTTTGACATTTGTAAATGTAGATATTAGAATCTAAACATAAACGATTTTTGTTTATCTTGAAGATAAGGCAATTATTGTGTGTTAGACTGGAGAAATAGATTATGAAAAATGTCGAAGAACTGCTTCCAAAAGATAAGTTTGATAACTGTAATATTGAAAAATTAAAGTTATTATCTGATGAAGAGATAAAACCTATTTGCCTTAGGCTTTTAGAATGGATACAAGATTACAATTGGCCTGTTGCAAAAGATATATTACCTGTATTGGCATTACATCAAGAAATTATTACTCCACTGATAATAGATATTCTTATCCCAGAGGAAAAAGATGATGATTGGAAATATTGGATAATCGTATGTCTATTACCAATGTTCACAGATAAAAAACTTGAACCAATTATACCTTTTATAAAGAGAATTGCAGAAAAACCAACAAAATGGGAAAATACTTCAGAAGTAGATGAGGTTGCGAGAAAATTGTTACAATTAAGGTTATGAGTATTTTTGGAGTGTGCTTTATTAGATAAGATATGTATAATAGTTCAACTTTACAAAACTATGCTATTATGTGATATGCAGTTAAAAATATGGGATTTTAGAAAATAATTATTTTATGAAGGTTTATGGATTTATATATGAATATATGAAGATATTTTAGACTTATATTCTCCAAAAAATATTGTTGATAGAATGCAAATAGCAGTGTATTTCTAATATACTTATGTACCTAAAAACATTCTCTTTATGGGAATGTTTTTTATTTATTAAAAAATCAATATTTATTAATGCATGAAATAATAAAGCTCATATTTTCTATAAATAATACTATCTTCCATCTTATTAAAAAAATTTTCTAAAGAATACAATAAAAAATAATTATTTAGTTTAATTGTGTAATTTATTGATATCTTTTAGATTTTTTGTAATTAGTTAATATAAAAATGTATTATAATGATATTATTGAAACTTGAAAATCTGATAAAGAGATAATATCATAAGAAGTGATTACTATTAACTTTCATCTAATAAGTCTAAATCATATAGAATCTGAATTAACTAATATTAAAAATCTTATTTTAATTTTTGATGTAGGATTATTAACTTTGATGAAATTTTAAAAAGTCATGAAGAAGTTATTTAGATAGAATATAAATAAAGGGTTATTTATTGAAACTTAAAAAAGAAGATAAATAATAGAGATATACAATAAATACACATAGAAAGGATGATATTTATTATAAAAAGGAATTTGAAAGGAATTGTTACAGCACTTATCATTGTTATTTTTATACTCATTTATTATGCATTTTTTAGGGGTATTACAGCAGAGCAAATACGTCAATATGTGCAATCATATGGAAACTATGCACCCTTTGTATATATATTGATTTTCTCAATTTTGCCAATTACTTTTTTTCCAGTTCCAGTATTAGCATTGGCTGGAGGATTAGCATTTGGATTGTGGAAAGGGACACTTTATACGATAATAGGTGCAGGTGTTAATAGTGCAATTATGTTTATGATGGCAAAGGTATTAGCTAAGGATGCCATAACTAAGTTTTTAAAAAATAAATTATCACCATCTTTATGGAAACTTTTTATGGAGGCAGATGAGAAGAGAGGATTTTTTATTATATTTGTATTAAGATTGATACCAATTACTCCATATAATCTGATAAACTATGGAGCAGGGCTTACTAATATAAGATTTAGTAGCTATATGTTTGCAACACTTATTGGTATTTTACCAGGAACATTAGTGTTCTTAAATATAGGAGATAAAGCTATTGATATCACTAATCCTTCTTTTATAATTTCTATAGTGTTGTTGTTTTTATTAATAATAACATCTTTAATATTGGCAAAAAAGATTTCTCCAACTAGTATATCTAAGAGAGAATAACTATTTAATTTATTTGTGTAAGATATTAATATAAAATAGTAATATTTTTATATTAATATCTTTTAATATTTTTTGGGTTTTTTGTAATTAATTGATATAAAAATATATTATAATAATATTATGAAAATTTTTAAAATATAAGAAAGAGGTAATACAATGAGAAGCGATATAAAAAAAGGAATAGAGGGAGCTCCAAAGAGAGCATTAATGTATGGAATGGGTCTTACTAGAGAAGAAATTGAAAGACCATTAATAGGTATAGTAAATGCACAAAATGAAGTGATTCCTGGTCATCTTCATCTTGATGAAATAGCAGAAGCAGCAAAAAATGGAGTGAGAATGAGTGGTGGATTACCATTAGAATTTCCGGCTATAGGAGTTTGTGATGGTATAGCTATGGGGCATGTTGGAATGAATTATTCACTTGCTTCAAGAGAATTAATAGCCGATTCTATAGAGGCAATGGCAATGGCACATGGTTTTGATGCTTTAGTACTTATACCTAATTGTGATAAAATAGTCCCAGGAATGTTAATGGCGGCTGCAAGACTTAATATACCAAGTGTTGTTGTAAGTGGAGGTCCTATGCTTCCAGGAAAAGCAAATGGAAAAGTATATGACTTTAACTCTGCAATGGAAGGTGTTGGAGCTTGTAAGGATGGGACAATGAGTGAAGAAGAACTAGAAGTGTTGGCAATGAATTCTTGTCCTGGCTGTGGTTCATGTTCTGGGCTTTTTACAGCTAATAGTATGAATTGTTTAACAGAGGCACTAGGTATGGGTATTCCATATAATGGTACTGCTGCTTCACATTCAGGAGAAAGAAAAAGAATAGCAAAATATGCAGGTATGTATGTTATGGAACTTCTTAAGAATAATATAAAGCCCAGAGATATTTTGACAATAGACGCTTTTAAAAATGCAATAACTGTAGATATGGCAATGGCTGGTTCTACAAATACAGTGCTTCATTTACCTGCAATAGCCTATGAAGCAGGAATAGAACTTAATTTAGATTTATTTGATGAAATAAGTGAAAAAACTCCTTGTTTAACAAAATTAAGTCCAAGTGGTAAGCATCATATCGAAGATTTACATATGGCAGGAGGAATACCAGCTATAATGAATGAACTTTCAAAGATAAAAGGAATAAATTTAGATTGTAAAACAGTAACAGGCGAGTCTATAGGAGAAAACATAAAAAATTGTGAGATAAAGAATGAAGAAGTAATACATACATTAGAAAATACATATAGCAGTCAAGGTGGCCTATCAATTTTAAGAGGTAATCTTGCTGTAAATGGAGCAGTTGTAAAAAAATCAGCAGTAGCAGAGGAAATGTTGATTCATGAAGGTCCAGCAAGAGTTTTTAATTCAGAAGAAGAAGCTGTTAGTGCTATATTTGACAAAAAAATAAACAAAGGTGATGTTATAGTTATAAGATATGAAGGTCCAAAAGGAGGGCCAGGAATGAAAGAAATGTTATCTCCCACATCAGCAGTTGCGGGAATGGGGCTTGATAAGCATGTAGCACTTCTTACTGATGGGCGTTTTTCAGGAGCTACCAGAGGGGCATCTATAGGACATATTTCTCCAGAAGCTATGGAAGGTGGTTTAATAGGAATAGTTGAAGAAGGAGATATAATTTCTATAAATATACTAGATAAAAAATTAGAACTAAAAGTAAGTGAAGTAGAAATAGAAAATAG
This sequence comes from Clostridioides sp. ES-S-0123-01, assembly GCF_020658415.1. Lineage (NCBI taxonomy): Bacteria > Bacillati > Bacillota > Clostridia > Peptostreptococcales > Peptostreptococcaceae > Clostridioides > Clostridioides sp. ES-S-0123-01. Next base: position 280,883 of record NZ_JACVWD010000001.1, read on the forward strand.
AAAATCAAAATTTAAGCCTTTAGAACCAAAAATAAAGCATGGATATTTAAGTAGATATGCTAAGCTGGTTACATCAGCAAATACAGGGGCAGTTTTGAAATAGTAAATATATTAAAAAAGTAGAGAATATTAAATATTAACAGGATATCTTAAAAAGTTTTTACTATAAATAAGATATCCTATTTTATTGTTTTAAATGTATAAAATATTTTATGTCCTACAAAAAGGTAAATTATCTATAAAAGTAAATCTGTATATGTAAGCAAATCTTTAGTTTGATATAACATATAAATTTTATTTTGTAGACAATAAAATATGACTCCTAAAAATAAAAAACATATCATAAATATAAATAGATGAGTATAAGCATGTAACTATAAATTAAATTATTAATTTATAGTTTATAACTTTAACTTGTTTATAATTTTTTATATGCAATAAAATTTTTAGGGGGATACATTATGAATAAAAAAATGAAGTTAATTCCATATGAGATAAATGAAAATCTAAGAGGAACAAAGAATAAATTTCCATATGGTATAAAACAAATGAATGCTAAAGGAATGTGGGAAGAGGGTTACACTGGTAAAAATGTTGTAGTTGGTATAATAGATACAGGTTGTGATACATCTCACCCTCTATTAAAAGGAAAAATCATTGGAGGTGCAAATTTCAGTGATGATAGTAATGGAAATAAAAATATATATGAGGATTTTAATGGACATGGAACACATGTAGCAGGCATTATAGCAGCATCTAATTATAATAATGAAGTTATGGGAGTAGCACCAGATTGTAAATTATTAATAGCAAAAGCATTAAATAAAGATGGTATTGGGACATATCAGAGTATAATTAATGCTATCAACTTTGCTGTAAGTAGTAAGGTAGATATTATATCTATGTCTCTAGGAGGGAATAAAGATGATAAAAATCTAAAAAATGCTGTTTTACAAGCAGTAAAAAATAATATTCCTGTAGTCTGTGCAGCTGGTAATAATGGAGATGGGGATTCTAGTACAAGTGAATATAGTTATCCAGCAAGTTATCCTGAAGTAATAGAAGTAGGTGCAATAAATGAAAATTATTTAGTTGAGAAATTTAGCAATTCAAATAGTACAATAGATTTAGTTGCACCAGGAAGAAATATTTTATCCACTTATATGGATAATAAACTTGCTATTATGAGTGGTACTAGTATGAGTGCACCCTATGTAACAGGTTCAATGGCATTGATTAAAGAGTGGGCAAGAGAAGAGTTTGAACGAAATTTTGATGAAGCTGAGTTGTATGCACAGTTGATAAAGTGTACAAGAGCACTTGGTTTGCCTAGAACAGAACAAGGAAATGGTTACTTATATTTAAACCTTTATAAATACAAGGGAAATACTAAAAGATAATCTTTGTTTGCTAATGAAAGATAAGGACTATATATTTACGAATAAATGATAAAAATTATTTAATGAGAAATATTATCAATAAGTATTGATTTTTAAAACTGTGCATGATATTATATATTTAGAAAAAATAAAGAGATTTCAAATAAAGAAATCTTTTATTTTTTAAATTCTAGTTAGCTATAGCTAACTAAAAGAATGATTAAAAATATCGTAGGAGGTAAAAATGAATAAAATATATATTGTTTATTGGAGTGGAACAGGAAATACTGAAAAAATGGCAAATTTTGTAGCTGAAGGTGTAAAGTCAAAAGGTAAAATAGCAGAGGTTTTAGATGTAAGTTTATTGAAACCAAGCGATTTAAAAGGAGAAAATAAATTTGCACTAGGTTGCCCATCTATGGGAGCAGAACAATTGGAAGAAGGTTATATGGAACCATTTGTATCAGAATTAGAAGCAATGGTATCAGGTAAACAGATTGGATTATTTGGTTCATATGGTTGGGGAAATTGTGAATGGATGAGAGATTGGGAAGAACGTATGCAAAATGCTGGTGCTACAATTATAGGTGGTGAAGGAATCACAGCAATGGAAGATCCAGATGGAGAGGCAGAGGCTAATTGTATTGAATTAGGTAAAATGTTGGCTGAATAAATTTGTATGCTATAAAAAGCTAATTTTTAAAAACTAATGATAATATTAGTATACATAACACTAAAAAATATTAATAGCATGATATATGTAATGAATATTTTATAAAAGATAAAATATTTAATATTTTGACTTCAATATACATTCAGTACTGCCAGATAACGATTTTTTATTTGTTATCTGGCAGTATGTTTATTAAGTATAAACTGAATAATCTGAGCTATTTAATCTTATGAAAGTTTTAATAAGTGTTGTAGAAAAATGTAAGGAAAAGGAGTAATAATGTGCTCCATTTATTGTAAAAGAAATATAACCATCAACCTGTACTATCTCTTCAAGATTGTCATAGCCTGATTTTTGTTCAATTAACATCATTTTCAATGTTTCTTTATCTGCATTTTTAATATAGTTTAAATAATTCATACGTCCATAATACGAAGCACGTTGAGGGTTGCATCCTCTTATGCCTTTTGGTGGATAGGTACAAACTGATACTGCTTTTTGTGCGTCTTGTACTGTATTAATAAATGGAAAGCCTATAATATCTGTTCCCATATTCATTATAGATCTAACAAGAGTAGGGTCACTATTTCCCAATCTAACCAAAGAAGCAGCACCACCAGCATGTGCTGCTATCATATGTTGCTGAATGTCTTTACGGTCTAAAGCTCCATGTTCTCCCTCAATCCATACAAAATCATATCCAGATAATCCTACTAATTCACTTACAGCTGAATCAGACAGTGAAACTGCAATCCCACAAAGTACTTTTCCTGCATTTAAATTTTCTTTAATCATAGTTGCATATTTTACCATTTATATCATCCTTTCTTTTACAAATTGATTTTTACACTTCAAACTATACAACTTCAACCTAACTTGAAGTCAATATTTTTTATTGAATACTGATTGACTATTATGAAAGGAATTTTTATAATGTTATTATTCATTTAAAAGTTTAGGGAGGTAAAGAACATGCAATATTCCATGACTGAGGTATCAAAAATAACTGAAATTTCTCCATCAGCAATCCGTTTTTATGAAGAAAAAGGTTTACTACTTCCCATCAATAGAAAACCAAGCGGTGTTCGTTACTTTTCAGAAAAGGATGTAGAACGCTTGATATTTATTACAGAACTTAAAAAGTCAGGTTTATCTATAAAGAATATATATGAATGTTTTCATTTCTGTGATATGGGAGATGACACAATAGATAAAAGAATTTGCCTATTTGAGCAATATAAACAGAATATTCAAAATAAAATACATGTGTTGGAACATTGTATGGAGCAAATAGATGAAAAAGTAGCTTATCTAAATGAAAAAAAGGCAGTTAAGAAATAATTTCTTGTGCTCTTTTTATAACTATTTCTATTGAGGATAAGTAAATATAGAAAAAGGATACTAGTTTTTGATATTAACTTCTTAGAATTAATGGGTTGATAATAATTAAAATAGTGTGTAGAAAATGAATTAGTATTCCTGTCATTTATACCTGATTTTATGAAGGTTTTTCAACTATGTTGTCTATTTATTTATGTAAAGTCTCGTTTTTAATGATTTTTACATTATATATCAAAATCTAAAATGGGTTTTATTTTATATGATATTTCTCTATGTAATAAAAAAGAAAATTATGATAAGATATATTAATGTAAGTGATAAAAATACTTATAAGTGTAAAAGTGAGTATTTTTTTATTATATATGAACAATCTAGATTATGATGTTAAAACATACAGTTATACTTTTTTAATTAGTATGATAAAAATATTAGAATTGAATTGTTATTGCTTGGGGGAAGTAGAAATGTATGAATCAAGAGAAAATTATTTAGAGACAATATTGATTTTGGAGAAGAAAAATGGAGTTGTAAAGTCTATTGATATAGCAAAAGAATTAAATTATAGTAAAGCAAGTGTAAGTAGAGCTGTAGGGATTTTAAAAGAAAGTGGTCTTATTATAATGATGCTTGATGGTGAAATTATTTTAACTGAGAATGGTAGAAAAAAAGCAGAAGAAATTTATGAAAAACATATTTTAATTACTAGATTTCTAATAAATACATTGGGAGTTTCATTCAATATAGCTGAAAAAGATGCATGTAGAATAGAGCATGTGATAAGTAATGAGACATTTGAAAGAATAAAAAAATATTTAGACAAAAACTAAGAGGTGAGCTTATGGAGTATTTTAGTGAGTCGAGTAAATATGAAGTGCAAAAATTTAATTGGGGAGAAGTTACATGGATACATGAGCCATCAAAAACACAATCTAATAGACTTAGTGCTGGAGTTGTAAAATTTTTTCCAGGAAATTGTCAAGAAAAACATTTTCATTTAAGTGAAGAACAACTTTTATACGTGATTCAAGGAGAAGGAATACAAATAATTGATGGTAGAAAGATTAATATAAAGAAATCATCAATAATCTATTGCCCACCATATTCAGAACATGAAATTATAAATACTGGTAAAAATGATTTGATAATATTAATCGCTTATGTTCCCTATAAATTTTCGAGCTTAAAACAATTACCAATCATGTTTTCTGAGAATAATATACAAGAATTAGTTAATATAAATATACTTGAAAATATTGCAAATCAAATATCTAATATATTGAAGCTTAAAATATCTATTTATGATTCAAAACACGAAAAAATATTTGAAACTAATGGAGAAGTTAAATTTTGCGTTACTTGCAAAAATATAAGAACCTGTAATAGAAAACTTAATAAAAATATAAATAACGACAATTTTACTAAAATATATAATTGTGATTATGATGTTTCTAGTCTAGAGATACCTATAGTATTAGAAGAAAATATAATTGGATATATAGAATGTGGAAATTTTATAATATATAAATCTATTGATATAGATAAAAAGTTGTCTATATTATCAAATAACTCAAATATAGATACAAAATATATAAATAAAATTTACAGTGAAATTCCATTAAATCCTAAAAGTAGATTATATGTATTAAAAGAAAATTTACTAATGGTAACTGATTTTATTCAGGAAATAGCGAAAAGAAAATTCTTTGAAAACCAACTTAGCATAAAGGATGAGGAAATATTAAAAAATAGAAAAGACAATATAAGGCTTGAAGATGCACTTAAAAAGGCTAATACTAGGCTGTTAGAAGAAAAATGTATTATAAGCCCTATAGAAATTAGTATACTTAATACTGCTGGTGGAGAGTATCCTTATGAATTAGAATTTTCTCTTGAGAAAGAAATTAAAAATATGAATTTAGAAGGTATTTGTAAATTAATAGAGGTAAATAAGAAAATACATAATAATATTAAGAGTATTGTTCAAGAGATGACGCTCATATTATCTAGAACAGTACTTAGAGATTTAGAAGATTTAAATCTTATTTATTATGTAAAAAATAAATATACTAAAAAAATATCACTTGTAAGTAGTGATGAAGACTTATGGAATATATTACTTGAATTTTCTAAAGAATGTATTGATATTAATAGAGACTCTTGGAGAAAAGATAAAGTAAATTTAATTGAAAAGATAAACGAATATATACAAAAACATTATAAAGAAAATATAAATTTAAATAGCATATCTGATGTATTTTTTATAAGTCCAAATTATTTAAGTTCTATTTTTAATGAAAAGAATAAAATTTCAATAACTGAGTATATAAATATTCTTAGAATAGAAGAATCTAAAAAATATTTAAAAAATGGAAATATGAGTATAGCAGATATTTGTAAGAAAGTAGGATTTAATAATAGCAGTTATTTTTCACAAATATTTAAAAAATTTAATAATAGTACTCCAAATGAATATAGAAAAAATATATTGGACAATAAAAATTAAAAAGAAATTGTATAGAGTATATATTATAAAGGAGATTGAAATAGAATGTATGGAGGAATTTTATGTTTGTAATTACTTTTTTATGTATAGGGGGTTTTATAGCTGCTTTTGTAGATTCTATAGCAGGTGGAGGTGGGCTTATCAGTATGCCTGTTCTTATGGCTATTGGAGTACCAATACATCTTGCTATTGGTACAAATAAATTTGCAGCATCAGCAGGTTGTATAAGTAGTGCTTATAGATATGCAAAATCTGGCAAAACTAATAATGAACTTTTAAAAAAGTTAGTTCCTTTTACTATTATAGGTAGTATTTTAGGAGTAAAATGTGTATTATCAATAAATGAAAATATACTAAATGTTTTAGTTGTATTAATGATTTTAATAGTGGCAATTTATACTTTTGTTTCTAAAAATTTAGGTCAAGAAGATAGATTTGAAGGTATTAATAAGAAAAATTTGAGATTAGGAATGCTTATGGCATTTATAATGGGATTTTATGATGGTTTTTTTGGACCTGGAACAGGAACATTTCTAACTTTCGGATTTATAAAAATATATGGATATGATTTCTTGCATGCTTCAGCAAATACAAAAATATTAAACTTGACAAGCAATGTAACTTCGTTATTATTATTTATGATAAATGGTCAAGTATATTATAAAATTGCTGTATTGTTTGCATTAGTGATGATAATAGGGGCCTATGTGGGTGCTAAAGTTGCAATAAAAAATGGTTCAAAAATGATAAAACCAATATTTTTAGTAATGGCATTGTTTATGGTCACAAAGCTAATGTACCAGACATTGTTTTAATTAGATAGTTTTAATTCCTATAATTATTTATATATTATATAAAAATCTACAACCATTGTAGTTATATTAGTTATGGCTTTTTTATAGGATACTGATAATTAAAAACTTCAAGTGTTTTGTAGTTTCTAAATGCTCATTATAGTATATATGAGAACATATATTTCATGTTATTTTAAGATTTTCATGAGGTTAATGTTGTATAAATATGAATATATACAAATTTTACAAAAATTCTAATTATCTTCTAATACAGTTCATATATAATACATATGGAAATTGTAATATTATAATAGAAAAGTTATATAGTATAAAAATATAACTTTAATCTATGTATATGAAATATATAATAATTTGTAGGAGGAATATATATGAACATATCAAGAAGAGCTATGAAAATAATTGAACTGGCACAGAGAATTGCTAATAAAAGAGGTGTAACAGTACAAGAAGCTTGGAATGATGCCATAAGAGAATACAGAGAAAAGTATGAATATGTTGCATAAATAGTGCGCATTGTATTTTAAATATAAGAAAGTTTATAAAATAAAAGGACTTAGAGTTTTGTTTCTAAGTCCTTTATTTTTTTGAAAGTAAAGTATTTAAATAAAACAATCTATGATTGAGATTGTTTTATTTAAAGCTAGTTTTAGAAATTTATATAATAATTTTCAATAACTATTTAGAAAAAAATCTAAATAGTTATTGAAATGAATAATTAATTATGCTATATTGTATTTAGATGAAATTCTAAATAGAGAGGTGATATTGTTGGGTTTTCCAGAAACGTTTAAAGCTCTTTCTGACCCTGTAAGAAGAGAAATCTTACTTATGCTAAAGAATAACAAGATGTCAGCAGGAGAAATTAGTGAAAAATTTAATATGACAAATGCCACAATCTCTTATCATCTATCTCAATTAAAAAAGGCAGGGCTCATATTTGAAACCAAGTATAAAAACTTCATTTTCTATGAAATAAATACTTCAGTTTTTGAGGAAGTTATGCTTTGGTTTTCACAATTTATGGAGAAGGGAGAAAAAGATAATGAAAAAAATGATAAATAAACAATTTGTTTTATCAACTTTAGTATGTTTTATACCATTTATTGTATCAGTTTATTTTTATAATAGATTGCCAGATCAGGTTGCAATTCATTTTGACAATTATGGAAATCCAGATAATTATGCTCCAAAAGTTATAGCGGCTTTTGGTGTACCATTATTAATGCTATGTGTTCATTTATATACATGGTTTAGAATTGAAAATGAACCAAAGAAAATAGGATTTTCAAAAATACTTCAAGGTTTTTCAAAATGGGGAGTTGCTATACTTTCAGTTATTTTGCAAGTAATGATGACTGTGTATTCAATAGGAATTACTTTAGAGACAAATTTTTATATAGGATTATTTTCAGGAATATTGATTTTCTTTATTGGAAACTATATTCCTAAATGTAAACAAAACTATACATTAGGAATAAAATTACCATGGACTCTTAATGATGAAGAAAATTGGAATAAAACACATCATTTAGCTGGATGGATTTGGATTATTGGTGGAATATTGTTAATTATTAATGCATTTATTAATATTCCTTTTTATAATACTTTTGTAATAATTATGATTGTAGTGATACCATTTATTTATTCTTATTTTATATATAAAAGTTCAGCTAAAAATAACTAGGATAGTTATATATTTTTATAAAGCTTAGCTAAATCTTATATATTTCAGAGCTAAAACAGACAATTAAAAACTTATTAAGATATTTATCTTAGCTCTGAAATTAATTAACATTAAAAGTAAGAAGTCATCAGTAACTATATATTCTAAGGTTATTTACCAATCAGGATATGCATTATAAATTGAAAATTCATATTTAATATTGAAAATATAAGTATGATGTTATATCATACTCTATAAAAATTATTTATGAACACAGGAGGTAGACATGAATCTTGAAGAAATGAAAGAATATAGAAAATTATATAATAATAAACTAAGTGAAACAGATGAATTTTTTAGAGCCTTTGGAAGTCTTGATGATAAGACTTATTCTGAGGGAGCTATAAGTAAAAAAAATAAAGAGTTGATGGGATTAGCAATTTCTATTTTAAGTCGTTGTGATGAATGCATTTGCTATCATATAGAGGGGTGTGTAAACTCTGAAGCAAGTAAGGCTGAAATTATAGAAGCAATAAAAATAGGTGTAATTGGTGGTGGCTCTATTACATATCCAAATGCAAGATTTGCAATAAAAATCTTAGAAGAACTTAATATATAATTATAGATTTGTTTTTGTAATTAATATTTAATATCTAAGATATATTCTAAGACAGTTTTTTTAATACTGATATAATAAAACCTCTTAGAAAATCAAGTATATCAGAGGATGTATGAGATAAGATTGACGATTAAAAAAAGGAAGTGGTTCTTGGTACTTCATTTATCTTTTTCAACTTTAAGACTTTAGATAAATTTTATTAGATTTAAATATATTGATTGCTTAAAGTTATAATAAAAAATAGATAAACTATATAGTTTATCTATTTTTTATTATAATCTTGTTTAATTGTCAATAGTTAGAATGTTAAATAGAAAGATATATTTCTTCTTTTCAAAAATAATCTTCCTCTATCATAATTGCTATCTCACAGTCATATAATCTTTTTGACAAACTAGTATTATTATGCTGATATTTTTTCTTATTTTTCCTTAATAGGTATTAGTAAATCAAGTTGTATATCTTTTACCTCAAGGTCTGTCTTTTCTATATGGCTAAAATAGTTTAAATGTTCTTCTAAAAGACCACACATATGTTCTTGGTCTTGTAAATCACCTGCAAATTCATATTTCTCACTGTTATTCACCCATTCAAGAAGTGCATCCCATTCAGCAAAATTGCCAAAAGCAATCATATGTACACCATATAACCCTCCTGCAAATTGCTTTCTTTTAAGTGGTGCCGAAATCTCCATATTATCTGGAATTGTCACCCATGCCTCATAACCATGATAGCCTGTTTCATCTATTGGATTAGGATGATTGAAACCATAACGTCTTAAATCTGGTTTAATTTTATTCAAATTGTTTTTACGCACGAATTCATCAAGCATTGTATTTGCATGAAGTTCTGGGTCATCACCAATATAATGAGCGGAAGCAATAGTAGTTGGTGGTAGGTATACTATACGTATATCATTGATTTTTGATAGTCTTTCATCTGCTTTATTTAACTTATTCATACCTTGCTCCTCCTTAAAATTAATACTAACAATATTGAGTGATTCAATAGCTGATAACAATGTGTCATTTTCAGAAATAATATTTTTGAATGGTAGTTCTGTAACTTTAATTAATTCTTTGATAAAACAAAAGAGAATATCCTTGATTGTTGAAAGAGCAGTAATTTCCTCGTCCAATTCATTTATATTTTGACGAAAGATGTTAATAGCAGTAACTGCATTTTTATTTTCTAGAATTGTTTGAATTTGACGTAAAGGAATTCGCAATTTACGCAAAAGCATAATCTGCTCAATTCTAGAAATTGCTTCATCATCATAAACTCTGTAAGCATAACCTTCACGACGAAAACTTTTAATTAATCCAATTTGTTCATAATAGCGTAGCATTCTAGTGGATATCCCCATATTTTTAGATACTTGGCTTATAGTGATTGTCTTCATTATACTTCCCTCCTTACAGCTTCAGTATAAACTACGACACGGTGTCAAAGTCAATAATTAGACATTATAATTATTTATAACCTTAATTTAATCAGTTTAAATATCTCCTATTACACTTAGCTCTTTGTGAAATTAAATAAGTCTATATAATAACATAAAAGTTTTTGAAATATTATATATCAAAGGCATACAGGCTATTTATTTCAAGCTGTATAATCATCTGTCATTATACTAGATACTGTATTTTACAGGAAAATCAAATATTTGATATGTTTTTTTAGAAAAATTCTACTAATAGCATATAAGTTTGAAACTTTTCTGTTATTAAATATTTTACCTTTTATTTACTTTTAGAAATAAAATAGTTAAGGAATCTTACTTATATATTAAATCTGCTACACAATAAATAATTTTTGTTATTTTTACTGTAAAACTTTTGAAAAGAGAAGTACTGATTTTATTACAGAGTTTTTTACAAATTAAATTGCATATTTTTATTTATAGGGTAGAATAAACTAGTTTTGTTAAGTATTTTGAAGGTAAAATAAAGTCAAAAAAATAAAGGAACTAATTTGTCTAACGTTTATTGGTGAAAAATAAACATATAGAAGTTATAATAAATATATAAAAATGTATGAGAGGTGTTGTATGTTTGGCAAACAAAAGGAAAGTGTTAGATTTCTAGAGTTTAATGATGTAGCAGAGAAGTTTGGAGAGAAAAAAGCTGTTGCAATTTTTGATGCAATAGCTGGAAAAAAATCTAAAGAACATATTATCAAAGACATAGAGAAATTAGTCAAAAACGAAGTGTAGATATTTATAAGGTATATTGAGCTTGAGGGTAGCTCTTTATACCTTCTTTTTTATTGTATAAAAATAATTAAATATTCTAGTATTCATTTAATTATGATTGCATTACTTTTATGTTGACAAGAAAGCGCTTTAAATATATGGTGTATATATTAAAATAAATTTAAATGTAATTATGAAATACAGCTATTGATTCATTTGTTTAGGTTAGGGATTTGTATAATCACTTTCCTAATGAATTTATTGTTATAAATAAACAAAATAGTCAAATTAGTAATGTGAGGTGAAACTTTATGCCAATTAATTCTTTTGAAAATTATCCTATGAATTGGAAACCAAAACGGCCATTAAGAGGACAAATATTATATAAAGCTATTGCAGAACAATTAGAACAAGATATTGATAATGGAACTTTGTTGCCTGGTACCAAATTGCCACCACAACGTGAATTGGCAGACTTCCTAGATGTAAATGTAAGTACTATTTCTAGAGCCTTTAAAATTTGTGAAAAGAAAGGATTAATAAGTGGGGTTACAGGAAGTGGAACTTTTGTAGCTTATGATATACGGTCAAATTTATTTTTGATGTCAAGTAATAAAATTACATTCATTGAAATGGGTACAATGAATCCTGATTTTGCATTAGAAGAAATGAGTACTTTATTTAAACAAATAACTAAAGAATTGGATTTTAAAACTATATTTCAATATGGACAGAGAGATGGTGCTGATTGGCAAAAAGAAGCTATAGCTAAATTGATTTCCCAAACTGGATTTAAAACCTCAGCTGATAGCTTACTTCCTGCAAGTGGAGGACAAAATGCAATTGTAGCCATTTTGGCAGGGCTATTTCAACATGGAGATAGAATAGGTGTAGACCCATTAACTTACCCTGGAATAAAGACAGCAGCCAAAATGCTTGGAATACAATTAATTCCAATTAAACAAGAAAATGGGGAGATTAGTGAAGAAGGTTTATTATATGCATGCAAGAATGAAAATATCAAGGGAATATATATAATACCAGATTATCAAAATCCCACTACACATATAATGTCAGAGGATGGACGAAAAATGATTGCACATATTGCATCCAAATATAACCTAATTGTTATTGAGGATGCTATTCATGGTTTACTTAATGAAATACATTTGAATCCAGTTGCTAATTATATACCTAATCAGACAATTTATATTACAAGTTTATCAAAAATTCTTGCACCTAGCTTACGTCTTGCATACATTGCTACACCTAAAAAGTATAGAGAAGCCTTATCAAGTGCTTTGTATAATATTAATCTCTCTCAATCATATTTTTTAACAGAAATAGCTTATCGTATGATTGCATCAGGAGAAGCAGATAAATTAATTGAGGCACGCCGTAAGTCTGCTAGAAAGAGAAATGAGATTGTCAATCAATATTTATCTGAGTATAATATTTTAGGAAATAATGAATGTATATTTAGATGGTTAATACTACCTGATGATATAATGGCTGAAAAACTTGAGTTACAAGCACTAAAAGAAGGTGTACAGGTTTATGCATCTGAGCGCTTTGCAGTTGGAAAAGAAAAACCTATTTCTGCAATAAGAATAGCTGTATGTGCTACAGAAAATATAGAAGAACTTAAATCTGGTTTAAGTGTATTAAAACGATTACTAAAAGAAAAAAGATAATTGTATTGCACACAATATTTTAATTGTGTGTAATTTTTTTTGCTGTTACAATGAAAATATGATAGATAATTGATTTATAAGAATTGACATATATTATTGCCTCACAACAAAAAGTAATTATAAATTAATAGTATTTCAAAATTAATTTATTTTTATTTATATAGTAAAGCTTATATAGTTAATTCAAATCTATGTTTAAGTATAATTGCAATTATATGATTAATCTATTTTATATTTTAATAATACTCAGTGTATTAAAGGTTAAAAGGAGTGATTTATCATGGAAAGAACTCAGCAACTAAGAGAAAGTTTTATTGCTTCTATACCCATATTTTTGGGCTATATACCAATAGGAATAGTAGGAGGAATACTATTGCAGAAATCTGGTCTTTCACCTTTCCAAATAGCATTAATGGTAACTTTGGTATTTGGAGGAAGTTCTCAATTTATTGCAGCTTCAATGATTTCAGCTGGTGCAAGTGTAACGTCTATTGTATTAACCACATTTATTGTTAATTTGAGACATTTTTTAATGAGTTCCAATTTAAATATGTATATAAAAAATAAAAGTCCAAAGTTTATATTGCCATTTTGCCATACCATAACTGATGAAACTTTTGCAGTTAATTATGAAAAATTTACTACTGGAAATTGGACTGATAAAAATGCAATCTATCTCAATTTTTTTTGCCTAGTTTCATCAGTCTTAGCTAACTTTATTGGGGCATTTTTAGGAGAAACAATATCTATAGATAGTTCTATTTCTGGATTTATACTGACCTCTATGTTTATAGCATTAATAGTTTCTCAAATAAAAAACAAGATTTATGTTTTAGTATTTATATCGTCAATTATTATTTCAATTATTTTATATGTATTGTTTAAGAGTAATTTAGTAATTATAGTTGCATCAATTTTAGCCTCTTTAATTGGGTTCTTTGCAGAAGAGGTACATTCGAAAAAGGAGGAATCTTATGAATAATAGTAATTATATATTTTTTATTATAATAGGAATGTACATTGTTACATACCTTCCAAGAGTTCTTCCAATGTTAATTTTTTCGAAAAAGGATATGCCTGAGTCTTTGAAAAAAATAATGAAATTTATACCTGTAGCAATCCTTACTTCTTTAACAGCGAAAGATGTATTTTTTAATGGAGATAATTTATATTTGTCTGTAGTAAATCCTAAAATTATATCTTTTCTAATTGTGCTTCTTGTTGCATATAAATTTAAATCTATTGGAATTTCTATTGTTACAGGTGTGATATCTATATATTTATTTGGATTTATTATGTAATATTTAACTACTGTCATATACAAATTTAAAAATTATAAATATTTATAAATACCTATTGCTTTAGATTTTATTATCTAACATAATTATATATTTTTAGTATTATCTTGTTATGTATTTTAAATTTAATTGATTAATGTTTTACGTACAAATATAAAGAACTTATTGCTCATATATTAACTTTCATATAGTAATAAGTTCTTTTTTATAATTTAAGTTTGTAATTAATTTATAGGTATTTTAATTTAATAGAGAATATTGTATAAATACATAATAAATATAAATGAATTTATTTTATATTTATATAAAGTAATATAGATTCAGTTACTAAGTAAACTTTAGAATAAGGTAATAATAAATTTAACTGGATTATAAATAAAAGTCTAAAACATGTTAATTTTAATCTATAAAAAATTAAATTATTATATAATAATTTTACATAAGTACTGTGATTTATATATGGAAGTAAAAAAATATTACTTGCACCAATTTATATGTATTTGTTGAATATAATAAATTAGGCATTTACTCTAATTGATTTTTTATTACTTTTAAGTTAAACTTTGCATCATTGTTATCCTTATTAGCATACAATGATTTATTTAAAAATTTTTTTGCTTCATCATATTTTTTATTACCCATACACATAACGGCCTTTAAATTATATGCATCACTTAAATCTTTTTTATAATTAGAATTTTTTTTATCTAAATATTTTAAGCAGTTATTAATTGAAATCAGACCATTATCATATTCGTCTAAATTCATATAGTGACATGTTTGTGCATAATAAGCATCTGAATTAGTAGGATCAATGTCAACTGCTTTTTTCAGTAGTAGAGTAGTATCTTTAAGTGCTTTTTTAAGTGTTTTATCTGAAACTATCTCATGTTTTCTAAATTTTAGATATACAACATCAAGGTATCTAGAACTAAGATTTCGTTTGAAATTTTCATGCCATAATAACTTATATTGATTATTTTCAACTATAAGGTACCTATTAATTTTTAAAGACTCACATTTTTTTAAGTAAATATTTTTTATATCATAAGTTTCTTCTAGTTTAACAAGATTTTTATATTCTTTTTTATCATATTTATATTTTTCTATATTTTCTTCTTTTATTAATTTATAACCAATTACTTTTTTTGTCTCAAGTAATACACTTTGATACTCTTTAAACCTTTCAAGGCTAACTTTTTTCTTGGTGTCTTTGCTTAGTAAATCATATGCTGTTTCATAATCTCCAGAATTTACTCTATCACTGTACTTTTTTGCTACTTCACTAGCACTTTCTCTTGGAGAACATCCTGTTAGTAATATTGCAATTAATACTATTAATATTAAGGGTACTCTTTTAATAATGTTCATAATATAATCCTTTATAATTAAATATTTATTAATTTTATTTTATCATCAAACATTAGATAAGTCATCAGCTTTAATATATATGTGAAGTAGATAGTTTAATAAAATGTTGTATATCTTAATTTAGATATATGAAAAATTTCTTATAAACAATTATTGCTTTAAGAAGTTGTACTTATATTACTTTATAGATTTCCTAATAATAGATTTACTTATTTCTTTACTTATAACTATTTTGATTTTATAATATTAGTAATATCTGTTTTATTTATACTAATATTTCTAAAAACCTAATTCTAATAACCAGTTTGTAAGTTTATTTTCTCTTTCCTTTAAATTGTTATTATATTCATTAAACTTTCCTAATATAATTTCTCCAATGATTACACCATCAGACATAAATACTACTCGTTCTGTTTTTGCTGCAACTTTGGCATCATGAGTTACAAGCATAATGGTTGTACCAGAGTTATTGATATTTAAAAGAATTTCCATCACTTCATTTGTTACTTTAGAATTAAGTGCACCTGTTGGTTCATCTCCAAATAAGATTTCTGGAGTATTAATTAATGCACGACATATAGCTGCTCTTTGAAGTTGACCACCAGAAACCTGAGTAATATCTTTATCTTTGATTTCTGAAATATTTGTTTTCTCCATAAGTGTTTTTGCTCGTTCATTAATTATTTGGCGGCTTTCTTCCTTTCTCAAATAGGCGGAAAGGACTATATTATCAAAAATATTTAAATTTTTTAGTAAATTGCTTTGTTGAAAGATAAATCCCATTTTTTCTAATCGTATCTTCGATAATTCTTCCTCAGACATACTAGAAATCATTTCTCCGCAGAATGTAATATTTCCAGATGTGAGTTTATCCATACCACTTAAGTTATAAAGTAGAGTTGTTTTTCCTGAGCCAGAAGCTCCCATAACAGATACAAACTCTCCATGTTGAATGGTTAAATCAATTCCTTTTAAAACTTGATGTATATTCTCTTTGCTGATGACATATTCTTTACTAATTTTTCTAGCTTCTATAATATTATTCATAATATACCTCTTATTCTATGATAGACATAATTTTTATTTTTTTGATTGTCATACTAATTGCTGTAATAGTAACAGATACAGTTATAATTAAAGTTATTGGACAAACTATATATACAATTAGTGGATTTGTTATAAATTGTAAATTGGATATACCAGAAAGAAGTAGCCCTGCTATTTTCTGACCAATTGTATTTGATGCAATAATTCCTAAAATAATTCCAATTGTAAGCACTAATAATGCTCTTGCAGTATATTGAGTTCGTATATTTTTAGTAGAAAATCCTAAACTAAGCATAATTGCAATTTGTGATGTATCTTTAGCAATCAGCATTTTGAAAAACATTGCTGTAATAAATCCAGAAATCGAAACAGATAGAATAATAGCTAACTTTATAACAAGTCTTAGTTGGCTAATAACAGAGCCTAATGTCTGACTTACATAATCATCCATATTTGTAACTTTTGCAGGATAACAATCCATTCTATACTGATCTAATTTATCTGTTAAATTAACTCCAGGTTTCATATTTAAATTTATGATATACCATAAAATTGTATCTTTTTTGTAAGGTAGCATCGCTTTTGCAGTCTTACCACCATATGTAACATCTTGATAAATGCCACTAACAGTGAGAATTAGTTCATTATCTTCTTCTGAAAAAATGGATAAATTATCTCCAACACTTTTCCCTAGTTCATCAGCATTTATAACAGATAGAGCAATCTCATTTTCATTTGTTGGTGCAGAACCATTTACATATTCAAGTGGAAAAGTTGAAAAATCTCCATTTTCTATTTTCATGTTTTCTATCGCTCCATCCTGGTTCACTACCTTATAAGAACTCGTTATAAAGGAAGCATATTTTTCAACATCATCATCACTTTCAATCACCTTCAATATAGAATTAAGATGGTTTTGAGTTTCATTTGTCTGTTGCAAATCAATGCGAATATCGCTTTGACCAGCTCCCATATAAGTAATAAATTCTGGAGACTGAATAGTATTTAGAAAATTAAGTGGTATAATCATGAGGAAGGTGCAGACAGCATAAACAAAGCAGAGTAAGCTATAAATGGTAAATCTTCCAGTTACTTCATTTAATCCTAAAAAGAGATTAACATTTGTTATTTTGCTTTTGTACAGTTTTATATTATATCTGTTTTGTTTAGTGGTCATTGAAGTACTTGTTTTTAATGCTTCTACTGCTGATATTTTATTAAATCTTTTGAGTATTAGATTACAAAAGAATATAACTGCTATAAATACAATAACTGCACCAATTAATGGGATAAAGACACTAAAAGTATTTTTTTCTACTGTACCCATATAAAGATTGATATTCTCTGTAAAAAAAGTTCCAATAAATAATGAGGTTATATAACCAAAAAAACTTGCTAAAGATGCAATCAATAGATATTTTGCAAGATACAACTTTCGGATATTAACACTTTGGATACCAATTGCTTTCATAACACCAATTTCACGATAATCTTCTTCAATAGTTGTAATTAGTGTAAATCGTAAGCATAAAGTAGAAATTATAATAAGTAGAATACTAATTAATATAATAATTGCAACTAAAATTCCATCAGATAATGCATTTAGTACTTGATAAAGAGAATAAGTTATTGATGTTCCTGTTTGTGGAAGATTAGTTGATTGATATAACGTTTCAAATTCACTAATTTTATTTATATCATTTAATAGAAATTCAATAAGGTACTCACTTTCACCTAAGTTAGCATGTAAAGTATTCCAATCATCATTACTGATTAAGAAACGCTTTGAAGTAACAAGGGAAGGGTTCATTTGTACATCACGCACAAAGTCTTTTATTGTAAATTCCATGAAGAAATCACCATTGGCTATTTGTATCTTATCTCCAATATTTAAATTATTTTGTTTCATGTAATAGACAGGAACCCCTATTTCTCCATTTTCTACTTTTAATATAGCATTATTCATGTCTAACAAAAAATCGAACTTACTATTTTGCCTCACAAAACTATTTTCTAAAACACTGTCAGATTGGCTTTTTTTCTCATTTCCTAGAAAAATATTTCTTCCATTGATATTTAGAAGTTCAACCGTTTGTTGTTCTTTTACAGACGGAGTTGAAGATGTAAATTCATTGATTAATTTTTGGTTTAATTCTCCAGAATACATTTGAACATAGTGAGGTGCATGAGATTGTCTAAACAAGGAAGACATAGAACTAGTAAGTTCTATAATGATATTTGTAGCACTAGATACCAACATAGCTGCCAGGAAAATAAATATGAATAATGTGGCTGTTACTACTTTATTTCTTGCTAAATCTTTTTGTAATATTCTTTTTAACATATTTCATCCTCGTTTCTTAAAAATTTTAAAAAATTAAAAATAGCATAAGTATAGCAATGTAAATAACTAAAGTAAGTGAACTGAGTTGAATATAAAAAAACTCAAGAAAGTGTATCATAAGTGATTTTTTTATTAATGTTATATATTGATAAGAGATAACAATAGTTACCACTATTTTCATTAAAATTTTTATTAGTTAGTCTTTATGTACTTTCATAATCATACAAATATATGTAGATTTTATACTTATATCTATTCTATAGACTGACCGTCGGTTTATATTAATGATACAGTGATATACCTTTTTTGTCAAGTAAGCTTTAAAAAATTATGATACCTAAATAGTGTTCAATAATCAAAAAAGAGATATAAGGTATAAGAACCTGTATGAATACACACAAACTTTTTTGTTAATATATATTTATAAAAGTTCCTGTATTAAAGATATAAGAAATTATGAATTTGTCTTTATATCTTCATATTCTTAATATAGAAAAAAGTTTGTTATAAAAAATTATATGTTAGGTAAATTACTATTTTATAGATGATTCATAGAGAATAATACTTTATTTAGTAATATAAAGATATTTTTTATTTATTATTAATTAAAAATTGAATTTATATTTAATTAATATAAAATTTGAGGGAATATTATTTTGTAAATATTTAATTTGTGTTATTATTCAGATATAGGCAATATTAGATAAATCTAATGACGCAAAGCTATAGGGACTAAAATCTTTATATAATAAAGGTCATGTCAGCCAGTTGCCAAAAAGATAATAATTCTTTTTGTTAAATTTATTTTTTAAGAGTTAGGTATTTTTAATAACTTAAAATTTGGCAAGAGGAGGGTTTTAAATGATATCTGAATTAATGTTAAAAAACTTTGATGAATCTAAAATCAATTTTAAGACTAAGATTAAATTGAATTTAAGAGAGAAACCAGATATAAACAGTATGAAATTAAAAAGCATACCAGAAGGAAAAATGGTTAAGTTAAATTGTGTAGATGGAAAATGGGCAGAAGTTGAAAGTAATTATGACAAAGGTTGGTTACTATATAAATATTTAGAGAAATTGAGCAACGCTAAAAGTAATAATATTCTAGAAAACAGAAAAAGAAATTACATAGGAAATATAAAAACTAATGGTTTAAATCTAGAATTAAGAAATGACAGAACAACAGATTCAAAAATAATAACTACAATTCCTGATGGTTTTAAAGTTGAAGTCTGTTATAGTGTTGGAAAATGGACAAGAATCAATATTCACAAAAATGGGAAAAGATATTCTGGATATGTATATAGTCAATATGTAGAAGAATATTCGACTTTGACATAATCATATATAATAAACTTTATAAAAAAAGAATCCTAATAAATGCAAGATGTCATTCATAAGGGTATATGAAAATATATTGAGAAAAGAGTTTTATACAATAGTTAAAGGTAATAACTAAAAATGAATATAATATAGATGGGCACTTCATATGAGGTGCCCTTTCTATATCTATGAAAGAAGAGTAAATAAAATAAATACAAAACAGTAAACTATGAATTATATGTGGAAAGCCATTATCTACAGTTTTTGCTTAATCCTTACAAACAGTTAATAATCTTTTTGTTCCAGAAATTTCTGCTAATACTATATCTATCATACGTTTTACATTAGCAACATGAAATTCACTAACTTCTTTTTCCCAATCATCATCATCTTTTTGCTTAATTCCTGTTAGATATTGATTTAAAACTTCTAATCGTTTTTCTAAAAGCTTCTTTCTTTCTTCTTTTCCTAGGTATTCAATAAAGAATGCTGTAATAGAAAAAATATTAGTGTCATAATCGAATTTCAAAATAGAATTTCTCAAAGTATCATGAAATTCTATACTTCCTTTTTCTGTGATTGTGTAAACCGTTTTGTCTGGCATATTACCATCCTTTTTAACAGTACCTAAAATCAATCCTCTTTTTTCTAAAGTCTTAATTGTAGTATATACGGTTGAGTCTGCGATATTAAACCAGTACTTTACATTCATGTATTCTAGCACTTTTATAATTTCATAGGCATTAAGAGGCTTTTCATTTATTAGACCTAAAAGCATTGTTGCTGGTTTTGATAACATTATAATTCACTCTCCTTTGTAATATTTATTATTACATAATTATATATATATTAGTTTTATATTAAACTACTGCTACTATCTAGCAGTATTATTGTATCATGGAATTTTAATGAAAGAAAGTATGAATATAGATTATGTTACAAATTAATAAATGTATAAAGTTTAAATTAATTATTTCAAAAATTTAAGTAATAAAAACTGATTTATAAGTTTAATTTTCTACTTAATCCATTTAGGAATGAATATAAGAGACTTAAAGATAACAAAGCAATTGTATATGGTATGAATAATATGATAGATGTTAAAGTATGATTTTTATATGTTGATGTGATAAAATATGACTAACAAATAAATTGAACTTTGAAAGGAAAAATGAATGAAAAATATTTATATTATTGGTGGGACAATGGGAGTAGGCAAAACAACAGTATGTCAATCTCTAAAATTAATCTTGAAAAATAGTGTTTTTCTTGATGGTGATTGGTGTTGGGATATGCATCCATTTCAAATTACTGGTGAAACGAAAAAAATGGTTCTTTCAAATATTTGTTCATTGTTGAATAACTTTATAAAATGTAGTACTTTTGAAAATATTATTTTTTGTTGGGTAATGCATGAACAAAGTATTATTGATACTATTATATCTTGTCTAGATATATCTGATTGTAGAGTAATAAATATTTCTTTAATTTGTGATGAAACTGTATTGAGAAAAAGGTTGAAGACCGATGTAGAGGAAGGTTTGCGTTTTACTGATGTAATAGAAAGAAGTGTTAACTATTTACCCATGTATGAAATATTATCAACAACGAAAATTAATGTTTCTAATAAATCTGTCAAAGATATTGTTGAAGAGATATCTAAATTGTAAAATTTTAGTTTTTAATCTAAAGTTAATGACATTATAGTATTGTTGAACATTCCACTGTTGATTGATAAATATAAAAAAGGAATGAATTGCTTAATTCTATTTATGTAATTCCTATTGTTCCAGTTAGATTAAGAATAAGGACGAAAAAATATAGTCAAATTTTAATATTCTTCTGATACTATAAAAAATATCTAATATAAAAAATTAGAAATTTGAAAAAATTTGTAGTTTTTGAGTGAGTATATATTATAATAAAATAGATATAAATTTTTTATGAGGGGAAACTAAATGAAAAAAAAGAAAAAATTGATTAGGATAATTATATGTTTTTTGCTAGTAATCAGTATTGTAAATCCGCTACAAGTAGAAGCTGAAATTATTAACGATTTTAGTACATCTGTTTACTCAACACAAACGAACTATACATCTACTAATGCTAAGTTTAAGACTATTAAATCTAGAAAAAGACATAGAAGTAGTAGTTCAAATAAAAGTAAAATAAAACTAAAAAAACGAAGTACAAGTAATAAAAGGTATAGAAATGGAATTATAAATAGACATAGTAACAGAAGTATAAAAAAACACAATATAATATCAAAGTTGATATTGTTAGTAATAGTGATATTTATCATTATAGCTATAGTAATAGTAATATTAATTAAAAGAAATAAGAAAAGATTTTATTAGAATATAAAAATAGAATTATTAAAGCCTTATTAAGACTAATTCAAAAATTACATAAAATAGCTAGATAAATAATAAGAAAATAAATTAAATTATTGAAAATAAAATTTAAAAAGTTTGAATTAGGTATAAAATTTTAAGAAAGAAATTAGTATTGATTTTTATTAGTATTATTTTAAAAAAATAGTTTTAAAAGAAGTATATTTAAAAAGCTATAAAAATATATTGACATTTTTTAGAAAAAGTAATATGATTATTTCAATGGCAAAACAATATATAATAAATTAAATCCTATGACAAGGAAGAGTAGTTAAATTTAGGTTCAATATAGAGAGCCAAGGATGGTGGAATCTTGGTAAGAAAAAATTTGATGAATGGGCCTTAGAGGAGTAAATCGAAATCATATTTTTGAGAGTAGACTTTATCGTTAGTCGTACGTTATAGCGAATAGGGTATGTAAGTACCTGATAATGAGATATATAAAAATTGAGTTTTATATTAAGTTTTTATATAATTTAGGTGGCAACGCGGATAATCTCCGTCCTATTAATTTAGGACGGAGTTTTTTATTTTACGAAAAATTCGATATGTAGAAGGTGGTGAAATAGATGTTATGAATTTCTAAAGCTAAAGATGATGATTTAGAAAACTGGCAAAAAAATAAATTGAAAATTAAAAAAATTAGGAGGAAATACAAAAATGAAAACAAATACAAAAAAACTAACTTTAAATGCAATACTTTTAGCAATGGGATTATTAATACATCAAATTACACCTGCTATAGGATTACCAATGAAACCAGATGTACCACTAGCAATGCTGTTTGTGATATTAGTTTTAAATAGAGATGACTATAAAACTTGCTTAATAGCAGGAATAGTGACAGGTATATTTACAGCACTTACATCAAGCTTCCCAGGAGGTCAAGTTCCTAATATAATAGATAAAACTCTTACAGCCAATATAGTATTTTTATTAATATATGTTAGCTATAAAATGCCTTTTATAAAAAACTTATCTAAAAAAACACAGGATACTATAGTAGTTGCAATTATAATGCCAATAGGAACACTTGTAAGTGGAACAATATTTTTGTTAGCTGCTCAAGCTATAGTTGGTCTTCCAGGAGCTTCTTTTACAGCGTTATTCTTAACAGTAGTATTACCAGCTGTTTTAATAAATTTAGTTGCAGGAATATTTTTATTTAAGATTGTTAATTTATCAATAAGAAGGGTTAGTTACCAAAGTTAAAATTTGATTAGATATATGGCTTATAATATTTAATTTGAGATATGCTTGATATAATAAAAAGTTTATTTTATAAAGATATTATGATTATTTTATTTTCTTAAATAAGATTAATTTAATGTACTTGTATAGTATAAACTTAGTAAATTATTAGATATCAATAGAAATATATTTTGTAGAATTGTAAATGGATTGATTTAAAATCTATTTTTATATAAAAGTAAAGTATAATATAATAAAGGACAGCGACTTGGCTGTCTTTTATTATACTTAAAACTTTAATAATACCTTTAAAAGATTTTTCTTATTTGATATAATTAAGGTTATGTGTAATATAAGAAATTAACTAGGAGGAATAGAAGTGAGCAAAAGAAAACAAGTAACAATACCTATAGAGAAAATACAAGAACAAGATAAATATATAGAACAAATACACAGACAAAATGAAGAATACTTCAACAGAACTGGAAAGAGAAAACTCGTGTTTACTCAAACCTTTGGATGCCAGATGAATGAACATGATTCAGAAAAACTTTGTTCAATGTTAGAAGAAATGGGATACCAAATGTCAATGATAGTTGAAGAAAGTGACCTAATAATATATAATACATGTGCAGTAAGAGAAAATGCAGAACTAAAGGTGTATGGAAATTTAGGTCAGTTAAAGCATCTAAAAGGAAAAAATCCAAACATGAAAATAGCTGTGTGTGGATGTATGATGCAACAACCACATGTTGTAGAAGAACTAAGAAAAAAATACAAACATGTAGACCTTGTATTTGGAACACATAATCTATATAAATTTCCACAATTACTTACAGAATCAATAAATTCTGATAAAATGTTAGTAGATGTATGGGATGTAGATGGAGAAGTAATAGAAGGCCTTAGAAGTAATAGAAAATTTGAATTAAAAGCATTTGTAAATATAATGTATGGGTGCAATAATTTCTGTACATATTGTATAGTTCCATATACAAGAGGAAGAGAAAGAAGTAGAACACCTGAAGATATAATTAATGAGATAAAAGAGCTTGTTTCAAATGGAACAAAAGAAATAACTTTGCTTGGACAAAATGTAGATTCGTATGGCAAAACACTTGAAAATCCAGTTGCATTCTCAGAACTTTTAAGAAAAGTTAATGATATAGAAGGAATTGAAAGAGTTAGATTTATGACATCTCATCCTAAAGATATATCTGATGAGGTGATATATGCAATTAGAGATTGTGATAAGGTGTGTGAATTTTTACATTTACCAATACAATGTGGAAGTAGTAGTCTTCTGAAAAAAATGAATAGACATTATACAAAGGAATATTATCTAGACATAATAGAGAAAGCTAAAAAAGAAGTGCCAGATATTGCTTTTTCAACGGACTTGATGATAGGTTTTCCAGGAGAAACAGAAGAAGATTTAGAAGATACTCTAGATGTGGTTGAAAAAGTTAGATATGATTCAGCATTTACATTTATTTATTCTAAAAGACAGGGAACTCCTGCTGCTAAAATGGAAAATCAAATACCAGAAGAAATAAAACATGAAAGATTTAATAGAGTATTAGAAGCAGTAAATAGAATCTCAGCAGAGATAAATAATGAATATAAAAATAGAGTAGTTGAAGTTTTGGTCGAAGGAAGAAGCAAAAATAATGAAAATAAATTTGCTGGTAGAACTAGACAAAATAAACTTGTAAATTTTGAAGGTGGAAGTGATGATTTAATTGGAAAATTAGTTATGGTTAAAATCACTGAACCTAGAACATTTTCATTGAATGGTGTACTAGTAAATGATTAGAACTGTATAAAATAATAAAATTATGTAAACTGATTGGAATAGATGTACTATAAAACAAAATATATTAAATTTTTAAATTTTAAGAACATATCATATATATTATGATAATTTCAGTTTCTATTGTAAATAAAAATAAATTTGATATAGGATGTAAATTAATTGTACATCTATTTTTTATTCTATTTTATCAAAGCTTACTTAACTATATTTAGTATTTATTATATATTAAAATATCTAATAGACATAAAAAAGCAGTCAATCTTTCATAATTAACTGCTTAACTTACTAATTTTTATTTTTTACATTTCTTGTTAGAGTAATAGATATTGAAAAACACGCTAGCAAGTATAACTATTATAAATATTACAGCAAACGGAAGCATTTTTTTTTCATCCATTTGTCCACTCTCTATTCTATATCCCAAAAATGACATGATAAATAACATTATAGATACAATAAAAGTAACAATGCTAGAACTTCTACATAGTTTTTTTACATCATATCGAGCTTTTTCTTTATCACTCATAGTATTATAACCTGCTAATAGCATACTTGCTTTTCCATTAAATAACAATATACTTAAAATGAAAGAGGCAATTGCAATTATAACTGTGAATCCTACTGCAAACATTATAAGCACCTCCAGATACTCTGATTTATCAGTTTACTTAATTATTAATATTTTACCATAAACATACATTAAAATCATTTATTTCATAGATTAATCTTATTAGATATATTATCATATTATAATTTATTTATAATGTGGTGTTAATACATAGTGCTTAGCTTGAAATTGTATTAAAAATTGTGTAACAATAATTGAACAATAATCAAGCATAAAAAATATTATAAAACATAATTTACTATCTTTTTTAGAATTATAACATTTTAAAGTTAGAAAATTTTAAAAACTTCTTATATAAAAATTTGAATATTTGATTACAAGTATTATTCTGATAAGAAGTTTAAAAAATTTTCTAATATTTTTGCTGTTATTCCCCAAATTACATAATCTTTATATTTATAAAATAGAACAGGGTAACTTCCACTTTCAAACTTATAATCTTTTTGATTTGGAATTGAACCATATGGAAGATTTTCATCAGGAAAAACTTTGACTGTATTATTATAGGTATTTGGAGGATTTTCTAAAAGATATTTTATAGGTACCAAAAAAGTATGGTCAACTTCATCTTTATTTATATTTAAATTATTGATGTTTTTTATATATCCTAAGTAGGGATGTATTATAAATTTTACAGGAGTTATAAGTAAGTCAAGACTTGCTATAACTTCTATATTGTCATTAAAAGTTCCAAGTTCCTCACATGTTTCTCTAATAACGGCTTCATAAGGAGTTTCGTTAGACTCTATTTTTCCACCTGGAAAAGAAATTTCATTGGGTTGATGCTTTAAATTTTTTGAGCGAACTTCAAATAATATATGATGTATGTTATTTATTTCTACTATTGGAATTAATACAGATGCTCTTTTCATATTTTCATAACCGTTTATATATGGTTTGTAATCTTTAAATTTATTTTTAATATTGTTTATCATTTTTTCCTCCTAAAATAATATTATTAAAAAAATGTAGAATTAAATTTTGACAATAACAATATATACGTAATTATATTTATCTAATTCAAGATATAGTAATATCTATATTATTATATAATAAATCA
Source organism: Clostridioides sp. ES-S-0123-01 (assembly GCF_020658415.1). Lineage (NCBI taxonomy): Bacteria > Bacillati > Bacillota > Clostridia > Peptostreptococcales > Peptostreptococcaceae > Clostridioides > Clostridioides sp. ES-S-0123-01. Next base: position 308,238 of record NZ_JACVWD010000001.1, read on the forward strand.
ATAAATATATATTAACAAGTATTAACAAATACTAAAGTATTTAAGTTTAGTAATGTTTAAACTAAAGTATTATAAAATAATTTTGTGACCTTTAATTGAAAAATATATTTCTATTTTAACTGACATTCATTTTTTTATTTTTACAATCTCATTAAGGTGAATTTTATTTTAGAATCATCATCAAAAATAAAAAAGTGAGTATTTATAAAAAAGTAAAGTGGTAAGATAATCTTACTGCTTTACTTTTTTATGAATAATTTATCTAAAATATTTATAAATTAAAAATAGAGTAAATTCTATTTTTCTAACTCTAAATATTTCTTAATAACTGACTCTGCTAAACATTTTGACGAATCAATAATGTTAATTGATGGTTGTATATTTTCCAAGACAACATTTAAATCAGTGCAAGCAATCACTATATTTTCAATAGATTCAAATTTTATACTTTCTAGAAGTTCATTCCAAATATTGATATTTTGTGGATTATTCTTATCTGTTTTTATGTTTTGTATAAGAGCATTTATCTTTTTTTGCCATTCTTCTTTAAATATAAATTCATGACCAGCTTTTGTTATACCTTTTTGATAAATTGTAGATTCAAATGTTGAACTTGTTGAAAGTAGAGTTACTTTTTGTGGCGTAGCAGGTAAATATTTAATAGTTTCTTCTACAATATTTAATAATGGAATACCTATTGATTCTTTCAATTCTTCAAAATATATATGAGCTGAATTGCACGGCATCGCAATAAAGTTTGTTCCAATTGATTCAAGTTTTTTTAGACCCTTAATGATAGTTTTTTTCATAAGTTCATGATTTATTGCGCGGTCAATATAAAATGGAGTAGGTAAGGAATATATCATAATTTCAGGAAACTCTTCATCGTATCTCGCTCCATACTGAGACTGACATTTATCAATAATTAAATCAACAAATGGCGCTGTTGACCTTGGGCCCATCCCAGCCAAAATTCCAATTAATTTTTTATTCATTTAAATAATCTCCTTAGATTCTGTATAGTTTATTTTGTATAGGCTTTATCCGCCAAAAATGAAGAAATCATATGTTTCTTTAATTCTAATATTTGGGTGTCTTTCTGTCAAATGTAGAATAAATCTTTGTAACAATCCTTATAGTCTTTTATACTATTTTTGTATCATTTAACAATTGTAGCGTAATTATGAAAAATATTTGAGTATTCTTTATTTATATAATAGCTCTTGTGGTATTATGTTATGCTCTATGTTACAATCAAAATTATATAAAAGAAGTATTTAAATTTTTATAAAAAAAGATTCGGATGGAATAAAATTAAAACCAACTATGCTTATTGATAATAGAGGATGACTCGATTATGTCTTAAAAGAGATAAAAGAAAAGCTATACCTAAAAGTCATTATCCTATTTAATTAAATTTAAGTATGTCAACTGTCAAAAGATATTGGAATTTTTAACTGGTGTCATGAAGGAATTCTTTGTATTAAGAAAGACATAGTCCTGTTGCTATTTTTATATTGGTGCTTGTTTTTTAAATATTCTACAATTCACTCTAGAATAAGGGGGTGAAAATTTATGATTTCAATTTTAAACGATTTTTTTAGAACCGTTTTAGTAAGTAGTTTATTTATAGTTCTCTTATTAGTTTTTAGAATGACTATTTTTAAAACTTTCAGTAGAAAATTTAACTATTATATATGGTTTATTGTCATTATAAAACTATTATTACCATTTACATATTATACTTTTGCATTTAATGAATTGAAATATCAACACAATATTAATAAGGTAAATTTAGAAGGTTTTAACAATATTTCTACTTTGTGTACTATTATTTTAGTGTCTATTTGGATTACTGTTACGATATTTTATTTGATTTCTACTTTATGGAAATATATTAAGCTTAAAAATCTGATAGAGGATTTGTCCTATGATGTTGATGATGAAGACATAAACAATCTTTATGATAGTTTATTAAAAGAGCTTAATATAAATAAAAATGTAAAGATTAAATATTCTCATGAAGTTGAAACTCCGTCATTTTTTAATTTCTGTGTTCTTTTACCACCATATGATTATAAATTAAAAGAACTTGAATAGATATTTAGACATGAACTTATGCATTTTAAGAGTAAAGACATTTATATTAAATATTTAGTATTATTCTTAAAAATAGTATATTGGTTTAATCCTTTTATGTACATTATGGATAAAGTTATAGATTTAGATTGTGAACTTTATTGTGATGAAAGAGTTTTAAAAAATCGTAGTATAGAAGATAAAAAAGAGTATGCTTTGACTATTATAGGTGCAATGAAAAAAGATTTAAATTCTTCAAATAAATTTGTAGCTGGACTGCATAAGAAATCAGATATAAAAAAAAGAGTATCTAATATGTTTAATGAAAAAAATAAAACAGGAAATTTAATGGCATTAATTTTATGTTTATTATCATTGATTACATATTTTAAAATAGATATAATTGATTCTAAATCATTAATTTATTCATTACCAAAACAATTAACTATTGAAAATAAGAATTCTAATTTTAAATACTTAGGACAGGTTAATACAGATGAGTAATGTAAATTTTAAATAATACATTTAGAGATTTATTGAGAATAAATTAGCTTATTAATTACGCTAATATATATTTTGGTGTAAATTAGTTTGTTAGTTTAACTGCTATACTTTATGTATATCAAGTTTTATAGGGGGATAAAATGAATTTTAAAAGTAAAGCCAAAGTATTAAGTTTATGTTTAATCTCAATTCTAATGATATTGACAGGTTGCACTAATTCTAAAAATGATAAAATCACTGAAATCAATATATTAGCAACTACAGACTTACATGGAGAAGTTACCTATAATGTAGCTGAAAAAATAAACGAAGAAAGAAAAAAAGACTCTAATATAACATTAGTAGATGCAGGAGATTTTTATGATTCGGATGGTTTAGGAGCAATGGAGCAATATCTTAGTGAGGCTCGAGATGCTTACGAAAAAGATGAAGTAATTAAAAAAGAAGTACCTATAGTTAGACAAATGAGTGAAGTTAAATATGATGCAGTAGTGCTTGGTAATCATGAGTTTGTTTCTAGCTCTAAAAAAAATTTAGATAAAATGATAAATGAATTTAATAGTGAAAATATAGAAGTTTTATCTGTAAATACATATAATAGTAACAGTTCAAGTTATGTTAAACCTTACACAATAAATACAATTGAAACAAAATATGGTGAAGTTAAGCTTGGTATACTTGGTCTTACAATCAAAGAAGTCGGAGAAGGATGGGATTTTGATGAAAACGAAAATAAAATTAAGGCTAAGTCCAGAGATTTAAAAGATATGGCTACATACCAGGATTTATATATGAATGATATGATAGATGATGCTAAAAAATGGGTGAAGGAAATAAAAGAAAAAGAAAATCCAGATATACTATTAGCCATAGTACATAGTGGAGAAAAACCTAAAAAGCCTAAAAATCCAGGTAATAGAATACAAGAACTAGCTAAAGAAGTTGATGGAATTGATGCGATAGTAGCAGGGCATACTCATAAGGAAATTGAGCAACATGATTATACAAATGATATCTTTTTTTTATCAATTTTATATCAATAATACATTTAAAATGTAGATAAAACTAAAAAGGGTTTTCTAGAAAATAAAATCCATTTAATTATACTTACTTACCAATACCATCACTTGATGTAAACAAGATTCCACAACATTTTCACCATACTCTAGTATAAAATCGTTTAACTGCGTATCTATAAAATTACAGTAGTCATATGAACTACATATATAGGCAGTTAGTATATGTGTACATCTATCTATTTTATTCATAAACATATATTATTTATCCCCCTAAAAAACTTTCATAAAAAACAAAAAGAAAATATCTTTTTGGCAACTGGCTGACATAACTTATTTTATAAGTGTTAGTCCCTATAGCTTTGCGTCACTAAATTTCTCTAGTTTTGCCTAGTTAGTTTTATTCTACGATTATAATATTACAGGAAAACGTTTTATTTTTCAATATATAAACTAAAAAAATTAAATATAAAAGTTATTTTGTCCTTTAAAAATAAAACATACAAGTAAATTATGTAATAAAGCTTGTTGTGTAAAAGGAACTGTAAAGTTATATTATTAATCTATTTGAATTATATTGATGAAGTAGCACAAAATTAATCAACAGGAAGTGTTCAATATATTAAAAAGAGTATAGATAATAAATATATGTGTATAAAAATCTATTATATCAAAAATAATAGCATTAACAGAATAAAGCTATAGTAAATCAAAGATGGTTATTGAAATTTTACAAAATTAGTGAGAATAAAGACAATAAATCATAAACTACTATAGTAGTTTTGTAAATTTTAATACAAATAAAATATATGATATAAATAAAAAATTTGTTAAAATATGATAAGTGTAGTATAATCAAGTAGAAAAGATATAATATATTTCGGGGAGCTAATATGCTGAGAGGAGATTTTATCTCGACCCTTTGAACCTGTTTGGATAATGCCAGTGTAGGGAGACCAGTAAAGATAAAAATAAGTCTTATCCTATTTTGGATAAGACTTTTATTTTATTTAAATATACTATGTTTTTATCTATAAAATATTTTAATAAAAAACAAAATATACCTAGTAGGTATTAATTATTTTAAAAGGAGTGATTTAAATGGTAATTGCAGACATAGCAGTAATGCCACTAAGACCTTACAAAGGTGAAGAAGAAATGTATAAAGTAGTAGATGCTTGTATAGCAGAAATTGAAAACAGTGGTCTTAAATGTGAAATAGGAGCAATGAGTACTACTGTTGAAGGTGATTTTGATGAAGTTTTTGAACTACTAAAAAAAGTACATAAAATCCCTTTTAATCTTGGATGTGAAAGAGTTATAACAGTAGCTAGAGTAGATGAAAAAGCTGGGGGTTTAACTATAGATGATAAACTTAGAAATCATAGATAAAGTCAAAAATAGTATATATCCAATAGCAACATTTTTGTTTATACTTATTTTTTGGCAATCTGTGGTAGAAGTTTTAAGAGTTCCTCAATATATACTGCCTACACCAATAGATATAATTAACGTATTTTTTAAAGATTATCAAAATTTATCCATGCATGCCATGGTTACTATAGGGGAAGCAATATTTGGCTTTATAGTTGCGATAATAATATCTTTAATAATTGGAATATTAATGGATTTTGTATTGATAATAAAAAAATGTCTTTATCCTATTATGTTAGTGACTCAAATGATACCTACAATAATAATAGCTCCACTTTTTATGATTTGGTTTGGCTTTGGAACAATGCCAAAAATATTGATGGTAACACTTACGTGTTTTTTCCCTATATTAATAAGTTTTGTAGATGGTATTGAGAATATTGATAAAGATTATTTAAATTTGTTTAAGACTATGAATTCAAATAAGATTAATACTTTTATTCATCTCAAATTTCCTATGTCAATGGATAAATTTTTTTCTGGACTTAAAATATCTTCTACTTATGCTGTAATGGCAGCAACTGTTGCAGAGTGGTTAGGTGGAACTAAAGGTCTTGGTGTTTATATGCTAAGGTCAAAAAGTGCATATGCACTTGATAAAGTATTTGCATCTACTATATTAGTAGTTATATTTAGCTTAATATTTGTAGGAATTGTACAAGCTATAAAAAAAGTTGTTATAAAACATAGATTAGAAGATTAAATGTACTTGAGGGAGGATATTATGAATTTCAAAAAATTAGGAATATTAGGTTTAGTAAGTGCTCTTACATTAGCAACAATAACTGGATGTTCTTCTGGAAATAATAGTGATAAAGACAAAAAAAATAGTAAAGATACTTCTTCTAAAAAAGTGACTGTTGTACTTGATTGGACACCAAATACTAATCATACTGGATTATTTGTGGCGCTTGATAAAGGTTATTATAAAGAAGAAGGCTTGGATGTTGAAATAGTACAACCACCTGAAAGTGGAGCTGAGACTTTAGTAGCAACAGGAAAGGCTGACTTTGGTATAAGTTATCAAGAACAAGTTACTTACGCAAAAACTAGTGAAGACCCACTTCCAATAAAAGCTGTAGCTACTGTTATACAACACAATACTTCTGGATTTGCATCTCCAAAAGAAAAAAACATAACTACAGCAAAAGATTTTGAAGGAAAAACTTATGGAGGTTGGGGTTCTCCATCAGAAGAAGCTGTTTTTAAAGCAGTTATGAATAAAAATGGAGCTGACTTTAATAAATTAAAGATAGTTAATACTGGTCAAGATGATTTCTTTGCAGCTATGAAAACTGTAGATTTTGCATGGATATTTGAAGGTTGGGATGTAGTTAAAGCTAATTTAATTGATTATGATTTAAACTTTATACCAGTAAAAGACCTAGATGAAAGATTAGATTATTATACACCACTTATAATTTCTAATGAGACTGTACTTAAAGACAACCCAGAACTTGCTAAGAAATTCTTAAAAGCTACAACAAAAGGTTATGAGTATGCAATAAAAAATCCTGAAGATGCTGCAAAAATTTTAGTAAAGCATGCTCCTGAGGTAGATGAAAAATTAGCAATAAAAAGTCAAGAATATTTAGCAAGTAAATATAAAGATGATGCACCAAGATGGGGAGAAATGAAAGATAGTGTATGGAATAACTATACATCATTCTTAAAAGAATATAAATTAATAGATAAGGATATGAAGGCAAGTGATGCTTACACAAATGAATTCTTACCACAATAAAAAGGTAAAAATATCTATAGAAAATGTATCAAAGACATATAAAGATGTAGATGTTTTAAAAGATATAAGTATTGATGTTTATGAAGGCGAATTTGTTTCTATATTGGGACCAAGCGGATGTGGAAAAAGTACTATCTTTAATATTATAACTCAATTGACAGACTATAATAGTGGTATGGTAAACATAAACGGTAATTATAGCTACATGTATCAAAAAGATTTACTTTTACCATATAAAACTATAATAGATAATGTGTCTCTTCCATTGGCACTAAAAAAAGAAAAAAAGAGCAAAGCTAGGTCTATGGTAAAACACTACTTTGAGGTTTTTGGTTTGGAAGGGTATGAGTATAAATATCCATCAGAGCTTTCTGGAGGTATGAGACAAAGAGCTAATTTTTTGAGAACTTTTATAAATTCTAATGACATAATGCTTTTAGATGAACCTTTTGGTGCACTCGATTCATTAACTAAAACATCTATGCAAAAATGGCTTTTAGAAGTTAAGAAAAAAGTAAATTCAACGATACTTCTTATAACTCATGATATTGATGAAGCTATAATGCTATCAAATAGAATTTATGTTATTTCAAAAAAACCATCAATAGTAAAAAAAGAATTTATCATAGATAATAGAAATATAAATGAAGATAATCTTGAGAATGTTATTAAACTGAAAAAAGAGATAATATCTTTATTATAAAATTCTATACGTTTTTACCTAGTGATTATTAAACTTAACAATCCAAAGTGCAATCAGCATTTTGGATTGTTTTTTAGTTATACGTCAAAATTTTATATATTATGTTAATAATAATCAAGTACTATGATATAATATTTAATTAGAAAAGAAGGAGGTTTAATAATGCAAATAGATATGAATAAATTAACTCCTATGATGAAACAGTATCTTGAAGTAAAAAATAGATATAAAGATTGTATACTGTTTTTTAGATTGGGAGATTTTTATGAAATGTTTTTTGAAGATGCATTAGTAGCTTCAAAAGCTCTTGAAATAGCATTAACAGGGAAAGCCTGTGGTTTAGAAGAACGTGCTCCTATGTGTGGAGTACCATTTCACTCAGCCAATTCATATATATCAAAGTTAGTAGAAAATGGATATAAAGTAGCAATAGGTGAGCAAATGGAAGACCCATCTACTGCAAAAGGAATTGTTAGGAGAGAGGTAATAAGAGTTATTACTCCTGGAACAGTTCTAGATGGAAATTTACTTGAAAATAAAAAAAATAATTATTTATTATCTTTATATAAGGATGACACCAATATAGGTTTAACTTATGTAGATATAAGTACAGGAGAAGCTAATGCAACTTGTCTGAATGAAGATAAAGTAATAGAAGAAATTGCAAAAATTCATCCTACAGAAATAATTATAAATGATTTGAATTTTATAGAAAAACTTAGAGATATAGCTACTGTAAGCAACATATACATAAATGAAAGTTTTAGCGAAAACTATTTAGATATAAATATATTAAAAGAGTATTTTCCAGAGGTTTATCTACAAAAATTAAAGTTTGATGATAAGGGTCTTATAAAATCGAGTTTATCAATTCTTCTAAACTATATATATAACACTCAAAAGCAGATAACATCCAATATTAATAATATAAATATATACAATTCATCAGAGTATATGGTCTTAGATATGTTTACTAGAACTAATTTAGAACTTACTCAGACTATAAGAGGAAATAAAAAGAAAGGTTCACTATTACATGTTTTAGACAAAACATCTACTGCGATGGGAGGAAGACTTCTAAGAAAATATGTAGAAGAGCCTCTGATAAATAAACCTAAAATTGAAAATAGATTAAATGTAATAGAAGAAATAAAAGATGATTTTATACTAAGAGAAGATTTAAATGATATACTTAAAAATATATATGATATAGAAAGAATATGTGGGAAAATAGCATTTGAAAGAGTAACACCAAAAGAATTAGTTCACTTAAAAAATTCAGTAGAAAAATTACCAAATCTAAAAGACACAATAGACTTATCAAATGCAAATAGATTAAAAGAGTATGTATCAGAAATGGACAAGTTGGATGATATATACAGTTTAATAGATGAAGCCATTTTGGAAGAACCTACAATAACTATAAAAGATGGGAATATAATTAAGTCTGATTTTAGTGATGAACTTAAAGAATTGAGGGATATTTCTAAAAATGGTGCTTTTCTTATAAAAGAAATAGAAAATAGAGAAAGAGAAAAGACGGGAGTTAAATCATTAAAAATAGGATTTAATAAAGTATTTGGATATTATATAGAAATAACAAAGGCTAACTTTAAACAAGCAAAACTAGATGAGACATATATAAGAAAGCAGACACTTAGTAATGCAGAAAGATATATAACTCCAGAGTTAAAAGAAATAGAAGAAAAGATACTACATGCTGAAGAGAAAATTAAATCTCTAGAATATGAGATATTTGTAAGTATAAGAGATACTATATATAAAAATATAGACAGAATACAAAAAGTAGCTAAGATTATAGCTAATATAGACGTTTTTGTATCTTTGGCAACAGTTGCTCACATAAACAACTATATAAAACCACAGATAAACGAAAATAATAAACTCGATATAAGAAATGGTAGACATCCAGTTGTTGAAAATATAGTAGGTGAAGAAAATTTTGTTCCAAATGATACATATTTAAATCGTGGAGAAAACATCATTAACATAATAACTGGACCTAATATGTCTGGTAAGTCAACATATATGAGACAAACTGCTATAATAGCACTTATGGCACATATAGGATCTTTTGTTCCAGCAGAATATGCTAATGTACCGATATTAGATAGAATATTTACAAGAGTAGGGGCTAGTGATGATTTATCTCAAGGACAATCTACTTTTATGGTAGAGATGAATGAGGTATCTCTTATATTAAAAAATGCTACTGAAAGAAGCTTAGTTATTTTAGATGAAATAGGACGTGGAACTAGTACTTATGATGGTATAAGTTTAGCATGGTCAATAGTAGAATATATTCAAAAGAATATTAGATGTAAGACACTATTTGCAACACATTATCATGAACTTACTGATTTAGAAGAAGAATTTAAAGAGGTTAAAAATTATTCAATAGCAGTTAAAGAAGATGGAGAGGGAATAATATTTTTAAGAAAAATAATTCCTCAAGGTGCAGATAAGAGTTATGGAATCTATGTTGCTAAATTAGCTAAATTGCCAGATGAAGTCATAGATAGAGCAAAATATATACTTAAGGATTTAGAAAAAAATCATGTTTATAACAGTGTAGCAATAAATGGAGATAAAGAAAAAACTATTGTGATTAATAATGATTTAGATGAAGAACTACTTAAGGTAAATCAGAGCAATTTTAAAAATAAATACGAATCTCTAAAAATAGAGCATGAGCTTATAGTAAAAGATTATAAACACATGAAAAAGGATTATGATAAACTAAATTCTAAGTTTAAAACGTTAAACGATGAAGTTATTTCAATGAAGAAAAAGGATAGTAAAGAAGAAATTGATAAAGAAGATTCTGTAAAGGAATTAGCACTAACTCAAATATCTTTTGATAGTGTAAAGAGAGATATATTGTCAGAAGAAATTTTAAACTTAGATATTTTAAATATGACTCCATTAGATGCTATAAATTCTCTTTACAGTCTTCAAAAAAAAGCAAAAGAAATAAAATCTTAGAGGTGTAAAAATGAAAAATATAATTAACATCCTAGATGATTTGACTATAAATAAAATAGCAGCAGGAGAAGTAGTAGAAAGACCGTCTTCTGCATTAAAAGAATTAATTGAGAATTCTATTGATGCAGGTGCAAATAAGATTTCTATAGATATCATTGATGGAGGAAAAACCTTAATTAAAATCACAGATAATGGAATAGGAATACCTTCAAGCGAAGTTGAGAAATCATTTTTAAGACATGCTACTAGTAAAATTAAAAAAATTGATGATTTATATGATTTGTACTCTCTTGGATTTAGAGGAGAAGCATTAGCATCTATTTCAGCTATATCAAAATTAGAAATGATTACTAAAACCAAAGATGAAATGGTTGGAACTAAAATATTTGTAGAAGGTGGAAAAATAGTTTCAAAGGAGCCAATTGGTTCCACTAATGGTACAACAATCATTATAAAAGAGATTTTCTTTAATACACCAGCAAGACAGAAATTTTTGAAATCTACCCATGCTGAAACCATAAACATAAGTGATTTGATAAATAAGCTTGCAATAGGCAATCCTAATATCCAATTTAAATATACAAATAATAATAAACAAATGTTAAATACACCAGGTGATGGAAAGCTCATAAATACTATTAGGAGTATATATGGAAAAGAAATAACGGAAAACCTAATAAATATAGAATTTAAATGCAATAACTTTAAAATTGATGGATATATAGGAAATAATAACATCTATCGTTCCAATAAAAACTTGCAACATATCTATATAAATAAAAGATTTGTAAAAAGTAAAATAATTATAGATGCAATAACTGAAAGTTATAAGTCTATAATTCCAATAGGTAAGCATGCTGTTTGTTTTTTAAATATAGAAGTAGACCCAGCAGGTATTGATGTAAATATACATCCTAATAAGCTTGAAGTTAAATTTGAAAAAGAACAAGAAGTGTATATAGAGTTAAGAGATTTTTTAAAAGTTAAATTAATACATTCTAATCTTATTGGAAAGTATGCTACATATAATGATAAAAAAACGCAGCCTCGAATTGCTATCAATAGTAGAGAAAAAAGTACAGATTATGAATTTAAAAATAAGAACTTCATTGAAGCTAATTCAAAAAATAATAATACAACTAAAGAGAAAGATGAATTCATTGAAGTTGTAAGTTTATCAAGTGAAAAACCAATAGACGAATTTCCTTCTGTAAGCGAAGTTTTAAATGCAAATATAGAAAATGAATTAAAAAATACGGGCTCTTTAGAAGAAGAGGTTGTAAATGACAATATACAAGAAGAATTTCAAGTTGATAGGCCTAAACAAATTGATAGTTCTAAAAATGAAGATAGTAATTATTTAGAAAGAAGTATTAAAGACAGCCAAGAGGAATATTTAACTAATTCAAAACAAAGATTTTCTTTATATGGATATTCTGTAATTGGAGTCGTATTTAATACTTATATAATTCTAAGTAAAGATGATTCTATGTATTTGTTAGACCAACATGCTGCACATGAAAGAGTTTTGTATGAGAGATATATGGATAAGTTCTATAGACAAGATATCAATATGCAAATACTTTTAGACCCAGTAATTCTTGAAGTATCAAATGTAGATATGCTTCAAATTGAAAATAATTTAGAGTTATTTATGAAATTTGGTTTCGAATTAGAAGTTTTTGGCAACAATCATGTAATGATAAGATGTGTTCCAACTATATTTGGAATTCCAGAAACTGAAAAGTTTATACTTCAAATAATTGATAATATAGATGAGATTACAAGTAATTATGATTTAAAAGGTGAGAGATTTGCATCTATGGCATGTAGGTCTGCTATAAAAGCAAATGATAAAATATATGATATTGAGATAAAAAGCTTATTGGAACAATTAGAAAATTGTGAGAATCCATTTACGTGTCCTCATGGCAGACCTATAATGGTTGAAATTTCTAAGACCGAAATAGAAAAAATGTTTAAAAGAATTATGTAAAATATTTTGGATATTTAAAATATATGGAAAGGAATGTTATGAAAAAAATACCACTTATAATACTTACAGGTCCAACTGCTGTTGGAAAGACTGATTTGTCAATAAAGTTAGCAAAAGATATGGATGCAGAGATAATTTCAGCAGATTCTATGCAAATATATAAATATATGGATATTGGAAGTGCAAAAGTTACATCTGAGGAAATGCAAGGAGTAAAGCATTATCTTATAGATGAGGTTAAACCTGACTATCCATTTTCAGTTTCAGAATTTCAACAAAGGGCAAAAAAATATATATCTGAAATAAATCAAAAGGGAAAGTGTGTTTTAGTGACTGGAGGAACAGGTCTTTATCTCAATTCTTTAATATACAATATGGATTTTGCAAAATCTGATGCTAATAATGAATTAAGAAAAGAACTTCAAAAACAACTTCTTGAGAATGGAATAGATTACATGCATGATAGATTAAAATCACTTGATGAAGAAGCTGCTGATAGAATTCATAAAAACAATACAAAGAGAGTTATAAGAGCACTTGAAGTTTGTTTAAGTGGTAATAAAATGAATGATTTTTCAAGTGACTTAAAATTTAATGACGATTATCAACCTATAATAATAGTTTTGAATAGAGATAGAGAGCATTTGTATGAAAGAATAAATATGAGAGTCGATATCATGATAGAGAGTGGTTTGGTTGAAGAAGTTAAAAAACTCCTAAATATGGGATTTAAAAAAGATATGATATCAATGCAAGGTATAGGATACAAAGAGATATTGAAGTATCTAGATGGAGAATATACATATGAAGAGGCCATTGAAATAATAAAAAGGGATTCTAGAAGGTATGCAAAACGTCAGATAACTTGGTTTAAAAGATATGAAACAGCAAAATGGTTTGATTTGGATAAATATGAAGATATAGATTTATTAAAAAATGAAATAATTATATATATTAAAAATTCTATAAAATAATATATATAAATTTTTAAGTATACAACTTCATATTGAAAATTTATCATAACTTATATAGAATATAAGATAGGAATATTTTAGATGTTCAATTTAATCTTGGGAGGGTACAAATCTAATGAAAAATACAGTTTTAAATTTACAAGATTTGTTTTTAAATAATGCTAGGAAAGAAAGGATACCTGTTACTATATATTTAGTCAATGGAGTTCAAGTCAAAGGGCTTGTAAAAGGATTTGACAGTTATATAATATTGATAGAAGGGGACAATAGACAACAAAACATGATTTATAAACATGCTGTTTCGACTATACAACCTGGTAAATATATTAATTTAACTAATCAAAATCAAAATAATAACAACAATAACAATAGATAACTAATTTAATTTAAGATAATTAAAAGGAGACTTATGCTAACTTATAAACTACAATTTATTTGTTTTAGTAAAATAGTCTCCTTTGATATGTTTAAATAAAATAACAAAGAGACAGGTGATAAAATGCTTAATGAGACAAAAGAATTATTGAAAGGTTACTATGGGATAGATGATGATACTTTTAAATTATCACAAGAAATAATGGAAGATATAAAATATAAGTTTGAGGAAATAAAAGAAATAAGAGAATACAATCAATATAAAGTTTTAAAAGCTATGCAAGAATCTAAATTAAGTGACATGCATTTTAATTGGACTACAGGATATGGATATAATGATATTGGACGTGAAAAAATAGAGGAAATTTATTCAAAAGTTTTTAATACAGAAGATGCTCTTGTAAGACCAATAATTGTAAATGGAACACACGCACTCACTTTATGTATACAAGGAATAGTCAGACCAGGAGATGAAATTCTATCTGTTACTGGAAGACCATACGATACTTTAGAGGGTGTTATAGGTATAAGAGAAGAAAAAGGCTCTTTAAAAGAATATGGTGTTACATATGATGATGTAGATTTTTTAGAAGATGGAAATTTAGATTTAGAAGGAATTAAAAGAAAAATAAATGATAAAACTAAACTTGTTATGATACAAAGGTCAAAAGGGTATTCTTGGAGAAAATCACTTTCAATTAGTGATATAAAAGAAGCCATTGATGTAATAAAATCTGTTAAACCAGAAGTTATAGTAATGGTTGATAACTGTTATGGTGAGTTTCTAGATACTAAAGAGCCAACTGATGTTGGAGCAGATGTTATGGCTGGTTCTCTAATAAAAAATCCTGGAGGTGGACTTGCATTAACAGGTGGGTATATAGCTGGTAGAAAGGATTTAATTGAGCTTATATCATATAGAATGACTTCTCCTGGAATAGGTAAAGAATGTGGTCTTACTTTTGGAACTACTAGAAATGTTCTTCAAGGATTTTTCCTAGCACCCTATGTAGTATCTCAAGCTGTGATGGGAGCTATATTTTGTTCAAGAGCTTTTGAAAAATTAGGATATGATGTATTGCCAAAACATGATGATTTAAGAAGTGATATTATTCAGTGTATTAGACTTAATAATGCTGATGAAGTCATAAGTTTTTGCCAAGGAATACAAGAAGCTGCTCCAGTTGATTCTTATGTTAAACCTGTACCTTGGGATATGCCTGGATATGAAAGTGAAGTTATAATGGCAGCAGGAGCATTTATACAAGGTTCTTCTATAGAACTAAGTGCAGATGCTCCAATAAGACCTCCTTATAATGTTTACTTCCAAGGAGGGCTTACATTTGACCACTCTAAAATGGGTACTTTAAAAGCAATTGAATTTATAAAAAAACTAAAAAAGTAAGCATATTTTTCTTTTAAAAGGTCAAAATATTTACTAGTATATTATGATGAGAATTGAAGGGTGATAATTATGAAAGAACAAATTAAAGAAAAAGTAAGTTCTCTACAAGATGAAATGATTTCTTCAATACAAGAAAGTGTAAAAATACCTAGTGTTATATCTGAGCCAACTAAAAATTTCCCATTTGGAGAAAATATAGATAAGGCTTTAAGAGGTATTTTAGACTTATGTAAATCTTTAGGGTTTAAAACAGTATATAAAGATGGATATTATGGCTATGCAGAAATAGGACAAGGTGAAAAAATGATAGGTATACTTGGTCATGTTGATGTAGTTCCAGAAGGTGACTTAGAAAGCTGGAATTATCCACCATTTGAAGGTGTTTTAGAAGATGGTAAGTTATATGGAAGAGGAACACAAGATGATAAAGGACCTACAATATCAGCAATTTATGCAGTAAAAGCTCTTATGGATTTAAATATAGATTTAAATAAGAGAATAAGATTCATTTTTGGAGCTGATGAAGAAAATCTTTGGAGATGTATAAATAAATACAAAGAAAATAATGAAGAAGTACCAGACTATGGATTTACTCCTGATTCTAGATTTCCAATAACAAATGCAGAAAAAGGTCTTTTACAAGTTCATTTAACATGTGAGAGTAAAAGTGATATAGAATTATCAGTTGGGAAGGCTTTAAATGCAGTTCCAGGAAAAGCAGTTTATATTGGAAAATATTCTGATAAGTTAAAAAAAGAATTAGATAAATTAGGTTTTGAATACACTGTTGAAGGCAATAAAATATGTATAATAGGAAAAAGTGTTCATTCAGCAGCTAGTGATACTGGTATAAATGCAGTAGCTAGACTTTGTATAGCTCTTAATAATATAGGAATAGATTCTAATATAATTAAGTTTTTAGCAGAAGTTATTGGTGAAGATGCTAATGGAAACAATATAGTTCCTAATTGCAAGGATGATGTATCAGGAAAATTAACAGTAAATATAGGTAAAGTAACTATTGATAGTAAAAAAGAATTTGCTGGAATTGATGTAAGAATTCCTGTAACATATAAAAAAGATGATTTTGTAAAAGAACTAAAGAAAATAACAGATAAATATAATTTAGATTATAAAGAATATGATTTCTTAGATTCAATTTATGTTCCAGAAGATACACTTCTTGTTAAAACATTGAGAAAAGTATATGAAGAGGAAACTGGTCTTGATGGAACACCTCTTTCATCTGGAGGAGCAACTTATGCAAGAGCTTTAGACAATTGTGTTGCCTTTGGAGCTATTTTCCCAGGGAAACCAGAAACTGAGCATCAAGCTAATGAACATTTGATAGTAGAGGATATTGTAAAAGCTGCTCAAATATATGCTCTTTCTATTTATGAATTATTAAAGATTTAAATATAAATATAAAGCTGTCTTGTAATAGGATTTTTTCTAGTAAAAGACAGCTTTATTGTTGTATTATTAAATAAGTTAATAAGATAAATATTTAATAGATATAAAAAATAATAGTAATGTTTATATAGGAGGAATTATATGAAAATAGCTATATTTTTGGGAGCAGGAGCTTCAGCTGCAGAAAATTTACCCATTCAAAATAAATTATTTAGTGAATACTTTAAGAAATTAAAACCTAAAAATTATGATACTGATATGAATAGAGAATTGTATGCCTTTTTTAAACAAATGTTTAATATTGACATAAGAAAAGATAATCTAGATAATGCAAATTTTCCAACATTTGAAGAAGTTTTAGGGCTTTTAGATTTAGCAGAACAAAGAAGAGAAGCCTTTAGAAATTTTGGACTTGAAAATTTAAATAATAGAAGTGATAGTATACGTTTTTTAAGACAGTATTTAATACTATTGATGGCTGAAGCAATTCATAATACACCTAGAACAGATAATAAATATCACAAACTTTTAGTTGAAAATCTTTTACAAAATGATTTACTCCTTGATACAACTTTTATTAGTGCAAATTATGATATACATATAGACAATACAGTTACTGGCTTAAGAGATAAAAATGATTTGCCTATTATGCTTGATTATGGTGTAGAATTTACTAATTTTAAGGAAGAATTAAACTGGAGAAAACCAAAAGAACCATTAATTAAACTCTATAAGATACATGGTTCATTGAACTGGCTTTACTGTCCTATTTGCAACAGTTTAACTCTTACACCACATGAAGGTGGTGTTATGAAACTAATTGAAAATAGTTCAGAAACAAAATGTTTGGAGTGTGGAGAACTGACAGAACCAATCATAGTTCCACCAACATATTTTAAGAATATGTCAAATATATTTTTAAGTAATGTTTGGAATGAGACAGAAAAAACTTTGAGAGAGGCTGACCTTCTGGTATTTTGTGGGTATTCATTTCCAGAGGCTGATATGCATATAAAATATATGTTAAAAAGAGTACAAACAAATGGTGGAAAAACACCTCTTAAAATAATGGTGTTTAATAATCATTCACAAAAACAAAGGATTACTTTAAAAAAAGAAGAAAGAAGATATAAGCGTTTTTTAGGAGAAGATGTTATATTTACTGATAATTCTTTTCAAGATTTTTCTATGAATCCATTAAATTTTATAAAAAGTATATACTAATTTGGCAATAATAGGATAAAATCCAATAGAAATAAAGTGGATTTAGGTATATAATAGAAAATAAAACATAGGGGGTATAAAAAATGAAGGTTTTTGATTTAACTCATGTGACACATAATGATATGCCTGTATATGCAGAGACTAATAGACCAGATATAAAAAAAGTAGCTATTATTGAAGAAAATGGATATCAAGAAACATTAATCAGTGTATTTTCTCACAATGGAACTCATATGGATTCACCAAAACATATGTATACTAAAGGTGAATCCTTAGATACATTGGATATAGAAAATTTTGTCGGTAAGGCTTATGTATTAGAACTTGAGCAAGGAAGCAAAAACATAGAATTAGAATATCTAAAAAAATATGAAGATGAAATAAAAAGTAGTGAGTTTATAATATTTAAATCAGGTTGGTCAAAGTTTTGGGATAAAAAGCAATATTATGTAGGTTATCCTACATTAACAGAAGAGGCTGCAAACTATATAGCTGATAGTAATCTAAAGGGAATAGGAATTGATATGTTATCTGTAGATAGATACGACACATCAGCTTTTAAGGTACATCACATTTTATTTGAAAAAGGTAAAATAATAATAGAGAATCTTACAAATTTAGAAGCTGTGCCAGAAAGATTTCTATTTATAGCAGCTCCATTTAAGTATAATGACGCTGATGGTGCTCCAGTAAGAGCAATAGCCATAGTAGAATAATATTTACTATAAAACAGGAGAAGTGTAATATACAAAGTATTAAAGGAGAATATAGCATGATGAGTGATGTAAAAGATAAAATAACAGAATTATCAGATGCAACTGAAGTAAATTTAAATGAAACTAAAATATACAATATTTTAGATAAGTTAAATATTAAATATGAGGTAGTAGAACATGAAGCTGTATATACAGCAGAGCAGTTAGTAATTTTAAATGATATAACAAAAGGATGTCAGTGTAAAAATTTATTTTTAAGAAATGCTAAAGGAAACAAATACTATCTAATTGTAGTTAGAGGGGATAAACATGTTGATTTAAATTCAGTTAAAGAAAAAATAGGAAGTTCTAGGTTATCATTTGCTTCGCCTGAAAGATTATACAATGTACTTAAACTTCTTCCTGGAAGTGTAAATCCTTTTTCATTAGTGAATGATACAGAAAGAAAAGTAGAGCTTTACATAGATGAGGATGTAATTAAAGAAGAGTATTTAAATTTTCATCCAAATATAAATACTAAAACTGTAAATATATCAAAAAAAGGATTTGAAAAATTTTTGGAATATTTGGAATATCCACTACAAATCATTGACATTTAAGTTTTTAATGAACTTAAGCAAAATTTAATTAACTAATCGAGGGGAGAAAAAATGTTTGGAGTAATAGCAAATAGTCTAGCAATCGCAGGTGGGTGTATAGTAGGTTTTATAATCAAAGGTGGCTTACCTCAAAGAGTAAGTGATACTATAATGAACGGAATTGCCCTATGTGTATTATATATAGGGATATCAGGAGCACTAGAAGGAAAGAATACACTAGTGACAATAATATCTATAGCTTTAGGAGCTTTAATAGGAGAGTTAATAGATATTGATAAATGGGTAAATAAATTAGGGGCATTTTTGCAGAGTAGGTTTTCTAAAGGCAATAAAAAGGATTCTATTGCTGAAGGTTTTATATCATCTAGTTTATTATTTTGTATAGGGGCTATGGCAGTAGTTGGTTCGTTAGAAAGTGGACTTACAGGAAGCCATGATACTTTATTTGTAAAATCAGTAATAGATGGGATAGCTTCTGTTATATTTACAGCTTCTTTAGGTATAGGTGTAATGTTTTCTGCTGTATCTGTATTTTTATATGAAGGTATTATATGTTTAGGGGCATCATTTTTAAATGGATTTTTAAGTGACCCTGTAGTTACAGAAATGACAGCTGCAGGAAGTTTATTAATTATAGGACTTGGTTTAAATGTACTTAAGCTAACAAATATAAAAGTAGCAAATCTATTACCAGCCATATTTATACCAATATTATTTGGTGTATTTGGAGTAATTTAGAGATTAAAAACTTAAAGTTTGTCTAATTTTTTTAAAAACTTTAGACAAATTTTTTATTTAGAAGGAAAATGGCTTTCATCATCAAATTAATAATTATAGTAGAAATAAGTTTAATATTATGATTATAAAGTTTATATTAAATTTATTTTATTGATGAAACTAATGGGGGAGGTTAAAACTCAATGATTACATTTGATGTAAATGGAGCTATTATCAGGTTTGATGATACAAAAAATAATTATAATAAGATAAGAAAAATTTTTAAATTGTATGCTTTAGAAATTTCTAAAAACTTTGAGAGAGATTGTTTAAATAATTTTCAAAATCTAAAACAAATATCAGATAGAGGTCTAAATCTAGGAGAAAAATATATAGAGGAATCTTTTAAGAAAGGAATCGAGACTATAGTGAGTTTTGGAATTATAACTATAGATATTGATACCTTTAAAAGTGTTTATTGTGAAAAATATTTAGATTTTAAAAGGCTTTTTAATAACTTAAATAAAACTTTTATCATACCAAATAAGAATAAAAAAAATAATCATGCAAATTTTTTAGAAATAGAATCTACAGTAAAAAAAATGAGCAATTATTTGTATAATGATTGTTTCAAAATTCATTATGCTGTAATAGATGCGCTTATAGAAAATAGAGTCAGTGAAGTCCATTCTTATATTGATGAAGAATCTATAAAAAAATCTAATGCCTTGTTTAATAATTACAAAGATGGTTTTATTGGAAAAGCAGATGAGTGTAAGGTTGTAAAACAAATAATAACATTAAATCCATATAGAGAAGATGTATACGAGTTTTTGGTAAAGGAAGATGGAGATTTTAGTAAGGAGATTGAAAGATTAACTGAATTTTTAGGATATAATATAAAAGAATATAAGGCTTCTTTAATGGACCTTTATATAAATGAACTAGTAGAGAGCGATGAAAGTGATGCTGAAAATGCAAGAGAGAAGATTGAAAAGTATGCTAAATATATTGGTTGTAGTGATGAAAATCTATATATAGCAAGGGTTAATGCCATATACACTTTTGCCAATGCATAAGTTTTGTAAAATTTATAAATAAAGAAATACATGTTTGTACTAAAATTTTAAATAAAAAATACTTATTAAGCTTACTAAAAAATAATTTATATTTTCTAGATAAAACCATTTCTTTAAAGGAGTGGTTTTATTTTTTCTATCACTCAATATAAGCAAAATTTTAAATTACGAATAGCTCATATTACTAAAATAATTTTAAGTAAATAGAAAAGACAATATATTGACTAAATTGGTTCGAGTTGATATAATGAAATAGTCAACATGATGTCTTATATTTGGATTATTCATAGCTTGCTAAAGAAAGCTATTTCAAATATATAAATCATGAGCAATAATTATTACATGGAGGAATCAATTATGAAAGTAAATATATACAATGCAGAATCACTTGTAGATGATAAAATTAAAGTTATAGTTTCAGGCTTAATTCCAAATAGTAAATTAAGAGTATCTATGAAAATGGAATTTCCATGGTGTAAAGGAGAGGAATTCTCATCTTATGGGGTATTTTATTCAAATGAAAAAGGAGAAGTGGATTTAGATTCAATTGAACCTGTAGAAGGGACTTATAAAACTACTGACTGCATGGGGTTAATATATTCTCTGAAAAAATCAAAAACTGAAGGTGAAAATTTTGCAGAAAATATATCTATTGATAAACCAATAATCATGAATATGATATTTGAATCTGATATTGAAAGGAAAGAAGTTAAGTTGAAGAGATTGTTCAAAACAGAAGATATTATCACAAAAGATATATCTGATGAATTTATAGGAAAATTATTTTATAAACAAAACTCTAGTAATAAAACAATTTTAGTTTTAGGGGGTTCTGATGGAAATTTAGATGCTTTAGAACTCATGGCAGCTCCACTTGCATCTAGAGGGTTCAATGTACTAGCAGTTGCTTATTTTGCTCTAGAAGGATTGCCAAGTAAGTTAGAAGAAGTACCATTAGAATACTTTGAAAAAATATTTAAATGGATTAGTGAAGATGAAATCACTAATACTAAAGAAATATTTGTACATGGGACATCAAAAGGTGGTGAGTTAGCACTTTTACTTGCTTCAAGATATAAACAAATTAAAAAAGTAGTAGTATCACAGCCTCATGCGTATTGTTTTCAAGCACTTGATGGACAAATGAATGGAAAAGATACTTCATCATGGTCATATAAAGGTAAGCCACTTCCATATATCAAGGTAGACAATAATATATTCTTTGAAGACCAGAAAAAAGATATAGAAAAAGGAATTCCATTTGGATTTGCCAGTACTTATAAGAAAAGTATTGAAAGGGCAGACAATAAAGAAGAGGCTAGGATAAAAGTAGAAAATTCTGAAGCTGACATTCTTATGATTTCTGGAAAAGAAGATAATATTTGGAATAGTTATGATGGTTGTGTAGAAATCATAGAAAAACTTAAAAGAAATAACTACCAATATAATGTGGAACTATTAACATATGATAAGATGGGACATCCTTTACCAATTCCATATATTGTACCTCTAAGTGAAACTTTATCTATGAATATGGCTGGAGGAATATTTTCTTCAGGAGGAACTGTAAAAGGTAATGCAAAAGGACAGTTTGAATCATGGAAAAGAACTATTGAATTTTATAAAGAACCTTTATCAATCGATATAAAAAAATAAAAATGGATATATCTTTCTATATATGCACAAAATCTATCAATTTTACAATTTTAATTTATTGTTTATGTAATTTATATGTTATATACTAGTTTTAACAAGATTGATAATTTATAAACAATTAATAAGAGTTATTGAAAGGTGGAGTGAAATTATGGAAAGACTCACTAGAAGTGAACAGCCTCACATAAAATTTGGAATGTTTAAGATACGAATTCCGTTTATACATTACAGATTTGAGAAACCGGAAGCTATTCAAGGCATAATATCAAGTATGACAAGCTTAGGAACTATTGGACTTAGCACGCAAATATTAGGATTACCCTATGAAGTAGCATGGAGTATGGCTATCATTAACTCAATATTGTATTGCCTGCATGTTTTTATGGGAGACCCAGTAGTTCCTGGCTGGATTACAGCTTCTATAACTCTTACAACTGCATATTTGTTAAAGTTCAATATTGGTATTGAAAGAATACAAGCATTAACAGCTTTACAAATAGATTTAGGAATTATATTTATTTTAATGGGTATAACAGGTATAGCTGGAAAACTAGTAAATAGAATCCCAAATTCCATCAAAGGTGGAATACTTATGGGAGTTGGTATATCAACTGTAATAGCAGAATTTAGCCCTAAAGGCAGATTTGAATCTTATCCAATATCTATAACAGTTGGGATTTTAGTTGCTTGCTTTGTAATGTTTTCTGAAAAATTCGATGCTCTAAAAGTAAAGAATAAGTTTTTATTTAGATTAGGTCAATATGGAGTGGTTCCAGCTATTTTAGTGAGTTTAATTATAGGAATATTTAGTAAAGAAATAGGAATTCCTAGCTTTAATTTTGAAAATATTATTTATATAATGGATTTTCAAAAATTAATAGATACAGTATCTCCTTTTGGAATAGGTTTTCCAAGTCTAATATTATTTATACAAGGATTGCCAATGGCTTTCATGATATACATAATTGCATTTGGTGATTTTATAACAGGTGAAAATTTAGTTCTTTCTGAAAGTAAAAACAGAACAGATGAGTATATTGATTTTAATTCTAATAGGTCTAATATTATAAGTGGGATAAGAAATATTGTTATGGCAGTTATTTCTCCATATATAGCTATGTGTGGTCCATTAGCTGCAACTCTTACTGGAAGTGTTGCTCAAAGATATAAGGTTGGAAAGGAAGCAATGCAGTCTATTTTTAGTGGTATGGGTACGTTAGTATGGGTTTCAGCTATTTTTATCTGCTTTTATCCAATTGCCCAAATAGCTACGCCTCTTATACCATTAGCATTATCAGTGACACTTTTAGTTCAAGGTTACTTATGTACTAAACTATCAATGGAACTATGTGATACTGGCGTAGAGAGAGGATTAATTGGGCTGATGGGTGGCGTGATTGCTGCTAAAGGTGGAACCTGGGGACTTGTTGTAGGTTTTATACTATATTTTGTCTTAATTGATTCTAAAAAAAGAAAAGAAAGTAATATTAATTCAAAAGAAAGTGATATTAATTCATCAGAAGATTATGTATATGAAATATCATGTAAAAAGAAAAGTATTTAAAGTAAAATATGAGTTGCAATCGTCTATTAATAGATTAATTGCAACTCATATTTTATTTGTCAGCTTCAGGAATGATAAAAAATGCAAAACTATTTCTTGACATAATTTTTTTAATATGCAACAATTGTTATATAACGTATGTATTTTATAAAAATTTAATGGAGAAGTGAATTTATATGCCACCTAAAGCAAAAATAACGAAAGAAATGATTTTGAATATTGTCTTGGATATTACAAGAGAAACAGGATTTGAAACTGTAAATGCAAGGAGTATCGCAAGTAAATTACAATGTTCCACTCGACCAATTTTTACTTGCTATGAAAATATGGATGAATTAAAAGGTGAATTTCTTGCTTTTGCATATGAATACTATAATCAGTATGTTATTAATTATCATAATTCTGAAAATGTCAGTCAATATTTATTACTTCCACTTTCATACATTGAATTTGCTCAAGAAGAAACACATTTATTTAAGTTGTTGTTTATAAACGATTTAGATTTGATGATGGAAGAGCCAAATGATTTCTACAAAGAAATTGATAATGAAAAAAAGGCAAGGCTTTTTTCTGAAAGTATTGGAATAGAGTTAGAATGTGCAAAAGTCATATTTTTAGATTTATTTCTTTATACTCATGGCATAGCTGTCTTAACAGCAACGAAAAAATTGACATTAGATAGAAATAGTGCCGAAAAAATGTTGAAAAATATATTATCAGCTTTTATAAGACAAGAAAAAAAGGATTGGAATTTATCTATTTGATGTTTACTAACTAATACAGAAGGGGGTGCAATATGAAAACAAACCAATACTTAATTGATTTTTACAATAATTACGACGAAGATAGTCGGTTGGCATTAAAGCATGGAACAGTTGAATTCCTAACCACTATGCATTACATTGAAAAGTACTTAAAACCTAGCGACCGTGTGATTGAAATTGGTGCTGCAACTGGTCGATACTCTCACACGCTGGCACGTCAGGGATATGACGTTGATGCAGTCGAATTGGTCGAACATAACATAGAAATTTTCCGTAAAAATATTCAATCAAATGAAAATATAACTATTACTCAAGGTAATGCTATGGATTTGTCTGCTTTCTCAGACAATGAATATGACATTACATTGTTGTTAGGTCCGTTGTATCATCTTTATAGCAAAGAGGATAAACAACAAGCTCTACATGAGGCTATCCGTGTAACAAAACATGGTGGTGTGATTTTTGCTGCATATGTTATATCTGATGGTTGCCTTATTGATGAAGGGTTCAACCGAGGAAATATCAATGTAGCTGAATATATTGAAAAGGGCTTGATTGACCCACAGACATTTGCTACCAAGTCAGGTCCTAAGGATTTGTTTGAACTTGTCCGTAAAGAAAACATTGACGATTTGATGTCTGTTTTTCCTGTAACAAGACTGCATTACGTCGCATCGGATGGTTTCGCCCTATGTATGCGTGAAGCAGTCGATGCTATGGATGATGAAGAATTTGAGTTATATTTGAAATATCACTTTGCTACTTGTGAACGCGAAGATTTAATAGGCGTTACGAGTCATGCGATTGATATATTCAGAAAATAAATAATAGAAGTTAAAAAACAAACAGAGGGTCGTAAAATCAAAGTTTTCAGACCCTCTAAATCTTGAAAATCTATGTTGAGTGTAGTATAAAAGTAGCTATTTTTATATATATTTTTATTGAGAGCGTAAACGTTTTGTAATTGATTGTTTTTCTAGATTTCTTATAAGGAATTCAATTATTAATATTTGCATGCCTATTAATATAAATGAAAAAATTAAAATAGAAAGTATAGAGAAATTGAAACTAATGAAGTCTAATCTAACAACATCTTTTATAAAAAAGCAGAGTAATTTTGAACCACAATAACCCAATGTAATTGATACAAATACAGCTTTAATACTCAAATTTAAACCTTCTCGATAGAGCATTTTGCGCAACTGTTTTTTTGTCATTCCAACCGCCTGAAGTAAGGCAAACTCTTTTTTTCTAGTTAATACACTATTTACAAGGATATTTGTCATATTAAGGATACCAAAACAGGAAATTAAACCAACAAATACATATGCAGCTATAATCATATACTTAAAAGCTCTAGTTAGCATTTTATAATCGCTATCATATGAATAAAGGATTAAATTTGAATTATTTTGAATAATATTTAATAGTTTTTCTTCAACTTCTTTTGAATACTTTTTATCGGATAAAATTGAAAAATGTAAATTTGTATTATATGGTGTTATTTTATCTAAAGCCTTGTCTGAAGTAAAGAACATGCATCCTGTATTTGAATTATCAATTATTCCAACTATTTTCATTTGTTTTTTGATGATGTCATTTCCACTAAATATATTAAATGTAATTGTATTTCCAATTTTCAAATCAACTCCATAAGATTTTGTCCTATATTTATTTACAATCAAGCTGTTTGAATCCAATTGCTTATAATCAACTTTACCATTTACAATATACTTTTGGAATGATTTTGCAAGCTCTGGTGTGACACTTTCAATCAAAGTTGTAACATTACTTCCATCTTTATCCTTAATAGAAGGGTATATAACTTCACATTTTATTCCTTTAGATTCAATTACTTTTTGTACTCCATAAATTGATTTGATTTCATTTCTAAGAGTGTTTGTAAATGGATTATTTTGCTGAATTTGTGTAATTCGTTCATACAAATTGTCAATTTTATTTCCAATAATATAATTTTCATTATAAACGAATGTCTGAGACATCTGTTTATTAAAATCTATAGAATTAGACAGACTAGCAATTGAAATAAATAATATTCCACTAATACTCAATGAAATCAATGCTATTAAATTTTTCTTTCTATTTACCTCAATATTTTTTAGTGCTAAATTTTTAATATTTATATAATTAAGTGTTTTAATTTTATTTCTAGATTTAATTTCTGTGTATTGCATAGCTTCAATAGCGGAAGTTTTTGAAATAATTCTAGCTGGCTTATTTAAAGAAATTCTTACAGTCAAAAATATTACTATTGATAATACTAGAATAATAAATAAGTCAGTAGTCATTTGCCATGCTAAAGGCTGAATTATATATGTAATTATGCAGGAAGATATAATGCCTATTGGAATAAAAATAATAGATAAAATATTTCCTTGTAGGTAAATAATCTTTTTCAACTGAAAAGAAGTCATACCAAGTGCTTTCAACTTTGCATACATTTGAACTGAATTAACAACTGAAATATAAAAAATACTATAAATAACAAACAAACTAGAAAAAAGAATAATTACTCCTACTATTAAAACTGTAATAACTTGTTCACCATCAATTAAATTTGATTCAATATAATTATCATTTAAATATATATTATGTTTTTTAATATTTAAAGAGGAACCAATTTCACTTAATTGAGTCTTAATTAAAGTAGGGGATTTTTCTGTATTTTCTTTTGATAATCTAACTAATACATCTACAGTGTTTGGAGTTGCTTCATTAAAATTATTACTTTTGATTTGTAAAGGTGTAGAAGCCATATCCTTGAGATAATCATTGGAAACAACTGTATAGTATTGCTTAGCATTATCTTGATAGTAATTTTCTACAAATCCAACAATAATAAAATCGTTTTGTATTTCTTTGTTAGTAATATTGTCGCGATATTTTAATGTAATGCTATCTCCAAGGTCTTTATTCAAGCCAAGTTCAGATAGATATTTTTCTGAAATAGCAATTTCATATTTATTTGTTGGCATACCGCCCTTTAATAGTTGAAAATTCAGAAGCTCAATTGCAGTGTTATCTACATATATCATTGACATTCTATAATCTGATTTTATCTCGCTACCAAGTGACTTATAAACTCCTACACTACTAAAGTTTTTATTTTGCTGTAATAATGTTTTTGATTTTTCATTTACAGATTGATATCTCGCATGATAGGGAGATGAATTAACCAAATCCATAGAGCCATTATATGAAACTAAAGTAGTTGTTAATAATAAACATGTGGAAATCATTATAATAATACCTGAAAGAAAAAATTTAAGTTTATTAATTTTTAAATCATTCAATGCTATTTTTCTAATGAAAGCACCATTATTATTTTTAAACATATATTTCACCTCCTAGTTATAAATTTTTCCATCTTCAATACGAACGATTCTATCTGCTAATTGTGCAATTTCATTATTATGGGTAATCATTACAATTGTTTGGTTAAATTTCTCACTTGTCATCTTAAGTAAGCCTAATACATCTGCACTAGTTTTGCTGTCAAGATTACCTGTTGGTTCATCAGCAAGTACAATAGCAGGCTTCGTCACAAGTGCTCTTGCAATAGCAACACGTTGCTGTTGTCCTCCAGAAAGATTACCTGGTACATCATATAATTTTTCATCTAGTGCAAGTAAACTTATAATTTCATTTATAAAGTCTTTATCTAGTGTTTCACCATCCAATCCAATTGGTAAAATGATATTTTCATATACATTAAGTAAAGGAACAAGATTATAATTTTGAAATATAAAACCTATATTTCTACGTCGAAAAATTGTAAGTTGTTCATCATTCATAGTTGATAAATCCTTTCCTCTTATAATGACATTTCCAGATGTAGGATTATCTAAACCTCCCATAATATTTAATAATGTAGATTTACCACTACCAGATGTACCTACAATAGAAATAAATTCACCTTTTTCAAGAGATATGCTCACACCATCAAGAGCTTTTGTAATGTTTGAATTTCTCCCATAATATTTTTTTAAGTCTGTTACTTGTAAAATACTCACTATAAAGACCTCCTTTATATATTGTAAATACAGTATATAATCAAAATGTTGCAGAATTATCACAAATAAAATATTTAAAAATTTATTTATTAGGTAAAAATATAGAAAAAGTAGAGCCTTCTTCAATTTTTGATGTAACTTTGATATATCCACCTTGAAGAGATACAATTTTTCTTGAAAGATATAGACCAATTCCAATACCATCTATATCATGTACATCTTCCTCACGATAGAATCTCTTAAAAATTTCTGCTTGGTGACTTTCTGATATGCCTTTTCCAGTATCAGTAATATCTATTTTAGCATACATAACCCAGCATTCTGTAGATATATGTATCTTACCTTTAGGACTTGTGTACTTCACTGCATTGTCTAATATATTGAAAATAGCTTCAGAAGTCCATTTTTTGTCATGACATATATATAAGTTTGAATCACAATCAACTGTAACTTCAATGTCCTTTTTTTCAGCATCAAATAAAATTCCACTAAGTGAAGTCGCAATTGTTTCATAAAGCGAATTCTTCTTTTTAGATAATGAAATTATACCTGTCTCTAGTCTTGAAGTTTTTATCATAGACTGCATTAAAAATTCTAATTTATCTAATTGACCTTGCATATCCATCAAAAACTCATTTTGAATTTCAGTTTTAAGATTCTGATTCAGTAGAGTATTATTAATTATCTTTAAATTTGCAATAGGAGTTTTGATTTGATGAGAGATATCAGAAACTAATTCTTGTAAATCAGCTTTTTCCATAGCAATATTGTGGCGATTTTCTTGAATGACTTCATACATTCTAATCAGTCTATGATTAATACGTGAC
Source organism: Clostridioides sp. ES-S-0123-01 (assembly GCF_020658415.1). Lineage (NCBI taxonomy): Bacteria > Bacillati > Bacillota > Clostridia > Peptostreptococcales > Peptostreptococcaceae > Clostridioides > Clostridioides sp. ES-S-0123-01. The sequence continues at coordinate 338,067 of NZ_JACVWD010000001.1, forward strand.
AAAAGTGTTTCTTCCTCCAAAGTAATTTCCAGATTATCTTTACTATTCATCATCTTATCTAAGGTTAAACATATCTCAGAGCAAAATAGAGTTATTTTTTTATGAAGTAAGAGCATGATTAATAATATAAAACCAGAGAATATTATTGTGTATATCAATAATATAACAACTATTTTAAAATCATTAGTTATTATATAAATTGCTATATTGAATAGAATAGCTGTAAGAGCCATACTAACAGCAATTATTAAATAAAGAGTATTAAAAGAAAAATTTTTAAAATTCATTTTTTTCACCTATCCACATGTATCCCATACCATACACTGTTTTAATGTATTTAGAGCTATCTTTTTCAATTTTACTTCTAATTCTACTTATAACAGATGTCAAAGTATGTTCATCTACAAAATTAGCATCTATATCCCAAAGTTTTTCTAAAAGTATTTTTCTTGTTAGAATGGTTTTGGGATTCTCAATAAATAGTTTTAAAGTACGATATTCTAATGGTGTAAATACAATTTGATTGTCATTTATATATGCACAGAACTCAGAAAAGTTAATCTTGAGATATCCATCATCATAGCAATCTTGTTTTGTTTTTGTTGTAATATGATTTAAAAGTGCTCTTACTTTTTGTTTAAACACATTGATATTAAATGGTTTTGTTATATAATCCAAAGCTCCAAGTTCATAACCTTTAATCATATCATATTCCATATCATTGGCAGTTAAAAAAATTATAGGGATATCATAATTTTCTTTAATTTTCTTGCACAAATCAAATCCACTTCTATCTGGTAGATTAACATCTAAAATAATTAAATCAAATTTGTGCTTAACAATAGATTCTAAAGCAGATATAGCTGTAAATTTTGAAATAACCATATATCCCTCTTCATTTAAGTTGTACGATAGTGTTTTATTTAATATAGTATCATCTTCAACTGCTAATATTTTTTTCATATATTCACTCCTTTTATGTTTAATATTCTATATAAAGCTAATTATATAATCAAAATGTTGCTAAATTATCATATTATATTCATATAAATAAAATACTTAATAAATAATCTGTCCTAGAATTTATCATGGGACAGACTATTTATTAAATATATAAAATTATTTTAACCAAGATGGATTTCCAGGTACAAATATTCTTTTACCAAATTTTGAAGTATATTCATCCAAAGCTTTCTCAATAAGCTCATTATTGCCTTTAAAAGAAGTAGTGTTTTTTATAGTTTCAAGGTTTTGGCTAAATGGGCAAGCAGATATACACATACCACAGTCTGTGCCTAAATATCTCCATTTAATGTAACATGTTTCATGTTCAATCACCCAATTATATTTTCCATCATCACCAATTTTAATATCATTAGAAAGTGAGTGAGAAGGGCAATTAAAAGAACATTTTTTACATACTTTGCAAAAATCTTCAAGTCCAAAATCAACATATTCATCTTCTATAAGTGGAATATCTGTAGTAACAACCCCTAGTCTAAGTCTAGAACCATAATCTTTATTTGTAAGTATTGCGTTTCTTCCTATATCACCCAATCCAGCATCACGAGCTATAAAAACAGGCATTACTAGATAATTAGCATCCATATGATTTCTAGCATCATATCCTAGGTTTCTTATGTAATAACTTAAAATCATACCAACAATAGATGCATCTACATAACATTTTGAAGTTTCTATAACTTCACATATCATCGGGGCTCTGTTTATCATTTCTTTATCCATTTCACATCCAAATACAATTGCATATTTGTGAGATAGATTAACTTCCTCACCATAGTTTTCTTCATGTCTACCTCTATTTGTATAAATATGATAATCTTTTAATCTAGTTATACCAACCACAGAAGCTCCATATTGCTTTGCAAACCCTTTTATCTTTTTAGTCATAGATTTTGCATCTACATCCACTTTATTGTCACAAACTTTTCCTTCACATAGTGATTTTATATCAGATAAAAAGTCAAATGCACTACTTGCCATTGGAGAATTTATCTCATTATAAGTCATAGTTCCTTCACTACATAAATTTGGTCTACTTCTTATACTATCATCAACTTCTTTTTTTTCAGGATTTTTCTCATAATAGTCATTATAAGCAAAACCATTTTTTTTATAATTTGCTCTTGCAAACATAGTATTTCTTTCATCAACCCTTTTCAATTCTATTCCCCCTAGTAAAAGTATAATTAAATCATATAACCTTATCCTTACATAATTTAATTATATAAGAATAAGGTTATATTTTCAATTTAAGCGTCATTAAATTAAATAATATGTATTTATATATGTTTTATAATATTTTTACATATAAATTATATTAATGATAAATAATAAGAAATTTAAGAATAAATACGATTTGTTGTCTTTAAATGGTGTGTATTGACATACTGTAAAAAATCTTATTATAATAAATGTATGAACAATTAATATAAATTGATAAAGAAAGAAGTGAATTTATATGTCAAGAAATAAACATTCTGACAAGATGAGAAGTCAGATATTAGACGTTGCGTGGAAAATATTCGAAGAAAATGACTATGATGATGTAACTATGCAACAAATTGTGGATACTCTTGATATATCTAAAGAATCTGTATACTACCATTTTAAAGATAAAGAACTCCTGTTCGAAGAGATTATATCAAGTAATTTAAAAGTAGAGATGGAAAATTTAAAGTTAATATTAAATAATCCTAACTTTACGATTAGAGAAAAAGTGTCTGAATTTATCTTACACATATCTAGTTCAGAAATAAGGAAAAAATTGATTGATTATATGTGCCTCCAAAAAAAACCTATCTTATTTATGAAGAGTATAAGAGCATCTACGCTTGAAATGACCCCTTTACTATCTTGCTTAATAAAACAAGGTGTTGAAGAAGGCATTTTTAAAACTGATTATCCAAACGAAATGTCTGAAGTATTTATAATATTAATAAATATTTGGTTAGACCCAGTATTGTTTAATGAGAGTACAGAAAAACATTTCAAACGTATTGAGTGTCTTGCTAATTTATTAAGTGCAAGTGGTGTACATATTATAACTAATAATGATTTAAAATCAATTAAAGCCTTTTATAGAGAATGTTCTAAAGGTGAATAGTCTATAAATAAAAAACTGTAACTAGATTTGAGAAAAAACAAATTTAATTACAGTTTTTTTAGTAAAATAGGTGTATCAATATATTTTTAACAAAAGATAAGAAGAAATACTATTTTAAAAGTTTAAAAATAAAAGGAGTAGAAAATTGAATTTATTAATTATTGAAGATGATACAAACTTAAATGAAGGTCTTTTTTATGCTTTTGAAAGTGAAGGATTTAATGTTTTAAAAGCTTATACAAAACAAGAGGGCTTACATATATTTAATAATAAAAATATAGATTTTATAATTTTAGATTGTAACCTGCCAGACGGAAATGGATTTGATATATGTAAGCAAATACGAGAAATGTCAGATATTCCAATTATAATGCTTACTGCAAGAGATTCAGAGATTGATGAGGTAACAGGATTAGAAATAGGTTTAGATGATTATATCACAAAGCCGTTTTCTTTGTCTGTATTAAAAGCGAGGGTTAAAGTAGCAATAAGAAAAAAATCAAATAATAAAGTGCTGTATTCTAATGGTATAAGATTAGACCAAAAGTTATTAAAGGTGTATAAAAATGAAGTAGATTTAGAACTTAGTGCTGTAGAATATAAGCTTATTAATTATTTAATTGAGAATAAAGGACAAATATTATTGAAGGAACAAATTTTACATCATATATGGGATAGTGAAGAAAATTATGTTGATGAGAATATTATATCTGTAAATATAAGAAGACTTAGAATGAAGGTAGAGGATAATCCATCTAATCCAAAGTATATAAAAACAGCTTATGGAATGGGCTATCTATGGAATGAGGTGGAATAAATATGTTACTATTATTTGTTGCAATATGTATGATAATTATAGCTATAATAACTATTAAAAAAAGTCAAAATACATGTGACGAATTAAGTCTAATGCTAAATCAATTATTGGAAGGTAAAGAAATTTCTTATCCAGATACAAAAGATACAAGAATATCAAAAATTTCTTACCAAGTAAAAAAAGTTAAAGATATGATAGAGATAGAAGTAGAGCAGTCAAAATCAGAAAAGGAAGCAATTAAAAGTTTAATTTCAAATATGTCACATCAATTAAAAACACCACTTTCAAATATTACCATTTACTGTGAACTTTTAGAAAATAGTAATCTTCCTACATCAAAAAAAGTAGAATTTTTACAAAAAATGAAAAATCAAACTTTTAAAATTGACTGGTTATTAGAGTCTCTATTTAAGATGACTAAATTAGAAGATGGGGTTATCAAATTTGAAGCAGAAGAACTACTAATTAAAGACACTATTGTTCAAAGTATTAGTACTGTTTTTAATAAAGCAGAATCTAAAAACATAAAAATAAATTTAGAAATATTTTCAGATATAAAGTTATTTCATAATAAAAAATGGACTATAGAGGCAATTGTAAATGTCTTAGAAAATGCAATAAAATATTCACCATCAAATAGTATGATTACTATTTCTGTAGAAAAAATGGAACTATATACTAAAATTATAATCAAAGATGAAGGAATAGGCATTGATGGTAAAGAATTGAACAATATTTTTAAACGATTTTATAGAGGTAAAAATGTTGAAAATCAAAATGGTACAGGAATTGGTCTTTATCTTACAAGATTAATTTTAGAAAAAGAAAAAGGGAATATTATAGTAGAATCCAAATTAGGAAGTGGAAGTTGTTTTAGTATCTTCTTACAAAATTGTAAGAGTTTAAATTAACTTTGTAGGATGGGTGTAATTATCGTCACTTACAATATCTTATAAGAACTTATATTTTAAGTTATGTTGAAAGGAGAAATAAAATGAGTATATTAGTGACGAATCATTTAGTAAAACATTATGGAGAATATGAAAACAAGGTCAATGCACTAAATGGGGTAAGCATAGAAATTGAAAAGGCTACATTTACTGCTATAGTTGGAACTTCTGGGTCTGGTAAAAGTACATTATTAAACATTATAGGTGGGTTGGATAGCCCATCATCAGGAGATGTAATAATTAAGGGTAAAAACATATCTAAATTAAGAAAAAAGGATTTGACTGTATTTAGAAGAAGGAATATAGGTTTTATATTTCAAAATTACAGTTTAATACCAGTATTAAATGTCTATGATAATATTGCTCTTCCTGTTACATTGGATAAAGGAAATTATGTAGATCATAGCTATATTGAAATGTTAATGAATACATTAGGTATTTGGGACAAACGTCTAAAATTTCCAAGTGAACTTTCTGGTGGACAACAACAGAGAGTAGCAATTGCTAGAGCCTTAGCAAATAAACCTGCACTTATACTAGCTGATGAACCAACAGGAAATCTCGATAGTAAGACTACAATGGAAGTAGTATGTTTACTAAAAGAAAGTAGTGCAAAATTTCACCAAACAATACTTATGGTAACACATAATGAAAATATAGCACAAATATGCGATTCTATTATACATATTGAAGATGGAATTGTAGTAAATAATGGTGGTGAAATACTATGATATCTTTAATGAAGTTTGCAATTCAATATATTAAACATTATAAAAAACAATCTATATCTATAATCTTAAGCATCGTACTATCAGTAGCCTTATTGACAGGAATTGGTTCTTTAGTAAATAGTGCAAATAAAAGTAAAATTGAGAAAATAAGAGCGGATAATGGAGATTATCATTTTTATTTTAAGGTAGATAATAAACAACTACAAAAAATTAAGAAAGACAAAAAATCAAATGAATACACTGTAAATAGACTTGGTATCACAAATACTAAAGGTTCTATAGATGAACCTTTCATTATGAATTTTTTAAATGTGGATTCATCTTATTTAGATATGACAGGTAGAAAATTATTGAAAGGAAAGCTTCCTAGCAAAGGAGGAGAAATAGCACTTGATACCTATTCATTAAATAATTTAAATATAAAAGAAAAAATTGGAACAGAGATAAAATTAGACGGAAAAACTTATAAGTTATGTGGGATTTTATCTGATATTTTAAATCCAGAAACTGCTTTAGAGGGCTTTGTAGATAGTTCTACATTTTCTGAAGAAAATGGTAATTATATGGTTTATGTAAAACTTGATGAAAATAAAAATATAAAAAAACAGAGTGCTAGATTTATGAGAGAATTTAGTATATCGAAAAAAAGTTCCTATGTAAACTGGAATTTATCAAGTGAATTTGGTGTAAAACCTCCAATAACTTTTGAAAGATATAGTGTATTTCAATTTTTAAATTCTTTAAAATTAAATACAAATGCAATTGTTTTGATTATTGGAATATTTAGTGCAGCAGCAATATATAGTATTTTCCATGTTTCGATACTTCAAAGAATATCACAATATGGCGTTTTAGAAGTGTTAGGTGCTAATAATAAGCAACTTTTACTACTCTTGTTTTTAGAATTATTTTTACTTTTTATCATAGGTTTTCCTATAGGATGTATTTTAGGCATAGGAGTAGCTTCAACAATACATCAACAATTTCCTCATATATTCTTAGGTAGTGATATTATTCCAGGGTCATTTTTTATAAGTGAAAAATCTATTTACTTAGGATTTTTGTTTTTAGCATTATTGTTAATTTTAATCACTGTACGAGTTGTATATAAGCTAAACAAATATTCTAGTATTGAGTCAATGAAAAATTTTGAAGTTACTAGTAAACAGAATAGAGAGATAAAAAGTATAAAGTTTTCTAACATGACATCAGTATTATCTCATAAATATATGACTCAAAAAAAAGGAATGTTTATAGGGATTTTGTGTTCATTAGCACTTGGGGGAATTATTTTTCTATGTTCTAGCTATTCTATACAGCTTACTAGAAATAATAACGAGCTTACAATGAAGGCTGATGATGGTTTAAATTCTGATTATCAAATAGCTATGCAAACAACTGATTTTGATATAGGAATACAAAAAGATAAAATTTCAAGACTAAACGAAGTAGAAGGTGTATCAAGTATTCACCCAGTAAGGTATTTTTTTGGCGGTATACACATTAGAGATGAGCAATTACTTTGGAAAAATTTCTTTAAACCTCTTGAAAAAGATTACAGAATAAAGAATTTTTTCAATGGAATTTGCACTAAACAAAGTGATGGGGGACACCTTTTAAAGACAAATATCTATGGATATAATGCTAACATGTTAAAAGGATTAAATCCTTATATTATTGATGGAAAAATTGATAATTCTGACATGGTTAAAAATAATAAAGTGATTGTTAGACTTCCTATGGATGGTACTGGTATATATGGTGCAGTTGACATAAAGCCAGGAGATACTATCAAAGTTAAAGTGCCAAAAACAATGAAACCTACTGATGAGACTATTAAGTTTAAAGAAGAAGATAAAAATGATTATACAGTAAAAGAATTTGTAGTTGCTGCTACTGTAAAACGTGTAATGGCAAATAATATATACTTTATTGGCGATTATGGCATGGATATAGTTATGACAAATGAACAAATGGAAAGTAATTTTAATATCATAAATTACAATATGGCCAGTATAAAAAAGACGAAAGAAAGCAATAGCATGGAAGTAGCTAAAGAAATAAAAAATGTTATACATAATATAAAACGATGTATTGTGACAGATTATACTATTGCTATTGAAAAAAATAATATTTATTTAAACCAGAAATTATTGTTTATATATGGTATCGTATTTGTACTTCTAAGCATAAGTTTGTTTCATATTATCAATACAGTGAGTTATTTAGTTTTTTCAAGAAGACATGAATTTGGAATTTTAAGAGCTATGGGAATCACAGATAATAAGTTTTTGATTATGATGATGAGGGAAGGTTTTTTATATGGACTATATGCAAGTATTATAATGGTAATTGGAAGTATTATTGGGCAATCTATGATTTATTTTATAGTAAAACGCGTATATTTATATATAAATCCAGTTTTCAATATAAATATGTCTCTATATGTGGGTATGATTATTTTAAATATTACTATTAGTATTATTGCAGTTATCATTCCAGTAAAACAAATATTAAAGAGTGATATTATTTCAGAAATAAATAGAGATTAAAATTCTTAATAAAGATTAATAAATTAAACTATGTAAATATTAAATAACCTCTTAATTGATATACAGTAAAGTTATATCAATTAAGAGGTCTATATTAGTTTTTAATCTAAATAAATTACATAAAATGCTTTAATATATATTATTTTGTATAGTTATCAAAATAACCTTGTATGTAAATAATAGGAGTACCTTTATCTCCACTTCCAGAAGTTAAATCTGCTAAAGAACCTATAAGGTCTGTAAGTCTTCTTGGAGTAGTACCTTGAGAAACCATATTTCCTGTTAAATCATCAGATTTATTATCTTTTTCAACTATGTATTTTGAAATTGCTTCTTTTAACTCATCTCCAGATAAGTCAGCAAAATCATTATCAGCTAAATATTTTAATTTCACCTCATTTGGAGTACCTTCTAAGCCTTTTGTATAAGCAGGAGAAACTACTGGGTCAGCTAGCTCCCATATTTTCCCTACAGGGTCTTTGAACGCTCCATCTCCATAAACCATTACCTCTACATTTTTACCTGTAATTTCTTTTATATTGCTTTGAATTTTATTTACAACTTCATCACAATTTATAGGGAATAATTTTACAGTTTCTTCTGTAGCTTTGTTTGAACCTAAAAGTCCATATTGGTCATTATACCCACTACCATCTACACTTGATGTCATTATATCATCAAGAGAATATACCTTTTTAGCACCATTTTGATTTAAAATTCTCTTTGTTCTTTGTCTTGTATGTATATCACAAGTTAAAACACTTGTTGTGTAATTAAGTATAGTTTTTGGGTTGTTAGCAAAAACTATTTCTACTTCTGCACCACACTCTTTAATTAAATTTTTATAATAATCAACATAATCAACACCAGTAAATGTATGTTTATTATATCCAAATAGCTCTCTATATTTTTCTTCTGTTAACACATCTGACCAAGGGTTTATTCCTTTGTCATCAAGTTCATCAATACTTATCAAGTGATTTCCAACCTCATCAGAAGGGTAGCTTAACATTAATACAACTTTTCTACATCCTTTTGCAATACCCTTTAGACATATTGCAAAACGATTTCTACTTAAAATTGGAAATATAACACCAACAGTATCATCTCCAAATTTATCTTTTACATCTTTAGCTATATTGTCAACATGAGCATAGTTTCCTTGTGCTCTAGCAACAACAGCTTCTGTAACAGCAATTACATCTTTGTCTCTAACTTCAAAGTTTTCACCCTTTGATGCATTTAAGACAGAATCAACAACTATTTTAACTAAGTCATCTCCTTGTCTTATAATAGGTGCTCTAACACCTCTTGAAACAGTTCCAACTAATCTATCCATTATTTAAAATCCTCCTAAAGAATTAATATTGTCATATTAGTACCATGTATATTATAATTCAAATATAATCATAAGTAAAATAAATAATACTAATATTTGATATAAGGAGTAGTTATGTATGAACGTAAAACTTGAATTATATAAAGTTTTCAATGCAGTTGTAAGTCATAAGAGCTTTTCTGTTGCTGCCAAAGAATTATTTATGTCACAGCCAGCTGTAAGCCAATCAATTAAACAATTAGAAGAACAATTAGATACTATATTATTTTATAGAAATAATAAAGGTGTAAAGTTAACTCCAGAAGGGAAAATTTTAAGTGAACATGTTGCTACTGCATTAAACTTAATCGCATCAGGAGAAGATAGAATAAATAAATTTAAAAAATTGGAATATGGTTCATTAAAAATTGGAGTAGGAGATACAGCAGCACGTTTTTTTCTACTAAAGTATTTGGAAATTTTTCATAAGAAATACCCACATATACATGTATCTACAATAAATAGAACTAGTAGAGAACTTATATCCTTACTTAAAGATGGTAATATTGATATAGCAATCATAAATATGCCAATAGAAGATGAAACATTAAATATCGTTGAATGTATTGAGATACATGACATATTTGTATGTGCAAATGATTACATAGAATACAAAGGAAAGCAAATATCTTTAGAAGAATTAAATTTGTTACCTTTGATAATGTTAGAAAATAAAGCAAATTCAAGGCTTTATGTAAATGAATATTTTTTATCAAAAGGTATAAAACTAAACCCAGATATAGAATTAGGTTCTCATGAATTACTTTTAGAATTTGCATATATAAATCTTGGAGTATCTTGTGTTATAGAAGAATTTAGCATAGATTACTTAAATAGTGGAAAATTATTCAAATTAGACATAAAAGAGCCAATACCTAAGAGAAGTATAGGTTATTGCCATTTGAAAAATATCTCTTTATCACTAGCAACAAAAGAGTTTTTAAGTATGATATCTAATAATATGTAAGTTTATATTTGGCATTTCTAAAATAAGTTTAATAAAAATAAATTAAAAAGTACCTACATATACATGTATCTTACAATAAATAGAACTAGTGGAGAACTTCTATTATTACTAATAGAGTTGTAGATTTGAGAGATTTATAATAAGCTAATTTTTATTAAATTAGAAATAAGGTTAATTTGAGCACATTTATATAATTAATATCGTATTTTAAATATGAACAGTATATTAGATTAATGTATAAAGGGGGATTAGAAATGTCTGATTCTGAATATCCTCAAATGAAAACCTTAGAAACTAGAAACTGCATACTAAGACCTGCATCATTAAATGATACCGAGGATTTTTTTGATTGTTATAAAAATAAAGTAGTAGTAAAACATTTACCATTTAATGAGCATAAGTCTTTAGAAGACACAAGAAAATTTATAAAATCATTTTTTTTAAATCCATATAAAAAAGGAAAAATAGGTCACTTTGCAATAGTGTACAAAAGAGATAATAAAGTTATTGGGAATATGGGGTTTAATAATATAAATCCAAAGGCATTGGAAGCGGAAATTGGCGTATGTATTAATCCCAATTACTGGGGGCATGACTTTGCTACTGAGATAACTAAAAGAGTAATACAATATGGATTTAGAGAACTAAATCTAAATAAAATCATTGCGATAACCTATGAAGAAAATGCGAATTCTACAAAATCATTAGATTTATTGGGTTTTAAATGTGTAGGAAAATATATCAAAAAAATTCATACTGGAAGCACAATAAAAAATGTCCCATGTTATCAGTATGAATTGAAAAAATAATGAGTATTTAGTGTTCTAATAAATGTTAGATAAAAACAATGCCAAAATCATATCATATTAAAGTGTGAGTATATTAATATACTCACACTTTAATATGATATGATTTTGGCATCTATAAGTTATTAAAAACTATATAAACAAAGTTATAAAACAACTTATTAATTTTCTAAGTTTTTAAATCCTTCTCCAAGAACCTCATGTACATCTGTAACAATAACAAATGCAGTAGGGTCAGTCTTTTTAACTAATCTCTTAAGATAAAGTTCTTGCTTTTTAGAAACTACAACAAGTAGTACTTCCTTGTTTTCTCTAGTGTAACCACCTTTACCATCAAGAATAGTAAGACCTCTATCAAGTTCTTTTGTTATGGCTTGTCTTAAACTTTCAGGTTCTTCAGAAATAATAAAAAATGCTTTTGAATGATCAAATCCTTCCATTATCATATCTGCTATTTTTATTAAGACACAAAGTGCTATCCCAGAGTAAAGGCCTGTTTCTATACTACGATTTACTATACCAGAAGATATAACGACCATTCCATCTAAACAAGACATAAATTTTGTAGCTTTTATCCCTGGAAACTTTTTACTAAGTATAAGTGCAATTAAATCTGTTCCTCCAGTAGAAGCATCTGATTTAAACATTATTCCTAAACCTATCCCAACTAAAATTCCTCCTGCAATAGCTGATAGTAGTAAGTCATCAGTTAATCTCAATTTTGATAGTGGGTCTGTCAATTGGACTATAGCAGAGAATACTATTGTCCCAAATAACGTTTTTAATGAATTTTTTGTACCCATAATTCTGAAAGCAAGTATTACTAATGGAACACCTATGATTAACATGATAGCTGATACTGGAAGCCCTGTAACTTTATTTAATACTAAAGATAGACCACTAAGCCCTCCAGGAGCAATTGTATGTGGTTTTAAAAACATATTTATACCAATACTCATTGATATACAACCAAAAAATAACCCAAGCATTTCAAGTAAAATTGGCGACTTTTGTTTTTTCATATAAACACCTCCATGAACTTGTCACAATTTAATATTATAACATATTTGACCAGTTTATATTATATAAAATTTCTTAACATAAGCAATTTCAAGTGTTTTATTATTCTTAATATTTGTGAAATATTTCCAAAGTACATGATTTTCTGTCATTCTTCTAACACGATTATTTTTTAGTGGAAATTTTTATATGTTATAATTTTTAATTCTTTTATTAAAGTATCCCCTATAAAAGTGGTTCTATGATATGCTTTTCTATTTTCATTAATATACACATATTATTTTGTATTCAGATTTAGATAGTTTAATATTTAATAAGTAATTTTAAACTGTTTTATATATCATCACTGTTTTATATATTGTTACAGTGCTTTATTAAATAACAGATAACTTGATAATATAAAACTATACACATATAATTTAAGATAGTATCATATTTAAGAAGATTTACCTTAAAAATAGTTAAAAAACACAAATATATAAGTTTTGGAAAAGAGTTGATTAAATGCGTAAGTCTGGATACAGGACAATACTTTACTCGTACATTATTTTTTTCTTAGTGCTTTTCTGCCTGGCTTTAACTGCAATAGGAATTTTCTTATCACTTATTAATGTCCAGCATCCAAATGGAAAAAGCATACGTAGTGACTGGCCTCAAAATTTTATGGAAAGTTTTACTGAGCAAATTATATTTATAGATAATAAACCACAAATAAAACAATCTGGTTTGGAAAAGCTTCGGGAAAATCAATTATGGATACAAATCTTAGATAGTTATGGAAATAGAGTTTATGGATTTTCAGAACCAAAAAATCATAAAAATCATTATTCTAATTCTGAGTTATTGGAATTAGCCAAGAAAGATACTTCAAATGCTGATACTGTATACTTGAGTACTATTAAAAATAATGAGGATGAATTTATTTATATTATACACTTTCCACTTAATATTTCTAAAGTAACAATGTTTTTTGATGGGACTAAATTTATAGGTGGAAAACCTATTGTGCTTTCAATAATAGGTATTATATTTTTAATAGTTTTAATTTCTGGAATTGCCTATGGATATTGGATAACAAAATTTATTTCACGAATCACGTCTTCTGTTAGTGATATTGCAAAAAGAACATATCTTCCAACCAAAGCGAAAGGAGCTTTTGCTGATGTCTATGATAGTTTGAATACTCTTAATGAAGAAATTCATATCAGTGATGAAATGAAAAAGAAAACAGATATTATACGAGAAGAATGGATTTCAAATATAACTCACGATTTAAAAACTCCCCTTTCGCCAATAAAAGGATATGCAGAGATACTTGTAGACACTGATAATATTCTTTCATATGAACAAGTACATAAATATGCTTCTATCATGCTTAAGAATATAGAATATACAAATACACTTATTAGCGATTTAAAGTTAACATATCAATTAGAAAATGGTATCATTCCGTTGAATAAGCAAAATAGCAACTTGATAAGGTTTTTGAAAGAGTTAGCTATTGATATTTTGAACTATCCAGAATATGTAACTAATATAATTGAATTTGACAGTAACATTGACAATATTAAATTTACTTTTGATTCTACACTTCTAAAACGTGCATTTAGTAATCTGATTATTAATGCTTTTATGCATGGAAGCCAAGATACCAAAGTTTCTCTGAATGTAATGATAGATGATAAAATTAATATAACTGTTTTAGATAATGGGAAAGGAATGACGGAGGAGGAAGTATCAAATTTATTTAATCGTTATTATCGTGGCACTAATACAGAACAAAAAACAGAAGGAACTGGTTTGGGATTGGCAATAACAAAGCAAATTATTGAGCTTCATAGAGGAACTATATCGGTTGAGAGTATTTTATCTTTAGGAACTACATTTCATATTTCCTTTCCTATCAATTAAGGTTAAATAAGGTTAAATAAAAGATATATTAAGGTTGATAAATTATCATATTTATATGGTAGTTATCAACCTTTTCTTATTTAGGAGAAGACTTAATTTTAGGAGGAAATTTAATGAAAATAAAAAAATTCTATGATTATCATTACATAAGTAAAAGCTTTTTTATCTGACTTTATTTATGGAGTATTAATTAGCATTAAGAAACTTTAGAGTTACATTAAATCAAGAAAGTAGGTGTAAATTTGAAAATTATATTAAAATATATCTTAACAAATATTAAAGAACGAAAAATAAGAACAGCAGTTATGTTGCTATCCGTAATTTTATCAACAGTTTTACTTTTCGTTTCCTTTTCAATTGGATTGTCTTATGAAAGTGCACAGAGAAAAATGGCAAGAGGTATGGCTGGGACTGCAACAATAGCTGTTCAAGGTACAGGTTCAAATAAATTAATTAGTTTAGAAGATATACCAGATTTACATTCCATAAAATCAAAAGTCGGAATATTAGAAAGCTCTGCTGTTTATCATGAAGATGGATATTATGAATCATTCGATATTATAGCAGCAGATTTACTACGACTAAACAAAATTAATAAACCACGATTGGTAAATGGAAATAATATCACTGATTTTTCTGGTGATAAAATTATTCTTCCAGACCGTTTCACATCAAAATATAAAATTAAAAAAGGTGATTTAATCACTTTACAAATTTATAGTAAGCCTTACACCTTTGAAGTGGCTGATATAGCTGCATATGACACAGTCTTTTTGAGACATACAAGAGGGGTAAATGCATTAATACCTAAAGACACACTATCTAAAATTTTAAATAAAGAAAGTGGATATACAAAAATTTTGATAGAGCCGAAAAGTGACATAACAACAGAAAATTTGATAAATGAATTATCAGAAAAAATTCCAACTGAAGAATATAAAGTATCAAATACTGTAAATGAAACTCAGATAATTGCAGATGCTAGACAGAAAACAATGCCATTTTTCCTAATAAGTTTTTTTGCATTAACTATGAGTATTTTTATTATATATAGTAGTTACAAGGTAATTACATTAGAGCGTCTTCCAATCATTGGAACATTTCGAAGTATTGGTGCTAATAAAAAAACAGTAACTAATATTTTACTGTTTGAAAGTATATTGTATGGAAGTGTTGGAGGGTTACTTGGAATTCCGATTGGTATAGTTGTTTTAAATTTTATGCTTCATGGTCTTGGTAATTCTCTTGAACAAGGTATATCAATTCCAACAGTAATATCTCCAATAGTAATTATTTCTTCTTTTGTAGTAGCGATAATTGTTTCTCTACTTAGTTCATATATACCTATAAAAAAGACTAGTAAGTTATCAATAAAAGATGTTGTTTTGGGAACGGTGGAAGAAAAGAATATTTCAAATCGTACTATATTTTGTATAGGCTTTATAGTACTTTTTTTATCTATTCTACTTCCAAGGATAACAACTGAAAATACTTTGTATTTAGCTGGAGGATTTTCGTTATTAGGACTGATTGTATCTACCATTATTCTAATTCCTATTTTTACTGATACTATGTCTACAGTATTTGAATTTATTTATGAAAAGATTTTGGGAAATGAAGGTAAATTAGCTGCCAGAAATATGAAAAATAATAAAAATATCACACAAAATATTACATTACTATTTATAAGTATTTCTGCTGTAATTGCAATAAGTGTTGTAGGAAGTTTTGTCAAGACATATATAGGCGATGTATTTCGTGATGCTAAGTTACAGGGATTCGCAGATGGAGAGATGAATCAAGAATTTATTGAAAATGTTAAACACATGGATGGAATTAAAAAAGTTTTACCTATCTATGTTATGAACAATGAAATATCTTGTGACAGTATAAAAGTTATGAACAATGAAATATCTTGTGACAGTATAAAATTTTCAAGAGTAGAAGCAACTGATAATATAAAATCATATAGTTCTATGTTTGCAATAAATTATACTAATTCTCATATGAAGGAAGTAGCAATTAAATCTTTTGAAAAAGAACGCTCTATTATTTTAAATGAAGATACACTTAAAAAAACAAGTTTCTCTGTAGGGGATAAAATAATTGTATCTAATGGTGATAAAGAGGTTTTTTACACAATAGTTGGAAGTTTTAAATCTCGCGCAAATGATGTAGAAGCTGTTATACCATCTCGTTATGCAGTTAGTGATTTCGGTAAAACTACATATGGATTTTTAGCGTACACAGCAGTCAATCCAGATGTGATTATGATTCAAATAAGAGATTTATTTGGAGATACATCTAATTGGAGTCGTACTGTTAAGGAATTCAACAATGACTCTTTAAATACGATAAATAGCTTTTTATCTCCTATGAATAATATGACCTATTTTATTTTACTGCTTGCTACAGTAGGTATAATTAATAATCTATTGATAAACTATATTCAAAAGCGATGTTCTATAGCTATGTATAAATCTGTAGGACAAAGTGATAAACAGAATATTAAAATGACTTTAATTGAAGGAGTTACATCAGGTTTATTTGGTGCTGTTATTGGAGTATTAATATCTATGTTAGAAATTCAGACGATTTTCATAGTTGCAGGACCAAAGATTTCAATGACACCAAATTTAGATTTTAAAACATTCATTTTTGTTGGAATGTTAGGTATTACGGTAACATTAATAGGTTCAGTAGTACCAATTATAAAAGGAAAGAAAATGAAATTAGTAGAAGAAATTAAATTTGAATAAAAATGGAGGATAACACATGAAAGCAAGCTATAAAAGTATAGCAATAGAAGCAAAAAATATTATTAAAGAATTTAAAGTTGATAATACAACTACTAAAGTTTTAAAAGATATATCTTTACAGGTGATGAAAGGTGAGTTCGTTTCTATTATGGGACAATCTGGTTCTGGCAAGAGTACTCTTTTATATATTTTAGGTGGTCTAGATACTCCAACAAGTGGAAAGGTATATATGAATGGAACAGATATATCACATTTCAATGACGATAAGATGAGTATAATACGTCGTAGAAATATAGGGTTTGTATTCCAATTTTATAATTTAATACCTAATTTAAATGTTGAAGAAAATATTATGCTACCTCTATTACTAGATGGGAAAAAAATGAATGATTACAAAAATCAATTAAACGATATTTTGGAAATTGTTGGATTATCAGATAAACGTAAACATATTCCACGTAAGTTGTCAGGTGGTCAACAACAACGTGTTGCAATAGCACGTGCATTAATAGGAAAACCAGAGATTTTATTTGCTGATGAACCTACTGGAAACTTAGACAGTAAGACAGGAGCAGAAATAATGCAATTACTCCGTAAAATAAATCAAGAAAGTAGTCAAACAATAATTATGGTGACTCATTCACCTGAAGCTGCTGGAAGTAGTAATCGTATTATTACAGTTCTAGATGGTGTAATAGCAGAATAATTAATGGATATATTTTGGTAATTTTTACATAATAATTTTAAATATTCTTAAAGATTTCAAGTCTTTTTAGATTGTATAATTTTTATATATATGAATTAGACTATGTTAAATGTGTTATAATATTAAGACAATGAATAAAAAATTATACTCTATGTAAATTATTTTATTTATTGTTTATTAAACATATTATTAGGGTATTTATTTAAGACAATAAAATATTTAAAAGTTTAAGTAATAATTGGTAGAAGTTTTGGCAAAATATACAAAAACTAATTGATTATATACGTTATATGGGTATATAATAGATATTGTTTTAATAAAATACTTGAAAGGGAATGATTTGATGAAAATTACTTTACCAGAAACAGCTATTGATACTTTAAAAAGTATCTTAAAAGACAATCAAGATAAACCTAACAATGTAAGAGTATACTTTGCAGGTGTTGGTTGTGGAGGTCCTTCTTTTGGATTAGCTTTAGATGAGAAAAAAGAAGATGACTTAACTTATGAAGTCGGAGAATTACAATTTGTGATGAGCTCTGATGAATATAGTCAATATGGAGATATAATTATAGAAGATACAGGATTTGGATTTAGAGTAATTCCTGAAAATATGAAAGATCAAGGTGGAGGAGGATGCTCTGGTTGTTCAGGGTGCCACTAGAATTGATTTTTTAGTATATTGAGAACTCTCTTTGATAGAAATAATTTTCTATTCTAAGAGAGTTCTTTTTATTTTTAAGTAAGATAATGTATAATAAAAAATGTATTTTACTAATTTTTATATGTAAGGAGAATTTATTGTGAGAAGAAGACGAAAAAAAGGTGCAGATGAAAAACTTTTAAGTTATACAGAATATGTCTTAAGAGAAGATATAGACAAGTTAAAGGGCAAATGGAGTATAAAGTTTGGAAATGATAATCCAATACATGTTGAATTTGGAACTGGAAAAGGTCAATTTATTACAACCTTGGCCAAGCAAAATCCTGATATAAACTATATTGCTATGGAATTAAAGGAAGAAGTACTTTTAAAGGCTGTTGAAAAAGCTGATGTTTCTAATTTAAATAATATATTATTTTTATGGGCTGATGTAAGCAATATTCTAAATTATTTTGAATCTAAAGAATTATCTAGGATTTATATAAATTTTTGTGACCCATGGCCAAAAAATAGATGGAGTAAAAGAAGACTTACTCATTCTGGATTTTTAGAGATGTATAATAATATTTTAGAAGATAATGGAGAAATTCATTTCAAAACAGATAATGAAAAATTATTCGAGTTTAGTTTAAATGAAATTGCTGCAAATAATTGGCTCTTAAAGAACATTTCTCTTGATTTAAGCAGTAGTGAGTATAAAAATAATGTTACAACAGAGTATGAGGATAAATTTATGTCACAAGGAATGCGAATATTTAGATGTGAAGCTAAAAAACGTAACTAGTAATATGTTTATAAGTTTAATAGTAGAAATTTATGCTAATTTATATTAATAAAGTGTACGAAAGTAGGCATATATAACAAGGAAACAGAGCCCTCTCATAGAAATTAATTTACTATGTAAAAAATTTTGTTTTATGTGGGAGGGTGCTATGAATTTAGCTAATTTAATACCATTTCTTATTTCTGCGACGGCTTTAAATCCAATAAATTCAAACGATAAGATTTTAAGTGAAAACCAACTTAAAGATATTTTTCCTGATGCTAACCTGAGAGCAGTTGTAAAACGATATGTAAATCCAGATGAAATGACTATAAGTAATATAAAGGCTTTGGATGGTGAATTTTATGCAACTGGAGAAAATATTTCAAATTTAAAAGGTATATCATATCTTGAAAACATAGACAATTTTATTTTTTGGAACAATAACATAAAGGAACTTCCTAGAGAAATACTCGGTCTAAAAGATATGGACTCAATTAATCTTGCAAATAATTATCTAATTAATGATAATACAGTTAATTCTCTTTCAAATAATGGTGTAGATGTAAATTGTGATTTGAATTTTATTGATACAAAAGATAATCAATATAAATTAGATTCTAAATACCATAATATTGACATATCAAAAGGCGAGAGTATTGATTTGAGAAAAATAGTTACAAAGAAAATTGATAGTTATTACAAATATTGGGAAGTAACTAATAGCCTTCCGAAAGATTTAAACTTTGTGGTATCTGTAAGTGATAAGAGTATACTTTCATGTAAAGATATGATTGTTAAGGGTAATAATAAAGGGCAAGCAGTAGTGAAAGTTATACTAAATGACAAAGATGATTTAAATACATCGCAAGAAGTTTTAATCACTGTAAATGTAAAATAACATAAAATAAAGTGTATATTTATACAACTTATTTAATTATTATATTTTTAATTTTAATATTAAATCAAAACAAAGGTTGCTAGTAACAAGGCACTAATATTAATGTTTTGTTACTAGCAACCTTTAGATACCTATAAATAGACTATCTAAAAAATCCCATTTCTTTTGTTCGTAGCCCATATCCCTATTAAAATTATCAATGAATATACTATATACAAAAATATTCTTATATACTGAACATCTAGTCCAAAAAACTCAATATTACTTTGTGAGGTATGCAACATCACAAGTACTGCAGATATACCAATAAGCAAAGGATTAATTACTATTTGCTTATCAGTTCTTAAAATCATTATTTTTCCCATCCAAATTATCGATAATATAAAAAATAAAACTTTAAGACCAAACTCTAATGTATCTACCAAAGCGAAAACATCCCTTCATTTATAATAAATTTTTCAGCTTAATCAAATATAAAACCCTAATATAACCTTTTAAACTTGTACTAAATCCATATAAGATAATTTAATTAAGTTCTATAAAACTTTATCTACATTAATATATACTACACTATACTTTGCATTTCTTAAATATAAATTATTAAAATTAATAAAATTTTGTTCATGAGTGTATAAAGATATATTTCATTATTTAAATGCATATCATTATATATACAGTTTTAGGAGGCGAGGTATATGGAATCTAAATTTTTTAATTGGTACACTCAATCCTTAGGAGGAACTTTTGGTATTATATCATGTATATGTGCTTATTTAAATGGATATATGTTTGTTTATACAAATAGTGCTAGCAGTTACTTTGAAAGTATAGGATTTTTAGGAATAATTTCAAGCTATGTATTACTTCCACTTTGTATGCTAACTTTGGTTTTTGGAATTATACGTTCTTATACTCCAGATACATCTGATAAAAGTATTTTTGATATACCATTTTTTACTTTAAATAAACGATTGATACTTGTTACAGTAGTTTTTGGATTTATTGGTGCTAGATTTTATTTTATAATTCCTGCAATTTTAATGACTTTTAACTTATATAGTAGTATTTTAATCACTAAATTAAAAGATATACTATATAAAAACAAAGAAAATGATACTAATATGAAAGAAAGCGAAGTCTAAATTGCATAATTTTGGTATTTGTCTTAAAAATTCCCGAGGTATTAATTTGTATTTTATTGTATTTTGCAAAACATATTGAATTTTATTCATTTTATACTTATAATTTATATTAATAATGGAAAATTAAAACAAAAGAATTTACTGGTTGTTAATTTAAAATTAAAATATATCTGAATGTGTTGATTCTATAGTCAGCACTTTTTCTTTTATAACTTTGCTTTTTATGATATAATATTAGCACCAGGTAATAATACAAGGGGGTAACAACATGAACATCAATGAAATTAAGGAATTATTAAAGGTCATAGACTCAACTAACTTAGAATATGTAAAGCTTGAAAGTAGTGATTTTAAATTAGAAGCATCTAAAAAAACTGAGGTTACAAGCTCACCTGTTTTAAGTGTACAACAAGAATCGGTAGTAGATCTTTCTTTAGAAAAGCCATTTGTAAACGAGGAACCTGTAGTATCTAATGAGAATTTATCAATAGTAGTAGCTCCTTTGATGGGGACATTCTATGATTCTCCAAGTCCAGATGCAGAAGGTTTTGTCAAGGTTGGCGATGTAGTTGAAGAAGGTGACACTTTATGTATATTAGAAGCAATGAAGCTAATGAATGAAATAACAAGTGAAATTAAAGGTGAAATAATTGAAGTATTAGTTGATAATGAAGAACTAGTAGAATATAATCAACCTTTATTTAAGATAAAACCATTGTAGTAGGAGGTATTTAAGTTGATAAAAAAAATACTAGTTGCAAATAGAGGTGATATAGCAGTTAGAATCATCAGAACATGTAAAGAACTAGGTATAAAAACTGTCGCTATCTATTCTGAAATAGATAAAGATTGTTTTCATAGATATATAGCTGATGAATCTATTTGCATAGGGCCAAACAATATAAGCAAGAGTTATAATAACATAGAAAATATTATATACCTTGCTCTTAAATTAAAATGTGATGCTATTCATCCAGGTTTTGGCTTTTTATCAGAAAACCCTGAATTTGCAAAACAATGTGAAGAGAATAATATTATTTTTATAGGTCCAACAAGAGAACAAATGATTTTGATGGGAGATAAATCTAGAGCGAGAGAAACTATGATGGAATTAAATATCCCTGTTGTTCCTGGTTCAGAGTCTGTTTTAAAAACTAAGGAAGAAGCTTTAGAAGTTGCAAGAGAAATTGGCTATCCTGTTATGATAAAAGCCTCAAGTGGAGGCGGTGGAAAAGGTATGAGAATCGTTAGAAAGGAAGAAGAGCTTTTTTCAAATTTTGATATGGCAAGTTCAGAAGCTTTAGCAGCATTTTCTAATAGTGATTTATATATGGAAAAATTCATAGAAAATCCTAGACATATAGAAGTACAAGTATTTGGTGATAAACATTTAAATGCAATACATTTAGGTGATAGAGATTGTTCTATGCAAAGAAGAAATCAAAAAGTAATAGAAGAGTCTTTAAGTCCATACCTTTCAGATGAAGAAAGAATAAATCTTCATAAAATTGCAGTGGATATAGTAAAAGGTGTAGGGTATATTGGTGCTGGTACTATTGAATTTATAGTTGATAAAGATAAAAACTTTTATTTTATAGAGATGAATACAAGAATACAAGTTGAACATCCAGTCACAGAGATGGTAACAAATCTTGACCTTATAAAACTTCAAATATCTATAGCTAATGGAGAAGAGATACCTTTTAAACAAGAAGATGTTGTTTTTAGAGGTCATGCTATTGAGTGTAGAATAAATGCGGAAGATTCATCAAATAATTTTGCTCCATCACCAGGTAAAATAGAGTCATTAAATTTACCTGGAGGTTTTGGCGTTAGATTTGATACTTTTGTATATACAGGATATACTATACCACCTTTATATGATTCTATGATAGGTAAATTAATATGTTGGGCTGAGACTAGAGAAGAATGTATAAATAGAATTTATAGAGCTCTAGATGAAATTATTGTAGAAGGTATTAATACAAATGTAGAATTCCAAAAGGCACTTGTAACAAGTGAAGAGTTTAGAAAAGATACTCATCATACCAAATTTATAGAAGATGTCTTTATGAAGAAAGAATTTGCTACATTATAAGGAGTAAATAGATTATGATAAAAAAATTTTTATCATCAAAAGAATCTAAGTATGTTACGATTTCTTTAGATGACAACTTTAAAAAGAATAGTGTAGATGATAAATTTTGGACTTATTGCAAAGGATGTAATAGTCATGTATTTAGAAAAGACATAGAAGAAAATTCATTTGTATGTCCAAAATGCTCAAGACATTATGGTTTAAGAGTTCGAAATAGAATAAATTTATTGATTGATAAAGGGACTTTTATGGAATTTAATTCTGATATAGAATTTCAAAATCCATTAAACTTTCCTAAATATAAAGAAAAAGTAGACTCTTATAAGGAAAAAACGAATGAGTCAGAAGCTGTTGTCACAGGTTATGGAAGATTAAATGGAATTAAAACAGTTATTTGTGTAATGAATCCTGATTTTATGATGGGAAGCATGGGTTCTATTGTTGGAGAAAAAATAACTTACTCAATAGAATATGCTGCCAAAAACAATTTACCTATAATTATTTGTTCTGCTTCAGGAGGAGCTAGAATGCAAGAAGGTATGGTATCTCTTATGCAAATGGCAAAGACTTCTCAGGCACTTGCTAAGCTTGAAGAAAAGTCATTACCATATATATCAGTTTTAACTGACCCTACTACTGGAGGCGTAACTGCTAGTTTTGCTATGCTTGGAGATATTATAATTTCTGAACCAAATACATTAATCGGTTTTGCAGGACCAAGAGTAATAGAACAAACAATAAATCAAAAACTTCCTGAAGGATTTCAAACTTCTGAGTTTTTACTTGAAAAAGGTTTTATTGACATGATAGTAGATAGAAGAAAAATGAAGGAAGTATTGTATCAAATTCTTGCTATGCACAAGAAATAGGGCATAAAGGAGGAACTGTTTTGATTGAAAATAATAATGATAAAATAAAAGTCTTGGAAAATGATATTAAACAATTAATAGCTATTTCTGAGGCAAATAACATAGATTTAAGTGATAAAATAAATTCCCTTAATGAAAAATTAGCAAAGCTTAGAGAAGATGCCTTTTCACATCTATCACCATATGAAAAGGTAGTATTAAGTAGAGATATAAAAAGACCTACAACTTTGGAATACATAGAACATATTTGTTCTAATTTTTTAGAGCTTCATGGAGATAGGCTTTATAAAGATGACCCTTCTATAGTTGGAGGAATAGGGCAAATAGGAAAATTCAATGTTACTATAGTTGGTCACCAAAAGGGAAGAGATACTAAAGAAAATATAAAAAGAAACTTTGGTATGCCTCATCCAGAAGGATATAGAAAAGCGTTAAGACTTATGAAGCAAGCTGAAAAATTTGACAGACCGATAGTGACATTTATTGATACATCAGGAGCATTTTGTGGTCTAGAGGCAGAAGAAAGAGGACAAGGAGAAGCTATTGCAAGAAACTTACTTGAAATGAGTAAACTTTCTGTTCCAGTAATTACCTTTGTAATTGGTGAAGGTGGTAGTGGAGGAGCTTTAGGAATTGGAGTAGGCAATGATGTGTGTATGTTAGAACACTCAGTTTATTCTGTAATTTCACCTGAAGGTCTTTCGAGTATCTTATTTAAAGATTCATCTAAAGCAAAGGAAGCTTGTGATGTCATGAAACTTACAAGTAATGATTTATATGATTTAAAAATAATAGATAAGATTATAAAAGAACCTCTTGGTGGTGCACAAAAAGATGTAGAAGCTGTTTCAAAGGAAATGAAGTCTTATATTTTAGAAAGATTAAATCATTATAAAGATATGCCTAAAGAAGAAATAATGTCTCAAAGGTATAATAAATTTAGAAATATTGGAAAATGCTTATAGAATATAAAGAAATTTGTAGATTTTTCATTATAAAATGGTTTTAAAAAATAAAGGTTTTCTTAAATCTATTATAGAAGTATATTTTTATAAAAGTATACTTTAAATGATGATTGTAATTAGTAAATGGCAATTGTGATTTAGTACTTTAGGTAATGGATACTTTAACAAATTAACAAGGAGATGTTGAAATGGAAGTACTAAAAGTTTCATCAAAATCTAATCCTAATTCTGTAGCTGGAGCTTTGGCTGGAGTACTGAGAGAGCGAGGTATTGCAGAAATACAAGCTATAGGAGCTGGAGCTCTAAATCAAGCAATAAAATCAATTGCAATAGCAAGAGGATTTGTTGCACCTAGTGGAATGGACTTAGTGTGTATTCCCGCATTTACTGATATAGAAATCGAAGGTGATAAGAAAACTGCCATCAAACTTATAATTGAACCTAGATAATATATCTTTTTGTTAGAATTTAATCAAGTTTTAAAGGTTGACTATGGAAATGATGTCCTGTAGTGAACCTTTTTTACTTCGATATATTTTATTTTATATAAATTTTAATGTATAATCTTAATTAAACAAATAAGTTTGAAGGAGATGTATATTATGAAATTAAAACTATTTTTAGAAGAATATGCAGTATGTAGATTAAATAATAACAGTAAAATACCAACATGGATAGATACAGAAAAATTTTACTCTATAACTAAAACTGATGATGAATTGAGCATTGTATGTTCAAATAACAATATTCCTTCTGATATTAAGTCAGAAAAAGAATGGAGAATACTTAAAATCTTAGGCCCTTTAGATTTTTCACTTATAGGAATTTTATCTAAGATAAGTGGGTTATTAGCTGATAATAAAATAAGTATATTTGCAATTTCTACATATGATACAGATTATATTTTAATCAAAGAAAAAGATATAAAAAATGCTTGTAAAATTTTAAACTGTAATGGATATGAGATAGAGTAGTTGAATACTTAAATGCGAGGTCATAGTTTATGATTCATATAGTTGAGATTTTTAAAATAAGTATAATAAATATCTTTTGTTTTATAGGAATATTTATTGTATTTGGATTGATTTTTAGTATTATAGAAAATTTAAATAATAAATATATCTTTTTATCTTTTGGAAAAACTGGTGTCATTGTAACTGGAGCTATAGGAACTTTTGTACATGAATTGAGTCATTTAATAATGTGTTTGATTTTTATGCATAAAATAAATTCAGTAAAATTCTTTAGACCAATTGAAAGTAAAAATGATGGAGTATTAGGATATGTAAATCATAGCTATAAAAAAGATAATATTTATCAGAGTATAGGAAATTTTTTTATAGGAATCGCTCCAATTATAGGTGGAACAATGATAATTATTTTACTTTTTAGAATACTATTACCAGATAGCTATATTAAAATAATACAAAGCATAGATTTAAAGTTATATGTAAGTATGATTAATAACTTTAATATAGCAGGTTTTACACAGATTATTTTAGATGATATTTTTAATTTTGTAAAAATAATATTGTTAACGCCTGATATATATTCATTAAGATATTTTATATTTATGTTTTTAATGTATTCAATTTCCACTCATATGTCACTTAGTAGTGCCGATTTAAAAAGCAGTTTAAAGGGTTTGAGTTTTATAGTTATAATTATATTTGCAATTAGTTTAATCATATACTTATTTGGGCTTAATAGCTTAAATATTTCTAATTTAATAGTAAAGTACAATATATTTATAAGTTTTTTTATGACAATAGGTGTTATTTTTTCAATAGTAACTCTCATAATATCTTATATTTTTAGTTTGGTAAGTCCATTTAAAAATTTTAATTAAGATATTAAATCTTATACTATTTTACTTTCATTGAAAAGATAGTAAAATTCAAAATTGAAAGAGAGTTTAATAAAACATAAAATTTCTCGATATATTTTAGTAAATACTTATTAAGTATATATTGAGAAATTTAAAAAGAGCATTTGAATTCAACTAGTCTTTAAATGTGGATTTAGGGAATAGTTAGTGCAAAAACCAATTAGAGTACTACTAATCTCTTAAAAAATACATTAATTGATTAAATTAAATATTTATGCTAACATAGCTACATTGTTATTAATAAAAATAACTTACAAATATTCATATTTTAATTTTAGGAGGTTTAAATTTGAATAATGATAAGAAAATTATAAAAGTACATAATAAGTCTGATAAACCTGATAATATTGTCATCAAAGAAAACGAACTTATAGAAAAATGTCTACTTTTGGAAAATAAACTTCCTGCATTTATGAAAGATTATTTTATATATCTAAAAGGTTCTGTTGCTGTCTCTACACGACTTGCTTATTTAGAAGATATAAAGTTTTTCTGTTTATACATGATTGAGACAAAGGAATTAACAAGTGCAGATTGTATAAAGGACATTACAGAAAGTGATTTTAACATGATAAAATCAAGAGATATAAACTTATTTTTAGGTGATTATTGCAGTAGATATTATAAAAATACAGAGAAAAATACATTGATTTTTGAAAATAACAATAGAGCTCTGGCAAGAAAAAAATCATCCATCTCTACTCTATTTAAATTTTTATATAGAAATTCTCAAATAGATAGTAACATAACTGATGGATTTAATCCAATAAAGCTACCTAAACCACAACCAGATGCTATCAAGCGTCTTGAAATAGATGAAGTTGCAAAAATGTTAGAGTCAGTAGAAACAGGTGAAGGTCTTACTGAAAAAGAAAAAGTTTATTGGAAAAAAACTAGATTACGTGATAAGGCTATATTAGCTCTATTTGTTACATATGGGCTTAGATTAAATGAACTCAGAGAACTTAATATCTCCTCTTTTAATTTTTCAAGAGGTGAATTTAAAATATATAGAAAACGTGGAAAAGAAGTCTTAATGCCTATAAATCATACTTGTGAACATGTAATAAAAGATTATTTACAAAATGAGAGAACAAGAGATGACTTACTAGATGATGAAGTTAAAGATGCATTGTTCTTATCTCTTCAAAATAAGAGGATTACAGCAAAAGCTATAAGAACACTTGTAAAAAAATATACCTCTATTCCATTAGATACAACTAGAGATAATGGATATAGCCCTCATAAATTAAGAGCAACTGCTGCAACTTCTCTGATTCAAACAGGATTTTCTATATATGATGTTCAAAATTTACTCGACCATGATAATGTCACGACTACTCAACTTTATGCCGCACATAAAAAAAATGTAAAACGTGATATAGTTAAGAATTTTGAATGGATTGAAGATGATTAAAAATCAGGAACAAATGTTTGCAGATATAAATGGATTATGTTATAATTAAAAATATAAATGTATGGAAATAAAAACAAAATATGTTTGGAAATGAGTGATGTTATGTATTTAGATCTAACTGAAAAGCAAGTTTTAATACTGGAATTTATAAAATCTCAAATCATATTAAAAGGCTATCCACCTGCTGTAAGAGAAATATGTACTGCTGTAGGGTTACGATCTACTTCAACTGTGCACTCTCATCTAAATAAACTTGAAAAACTGGGATACATAAGAAAAGACCCTACTAAACCAAGAGCTATTGAAGTTTTAGAGCGTAGTAAAGTCAATGATGTTTCTGGAGCTAACCAGGAAATAATAGAACTTCCTTTAGTAGGTCAAATAACAGCTGGAGAACCCATTTTAGCTCAACAAAACATAGAGGAATATATTCCATTCCCTGCCAGTTTAGTAAAGGGCAGTAATAATTTTGTATTAAAAGTAAAAGGCGAAAGTATGATTAATGCAGGAATTTTAGATGAAGATTACGTTGTAGTAGACAAAAAAAATACAGCCTTAAATTCTCAGATAGTGGTTGCACTTATAAATGGTGAATCTGCGACGGTCAAGAGATTCTTTAAAGAAGGAAACTCTATAAGACTTCAACCAGAAAATGATTTTATGGAACCAATTATGCTTAAAGACTCAGAAGTTGAAATTGTAGGTATTGTAACTGGTGTATTTAGAGTTATAAAATAACTATTAAAGAATATCAAAAAAATAAGCTATTTAATAGATAAAATATATCTTAATTTCTTTATTTTATCTGTTCGGAATAGCTTATTTTTATATGCATTTACTTTTTTATAATATTTAATGCTTTTTATTTATTATTTCTCATACTTTAGCTATTGATATTTTAACTATTGCTTTCCATAACATATATCACATGGGTCATTTTTCTTACTTTCTGCAATTGTACCTGATAATATTTTTTTACTTCTTGAAAGCCCACTACAATTTTTAGTTGAGTGATAACTCTTCCCTTTTGGAGTAAAATACACTGTTTTTGACGAATTTGATACATTTTGTTCCTTATTTAAGGATTCATTTTTGTCTGTATTGTTATTTAAATTTTCGTAGTTTCCATCTTCTCTAACACCCTTTTTGTAACTTCCATCTTTACAGCTTGTAAAAACTCCATCACCTGTAGATTCAAATACTATATCTGAACATTCGTCACTTCTATGTACTTTTACACCCATCTTTTTTAATTTGTTCATTGTTTCCTCATGTGGATGACCATATGAATTACCTTTCCCAACTAAAATTACTGCATATTCAGGGTTTACTTTATTTAAAAAAGCCTGAGATGAACTACTACGAGAACCATGATGAGCTACTTTTAAAAGGTCTACTTCTCCAAGTTTTGATAGTATTTCTTTTTCTGTACCTTCCTCAGCATCACCTGTAAATAAGGCTTTATCGTTACCATTAGTATATGCAAGTACTAGTGATTGTTCATTAGTAGTATCTCCTCCATTTGTATTTAGAACTTCAAAATAGGAGTCTTCAAGATAAAACTTTTTATTTTCAAGAGGTACACTTGGAGATAAATCCTTATTTGCTAAAGCATTTATAAAATCTCTGTAACTCTTTGTTTCTGCTGAACCATTTGATACAAAAACATTTTCTATATTGAAATTTTTTACAACAGAATCAAGTCCCCCTAGATGGTCTGCATGAGAATGAGTAGCTATAAGATACTTAATATCTTTTACCCCTTGATTATTTAGGTAGTCTACCATTAAATTCTCATCATCGTTATCTCCCCCATCTATCAACGTAAAAGTTTTGCCCTCTTGAATTAATATTGCATCACTATTTCCAGTATTAATAAAATGAATTTTTATATTTTTATCATTTGATATACTACTAGATAAAGTTTCTTGGTTATTTGATTGATTATTTTCACTGTCTGTTGCACTACTACATCCAGTTAAATAAATAGATATAGAAATTATCAATAAAAATACCAAAGCTTTAATTTTACAATTTCTTTTGTTTTTTATATTACCTTCTATCATAACTTACTCCTCCATTTTTACAATACTTTATGTCATCTACCGACTTATTCTATCATAATTAGCCATTTGATATCAATATTTATCCTATACAGTTAATTTATCTTGTATTAATAATAAAACAATAATATCTCAACTTTTTTTATTTTAATAATATAATTTATTAACTTTTTATATATTTTTAAGTAATAATATTTAATATAATAGTAATGATGATAAATTACAAAATAAAGGATTTTTAAGCTTTAATCCATTGGAAAAATATACTATAATATATGTATTAACCAAGAGAAAATAGCTAAATAAGCTATTCTTAGTAATATAAAAATATATTTCTAGATTTTGATAACTGTCAGTTTAACTATCATAACCTATATTTGAGGAAAGAAATTCCCATTTCAAACCTAGCTAAAGGATGAGTTATTGACAGAATTTTTACTCAGGAGGTAAAAATGAAAGATAATTCACATTATACACTCATTCTAGCATTAGCTGATATAATTATTGGAAAACAAATAGATACAAAAAAAGTCACTAAATCGCTTGAACTTATATGTAATAGTTTTTCGTTTGAATGTGCTCTAGTATATGAAGTAGACCAATATAATCATTTTAATTTAATTGAGAATTACAGTTTGAGTGACATAAAATTATGTAATAGTTTCAATGCATATGAAATTGAATCGGATTTTCAAAAGCAATTAGCTCATCAGAAAATAATTTATTTAGATAAAAATAAAAATTATAAACCATGTGAGATTGATTTTATGAATATTTTTCATGCAGAATCTTTGATTGGAATATCTGTGATAGATGAGAATTTTAATAATTATGGCTTTATTTTATTTTTAAATACTACATCTAGGAAAATAGATTTTTCTGATTCTGAACTTAATACACTATGTATTGTCCTTTCACTACTTGAAAAGTATTTAAGTGTAAGAATACATAGAAATAAAGTTTTCTTCACACAGACTGCACTTGAAAGCATAATAAATAATACAGGCATAGATATTTATGTCATTGATTTTTATACATATGATATTATATATGTAAACAAGTCAATGGCTGAACCTTATGGTGGGATATCTCAATTTTTGGGTCAGAAATGCTGGCAGGTTCTTTTCCCTGGGCAGACATCTCATTGTGAGTTTTGCCCACAAGAAAATCTTATTGATGAAAACGGCAACATTACAGGAGTACATACCTGGAATTATCAAAGACCTTTTGATGGAGCATGGTTTAGAGTATTTAGTACAGCTTTCAGATGGATTGATGGTCGTCTTGCTCATCTTGTTAGTAGTGCAGATATAACTGATAATAAAAAGAATGAAGAATTAATTGAATATATGGCAAATTATGATGTATTAACAGGTCTTCCAAACCGAAGAATGCTTATTGAAGAATGTAAAAATAGAATTGACAATGCTAAAGAAGATGAGCAAGGGTATGTAATCTTTTTCGATATTGATGGTTTTAAAGTAATTAATGATAATTATGGGCATGATGCTGGTGACGAGTTTCTTATAAAATTGGGGGAATTCTTCTCATCAATTCCACTTCTTAAAAATTCAGTTTATAGAAATGGTGGAGATGAATTTGTTGCTGTAATTGGTGGTGACATTACAAAAAATAACATACGTAATTTAGTAAGTTTTATACATGAAAGGTTTAAAAACCCATGGAATTTAAAAAATGGTTCTATATATTGTAATACTAGTGTTGGTATAGCTTGCTATCCAGAAGATGGAAATAATGCTGAAGAATTAATTAATAAAGCAGATCAGGCAATGTATCAAATTAAAAAAGCTGGCGGTTCAGGAATATGTTTTGGCTACCAGTTAATAAAAAATGATTAAATCTAAATTTTTTAATCAGCAGTAAAAGGGTAATAACTAATTCTAGTTATTACCCTTTTACTAATTAATTGTAACATGATATGAGTTTTTACGATGTTTTTTTACATAATATTTAAATAATAATTTATAAAGCAATAACATAGAAAATTGACACCTTATAAGTTTTATATTATATAAAATGAATTATTTTACATCAGTAGTACCCAGTTATGCATTTTAAACGCCCATTTATGTTTAAAATATTGCAAAATTCTTCCAAAAACTATAATATATTAAATATCAACAAAAATAAATAAACTTTTTCCTTAAAGAAGGCTTAAAGCTCACACCAACTGCCTTCTTTTTTTTTATAATTTTTTAACTATTTATTTTGATTAATATTTATTTCATATTTTAGCTCTACTCTTCTAGATGCATCTCTATTTACACTATTATCTCCGTTTTTTAAGAGTTCAGCTTTTGACCTACCTATTGCAATAATATGTTTAGTTACCTTATCTTTATATTTATAATTACCTATTTCATCTCCTACTATAAATTTAGCAACGCTATATGCCCTTCTTTGTGATAAATCTAAGTTATAGATATAGCTTCCTACATCGTCTGTATGGCCTTCTATAACTATTTTAGATATATAGTCGCCATAATCTTTATAAATAGTTTCTATGTACTTTGGAACAAACATTTTTAACATCTCTTTAGCCTCTGGTTTCAAGACATCACTATCTACATCAAACATTGTCCTTTCACCAAAAGTTACTTGACCATTAGCCTTATCCACTTTCACAGGTATACCACTTTTTTTAAAGGTATCTTCAACAGAAGCATTCACATTTTTAGCTAAATCCTGTTCAACTGAACCTGAGATACTTTCTGAACTAAATAATATAAGAATTACAACCATCAACACAGTGGATAATAAATCTGTAAATGTTGGCCAGAAACTACTCTTTTCAAATTCTCTGTTAACAGTTCTTCTATATTTATTATTCATTTAACTCATCCTCACCTATGACCTTTATTTCTTTCTTTTCTATCTCATAAATTTCTTCACTTAAAGGATTAAATATACTATCAATATTACTTTCAAATAAGTCTTCACTATCAAGAGGAACTTCGTCTTGCATGAAGGAGTTATTAAACATAACATCTAGCTTATCTTGAATGTCTAAAGAGTTCTCAAACATTATATCTAGTTTGGCTTGTAAGTCATTAGAAAAGTTCTCAATAATACTTGAAAGATTCTTAATTGAATCGTCTAGAGTATATTTTTCGTCTAAAAGAATTTTTTGATTTTGAGATATTTTGTTTTCATGAGTCATTAATTTAGTTAACAAATCTTGAGCACTTCTTTCATATAAAGCAAATCCTGCATTTATATTTCTTATATAATCTTTAATTTTATGTTGGCTTTCAGTGGAATTATATATATTTTTTGAGGATTCTTTTATATCAAATAAA
Organism: Clostridioides sp. ES-S-0123-01; assembly: GCF_020658415.1. Taxonomy (NCBI): domain Bacteria; kingdom Bacillati; phylum Bacillota; class Clostridia; order Peptostreptococcales; family Peptostreptococcaceae; genus Clostridioides; species Clostridioides sp. ES-S-0123-01. The sequence goes on from NZ_JACVWD010000001.1 coordinate 371,881, forward strand.
ATTTCCTTATTTATATTATCTTGATTATCATACTTATCAAACAGTTTTACAAATTTTACATTTAAAATATTAAACTGTTTATCTAATTTTCTTACACTTTGGTCAAATGTCTTAATAGAACTTTGAGAGCCTTCTAAAAGACTTTTTAAAGCTTCTATTCCACTAATAAATTCGTCATTAAAATCATTTAAGTCTTTAGATATTTTATCAAATTTTTCAATAGCTTCTATAGACTTGCTTATTTGTTTTATTGTATTTTTTACCTCCTCTACTTTTAAATCCATTCTTTCTGATTTAATATGAGTTACCTCAGAAGTCAGTAGATTCTCAGCTTTTAACATTATTTGTATCAAAACATGTTCACAGTCTTTTATCTTTGTAAAATAGCCTATAATTAGAGAAAACACCACTCCAAATATACTAGTTGTAAATGCAGTTTGCATGCTACTAATAGTCGAAGGAAGTGAATTTATAATATCTTTAGTATCAACACATAAAAGCATTGTAGAAAGCCCAACAAATGTACCTAAAACTCCAAGTAATATACTTATTGAAGATGAATTTTTTATGCTCCTAATTTTTTCTAATATCGGTAAGTTATTATATTTTAAATCTGATACAACTTCTTCTACAAACGAAGTTATATTTACATCAGCATAAGAATTTTCTTTACTATATGTATAGTAATCATTCCTTATTTTGCTATAAAATACACTCGTTTTATAGTCTTGGTTGATTTCTTCTAGTTTTGAACTTACAAACAAATACAACTTGTTGTTTTCCATAATTTTAAAAATAGAATACACAGTTATTGCAAGTAAAAATAATATAGTTATTGGATTAGTAAATATTGACTCTATCAAATTAGTTATTATGTTACTCAATTTTATCCCCTACCTTATAATTTATTTATCTATAATTTATACGTACAAGTTACTAAGAAAATACGTAAATAAACAAAATATTTATATTATATTTATGAAAAATGGTACAAATAGGTTGTAATGTTAATAACATAATATATACGAGCTAAAAGTTATAGGGGGTGGCATAATGAATGACAACATAGTAGAAGTTAAAAATATCAATATGAACTTCTACACTAAGGAAGGCGAGCTTGAAGTATTAAAGGATGTCAATTTTAATTTAAAAGAAGGTGAAATACTAACATTACTCGGTCCTTCTGGAAGCGGAAAATCTACAATTTTAAATATTCTTACTAATCTTTTAAAACCAACTAGTGGTGATGTAAAGATTACTGGAAATATTGGATATATGTTTCAAAAAGACAATCTGCTTGAATGGAGAAATATAATGGATAATATAACTATTGGTTTGGAAATTCAAGGGAAAAAAGATAAAAAATCTTTAGATAGAGTTGAAGAGCTTTTAAAGACTTATGGACTATGGGATTTCAGAAGTATGTATCCTAAAGAATTATCTGGTGGTATGAGACAAAGAGTTGCTCTTATTAGGACACTTTCTGTAAATCCAGATGTTTTACTTTTAGATGAACCTTTTTCAGCTCTTGACTATCAAACTAGACTGTTGGTTTGTGATGATGTTTATAGTATTATTAAAAATGAAAATAAGTCTACTATTTTAGTTACACATGATATTGGTGAAGCAATAAGCATATCAGATAAAGTTGCAATACTATCTAAAAGACCAGCTACTATAAAAAATATTTATGATATTGAACTTAATATGGATGGAACAAAAACGCCTCTCAAAACACGTAAAGTTCCCGATTTTCAAAAGTATTTCGACATCTTATGGAAGGAGCTAGATACACATGAGGCTTAATAAAAGATCTGAAGGATATATAAACTATATTAAAGGTGTAAAAAGAGAAAAAAGAAATGTATTATTTTATCAACTATTAATTTTAATTGGCTTTATTATAATTTGGGAGATTTTAGCTGATTTAAACGTTATAAATACTTTTCTATTCAGCAAACCAAGTGATATTTACAACTTGTTTATTCAATATGCATCTAGTGGCCAACTATTTAAACATATTGGAGTATCTGTATATGAAACAGTTCTTGGTCTTGTTATAGGAACTGTTTTAGGTATTTTAGTAGCTATTGCTCTTTGGTGGTCAGAAAAATTATCAAAAATATTAGACCCATTTTTGGTAGTTTTAAATGCTCTTCCTAAGACTGCTTTGGCTCCTATAATTATAGTTTGGGTTGGTGCTGGAATAGAAGGAATTGTAGTAACAGCTGTAACTATTTCCGTTGTTGTTACCATACTTTCGGCCTATAATTACTTTATGAATATAGATGAAGAAAAAATTAAGATGTTAAAGAGTTTTGGAGCTAGCAAATCACAAATCCTATTTAAACTTATATTACCCGCAAATACAGGAAATTTAATAAACTTAACTAAGATTAATATTGGTATGGCTTGGGTAGGTGTTATAGTAGGAGAATTTTTAGTATCAAGATATGGAATAGGATACTTGATAGTTTATGGCAGTCAAGTATTTAAGTTAGATTTAGTAATGATGGGTGTATTCGTGTTAGCTGTTTGTGCATGGGCAATGTATGCTATAGTTAACATTATTGAAAAAATATATAATTCTAGATAAATAAAAAATATTATTTAGTAAATTTTAATCATTCTAGTATTTATAGGATAATTTTCTAGAAATACTAGAATTGTACAATTAAAAAATTATAACTATATAACTTTAATATGTGAAACTGTAGGAATATTTGTGAGAAACATAAAGCAAATTTACCTACAGTTTTTAGTGTATAAAATCAGTAAAATAAGTTAGATATTTACTGATTTTATTACATAAATCCAATAGTACAATTCATCTTTCCATAATATCTGGAGATGTATCATACAATCTTATTTTTTATTGAGTATATTATAAAGTAATAGAACAATTAAAATACTGATTACCCTATTTTGCAACTTACACAATTGTATATAAAAGATAAAAAATAATTATCATCAAATTCATAATTTTAAGGCTTAATGCATATAATTATATGTCGGTTAAAGGCGCATAAAAATAAAAGGAATTCATAAGTTATATGTTGTATAGATATTGTAGTAGATGTAATATGTAAGAAATTTCAGCACTATTTATATTCTGTACAAAAAGATACTTGAAGGGAGATTGAAAATGGGAATATTAGAAGGAGCTGCAATGATAAGAGAAATTGCAATTAAAATAGCCAAAGAAAAAGGTATTACAGAACAAAAGGCATGGCCTGAAGCTGTAAAAGAGTTTAAAGAAAAATATGAACTTGTGTTATAAATTTTGATTATAAAAAACTGTCTTGATTTTATTAAGACAGTTTTCATATTTTATGATGAAAATTTTATAAAAAGTTTAATGAAATAAGATTTAATTATTAAAAAAACAATTTAAAATTTATTTTATCTTTTATATTTTTAGCTATAAAACAAATTTGTTTTTAATACTATTTTTGAGGTATAAATCTTATATATTAAAGATAAGATTTGGAGGTATTTAGTTTGGAAAGTAAACTTGAAAATAGATGTTCATGGCAAGAGTATTTTATGAGATTATGTGAGACAGTAGCTGAAAGAGGTACTTGTGACAGAGCTTATGTTGGAGCTATAATTGTTAACTCAGAAAACAGAATCGTATCTACTGGATACAATGGTAGTATATCTGGAGATAATCACTGTAGTGAAGTTGGTCATGAGATGAAAGATGGTCATTGTATTAGAACCATTCATGCCGAACAAAATGCCCTTTACTATTGTGCTAAAGAAGGCATATCAGTTAAAGATTGTTCTATTTATGTAACCCATTTTCCTTGTTTAAATTGTACTAAGGCCATAATTCAATCTGGAATTAAACATATCTACTATAAAACTGGATATAGGATGGATGAATATGCCTTGAGATTATTACAATCAAGCAATGTGTTATATACAAAATTGCAATTTTAATACTTACACATATTATTCTATAATTTTACAAAATATTTTATATTAGATAATTAAAGTATAAAAAGAAACAAAATTTTAAATTGTGCATATATTAAATAGAAGTTAAATTTAATCATAAAGGAGATGTATAATTTGAAAGTAGTAGTAATACCAGGGCACACTTTAACTGGGAAAGGTACAGGAGCTGTAGGATATATAAACGAAAGTAAAGAAACAAGAATAATGAATGACTTAATAGTTAAATGGCTTAAATTAGGAGGGGCTACTGTTTATACAGGAAAAGTTGATGCATCAAATAATCATTTAGCTGACCAATGTGCTATAGCAAATAAACAAGAAGCTGATTTAGCTGTTCAGATTCATTTTAATGCAAATGTTACAACTTCAGCCCCAGAAGGTACAGAAACTATATATAAATCTAATAATGGAAAAGCATATGCAGAAAAGGTAAATGCTAAACTAGCTACAGTATTTAAAAATAGAGGTGCAAAATCTGATGTTAGAGATCTTTATTGGCTTAATCACACTAACTCAACAGCTATACTAATAGAAGTATGCTTTGTAGATAGCAAAGCGGATACAGATTACTATGTTAATAATAAAGATAAAGTTGCTAAGTTAATAGCAGAAGGAATATTAAATAAATCTATATCAAATTCTCAAGGGGGAGATAAAGTGTATGAAAATGTAATAGTTTATAAGGGGGACGCTGATAAAGTTGCTGCTCAAATTTTATACTGGCAATTGAAAGATGCTTTAGTAGTAGAAGCATCTAGCTATAAGCAAGGTTTAGGCAAAAAAGTTTATGTTGTAGGTGGAGAAGCTAATAATCTTGTAAAAGGTGATGTAATAATAAATGGTGCTGATAGATATGAAACTGTAAAATTAGCATTAAGACAAGTAGGTAAGTTATAAAATAGATATTATTTTATAACTATATAATAAAAAGATGTATCTACTTATTATGTTTATTCATCAATAGATACATCTTTATTTATTTGTACTTTATAAAGTGTTTTCTGGAAAATTAGTTTAGTAAAGTTTTAAATTCACAGAAATACTAAAGCTTATCGTATTAATATTTTTTATCTGAAAAAATATTTTTAATTATAGTTAATATATCAACTATGACATCCATATTTGATTTAACGCTGTCTTTAGTAACAAGAAAGTCTGCTGTAACTTCAGTAACAGCCTCTGTTACATCTTTCATATTCTCGCCTACTTCTCCAAAACTATCTACAACACTAGGAAGATTATTTAAAGTTGTATTTATATTTTGAGTATTTTCATTTAATACATTTCCAACAGTATTTAAAATCTTATGTAATTTAGCAAGTACAATAATTAAATAAATTAAAGCGATACACCCAAGTATAGCTAATAATACATATATTATACTAATATTAATTGTTATTGTGTTATTCATTGTTATTCCTCAGTGACACTTACTGGTTCAACAATGTCTATTACTTTATCTTCCTCGCTAGAATCTTCAACACGTTTTTTATTATCTATATAATTTCTTATCTTTTGCTTTGATTCAATGAAATTTCCTTTTCTGTCTTCTAATTTCTCAGACATCTTACCTTTTACATCCACTGTTTTCATGTTTATTTTATCCGCAATTTGTTGAGATGCATCTTTTATATCTTCTCTTGTTTCTTTTCCTGATTTAGGTGCTAGTAATACTCCTCCAACTGCACCAGTAACAGCTCCTAATACGACACCAGCCGTTGCAATTTTAGCTTGTTTGGCTTTTTCAGCTCTTTGTTTAGCTTTTCTTTTATCTTCTATTTTTTTTGATAAGCTCATATCCAATCGCTCCTTATTATAATATTTCTAAATATTATAATACATTTTTTTCCATAATGATATAGTTTCTAACTAAATTTTTAAAAACTAATAAAAAGTTCTTTCTAGTATTTATATATATAATAAGAATTCTAAACTACATTCCAAAAATTCTATAATATAAGTATCTGAAAACTCTTTAATATAAGTCTCCTACTCTTTCACTGTATATCAAAAATTTTGATGCAGTTTCTAAATACAATTCTTCATTAGCGTTTAAACATCTTATTTCTTTTGTGCTAAATATCTCCATATTTTTAACCCTTTTAAATAAATTAATTAAAAAAACAATAAGAGAGGAATTAATCCTCTCTTTTAAATTTAATTAGATTTGGCAGGGCGGCGTATCCTGCATCTCTATTAACTACCCTATAAGCAGCGTATTGGGTGCCTTTTCCAACCTCAAATCTAATAAATAAATATTTACATATATATTTATATTATAACTTATTTGATAATATTTTTCAATGCTTTAGGAAAAATTAATAATATTATGTTAACCATCATATTGTAATACTCTTCCACTACTAATTCTACTTTCTAATTTTGCTTCTTTTATGGCGTATAATGAAGAGACATATAGATATCCCTTTTTTGTATCTAGTTCTGTAGCAACTAATATATAATCATCAAGTTTTTTTACAAATTCTACACTTTTACCAGGTTTTTTAGGATGACTTCCTATATACTCAGGAGATTTTAGCACTGTTTTTATAGTTTCTAGTATATCATTAAAAATGTCTTTACTCAATTGACCTCTATGTTTTTTCTTTATATGTTTTATAACACCAGAAGAAGCATAAATTTTACCAGTATATTTAATTCCAGCGAGTTCAGCTAATTCTTCATCTATGATTCCAACAACTTTGTCTGTAGACATATAAAGCACATTCCTTTCTAAGATAATTTATTGCTAAAATTATTAAAATTAAATATCTATATTTAAAGTATAGTTTATTCGAAAAAGAAAAGATAGTATAATATAGTTTTTTCATATCTGACCTTACATAACCTCTTTTTATATGATTTATAAATGGTAACTAAGGCTCTATTTTCAAATTATTTTTGGAAAATTTTTAGTTTTTTAAGCTTATATTATATATATATCATTTTTTACTTGAAAATATATATATTCTGAATTATTATAATAGTAAGAATTGAAATGAAATTAGGCAAGGCTGTTGAAAGATTTTATGATTAGATATGGAGAAAGTATAGTAGACTTTTGTTTGTACAGAATAATAATGCATATTTTATTTTAAAGTGTTCTATGATAATATTATTTTTATATATCAAATAAATTACCAACAGGAGGAAATTATGAACGCTCAACAAGAAGTATATAAAAAATTGGATGAACTAAATATATCTTATGAAATTGTAAATCATCCTGCAGTCTATACAATTGATGAAATGGAACAATTAAAAACACTACAAATGGAGTTTGTTGTAAAAAATTTATTCCTTCGTGATTCTAAGGGTAAAGAGCACTTTTTAGTTGTCTTAGGTAAAGATAAAAAAGCAGATTTAAAGGATATACGCCAAAAAATTGATAGTAAACCTCTTAGTTTCGCTTCTGAAGAAAGACTTGAAAAATATCTAAAACTTACTAAGGGAGCTGTAACACCTTTTGGTATACTAAATGATACTGATGCTATTGTAAAAATTGTATTTGATAAAGATTTATTGAAAATGGATAAAATAGGTATACATCCAAATGACAATACTGCCACTGTATTTTTAAAGTTTGAAGATTTAAAAAGGATTATAGAAAAAAATGGAAATGAAATATACTATGTAGAAGTATAGTTTTATTATTTTACATATAATAAATGATAGATAAAGTGGGTACCTCAAAATAAAAATTTGAGTCATCCACTTTTTTATACAAAAAATAGAAAGGGGGGTTCATAAGAACCCCTAGTATAATTCACACTACTTCCATAGGATGAACTCTGTATTTTCAATGTTTAAATCGCCTTTTGGGACAATTGTGAATCATTTGAACTCAATCACGCAGGTATCTCTTTTATTTTCTATTAAGTCATATCATCCCTAAGCGCATCAATAATATTTTCTCTTTTTATTTTACTAATGGCATACAACATTGTAATGAACACTATAAAGAGAACGACAAACACGCTGATTCCGATACTGGTCCATGGAAGTACAAAATCTATATCATCTTTGACCATTCCTTTATGAATTAGCCAGGAAGAAATTACAGCTATAGGAAGTCCAAAGAGCAGCGACCTCATGCCATAAAAGGCACACTCAAAATTCATCATCTTCTGAAAATCACGTTCAGACATTCCCACAGAGCGAAGCATGGCAAGTTCACGACGGCGTAGCTTGATATTTGTGGAAATTGTGTTGAATACATTGGCTACTGCAATCAGCGAGATCATAATTATAAAAGTATATGCGAACACATTGGCAATAAAGATGTAATTACGGTTTTCGTCCATCATTCCATACATATTGTACAGGTTGTACTCAGCCGTAATCCCTTCCCTCTCGATGATTTTCTCCATTTCTGCAACTGACTGATTGGGATTCTTTGATTTAAAACTCAGGCTTTTAATTCCTTTAGAAATACTTGGAGTCTCAAACGAATCTTTGACCGAATAAGGTGCCAACACCCTGAAGCAGGCTTTCCTCATCTTTGAGTTTCTGACACTTGGTGGAGAATCAGGTGGCACGACTTTTACAAATGAAATGTTTACATTTTGCCTATCGACTGTGTTCGACTTGCTATCAGCTTCAGGAGTAAGTTTAAGATTTATGGAAGAATTTGTGAAGATATCAATAGTATGGTCATCCTCCACCATCATGGAAACGGCAATCATTTTTGCATTTTGCCCAGTGTACTCTTCTGTTGGCAACCCCAGACTTTTGATAATATTCAGATACGTACTGTCATCAAGAAACTGCATATCTACTGGCATATCAACCGTTTCAGATGGCGAATGTGAACCCTCATAGTTCAAGTAATCATCTGTAAGTTCACTTACTTTAACAACACATGAATAGGTCATAAGTTCTTGATACAAGCCTTCATACACACCATTGGTAGTCTTCAGCTTATTGTATAGCTGTAGCATTTTACTGTCATTCATGTCCTGTGTGGAAAAAATGATGTCCTGGTCAGTAACCTCTGATGCCTGATTTGAAACTTGTTTCAAATCAGCTACCAAAGCACTGGTCGATATGAACAGCACTATACTTAAAACAAGCGATAGCACAATACTACGATAGCGTTTCTTGTTTCTTTTAAAATTCTTCAGCGCCAGAGTTCCCTCCAGACCGTAAATACGCTGTGCAAGCTTTGATATCCTTACTGCTTTGGATTCAATTTTCACCTCGTTCGTCTGGCGAATACACTCCATCACTGGTTTGCTGGCAGCCTTTCTAGCTGGAATATAAGCCGATATCAAGATGGTAACCATGCTGACCACTGCCGCAACAACGATTGCTGGGATGGACAACGTCAAGGTCAAAGGTACATTGGTGTAGAGAACATTTGCGAAATTTTTGGAGATAACAGAAATAACAAGTCCAATACTAACTATACCAACCGCAACACCAATTGGTATGCCAACAGCACCAATGCAAAGACCTTCAAATAAAACTGAATTACGTAGCTGCTTTGCTGTAGCTCCAACAGATGAAAGTATTCCAAACTGCTGTGTGCGTTCGTTCAACGACATGTTAAACGAATTATATATCAGAAAAATCGAGCCGAGCATGATTATGGCGACCACAATACCACCAACTGAGTACAAAAGCATATTGAACAAGTTATTGTCGGAAATACCCATGAAACGCAACACATTATCATTTAAAACGTAAGCATGGTCTCCAGTACTGTTTGTATATGAATGAACCTGACGTGGATTTTTCAACGTGACAAACAGGCTAAGGCTGTCAGCCTTGATTTGTGCATCCGCTTTGGTTATCAATGTGTATCCTGGTGCGGAAGATTCCTCAAAGACAGGCCTTTGGCAGGTACCAACAACTGTGTAGCTTCTCTCGCCTTGTGGAACAAGAGTTTCATCTCCAGCAGTATATTGGTCACTCTGACTAAGCTTCTCATTTCCATTCATACGGTTTCCCACAGGCAAAGAAATAGTGTCGCCCACTGCGAATTTGACACCGCCATCTGTTGCAACTTTACCCGAAACAAGAATCTCTCCACTGTTTTCAGGTAATCTGCCAGAAATCAAAGTTATAGGCAAAGTATCAAAGGCTTTTTCGCTGAATCCAGCTATAAAAAGATACGGTTTGTTTGGGTTTTTGTTGCCATCAAGCTTTGCATAGCCAATATTTTCAAATGTTGCGGTATTTGCAACTTTATCATTTCCTATCTGTTTCTGTACGAAAGAGGAATTAACATCCAAAAACTCAACATGCCAACCACCATATTTCTCAATCGAACCATTTACCATATAGTTTTGCAGGGAAATGGCAAGTGTAGCGACTGCTGTAATCATAGCAGCAGACAGAACAACTCCGATAACTGTTACAATCGTTCGTGTGCGTCTCTTTTTCATGTTTTGCAGTGCAACTTTGTTGAAAATGTTCATGGATATACCTACCTCCTTTCATCTCGCGTCACTTTGCCATCTGATATGCAGATAATGCGGTCTGCTTGCAGGGCTATATTTTCGTCATGCGTTACAATGATAAGGGTTTGACGATATTTTTTATTGCTTAATTTCAATAGATTGATAATTTCATGTCCATTTCGGCTGTCTAAACTACCTGTGGGTTCATCAGCAAGCATTACCGCTGGGGCATTCATTAAAGCACGTCCTATGGAAACACGCTGTTGCTGACCGCCAGAAAGCTGATTTGGTAAATGCGTTTTGCGGTCTTTTAGCCCAAGTAGGTCCATCAAGTCATTTAAGCGTTCCTCATTGACCTTTCGCTTGTCCATCAGTATAGGTAAAGTGATGTTTTCCACAACATTCAGAGTTGGAATAAGGTTATGAAATTGGTAAATCAGTCCGACTTGTCGCCTACGGAAAATGGCCAGCTTTTCATTGCTTTGGGCATATACATCCTGACCGTCCAAATACACCTTTCCGCTTGTTGGTACGTCCACTCCACCGATGATATGAAGTAATGTGGATTTTCCTGAGCCAGATGAACCAATGATTGCAGTAAACTCCCCCTTTTCTATTGTAAGCGAAACATTGTCAAGTGCGGTAACTTTGTTCTCGCCCTTGCCGTAGACCTTGCATAGATTTTCAATTTTTAAGAACTCCATTATGTAAGTCTCCTTTCTTATGGTTTAACCATATAATATAACTTTCAACTTACATCTGTGTGACTTTCAGGTGAGAGATTAGTCACTTTGGGAAACGAATTACAAATATCGCGCCACCTTTTTGGTGATTTTTTGCAGTAATCGTCCCTCCCTGTCGTGTTATAATTATTTTACAGAGTGCCAATCCAATCCCATATCCTGTGGCTTCTGCGTTTTTACCACGATAAAATCTATCAAACAAATAAGGTAAATCTTCTTTTTCAAATCCTGTGCCACTGTCATGGATAGTAATCTCAGTAAATAGCGGATTATCCTCACAAACAATCTCAATCTTCCCATTATCGCCTGCACTTTCCATACAATTTTTGAGGATATTCTGAATTGCTTCTGAAAGCCAACCCGAATCACCCTGAATAATCATTCCTTTAGGCACATCTATTTGTAAAGCAATGTTATGCAGTTCAATTGGAATTAGAAATGGTCGAAGTGAGTTGTATATCAAGTTGTTCACATCTATCTGCTCGCTTTGGAAAACTACAATACCTGCATCTAAGCGAGATAACTTCAATAGGGAAGTAATCAACCAATCCATCTTTACAAATAATTCCTCTGTTTCCCTCACCAATGCCTTTCGTTGATTTTCATCAGAGCTATTTGATAGCAATGACAGAATAATATTCGCGGATGTAAGAGGTGTGCGGAGTTGGTGGGCTATGTCAGCCAACGAATCAGCAAGATGTTCTTTTTCTTTTTTCAGCGCATCGTTTTGTTCTCGAATACATAGTGTCATTTTTGTTATCTCGCTGTGCAGAATGGAAAGTTCGCCCTCGTCCGATTCACCAATATACAGATGGTCAGCATTATGAAGCACAAGATCAATTTGATTAGAAATCTGTGCAATATTTTTATATCGAGCTTTGGTAAAAGAGAAAAACGCTAAACCAAAGGCAGTAACAGAAATAATAGAAAGGATTCCCGCCACCATATTTATTGTAAATCCAAGCGTTACAGTGGTGACAGCCATTAAAGAGAACAAAATAGCAAACTGCTTAAACTCTCTATTTCGAAGCATAATCGTCCCCCAATCTATACCCTGTCCCACGAACAGTCAGAATTATTTGTGGGCTTGCTGGGTCGCTCTCTATCTTCTCCCTCAAGCGCTTTATGTACACAGTTAATGTATTATCATTGACAAACTCACCCGCCGCGTCCCATAATTCATCAAGGAGCCTGCTCCTCGTGATAATACTTTTTGGGTTATTAATAAACACCAACAACAAGCGGTACTCTAAAGCTGAAAGAAAAACCTCATTGCTGTTTTTTTTCACAACGCCACTTGTCATATCGACATGAAGCCCACAGATTTCAAAAGCCGCTTCTGAACGTCCGTTTTTTCGTAGGGCAGTTCCAATTCGCGCAATCAATTCACGTGGACGAAAAGGCTTTGTTATATAGTCATCTGCGCCTATATTCAGCCCAGTAACAACACTCGCCTCATCGCCTGAAGCTGTCAGAAAGATAACAGGAACATCTTGCATTTCTTTGATTTCTGTGCAAACTGTAAAACCATTTCCGTCAGGTAAGGAAATATCAATTAACGCCAAGTCAAATTTATTACTGGAAAGCATGGCAATAGCTTCACCTCGTGTAGGAGCGTGAGTGACTTCAAATCCTTCTGAGTGCAGCAAAAGCATAAGATTTTTAGCGATTGCTTTATCGTCCTCAACCAAAAATATTCGTTTCATTTGTTTTCACCATCCTTTACTTTACTATTTCTATATCGTCCATCAGCTGAAACAAATCACATATTCTTCATTTTTTTGTTTACTTAACCCGCTCAGCAGAGTAATTTCATATCACTATTATGTATGCAATTTCCCAATTTTTCAAGGATTCTTTTGTTGTTATATAGCTCACGCGTAACACCTCCATTGCTATATTATATTTCTTTTGATGGAAATACACAAGTTGAGGTCTGGGTAAAACTGCTTTAACAAGCATCTTTACATTTGAAAATAGTTCTCCATAATGAAATCAATTTTCGAAAGTTCTCATTTTGCATTGTTATAGAAAGTAACCATATTCCTGTAAATACAGGTTTGATAAATGCCTTACCTGTATTTACAGTGTCAAATGTACATGTTTATAGTGTAATAAAGAGGGTGAAAGCAACAAGTGCTTTCACCCTCTTTGAATATATAGCTTGTGTCACCCAATAGAATCCCATAATCACTTGCAACCAAAATTCCACTATTTTTTATTACTTTTTCCTTGCAGAAACAAGTAACATCATAGGTCTACGTAATTCATCTTTCATTTCAGGAATCGTATTTAATAATTTCTCTTCTGGTTGAGGTTCGATTATTTCTAATATCTCAAATCCAGTTTTAACTAAAGTATTTAGATAAGTAGTTAATGTTTTATGATATTTTATAACTTCTTCCCCTAAAAAATTTGATTTTCGAAGTCCCTCTATAAAATAGTTATCTACTGGCCAGTGTAAATTGTTTCCATCTTTATCACAGTACCATTCTTGAGCTCCATATGCAGTGAATATAGGATGTTCAACTGAAAATACAAAATCTCCTCCGCTTGAAAGACAATTGCTTATATTTTTACATATATCTTCAAATGATTGAATATAATGAAAAGCCAAAGAACTAATTACTACATCAAAGCAATCTTTTGGGAAGTCTATATCTTCAATAGGCATACATATGTACTTTATATTATCAAATTTGGTTTTATTTCTTGCTTCTTTTAGCATCTTTTCTGAAATATCAATTCCAATAGCAGACTCTGCACCATTTTCAACTGCATATTGACAGTGCCATCCAAAACCGCACCCTAAATCTAATACTCGTTTCCCCTCAAAATCAGGTAACATTTTTTTTAGAGTATGCCATTCTCCAGCACCTTCAAGACCTTTTTTAGAGCGTTCCATATCACTGTATTTACAAAAAAATTCATCATTATCATATTTATTTTGTTTCATTTAATTTCCTCCATTTTAACTGTACTTGTTTAACTATATTTGCCAAAATATAAAATGCAAATCTTCACTACTTTACACAATAACATTTTTTAAATTTATAAAATTAAATTATTATTTATATGAATTAATTTAATATCTATTATTAATAAATTTTGTGCCTATATAATTTATATAAAAACATTACTGTTTTAATTTTATATCTTAATTTACAAATAATCAATACAATCTATTTAATATAATCGATTACTTGAAAAATTCAAATATAAAAATTATTTTTAAATTATTGTAGAAATAAATTCTATAGGTATATATTTTTGTAACAACTACAACAAATATTTAATATTATATATTATTCGGATGTCTTATGGGAGGTATTTATTATGTTTAAAAAAATAATCGCAATTGCAAGTTCTATTGTTATGAGCACAATATGCTTAACTGGATGTGATTTTAACTCTAATGATGAAAATGATAAGTCTGCTTCATCTAAAGACTTAGATAAAGTAACTATTGCAGAAGTTACTCATTCTGTTTTTTATGCCCCACAATATGCTGCTATTACAAAAGGATTCTTCGAGGATGAAGGAATAAAGGTTGACCTTATAAATACTCAAGGTGCGGATAAAACTATGGCAGCTTTAATTTCAGGTGAAGCAAATGTAGGCTTAATGGGTCCTGAAGCTTCCATATATGTATATAATCAAAACAAAAACGATTATGCTGTAAACTTTGCACAATTAACTAAAAGAGATGGTAGTTTTTTAGTTGCCAGAGAAAAGATGCCTAATTTCTCCTATAATGATTTAAAAGGAAAAGAAATATTAGGTGGTAGAAAAGGTGGCGTTCCACTAATGACTTTTGAATATGTTCTAAAAGACAAAGGGCTTACTATTGGAGAAAATTTAAAAGCAGGCAATGTCAACGTAAGAACTGATGTACAATTTGGAGTAATGGCTGGGGCTTTTGCAGGTGGTGAAGGTGACTTTACAACAGCATTTGAACCTACAGCAACTGCCATGGAAAAAGAAGGCAGCGGATATATAGTAACATCTATAGGAAAAGATTCTGGAGAAATACCATTTACAGCTTACTCTACTACTAGATCTTACATGAAAAATAATAAAGATTTAATTCAAAGATTTACAAATGCTGTTTATAGAGGTCAATTATGGGTTCAAAAAGCTCCTAGTAAAGAAATCGCCGAAGCTATGCAACCTTTCTTTGAAGATATATCTCTAGAAGATTTAGTAACAGTTGTAGATAGATATAAGTCAATAGATGCATGGTCTCAAAACCCTGTATTAAAAGAAGAAGGTTTAAATAAACTAATGGATGTTATGAAAGAAGCTAAGGAATTAGACAAAGAAGCCCCTTACAAAGACATAGTAAATACTGAATTTGCAAATAATGCAATAAAAAATATAAAATAAATATGTATCAGTTTTAACTAAAAGCTTACAAAAATTATAAAAAGAGTCTTTTAAAAGACTCTTTTTATAATTGAGATTAAAGTTTATATTAAAAAATAGAAATTAAAGTATCGTAAAGATACCTATATATCTATCCTCTGTATTCTGCTCCAGCATTGATTTTTGTAATTTGAACAGCAACCATTTCCTCATTGCTTCCATTAGTAATTTCATGCCACTCTCCTGTTGGTACAAAAACAGTATCACCTTGTTTTACATCACACTCATGTTCTCCAAGTTTCATTTTCCCTTCTCCTTTTAAGAACACAAATATTTGTTCACCATTAGGATGTCTATGGGCATTAAGAACTTGATTAGGTTTAAAATAATAAACTTCTGAAGTTATATCATTACCAGCAAATACTGGTATTTTTGGTACTGCTGCATCATTATATTGAGCTAAGCTTCCATCTAATAGATTCTTTTTATTTTCATGCATACTATAAATACCTCTTTTCTATATTATAGATTTACTATTATTATTCCAATATAAAAAAATAGTATTCTCCTTATACATAATAGGAATAAAATTCTTTTCTAAATATAATGAATATATGTTATTATATTTTAAATAGTATGTATCCCTATGTTTATATAAAAAAGGCATAAAATATATTATTTTATGCCTTTTTTTAATAATATAGTTTTTTCAATGCTTGTATAAACATAAATCGTTTATTTGTCAGTGAAATGTCAGTAATTTTTTTGTTTTTTTTATTATTTTTTCATCTTTTTAGGATTCTCATAAACATTATATTTGTATTTATATTTTTAAAATTTATAGAAATCAAGTATATTAATTTACCACTCTAAATAGTTTTTACATTAAATTATTTAAACTTTATATTTTTTGTTTTAGCTATACCATATTTCTACCACAAAGAATTTATCGAATTTTATTTTCATTCAAATCCTTTTCAAATTAAAGACTCGTTGTATCGCATAAATTTCCATTAAAAATATTTGCGTTTCTATTTTTTATTTTAGCAAACTTTTCTTTTATTTTTTTAATTAAATTCATAAATTTCATTTTTATAAATTTCAGCCAAAATTTATCTCTCCGCATTTTGGATTTTAAATGCACTCTATAAAACCACGCGATGTTTTATACATATTTCATACAAACTTCCTTAAAATCTATTTAAATGTGTAATTTGATGTTTAAGCTACAAGCGAATCTAAAAAGTTAACTATATTTATATTATGTAAACTAAATTGATTTTTGAAAGCTTCATTTATATTTTTAAATAATTAAGATAAACTTGAAATTATTTTCATAGTGATTTATCTTAATATTATGAATATTTACCAATAGTACTTTAAAGAAAAAAGGGAAGCATTACAATCTATTTAGATTAGTGCTTCTCTTTTCACTTCTTTTCTTCTTTATTGAGTTAATAATACTTTCGCAGTTATAGTTATGAATAGGCATACTATTATTCTCATAAATTAATCCATCCTAAAAGAAAAATAAATCTTCAAACTTTTTATCTAATGCAATGCATAAAATCAATGCAAGTTTAGCAGTAGGATTGAATTGTCCTGTTTCTATTGAACTAATAGTATTACGTGATACTCCAACCATTTTTGCTAATGCTGATTGAGATAATTTTGCTTCTGACCTTGCTTCTTTCAAACTATTTTTTAATATCAATTCTTCTTTTTCCATATCACTTCTACCTATAACGTATAAATGAATTTAAAAATACATAGTGCAAAAATAATTAAAGCCCCTATACTTATCAGCAAATATTTTTTCTCATTTATCTTTCTGTAAACAACAAAATAAGCAACTGATACATAGCCAGTTAATACAGCTAAAATATCATAGAATGGTGTTACTTTTTCAAGACCTCTCATGTCAGATACAACTACTTTGACTGCGAAAACAACACCACAAATAATCGCTAAAGCAATTGAACCAATTGCAGTAGCTTTTTGACTTACTGTATTTTCAAATTCTTCGTTTTTTTCCAATTTTGCCTTGTTTAAAACAGCTTCTTTATTCATATCAATTCCCCTTTCTTAAAATACTTGTGTAATGTAATAGATAAAACTACTCAATGTTATAATAGAAGAGAGAAGGATAATAAAGCCACTCTTTTTATTTAATGCCTTAAAACTCCCATAATAGTTCCCAGTTAACCAGCCCCATAATATAGTTAATAATAAGGATAAATCAGTTGTTCTTAATTTTATAAGATTTAAGATAATGAGCGGTACTATTATACCTACAAATAATAAAGTTCCATATCGTTGACCTTTATTTAATACGAATAAATATCCCTCATCTGATTTTTCTTGTCTACTTCTTTCTAAAATTTCTTCTTTATTCATCTATATTCTCCTTTTATTGCAAAGTTTACTTGTCAATTATAATATAACACTACCAAGTTTACTTGTCAATAACTTTTGCAAAGTTTTATTGTCAAATTAAAAGTATGCAAATCTTATATAGAAATGCACGCTTTTATGATTTACCTTACTATCTTCCAGTTATCGCCTTTCTTCAAGGTCAATTCATACTGTGAAATCTGCATTGGATTTTTACATAAAAAATACTAGATATAAATTTATGATTTATATCTAGTATTTTTATTTGTCACATATCACTTTCACCTATCAAAAACAATTGTTTTCCATATTGCAAAAAATTCTCTTGTATAATATGTTGGAACAAATGAAAGCTTTGACTTACTAGCGTAAAAAGAAATATTTTTATATTCATTTCTAGATGCTAGTATTTTACTCCTAAGAACATGAAAATCAGTTGTTACAATTTTTACTTTTATATTTTTTATTCTTTTTCTACTATGCTCTTCTATCTTTAGCTTTGAATATTTAAAGTTTTCATAAGTATTTGTAGATTTATATTCTTCTATTATTCTATTGCTATCTATACCATTTCTAACAAGATAATCTTTCATAGCTTTTGCCTCAGTTATATTTTCTCCATTACCCTTACCACCTGATACTACTACATAGCATTCACTATTAACTTTTAAATATTTTAAAGCAGTGTTTAATCTTCCCTTCAATGTAGTACTTGGTGTAGTCTTTTTTACAGAAGCTCCTAAAATCAAAAGATAATCACTTTTTGTCTCAAAACTATTTTTAGGATAAAAGATTATTAAGCTTTCAGTAATCATGAATACTATTAAGAAAACACTAATTAGTATTTTTAGCACTTTATAAAAAACCTTCTTTTCTTTAATTTTCTTTTTTAAGATTCGATAAACAATTAATAGTATTCCTATAACTAAGAAAAATCCACTAAATGAAATACCACCAAAAACTATTTTAAGATAAAAATAGTAAATTATAAATATTAAACCCAATATTAAATTAATCATATTTCTATAATCCTTTTTATTTGTTTTTGTTTTTATATAAAGAAATATCTATGCACTCTATAAGACAGTTATATTCTCCATCTATCCAATTAATCCAACTTGCAATTGATACATTTTGTCCAAATATATTTGTCTCTGTTTTAAATTTTGAATCTCTATTTTCTTTTAATCCATTAATCGGGCAGTTATTACAAGGAATATTAGATTTTAATAATGATTTATAACATTTATCTCCTATTTTTATTTCTAAGTCTAAATTTGAGACCTTATTATTAATAAAAATAAGGTCATAAGTATTCGGATTTACTATATATATATAATTATCAATAGAATCAAGAACTTCTTTTAGTGATAGATTAGAATCTTCATATTCAATTTCACCTTTTAGACTTTCTTCTTTCACACTACCATTACTTATATCGGTTTCAAGTTTATTTTCACATATACAATCATTATAAAGTGAATACTTATCTTTTCCTTTATTCTTTGCATAATAAAGTGCCATGTCTGCTTTTTTATAAAGTTCTTCAAATACAGCTCCATGTTCTGGTACGAATGAAATTCCAACTGTACCTGATATCTTATACGTTTTTTTATTTCCAGTATAAGAATTTCTAAATATATTACATATTTTTTCTGCTTTACTTTTAGCATTTTCAAAAGATTGAATATTCTTTAAGAATACTATAAATTCATCACCACCAATACGCCCCACTATATCATTATTTCTAAATATAGGCTTTAGTTGTTTAGAAACTTCATACAAAACTTTATCTCCAAAAACATGTCCTAAATTATCATTTATTGATTTAAAATTATCTATATCAATAATTAAAAAGGCATGAATTCCTGAATTTGATTCTTCTGAATTTAGAAAATCATTAATAAGATTTTCTGTAGTACCCTTATTATATAATCCTGTTAAAGTATCTCTTTCAGCTTTTAATTTTAATTTAATTTCTTCATTTTTCTGTTCGTCGATATCTTTAATATAAGCAAGTGCTTTTATATCATTCGTAATAGAGTCTTTTATTAAATGCATTGTACAAAGTACCCAAATCATTTTATCATCTTGATTCATTCTTCTATATTCCAACTTTATTTCACTTATATTATTTTTATAGGCTTCTAATAAATGTCTACATAAAAATGTATTTAAAAAGACTTCTTTATCATCTTTATAAATAACAGTCTCTGATATAGATTTTACCATTTCAGAGTAGTCATTGCTTGGTTTAATTCCAAATTGTCGATACCAATTTTCATTACCCCTTATAAAAATATCCTTTGATACATTTATTTCATAGGTTATTATTGCTTCTGATAATATAGCGGAATGATATTTGTATGCTTGATTATATCTTATTTCTGCTTCTTTTTGTTCACTTATATCTTCTTGTATCCCAATAGCTCTTATAGGTTTACCATCTTCATCAAAAATAGTAGTTAATGTAATTTTGTTCCATATGTAGCCTTGATCTGGAACTCTTATTTTAACAACACAACTTGCAGTTTTTTCTCCACTTATTATCTTCTCATACATTTTTATAAAATCTTCACTAAAGTCTTTATAAATAATTCCTGCTTCAACTAAGGAATAAGGAACATTTTCATTTATTTTATCAATATTATAATTTTTCATACTCTTATTAGTATTTACAAGAGATTTTGTATTTATATCATACTCAAATATAATATTTGATGTTTGATTTAATGCAATTCTAAATCTTTCTTCATTAATTCTAAGTTTTTGTTCTGCATTTTTTAAATCAGTTATATCAGTTAAAATCCAAATTCCTTTTTTGCTATCATCACTATCAGTAATAAGCCTTCCTTTTAAAGAAACCCATATCATCTTGCCATCACATTTCTTTATTCTATATTCACCTACAGCGATATTTCCAATAATCAACTGATGTCTTAAATTTTCAAGAATCTTTTTTCTATCATCATAAAAAACAAGATTACATGATTTATATTGGAGTTCATCTTCTAACTGTTTACGTGTATATCCAATCATTGATAGATAACCAGAGTTAGCATATTGTATAGTAAAATCTTCATCAAATTCTGTTATAAGTATTCCGCCTAATATATTTTCTGATACCATTTCAAGTTCTAAATTCTTTTGTTCCATTTCTTTTTCTAATTGTTTTGTTTTGGTAATATCTACTGTAACACAATAAAGATATTTTTTACCATCAGGTTCTACTATAAGTTCCCCCTTATCAGATATCCAGACTATATCACCACTTTTAGTTCTAACTCTGTATTCCAATTCAATAGTTTTATTTTTATAAAGTTGTTCAGAGATTTCTTTTTTTACTCTTTCAACATCATCTTTGTGTATTATTTTATAAAAACTATTATTAAATTGCATTTTTATTTCTTCTCTTGTGTAACCAAACAAATCAACAAATCCATCACTTAAAAATTCAAACTCAAATTTTTCATCAACAGTACATTTTTGAACTCCTCCAGGAATGCTATTTGTAATAGATGATATTTCCTTATTGGCTTTTAGAATATGCTTTTGTGATTTATTATTTTTATAGAAGATATATATTATTAGTGCAATAAATAATAAGAACACCTTACAAATTAAAGAAAATGCTAATTGATTTATTTTATCAATATTTTTTCTTACAGTATATTGTGGTATTACTGAGAGAACATACCAGTCATTTACACCTATTGGTGTGTATGTTGCATAACGTTCTTTACCTTTGTATTTATATGAAATAAATCCACTCTTTTTATGTTTTGTATCTTCATATACTTTTTTATAGCTATAACCAGCATCAAAAGAAGCTTCCTTGAATATATCGTATATATTACTACTTGCTCCAACTATAGCATTTGTATGTGAAGATTTCAAAACAAATTGTCCGCTAGATTCAAATATATCTATATATCCTTCACTGTTGAAACTTGTTATGTCAATGAATTCAGCTAATTTATCATTATAGTATGAACCATATAAAACACCAATCACTTTATTTTCTTTGTATACAGGTGTAGCTATAACAAAAGTATCTTTTCCATCAATAGGAGATTTTACTACTTCAGATATGTTACTGTCTCCACTAATAGCTTTCTTAAAATATTGGTAATTTGATATATCAACAACTTTCCCATCGCTAGTACGACTTATTCCATTAGGAGAAGCAATTGATATTCTTTGAAAATCAGATTCTTTTGATATTTTAGCTAATAACGGGATTATCTCAGGATTATCTATAGTATCAAAATATGAAACCATATTCGCTATACTCTTAACAAATGATAATGAACTGTCTAGCTTTATTTTTATAGCATTAGAACTTTGTAAAGATATTTCTTTTAAACTAACTTTATTGTTTTCTTCTTCTTGAACATTAGTTTTAAATGCAAAATCAGAAAAAGAAATTATTGTGAATAAAAATATTAATATAATACTCATTACGCTTTTCAACGATTTTGCTCTTATCACTTACTTACCACCTCCAAATTAAAATTTATTGACCTATATTTTATAGACTAATTTCTCAAACTCTTTAACTGGTAATGGTTTTGAAAAATAATAACCCTGAATAATGTCACAATTTGCTTCCCTTAACATTTCCACCTGACTTTTTGTTTCAATTCCTTCAGCAACGACTCTTATTCCCAATTGTTTAATAAGCGAAACTATACTTTTTATAACAATTTGACTTTTATCAATATTCTTATCATCAATAAAAAATCCTCTATCTAATTTGATTACATTTAAAGGTATATTTTTAAGCATATTTACAGAAGAATATCCTGACCCAAAATCATCCATTGAAATTATAAATCCAATATCTTGAAGTCTTCTACTTACATCAAATAGAGTATCCGTATCACCAAACATACTAGATTCAGTAATTTCAATTTCTATTAAACTATATGGTATTTTATATTTATCACATATATTAACTATTTTTGTGATAAAATCTTTTTTTAAAAAATCAACTCTTGAAAAGTTCACAGATATAGGTAAAGGTAAAATACCTTTGTCAAATAAAGTTCTAATTTCTTTGCAAGCTTGTTCTAGTATGTACATATCAATTTTTGTAATAAAACCATTTTTTTCAAATATAGGAATAAAATCACTTGGATATATAAATTCTTTTTCTGTGTATTGCCATCTAACCAGTGCCTCACTTCCACAAAATTTATCTGATTTAATATTGTATTTTGGTTGTAAATACATTATAAATTGATTATTTTCAAGTGCATATTCCATCTCTTTCTCTATTTTATCTTCAAGTAATAACTTATCCCTTAACTTATCGTTAAAAAAAGCAAAATTTATATCTCTATTGTTTTTTATTGATAATTTCGCAAGTGAAGCTCTATCACTATATGCACTTATAGATAAGTTCTTATCCTTAATTTCATAGATTCCAAAAGACAAATTTACAAAGTCATTACTAATAATGATTTTTTTAATAGTATTTACTATATCTTCTTTTGTATTATATTTTAATAAGATATTAAAATTATCAGAACTAACACGAGCAAAAGTCTCATTATCATGAGTCATATTATTTAATGTATCTGCAATATCTTTTAAAATTGAGTTGCCTTTTTTATGGCCATATATATCATTAATTGCTTTGAATTTATCAATATCAAATGTTACCATTGCATGTTTATCATTTTGTGATGCTTTCTTTAGTAAATTTATAGCATCTGATTCAAATTTTCGCCAATTTGAATAACCAGTTACAAGATCTGTATATGCTATTTTTTCTATAGTCTTTTGACTCTTTGCTTTTGAATATAATATGTACAGTATAACACCTAAAAACAAAAATGAAAGTATAATCCATCCAATAATTGTAATCATCATTAAATTGTTTAGCTTTTTAGATACAACTATCTTTGGAACGATTGATATTATAAACCAGTCATTTATTCCTAAAGAAGTATATGCCATATAAATTTCTTTTCCTGATTCTTTAGCCTCTACTACTCCTTTATCTGATATTTTCATATTTTTAAAAGTAAATGCTTTTTTAAAATTAACTTGTGAAAGATTTGTAATATTTGAATTTGAATTTTTGTGATAAGATGGTATAATTATTTCACCATTACTATCACATATAAGTGAAAAACTTTCACCATTAAAAGTTGAAATAGACAAAAACTCAGATACAAACTCAACATCATAATCAGCTGCAATAACAGCAACAATTTTACCATTATTGTATAATGGGACTGCATATGTTTTCGTCAATTTTCCAGTATCTTTATCTATTAAAGGCTTTGATATATTAGCTGTACCTTTAATGGCCAACTTAAAATAATCCCTATCTGAAAAATCTGTTCCAAAAATACCTTTAGCATAGCCTTTGCCATTAGGTAAAATCATACCAATATTATTATAGTTACTATTTTTATTATATGATTCCAAGATTTTCAAAGTTTTTTCTAAATTAAAATTATCTTCTATTTCTAAAAACTTAGAAATACTTTCTAATTCATTTAAATTACTTTTCAACTTACTATTAATTGCAATCTTACTCTCTTCACTAATTTCTGATAAATAATTCTTTGTCTCATATTCTAATACATTATCCATATTACTTATATAAAAAAACGCAAATACACTAAAAAAGAATAGTACCATAAATGCTATTAATATACTTTTTAATATTTGCCTACTATATTTCAAGTAGCTACACCTCACCCTCTCCACTAGTTATATTTAGTTGATTCACTTTATTTTACTATTAAAAACTCTTTTTTACAATTGAGTTTTATAAATTGTTAATAAAGAACATATTAAATAAGTATTATTTATAGGATAATAAAATTAAGGGTATAAATACAGCAATAGCATATTTAATTACATTAGTAACAATAAGACTAATATGATTAAATATGTTATTGTTTATATTTATACCCACTTACATGTAATTTTAAATTTATATAATTTAAATAAGAGTCTATTTTTCTAAATACTCTCTTCTGACTGAAGATGTTTTAAAATATTCAACAAGTTTATTTTTATCATTATTAAAGATAGCCTCTTTTATTAAATTCACTTCCATCTCAAAATTTTCTATAGATTTTAATAAATTATCTCTATTTCCTAAAAAAAGTTCACTCCATAGGTCTTCATTCATATTTGCAATACGAGTTAAATCCCTATAGCTATCTCCAATAAATTTGCCTGTATCTCTACCTTCTTCATCACTATTTATAAGAGCAACTGCCATTACATGAGGTAATTGAGATGTAAAAGCTATCATTTCATCATGTTTTTGTGCAGTTAATTTTTTTACTCTTTTAAATCCTATCTCTAAAATTAAATTCTCAACAAACTCCAAGTTTTTTATATTATTTCTGCCAGTTGGAGTAATTATATAATTTGCTTCTTTAAATACCTCATCACTCGCAAAATCAATTCCCTTTTTTTCTCTACCTGCCATTGGATGACCAAATATAAAATCTATATCATCTGGAATAATTTTTAAGACATCATTTATAAGAACTTCTTTTATTCCTGTGGTATCAGTAATTATAGTTCCTCTTTTAAAATACTCTTTATTATTTTCTAAAAAAGTTACAATTAATCTAGGATATATAGATAATATAATCAAATCAGCTTGTTTGAAAAATTCCTTCCCTGTAGTACATCCTTTTTTGATGATTTCTAACTCTTCTGCTTTTTTCAGAGTTTCAGAATCTATATCTACTCCAAACACATCTTCATATCCAGCTTTTTTTAATGCCTTAGCAAAAGAACCTCCTATAACTCCTAATCCTACAACAACAATATTCATTATTCTTATTTCCCCCTAGATTATTTTTTCATTAAATTCAAATTTAAAATTTTTATTAATTGCATTTTTGATATTATATACAGCATCATTTAATGATTTATCATTTAAAATTTCTATATCCGCAGAATTTTTATAAAGATTTATTCTTTCATTATAAAGATTGTATAATTTCTCTTTTCCATCTTGTAATAAGGGTCTTGAATTAATATTTATATCTTCTAAAATTTTTTCTATAGGTCTATTAATAAAAAGTATTATTCCTGCTTCTTTGAGTATTTCTATATTAATATCTTTTTTTATTACACCACCACCAGTAGAGACTACTGTTTTATCGCTAGTAGAAAGTTCTCTACATGCTTGAGTTTCATAATTTCTAAAAACCTCTTCTCCTTCTAAAAATAATTCTGCTATACTTTTTTGAGATATTTTGTTTATATAATCATCCATATCACAAAAACTACAATTATATTCCTGTGCTAAAAGTTTTCCAATTGTAGTTTTTCCACTACCTGGCATACCTATTAATATTACTTTTTCTTTGTTTATCATAATCAATCCCCCTATAAAAAGTTTAATTTTATTTCTTCATATATAATATTTAAAACACCATTATCTATTTTAGTATTCTGCCATATTTCTTGAGATTTTATTGCTTGCCCAACCAACATATATAATCCATTACACGTTTTTTTACCTAGATTCTGACCAATTTCTAGAAAAGAAGTTTTTTTAGGATTGTAAATCAAATCTACTAATATATCAAAATTTTGTATAATAGATTTTGAGACAGGTGATAATCCTATATTAGGGTACATTCCTACTGGAGTTGCATTTAATATTATATCTCCTTTTATATTCTTAAGTTCTTCATAATCTATTAATATAGCTGAATTATTTGATAGCTTTTTATTATCTTTTTTTCTACTTGAAACATAAACTTTATCTATTCCAGAATCAAGAAGGTATGTTATGGCTGCTTTAGATGCACCTCCAGTACCTAATATAACAGCTGTCTTTCCTTGAATATCAATATTAGCTATTTTGAACATAATGTCAAGTCCAAAATAATCTGTATTATAGCCATATAATTTATTCTCTTTAAGTAAAATTGTGTTAACTGCCCCTATACGCTTTGCTTCTGGAGATATAAAATCTAAAAACTCCATGACTCTTTCTTTATATGGGACAGTAACATTTACACCTTTGATTCTTAATAATTTTATAGCATCATCCAACATTGGTATATTTTCTTTTGAAATCTCAAAGTTCTTATAAGCACCTTCAATATTCAATACTTCAAATAACCTCTTATGAATTTGAGGTGAAACGCTATGAGATAGCTTTTCACCTATTAGACCAAAAAAATTCATCTTTCCACCTCCAATCATTCTGTTTTAAAGAAAAAATTACATTTATCTATTCAATTTTATTTCTATATACACCGATAAATTTGAAGTATGCTGTATTACGTTCTATCATGTCTAATAAGCTACATACTTTTGAATCATATATAGAACATTCAAAATCTATATAAAAGAAATATCTCCAAGAAGCATTTTTCATTGGTCTTGATTCTATTTTTGTCATATTTATATCGTTTTCAGCAAAGTATCCAAGTATTTTATAAAGCTTTCCAGCTTCATGCTCAACAGAAAATACAATACTCATCTTATTTGACTCTTCTTCAATGTGTATCTCATTACTAATTACCACAAATCTAGTATAATTATCTGTTATATCATTTATACAAGGACTTATTATTTCTAATCCATAAATCGTTGCGGCTTTTTTACTAGCAATTGCTGCCTTTGTTTTATCTTGAAGCCTTTTAACAAGTTCAGCACTAGTTGCTGTATTATTAAAAGGTATCAATTTCCATTGACTATTTTGTTTTAAAAATTCACTACTCTGACCTATTCCTTGTGGATGTGAATATATTTCTTTAATATCTTCAAGGTTTGTGCCCTTTATTCCAATTAAATTTTGATTTATTTTTATACACTCTTCCCCAACTATATAGAATCCATATTTTCCTAAAAGGTCGTAAGTTTCAGAAATTGCTCCTGTAGAGGAGTTTTCTATAGGTATTATTCCATAATTTATTTCTTTATTTTGAAGTGCTATAAAGACATTTTCAAATTCTTTAAATTGTTTTTTTGTGATTTGAGTGTTAAAAAATTTTGTTAGTGCTTCTTCTGTGAATGAACCTGATATACCAGGAAATCCTACTAGGAGATTTTTTTTATTAAGTTCACTTTTTAATGACTTATATTTATATAGATTTAACAAATCAAAATTTTCATTTGATGAATTTGAACTGTTTTCATTTTTTTCCTCTACATCATTATCTATTAATCTTTTTTGCAAATTTCTACTAACTTCCATTACTGAATTGAAAAATTGTACAGTCTCTTGTGAATATTTTTTATCTTCTAGATTATCTACTGCTTTACTCAATACTTTTTCTTCTCTATCTTTTTGAAGTATAGTAGTATTATTTTTCATTTTATATCTAGCAATTTCGAGAACTATATTCATCCTTTTTTCAAATAGTTGAACAAGTTCCTTATCTATATCATCAATTTTATTTCTATATCTCGTTAAATCCTCCATTATTATCGTCCTTTCATCAAATCAAAAATTCCAATAGCTGTTACTGCTTCTATTACAGGTACAGCTCTTTGAACTATACAAGGGTCGTGTCTACCTTTAATAGCTAAAACATCATCTTTTTTATCTTTTATATTAACAGTATTTTGTTGTTTACTAATTGATGGAGTTGGCTTAATTGCTACTTTAAAAACTATTGGCATTCCAGTTGTAATACCTCCAACAATCCCACCATTATTATTAGTTTTACTTTTTACTGTATCTTCATCATAGTACATTTCATCATTACTTTGAGAACCATACATGTCTGTAATATCAAATCCTAATCCAAATTCTACACCTTTTATAGATGGAACAGAAAATAGTAAATGTGATAGAGTAGATTCAACAGAATCAAAAAACGGATTTCCAACACCTACATTAACACCTACTACTGCACATTCAATTATACCACCAACTGAATCTCCCTGATTTTTTGCATCTAGAATAGTATTTTTTATAGCTTCTTCTTTTGATAAATCAAGCAAAGGTAATTCTAAATTTTGTAAATTTAATAATTCTTGTCTTGAGATGTCTATATAATTAAAACCCTTATCCTCTATATTCTTGATTTTTTTTATGTGGGCTCCTATCTCTATACCTTCTTGTGATAAAATTTGTTTACATATAGAACCACAAAATACTAATGGAGCAGTTATTCTTCCTGAGAAATGTCCTCCTCCTCTATAGTCATTAAACCCAGAATATTTTATATGACCTGTATAGTCTGCATGACCTGGTCTCATCAAGTTTTTAACTTCTCCATAATCTTTTGAGCGAGTATCACTATTTCTTATAATTGCACATAATGGAGTTCCTGTAGTTTTTCCATCAAAATATCCACTTAAAATTTCTGGTATATCACTTTCATTTCTTGAAGTTGATATAGAATTTTTTCCTGGTGCTCTTCTCTTCATTTCTTTATCAATTTTATCAAAGTCTAACTCAATGCCAGCTGGAAGACCATCTATATTTATACCTATAGCATTTCCATGAGATTCTCCAAAGATGGATATTTTTAAATTATTTCCCCATATTCCACTCATCAATTCTTCCTCCTAACATCTCAAAATCTTTAAAAAAATGTGGATAAGACTTTGATACACACTCAAAATCTTTCAATATGATTGGTTTATCACATCTACAGGAAGCAATTGCAAGTGTCATGGCAATCCTGTGGTCTTTGTGACTCCATACCTCTACGCCTCCATTTAATTTGCTTACTCCCTCAATTATCAAACTATCCTCTTTTTCTTCTATATTTGCCCCAAGCTTACTTAACTCAACATTTATTGCATGAAGTCTATCACACTCCTTAATTCTAAGTCTTCCAGCATTGATTATAGTCGTCTTCCCTATACTTAAAGCTGCTACCACAGATAAAACGGGTATTATATCTGGGCATTGAGATGCATCTATCAAAGTACTATTTAGACAATTTGTTATTCCTTTGATTTTGTTGTCTTCTCTTAAAATTTCCACACCCATCCTTGATAAAATCTCAATAACTTCACTATCTCCTTGAAGAGAATTTTCTTTAAGGTCAAGTATGTTAATATCTTCTCCAATAGCATCTGCTGATAAATAAAATGCACCTTGAGAATAATCTCCTTCAACTTTATAATCTATAGCTTTATAAGTTTGATTTCCTTTTATGATAAATTCTTTATAATTATTGTTTACAATTTCTACCCCAAAATCTTTCATAGTTGAAATAGTTAAATCTAAATACCCTTTAGATTCCAGTTCAGTGGTAATTATTATCTTTGAGTCACTATCTAATGTAGGTAATATAAATAATAATCCTGTTATAAATTGAGAACTTATATTTCCTTTTACTCTAAATTCGTCTGGTTTAAGTTTTCCTGATACAATTAAATCCAGTTTATTTTCTTTGTAGTTGTATTCTATGCCTTGTCTGTCAAATATCTCATAATAAGTATCAAGTGGCCTTTTTCCAAGATTACCTCTTCCTATAAATCTTTTTACTCCATCAAAGGCTAAAGATATAGGTACCAGAAACCTTAAAGTAGAACCTGATTCATTACAATCTATAGTCAATTTAGGCTGATTCAACTGATTCTCTTTATTTAAGATTGCTTCTTTAGAGTAGATTCCTGTAATTTCTAAAATATCTTCTTTTTTTTCTATGGTTGCTCCTAATGATATCATTGCTCTTATAGTAGCTATAATATCATCAGAAAAATCTATATTAGAAATTCTACTTTTTCCATCACTTAAAGCAGCACAAATAACTGCTCTATGTGCCATACTTTTTGATGGAGGAATTTTCACATCTCCTGATAATTTGCTTGGATATATTTTTAAGCTTCCCATCATTTTACCTCCTGAAAAAATTTAGAAGTAGTATCATATATAATACTTTCTCCAATATCATTTAAAAGTATTATTTTTAGTGTATCACCTAGATTTTTTTTATCAAGAGATATAGTATCTATTATGGATTTATTATCTCCTAATTCAACATCATAAGGTAAATCATAATTTATTAAAATTGATTTTATAAGCTCTGATGTACCTTGTTTTGTAATCCCTTTTTTTTCACTCTCTAATGTTATCTTATACATGCCTACACCAACAGCTTCTCCATGAGTATAACCTGTAAAGTTATAGTGTTTCTCAATAGCATGACCTAGTGTGTGTCCAAAATTTAAAAGCATCCTATCTCCTAAATCTCTCTCATCAGCTTCAACTACAGTTTTTTTGATAAGGCAACATTTGTGTATAATGTATTCTATATGTTGCATCACTTCTTCCCTATTTTTTAAGTTTGCAAGCTTATTAAAAAAAGTTTTATCTTTTATACATCCATACTTTATAACCTCTGCCATTCCATCTCTATAAAATTTTTCTGGAAGAGATGATAATACATCTGGGTCAATAAATACTGCTTTCGGCTGATAAAAACTCCCTACTAAGTTTTTTCCCCTTTCAAGGTCAACTCCAACTTTTCCACCTACAGAACTGTCCACTTGAGCTAATAGAGATGTTGGAATTTGAATAAAATTTACACCTCTTAAAAAAGTTGCTGCCGTAAATCCTCCTAAATCTCCAATTACCCCACCTCCCAATGTGATAATCAAATCTTTTCTAGTTAACTTAAAGTCAAGTAAACTTTCATATATTTTAGGTAGAGTATTAAATGACTTTGTCTCTTCACCAGCTTCTAATATTATAGCTTTAGTTTCAAATCCAGATTCAATCAAATTATTTTTAACTTCATATAAATATAATTTTGCTACATTTTCATCTGTAACAATAAAAATCTTATTTCCAGAATATATTTTTTTAATTTCTTTACCTATATTTTTTAATATACTTTTTTTTATAAATATATTGTAACTATTCTCTTTTAGATTAACTAATAATTTTTCTTCCACGTTTAACCATCCTTCTATAGATTATATTTCTCTTCCAACTGCTGATGCGATAGTTTTTAGTTCATTTATTAATCCTTCATACTCATCTGGTTTAATTGATTGTTTACCATCACAAAGTGCATGAGCTGGGTCATTATGAACCTCTATTATTAAACCATCTGCTCCAACCGCAATTGCTGCTTTAGATAGAGAGTCAACCATCCATGATTTTCCTGCTGCATGACTTGGGTCAACTATAACTGGTAAATGGCTAAGTTTTTTTACAGCTAAGATTGCACTTAAATCCAAAGTATTTCTAGTGTATGTTTCAAAAGTTCTTATACCTCTTTCACAAAGAACCACACTTTCGTTTCCTCCAGCCATTATATATTCAGCTGACATTAGCCACTCTTCAATTGTAGCAGATAATCCTCTTTTTAAAAGTATTGTTTTATTTGTTTTTCCTAATTCTTTCAATAAATCGAAGTTTTGCATGTTTCTTGCTCCAACTTGAATTACATCTACATTTTCTTCAAATACATCTATATCTTGTGTTGACATTATTTCTGTAACTATAGGAAGACCTGTTTTTTCTTTTGCTTTTTTTAATAAATCTAATCCATCATATCTTAATCCTTGGAAAGCGTATGGAGATGTTCTTGGCTTGAATGCTCCTCCTCTTAAAAATCCTGCTCCTGATTTTTTTACATCTTCAGCTATAGAAACTATTTGTTCCTCTGTTTCAACAGAACAAGGACCAGCTATCATAGTAAGTTTTTTTGACCCAATTTCCATACCATCTACATTTATAATTGAAGGTTCTGGATGAAATTTTCTATTTGCTTTTTTAAAAGGTTCTACTACATGCATAACTTTTTCAACCACCTTATTTGCTTCTATTCTTTTGGCATCTATTTTACTAGTATCTCCAACTAACCCCAAAACAGTTAATTCTTTTCCATCTATAGGATTCACTTCTACACCTTCTTTACAAATAGCTTCTATTAATTTCTTAACTTCTCTCTTATCTGCTCCTACTTTTAATACCACTATCATCTTTACTACCCCCTAATGTTATATTTTTATACTTGAGTTTAAAATAAAAAAGAGAACTCATTAATGAGTTCTCTAAAATAATCTATTAAGCATCAAATCTTACATGACCATATAAAATAATCATTTTTATAAAATTGACCTATGCCCAAGGTTATTAAAATCAAGGCCTCACCAGAAAGGAATTACATGTATTTTTGTAAAAGAAATAGCCAGCGCTAAAATAAAAGCCCCAGAACATAAAATAAAAAAAGCTATAAAGTTTTGCCACTAGTTCTTTTAAAATCCCTTTCATAGTATTATCCTCCATTTTTATAATTTATTAATCTTCTTGTTTAATAATTATAGCAAAGAAAATATAATTGTCAATATTTTCTATAAATATTTTCAATTTAAAATATTTTTTTATTTTCTTAATACACTTTTTCTTTTAATATATTTTTCTAAAATCGTTTAAAAAGCATCTTATTTTTACAATAATTTTTTTATTTTAAATATTATAATTCCAACAAAAACTATGCCTAACATCAAAAGTAATGTTGCTGGATAT
Organism: Clostridioides sp. ES-S-0123-01; assembly: GCF_020658415.1. Lineage (NCBI taxonomy): Bacteria > Bacillati > Bacillota > Clostridia > Peptostreptococcales > Peptostreptococcaceae > Clostridioides > Clostridioides sp. ES-S-0123-01. The sequence goes on from NZ_JACVWD010000001.1 coordinate 405,198, forward strand.
CCATAAAGCCAGTTTAGTTCTGGCATATACCTAAAGTTCATTCCATATATTCCTGTTATAATTGTAAGTGGTGCAGAGATAGCCGTAAGTAGGGTCAATTTTGTAATTAAGTGATTCGTTTTTTCACCTACTCTAGAAGAATAAATATCTAGGAGTTTATCTGCTAACTCACGTGTTGATAGTGCAAAATTATATAATTTATCAATACCAAAATCTATCCCTTGAAAATTTTCAAGATTATATTTTTTTACATTCGAGTATTTTAAATATCGTATATTTTCTTTAACTATTCTATCTCCAATATATAAAAGTGGTCTGGTGTTTTTAACTATAGTTCTAGTCAATCCTCTTACATCACTTATTCTAGAAACATGATTTTTATGAATATTGTCCATCATCTCATCTTCTATTTCAAGAATTAATTCTTCAACTTTTTCTAAAGATTCAAAACCATTTTTTATAACTTCTCTAAAAATTAAATAATTTATCTTAAAAAGGTTTATGACAGGATTTTTTTCAAGTTGAGAGTTTTTTAAAATAAGATTCTTTACAAATTCAAATAGAAAATGCTCTTCATTTACAACAACTAATATAAAATTATCTGATAAATACATATTTACTTCTTCTATAACAGCTTCTCCATTTCTCAATTCAAAAGTATTTAGGCTCAAAAAATCATAATTATCAAATAAATCAAGCTTTGTTATTTCATCAAATTTAAGACAATCATTAAATGTTATTTCATCTATATCCAAAGTTTCCTTGAGTAATTTTAAATTTTTTGGAGCACTTAATATAAGATATGAATTTTCTGGTATATAAAATTTTGTTCTAAAATCTTTTGCAATCTCTCTTGTATTTAAATTCAATATATACATAAATCTACTCCTAAACCTCAATTTACATTTTTAAAATTATATATATTTATTACTGTAATTATTTTTCACTATTTCAGTAATTATTATTTAATATTTATTTATATTAAATTTATTAGAAAATAAATATTAAATCTTTTATTTTTTAACTTAGACTTTTCTTACAAATTATACCATACTTTTATTTTAAAATGTGTTTAATATTATCAATGTTAAAAAAGTACTAAAAAATGAAATGCATATACTTAAATTAATAATAGCATACACACTTCATTTTAACTTAATCTAAATTATACAATTTTAGCATCCATTTTGCCTATTCATCATTTAGTCTATATCCAACACCAACTTCTGTAATTATATACCTAGGGTCAGCAGGTTGCTTCTCTATTTTTCGTCTTAATGTTGCCATAAAAACCCTTAAAGACTTAGTTTCATTGCCTATAATACTACCCCATATTTCTTTTATTATAAAATTATGAGTAAGTACTTTTCCATGATGCTTTGCAAGTAATGAAAGAATATTATATTCAATTGGTGTCAAATGTACTTCATTATTGTCAACAATAACTTTTCTTTTATCAAAATCAATAAATAATTCACCTACTTCAAACGTAGACCTAATCTCTTCTTTTTGTTGTAATTCTACTTGTGAGTGTCTAAACGCTACTCTGACCCTAGCTAATAACTCTACTATAGAAAATGGTTTTGTTAAGTAATCATCTGCACCTGCATCAAACACTTCTACCTTTTCTCTGTCTTGTTCTCTCGCTGAAACTACAATTATTGGTATATTTGAAAACTGCCTAATAGCTTTTATTACCTCTATTCCATCCATATCTTCTAACCCTAAATCTAATAGAACGACATCTGGAGAATATGATACAGCAATTGATATTCCTTCTTTACCAGTTATAGCCTCTTTAACATCATAATCTTGAGTTGTAAGTGCAGTAGATATAAATTTTCTTATTGTTTTATCATCCTCTACTAACAATATAAGTTTTTTACTCATTTCTTCCTCCAAAACTAAATTTCAAAATTTCATACTATTCATTTTCTTTTGGCAAACTAAATTTAAAAGTTGAACCTTTATCTTTATTGTTTACTACTAAAATTTCACCTTTATGAGCTTGAATTATAGATTTACAAATTGATAATCCAAGTCCAACACCTTTTCTAGAATCCTTAGTACCTTCTTCTCCAGTAAAAAATCGATCAAATATATGCTCTTTCAATTCTTTTGATATTCCAGGACCATTGTCAGACACTTCAAACCAAACATAATCTTCTTTTTCATATACAATTATATTTATCTTACAATCCTCTTTTGAATATTTTAAAGCATTATCTATTAGATTAATTAAAACCTGTTCTATTAATTTGGCATCCATAGGAACAAATAATATTTGCTCTGGTATATTAATATCTATAATTGCATTTTCAATTCTTTTTTTTATATTTTGCAATGACTCTGATATAATTTCCTCAACAAGTTCAGAACGTTTTTTGACTTCTAACTTTCCTTCATCTATCTTAGTCATGCTAAGCAAATTTTCAACAAGTCTTATTAACCACTGAGTATCTTCATATACACCACTAAGTAATTCGTCTATTATATCCTGACCTATAGTATCCTTATTTTTTATAATTGTACTAACTGCTCCAGATATTCCTGCTAATGGTGTTCTGAGGTCATGTGAAACTGCTCTTAAAAGATTGCTTCTAAGCCTCTCTCTTTCTATCTCAAGATTAGTGTTTTCTTTTGCTTCTGATAGAATTTCTCTATCAAGAGCTATTGCCATTTGAGCAGTTATTGTTTCAATTAAACTTATATCTTCTGTATCTAATTTTGAATCAACACATGATATACCAATGACTCCCAAAGTTGAATTCATACCTATAATTGGTATATAATATCCTTTTGAACCAGGAAGTGTATCTGTATCACTACCTGCTACTGTTGAATTAGACAATACCCAACTTGCAACAGCCTTTTCATCTTCTATATCTAAATCATTTTTGTCCTTATTAGCAGTATTTTTTTTATAGAACTTTGATTTCTTATCCTTATCCACATTTAAATAACAAACTATATCTCTACTTAGACTAAGACATAAAAGTTCTATACCCTTATTTACTATATCATCTTTATTCGACAATCTTAAAAATCCCTTAATGATTTGATATATCATTTTTGTATTTTCTTCTCTTTTAGCAGCTGTATCTGCTTCATGTTGTATCTTAGATGTAAGAGTACTAGTTATTATACCAACTATTGAGAATACAACTAATGTTACTATATAATTTGAATCAGCTATTGACAGTGTATATAAAGGTGCTGTAAAAAAATAATTTAACAGTACTATGTTAAATACAGAACTTATTATACCTGTACTATATCCTTTAGTCCACATAGAAACCAAAACTACACCTAACATATATATTAGTAATATATTTTCTCTTATAAATCCCATACTTTGTACTATATATGCCAAAATGCTTATCACTGAAGTAATAATTATAAGTTTTATAAAATCAGTTTTACTAATTTTAAATTTTGATTTTATTGATGAGTTATCTTTTTTAGGTCTATATTTAACCTCTGAAGCAAATTTATAAGGGATTATATGTATATCTATATAATCAACTTCATCTATTAATTTGTCAACTATATCTTTTTTCAGTTTTTTACTCAATTTTTTAGTATTTGAATGATTTCTGCCTATTACAATTTTTGTTACATTTCTTATCTTGGCAATTCTAAGTATCTGTTCTATTACATTTTCACCATGTAAAACAATTATCTCAGCACCCAACTTCTTAGCTAGTTTTAAATTGTTTTGTAATTGTTTTTGCTCCTCAAAAGGCAATTTTGCTGTATTTGGAGTTTCAACATATAAAGCTATCCACTTAGCAAACGTACTATCTGCTATCCTAGATGCAGTTCTAATAACCTTGGCTGAAGATGGAGATGGGCTTATACATGCAAGAAGTGTATCTGATGTAGGTATTACTGTTACATCACCCTTTGATAATCTAGTCATTTGAACTTCTTTATTTACTCTTTCGGCTGTTTTTCTAAGTGCAATTTCCCTAAGTGCAACTAGATTGTCTTTTATAAAAAAATTATCTTTTGCTCTAATTGCCTGTTCCTTTTTATATATTTTACCTTCATTAAATCTTTCAAGAAGTACGTCAGGTTCAACATCTATAAGCTCTAATTGTGTACTTGTATCTAAAAATTTATCTGGTATAGTTTCTTTGACTGATACATTTGTAATTATCTCCACAATATCATTTAAACTTTCTAGATGTTGTACATTTACAGTAGTATATACATTTATACCTGCTAGTAATAATTCTTCTATATCCTGCCATCTTTTAGTATGCCTTAACCCAGTGACATTAGAGTGAGCAAACTCATCAACTAATATAACTTCTGGCTTTCTTGCTAATGCTGCATCTAAATCAAACTCTTTTAATTTTATAGATTTATATTCTATTTCTTTTACAGGAAGAGTCTCTAATCCGTCAAGTAATGCTAATGTTTCTGGTCTAGTATGTGGTTCAATATATCCAACAACTACATCAACCCCTACTTTTTTTAAATTTTGTGCAGACTCCAACATAGAATAAGTTTTACCTACACCTGCTGCATACCCAAAAAATATTTTTAACTGACCTCTATTTAGTTTTTTTTCTTCATTCTTTATTTTTTTTAATAGAATATCAGGATTTGGTCTGTCCATCAAACAACCTCCTTGTACATTTCATTACTATTATAATATCAATTCTAGTATAAAAATGTAGTTAAGATGTATTTTTAATGATTAAGATTATGTAAAGATACAAGTATGTAGTTTAATTGTAAAATAAAAATGCCTATTATTTAGGCATTTTTATTTTTTACACAGTCATTTTTATCGATTCTCTTGTTTTGATTTATATAGATATTTATTTATATTTTATTGAAAATACATTAACATTTTTAAATATGCGAATATGTCTTTAAATAAAACTATTACTACAATCTTTATTTCAACATGGTTACTTTAAATTCAGTATTTCCATGAACTCATCACCTGTAATTGTCTCTTTTTCTAATAAATATTCAGCAAGTTCATGTAGCTTATCAATATTATTCTCTAAAATCTCAATTGCTTTTTTATGACAAGTCTTTACTATTCTAAATACTTCTTCATCAATTTTAGCTGCAGTATCTGAAGAACAAGCAAGAGAAGAGTCTCCTCCTAGGTACTGATTACTTACTGTTTCAAGAGCAACCATATCAAATTCCTCACTCATACCAAGACGAGTAACCATAGCTCTTGCAATCTTAGTAGCTTGCTCTATATCATTTGATGCACCTGATGTACAAGTATCAAAAATAACTTCTTCAGCAGCACGACCACCTGTAAAAGTAGTTATTTTATCAATGGCTTCCTCTTTGGACATAAGTACACTTTCATCTTCTGCAACTTGCATAGTATAACCCAATGCACCTGAAGTCCTAGGTATTATTGTAATTTTATGGACAGGTGCAGAATGTTTCTGCATTGCAGCAACAAGTGCATGACCTATTTCATGGTAAGCTATGATTTTCTTTTCTTTATCAGAAATCACAGCTCCTTTACGTTGATATCCTGCAATTACAGTCTCAACAGATTCCTCAAAATCTTGTTGCTCTACTACATCTCTGCCAGACTTAACTGCTAAAAGTGCTGCTTCATTTACAATATTTGCAAGTTCTGCTCCAGATGCACCTGATGTAGACCTAGCAATTGCATTATAATCTATATTTGAGTCTACATTTACATTTTTAGCATGTACCTTTAAGATAGCTTCTCGTCCTCCAAGGTCTGGAAGTTCAACTGGTATACGTCTATCAAATCGTCCTGGGCGAAGTAATGCTTTATCAAGACTATCAGGTCTATTCGTTGCAGCTAGTATTACTACACCTATTCCACCATCAAATCCATCCATTTCACTTAATAATTGATTTAAAGTTTGTTCACGTTCATCATTTCCGCCTATTCCACTTCCATTATCACGCTTTTTACCTATAGTATCAATTTCATCTATAAACACTATACATGGAGCTTTTTCTTTAGCTTGTTTAAATAAATCACGTATTCTAGATGCTCCCATACCTACAAACATCTCAACAAATTCAGAACCAGATATTGAGAAAAATGGTACATCTGCTTCGCCTGCTACAGCTTTTGCAAGTAGTGTTTTTCCTGTTCCTGGAGGCCCTACTAAAAGTGCACCTTTTGGCATTTGTGCTCCTATTTTTTTGTATTTTTCTGGATTGTGTAAGAAATCTACTATCTCGCTTAGAGCTTCTTTTGCCTCATCTTGACCAGCTACATCATTAAATCTTTTTCCACTTTGAGCAGATACATACATTTTGGCATTACTCTTTCCAAATTGCATACTATTGCCACCCATTCGTTTTTGCATTGATTTCATCATTAAATTACCAAATAGCATAAGAATACCTATAGGTACTATCCATGTAAGTAAAATACTCAAAAGAGGTGAATTTTCTTTAGGAATAATCTTAGTAAATTCTACTTTTGCATCTTTTAATCTATCAACTAGTTCTGGGTCATCCATTCTACCAGTTATGTATATATTTTTATCCTTACTACTAGATGGGCTTATTGCAATTTTATTACTTTCTATTTCAACAGATTTAACCTTTCCTGAATCTAACATTGTAAGAAATTTTCCATAATCAATCTCAACCATTTTTTTATCCATTAGACTTGGAAATATTAAAGCATTTAAAAACATTACTACTATTATTATTATTGTATAATAATAGAGTATTGACCTCTTTTGTGGTTTGTGTTCATCCATAATTTTGTTCTCCTTTAAATTAATTTTATGTTATTTGCAATCAATATGAGTTAAAAGCTTATTTAATTTTTCTAAGCCCTCTATTATATCTTCCATATCTTGCAATTTTTCACTAGTCATATTTTCAAAATAGTCATCAAAAATACTACTTGAAATATTTTCTTGTATATCCAGCGATTTTTCTGTAACTTTAACTTTTACAATTCGTTGGTCTTCTTTATCTCTTATACGATTTAAAAATCCATTTTTTTCGAGTCTTTGACATATTACTGACACATTGCTATTTGTCATATTCAAATTTTTACCTAAATCACTTATTTTTTTCTCTCCATGTTCACATAGTTCTGATAAAATCAAAGCTTGTACTGCTGTAATCCCAAGTGGTTGATAGAACTGACTTAATGAAGTTGTAAATTTGATATTTATATCTCTAGTTAATTCTAGCAGTGCTTTTTTAAAACTTATCTCATCCATATAAATTCTCCCTGTAAAAATACTTTATTTTACTAATATTTTTAACTTTAAATTCAAAAATATTTTATAAATAATCCTTAACACTATAAATATTTAATGTATTAAATATTATAGTATTAAGGATTTATTGTCAATAACAATATTGTAACTTCAGTTATAATATAAATAGTTTATCTTATCTTATTGAAATTTTTGAATAAGATATTTTTAATAAAAAATCGATGTATTTATTTTACACCGATTCCTCTCATTTTAATCTTATTCAAAAATAAAAATCTAAAGTTATTTACTATTACAATAAATTTAATCTTCTGTTAACATATTATATACAAAATCAAAACTTCCTTTATGTGCTCCCAAGGTCGTTTCCATAATACAAACAAATGCCTTTGCTTTTTGCAGTATTTCATCATTATCCCAATCAAACATGCCTTTATCAAATATACACTCAGAAGAAACAAGTAAAAACTCTATTGTCTCTTTTGGATATTTTGTATTGAATACACCTTCTCTTATACCTTGTTCTACTACCTCTGTTAATATAGGTGTAAAATTTAAAATAGTTTTGACTATTGTCTTTTGATGCATCTCAGCATTGTTGGGTTGTTGAAATTGGTTAATCACTTTTTCTTTACTTCCTCCAACTTTAGGTCTTTGAGATATTAATATCTGAAAGAACTTTTCAATAACTGGAATATCTGGATTTGAAGCAATTTCTTTCAACATCTTTATATCATTATCTATAATTCTAGTTATAATTTCATCCATTACCTCTTCTTTAGATTTAAAATAGTAATAAAATGTTCCTTTTGCAATTCCAATCTCATTTAAAATATCATTTACAGTAGTTTTTGTATAACCTTTAGTACAAAAAAGCATTTCAGCTGTATCAAGTATTTCATTTTTACGTTCTTCAGGGTCTTTTATAATTCTCATATACTTTCTCCTTTCAATAGACCAACAGTCGGTTTAGTTTTATTATATAAAACTACTTTTATAATGTCAATTTTATAAAATAAAAATAAGGTATAAAGAAGTATGATAATTACTTTTATACCTTATAGATTCTCATATTTTTTAGTTGCGTTTTATATTATTAGATAGTTTTTTATCCAATTTCTAAACAAAAGTTCTGAATGCTTTTTCCATTTAACAGTTGGTTCTTTTGAAGGATCATCATTTATATAATAATTTTTAGGTATTGAGATTTTATCACCTCTATCTACATCTCTTTTATATTCTTTATCTAAAGTGTATTTATCATACTCACTGTGACCCATTACAAATACATCTCTTGAATTTGTAATTATATAAGGACCAGCTTCTTTAGAATGGCTTACAATGCTCAATTCATCATTATTTTTCAAAGTTTCAATATTTACAGTAGTGTGTCTTGAATGTGGAGCAAAAAACTCTTTTTCAAATCCATCTACTATCTTACTATTTTTATCCACTTCATGCTTAAATACTCCAAAACATTTTTGACTTAATGGAAGTTTTTTTACATTGTAGTATTTGTAAAGACCTGCTTGAGCTGCCCAACATATATATAATGTAGATTTAGCCTTTCTTTTAGAATAATCCATAATATCTTTTAGTTCATCCCAATAATCAACTTCTTCAAACTCCATTTGTTCAACTGGAGCTCCTGTTATTATAAAACCATCAAAAGATTCTTTTTTTGCTTCATCAAATGTTTTATAAAAATTCTTAACATATTCATTACAACTTCTTTTACTCTCTCTTGTTGAGATTTTAATAAATTCTACAGATACATTAAAACCTGTCTTGTCTATTCTTCTAAGTAAATCTAACTCTGTATCTATTTTTATTGGCATTAGATTTAATATAGCTATTTTAGTATCTATATTTTCTTTGTATTCTAAATCTTTATTAAAGTCTTCTTTACAAATTACATCTATTCCTTCATCTAATAATTTATTAATAACAGGTAGTCCCTTTGGTAGTATTAAAGCCATATCTTTTCACTTCTCTTTCTCTTATACTATTAGAAATTTAAAGCTTGATTTAAATCAGCTATTAAATCCTCTACATTTTCTATTCCAACAGATAATCTTATTAGGGAAGGTAATACTCCAGACGCAATTAATTGTTCTTCTGTTAATTGTCTGTGAGTAGTTGAAGCTGGATGTATAACACAAGTTCTTACATCTGATACATGAGTTACTAATGCTGCTATTTGTAGTTTTTCCACAAATTTTTTAGCATTTTCAAGTCCTCCTTTTACTCCAAATGATAAAACTCCACTACATCCTTTTGATAGATATTTCTTGGCATTTCCATAATACTTATTATTTTCAAGCCCTGGATAGTTAATCCAATCTACATTTTTATGTTTTTCTAAAAACTCAGCTATCTTAAGTGCATTTTCACTATGTCTCTCCATTCTAAGATGTAGTGTTTCAATATTTAAATTAGTAAGATATGCGTTAAATGGACTCAGGCAATTTCCATAGTCTCTAAGTAATTGAACTCTTGTTTTAGTAGCATATGCAGCATTGCCAAACTTCTCAGTATAACTTATTCCATGATATGTTGGGTCTGGCTCAACTAATTCTGGAAATTTCCCATTGTCCCAGTTAAAATTTCCACCATCTACTATAATTCCACCAACACTTGAAGCATGGCCATCTAAGTATTTTGTAGTAGAATGAGTGACTATGTTTGCTCCATATTTTAGCGGATTACAAAGTACTGGTGATGCTAATGAGTTATCAACTATAAATGGAACATTAATTCTTTTAGCTACATTTGCTATTTTTTCAAAATCTATAACTTCAAGAGTTGGATTTGCAAGTGTTTCTGCAAATACAACTTTAGTATTTTCATTTGCAAGTTCTACTATTTCATCTTCACTTGCATCTAAATCAAATGATATTAAATCTATTCCAAATTTTTTAAGACTAGGCCCTAATAAATTAAATGTTCCTCCATATACTTTTGAAGAACAAAGTATACTATCTCCAGATTTACATATATTTAAAACTGCTAACATATTTGCAGATTGACCTGATGATACAGCAACAGATGATACTCCTCCCTCTAACAAACTTATCTTTTCTTCAAAAGCTTGAACTGTAGGATTACTTATTCTGGAATACATATGACCATCAGCTTTTAAATCAAATAAGTCAGCAAGTTGGTCTATACTACTATATTTAAAAGTTGTACTTTGATATAAAGGTAAAACTCTTGGTTCTCCATTTCCTGGCTTATAATTTCCTTGCACACATATTGTTTCTTTGTTATACATTTTTGTATCCCCCTTAGATTTTAATTAAGAAAATTAAACTATTTGTCAGATGAGATTTAAAATAAATAAAGCCTGAGTATATAACTCAGGCTCTGTATAAGCTTAATTATACTCATCTCTCAGCTTTCGCCGCAGGATTTAGCACCAATGTATATAAATATACTGGTTGCCGGGTTTCATAGGGCCAGTCCCTCCACCTCTCTGGATAAGATTTATTTAATTTTTCTATGTTTTATATCTTATATTTTTTTCCTAATTTTGTCAACTATTTTTTATATAATTTTCTTTTAAGAAATTTTCCAACCTCTACTTGAACTACAGACATTATAGCTAAAATAACTGTTACAAGCCACTGTGAACTATTTAAAACAGTTAAATTAAATGCATCTCTAAAATTAGGGACAAATAATATAACTGCCATAAGCAAAGCAGAAGTTAAAAATGAGATTAAAAGAAATGGGTTTTTACCACTATTTCTAGTAAACATAGAATCTGTATTTGAACGCTGGCTAAATGCACGCAACATTTGTGAAAATGCTAATACACAGAATGCCATTGTTTGACCTACAGTATGGTTTCCTATATTAAGACCAATTTTATATGCTAAAATGGTCATTATTGCTACAAATATCCCCTGAGTAATAACTCTTTGTACAAGGTTTTTTTCAAACAAACTTTCTGATTTAACAGGCTGATGCTTCATTATATTTCTACTTGGTGGGTCAACTCCAAGAGCAAGAGCTGGAAGAGTTGCTGTTGCAAGGTTTACCCATAGAATATGCACAGCAAGAAGTGGAGTATCCCAGTTTAACAATATTGCAACAAATAGTGTAAGTATCTCTGCTATATTTCCAACAAGCAAGAATTGTATAACCTTTTGTATATTTCTATATACACGTCTACCTTCTTTTATTGCATATGCAATTGTGGTAAAACTATCATCCATTAAAATCATATCTGAAGAATCTTTTGCCACATCTGTACCACTTATACCCATAGCTATACCAATATCAGCAGACTTTAATGCAGGGGAGTCATTTACCCCATCTCCAGTCATTGCTGGTACTTCTCCAATTCTTTTTAGAGACTGTATAATTCTAAGTTTATCAAATGGTGATACACGAGCAAATACTGTCACATTTTTAACAGCTTTATCAAGTTCATCATCACTTAAATTATCAAGTTCATCACCAGATATAACAGTATTTCCTTCATTCCAAATTCCAAGTTCATGAGCTATTGTTGTGGCAGTGACTTTATGGTCACCTGTTATCATTATGGTTCTTATGCCCGCTTCTTTACAAGTTTTTACTGCATCAGTTACCTCGGTTCTTGGTGGGTCAATCATACCAACCATACCAATAAATGTCAAATCATATTCTATGTTTTCACTATCTTCCTTTGGTATCGATAGAATTTCACGCTTAGCAAAACCAAGTACACGTAATGCATCTTTAGACATAGTAAGACATAATTCGTGTATGTTTTTTTTGTCCATCTCTGTAATGTTTCTTTCACCTTTTGATGTTAATATTTTGGTACATAAATGGAGAAGTTCATCCACTGCACCTTTAGTATATGCTGTGATTTTTCCATCTATATCATGAACAGTTGTCATACATTTTCTGTCAGAATCAAAAGGTTGCTCAAATACACGTGGATATTTCTCTTCAAGAGCTTCTTGATCTATTCCAAATTTATTAGCCATAAAAATCAATGAACCTTCTGTTGGATCACCTAATATTTCATCTTTTTTATCTGGATTTATACATGCATCGTTACAAAGTGCACCAGCATAAACAAGCTCTTTATATACTAGTGGATGTTTCTCAGACGCAGTATCTATTGATGTTACTTTTCCAGATTCAAAATCGCCATTTACAGCAATATGTGTAACAGTCATTTTATTTAAGGTTAATGTACCAGTTTTATCACAACATATTACTGTAGCTCCTCCTAATGTTTCAACTGCTGGCAACTTTCTAATCAAAGCGTTTCTTTTAGCCATACGTTGCACACCTAGAGCCATTACAATGGTTGCTGTTGCAGGTAATCCCTCTGGAATGATTGATATAGCAAGTGAAATTGCAATCATAAACATTGGTAAGAGAGGTCTCTGATAAAATGCACCTATTGCAAATATAATAACGCATACAATAATACCTATAACACTTAATGTTTTTCCAACAGTATTAAGTTTACGTTTTATAGGAGTATCAAAATCATTTTGTGAATCTAAAAGATGTGCTATATTACCTACTTCTGTGTCCATCCCAGTTGCAACTACAACACCTACACCTCTACCATATGTGACAATTGAAGACGTATAGGCCATATTACTACGGTCTCCTAATACACATTCTTCAGGTAAAATGCCATCTGAATCTTTTTCTGATGGGACAGACTCTCCTGTTAAAGAAGCTTCTTGAATTTTTAAACTAGATGTATCTATTAAACGAATGTCTGCTGGAATCATCGCTCCATCTTCTAAAAAAACAATATCTCCTATTACAAGATTACTTGCTTGAATAACATTTTCTTCACCATCACGTATAACACGTGCTGTAGGTGAATTCATATTTTTTAGTGCTTCCAATGATGATTCTGCTTTTTTTTCTTGAACAATACCAATAACTGCATTTACTGTTACAATTATTAGAATTACAAAAGCTTCTGTAAATTCTCCAAATGCTAAAGATAATACTGATGCACCTATTAGTATCAATACCATAGCATCTGTAACTTGGGTCCAAAGCATTTGTAAAACTGTTCTAGGTGGTCTTTTTCTCAGTTCATTTAAACCATACTCTTTAATCCTGTTTTCCGCCTCGGTATCGGTGAGCCCCTCCTCTGATGAGTCTAAACTCTCTAATACTTCATGTGTTGCCATCGAATGCCAAGGCATCTGTTTGTGATTTTCCATTTTGGAAGATCACTCCTTTCTTTTTTTGATTTAAGAATAATTATATTTTAAAATCCAATTCAATTCAATACTCAGTAATTATATTTTACCTAAATTTAACAATTCAATTTAAAGTCTATATAAAAATATCTACTCTTTTACAAACACATACTCCTTATTATTAGATAAATCTTCTTGATATTTATACCCTTCTAAGTTAAACTTTTTTAAGTCGTTAATATCTTCTATTTTATTTTTAACAATATATTTTACCATCATTCCTCTAGCTTTCTTTGCTTGTGTAGATTCGACTTTTAACATATTATTTTTATTTATTTTAAAATTACATGTTACATATGTATGATTGTCATCAATAAATTTTTCCACAGTTTTGCTGTATTCACTTGATGCAAGATTGACAATAGCTGTATTTTCTTTGTTTAATTCGTTATATATACTGTCTCCCCAATATTCATATAAATTTTTAAATTCTCTTATCTGTAACTTTGTCTGCATTTCTAATCTGTATTCATATATACTATCATAGGGTTTTACGACCCCATACAATCCACTTATGATTCTAATACAACTATTTGCAAATTCCTCATCTTGCTTTGTAAAATTCTCTGCTTCTATATTTTTATATTGTATTCCAGCATAAGTTAAGATTGCAGGAGTACCTAAATTGTCAAATTTAAAATTATCAAATCTACTCTTGTTTAATATAGCTAATTTTTCGTTGATTTTCATTTTACTTTTGAAATCCTCTACACTAAAGGTTTTTATATTCTTTGATATTTCTTTTGCTTTATCTATGAAACAGGGCAAGCTTAAATCTCTATCAAATTCTTGTACATTCTTCATATTTTTAGCTGGTGATAACATTATGATCATAAATTTCTACTACTCCTATTTTTCCAAATATTCAAGAATCTCTTGTGCATTTGTATCTGGTTTTGCTTTTTCAAAAACTTTTTCAATAATTCCACTTTCATCTACAATATAAGTTGCACGAACAACTCCTAAAGCAGTTTTCCCATACATTTTTTTCTCTTTCCACACATCAAAAGCCTTAATAGTAGTTAAATCTGGGTCAGAAAGTAAAATAAAAGGAAGCTCATGCTTTTCTGCAAATTTTTGATGTGATTTAATACTATCTTTACTTATCCCAATAACTGGTATATCATTATTTCTAAATCCTTCATATGCGTTCCTAAATGCACATGCCTGACGTGTGCATCCTGGTGTATTATCTTTAGGATAAAAATATATTACCACTTTTTTCCCCTTAAAATCAGACATACTGACTTTATTTCCATCTTTATCTTCTAATGTAAATTCTGGTGCTTTTGTACCTATACTTAACATAAATATCTCTCCTTTTGTTTTTAATCAATAATTTATACTATATTTATATTACTACCCTATATTTCTGTATATAAATAAAATATTTTACTTTTTATATAGAAATTTTCATGAATATGTAAATCTTATATACTGAAAATTTCAAGCTTTATTTGATTAGAACATTTAAACTGGAATTTATGTTAAGTAATTAAAATAAGCAGGATTTAATTTATGTATTAAATCCTGCCTATTTATTTTTATTCTTCTAATACTCTAATCTATATAAATTTAAATTCTTCTACATCAAACAGACCTAAATCAGTAAGTCTTATTTTTGGAATAACAGGAAGAGCCATAAATGAAAGTGTAATAAAAGGGTCTACATACTTTGGAACTCCCATTTTTCTTGCTATTTTTAACATATTATCAGTTGTTTCTTGCACTTCATCTGCTGGAAGAGTACTAATTAATCCAGCTACTTTAAGACTTAAGTGAGCAAGTACTTTTCCATTTGATACAATTACATAGCCACCCTGTATATCTCTCAAGTAATTTACTGCAACTATAATATCATCATCATTATCTCCTGCAACTATGATATTATGTGAATCATGAGCTACAGTAGTTGCTATTGCTCCATTTTTTATGCCAAACCCTTTTAATGGTGCAACTGATATGTTTCCAGTCATTCTGTGTCTCTCAACAACACAAAGCTTTGAATATTCTTCATTTGGATTGAAATATCCATTTTTGTTTGGTATAGATTCAAATAATTTATTTGTCAGAATTTGATATGGTACAATTTCCATTACATAATTTTTTTCATTTGACTTTAATTGTATTTTTTCTCTATCAACGTCTTTAAATTTGACTGTATTGAGTAAATCTTTATCCTTAATTTCATAATTATAATCAGAAAAAATTCCCTCATCTATCAATTTACCATCTTTATAAACACTACCTACCTCCATGTTTTCTAAATTGTTTAAAACAACAACATCCGCTTTATACCCAGCACCTATTGCTCCAATTCTATTTAGACCATATGCTCTTGCTGAATTGTAAGTTGCAATTTTAATAGCTTTAATTGGCTCCATACCCAAATCGATTGCACACTTTATATTCCATCTTATATGACCTTGTTTTTCTATATCATCCAAATGTTTATCATCTGTACAAAACATAAATTCTTCAATTGGTAAGTTGTGTTTCAATAATCCCTTTATTATGGCTTCTAAGTTTTTTGCTGCACTTCCTTCTCTTATAAAAATTTTTAAACCTGCTCTTAATTTTTCATACACTTCATTAAAAGTTATACATTCATGGTCATTTTTTATTCCTGCACATACATATGCTTGAAGTGACTTCCCACTTATATTTGGTGCATGTCCATCTGCAATTTTATCTTTAAAAGCCTCTAATTTATCTAAAATTTCCTCTTCCGCAGATATAACATCATTAAAACACATTACCTCTCCTAATCCTAAGATTCTAGGATTATTTATGTAAGCATCCATATCTTTTGCACTAAAAGTTCCTATTCCATTAGTTTCAAATCTTGTTGCAGGGACAGATGATGGTAGCATAATATATACATTTAAGGGTATTTCTTTTGTTGATTCTAGTAAAAAGTCTATTGCACTTGCTCCTTTTACATTGACTAGTTCATGAGGGTCAGCTATAACAGTTGTTGTACCTGACTTTAGTAATTTTTTTGATAATTCAATTGGCATTACCATTGTAGATTCAATATGCATATGTGCATCAATAAAACCAGGTGATAAGTATTTACCACTACAATCAATCTCTATTTTACCACTATATTCGCCGATTCCAACAATTGTATCATCTACTATTGCTACATCTCCTACTATTAATTCTTCTGTGAATACATTTATAATTGTTCCATTTTTAAGTACAATATCAGCTTTATCTCTTCCACTTGCAACATCACACTTTTTTTTCAAATTGCTCATTTTTACAACTCCTCTTAAATTTTTTATATCAATATACTTGTTGTATCATATATTATAGTTTGATTTATTAATATATATTATATATGAGTTTCAATAAAAAGTATTGATTGAAATTTATTCCATAGCTTATTAAATTAAATAAAAATAACATAAGAAACAATAATATTATTTCTCATGTTATTTATAAATATTTTAATTATATTAAATTTTATTTTTTATATTTTTAATACTTGTTACTATATCCATAGTATAGATTTATGTATTTTTATCATTTATATTAAAATCTACTTTCAATTAACCTAAAAAAGCATAAACTATAATTCCTACGATTATAGCCGGTATAGTAGTAATAATCATAGCCCATAAGGAAGATTTTTTATCCATTGCTAAAAGCGGAAAAAGTGCATCTCCATCTTGAGATATTGAATTAGCTATTACTGCACCAAGTGGTATAGTTCCTTTCAAGTAAAATGACATAAGTACAATTTGTATACCGCACCCTGGAATAAGTCCAAGACCTGCACCTATAAATACACTAATTACACCTGTTGATAAAACTAAATTAACTAAGTATTCATCTCCACCTAAAACCAATATTATCAAATCGTAAATAAGATATGCAATAAAAATCCATGTAATAACAAATGAAATTTCACCTACAGAATGTATAAGCATTTCTCTTAGGGAAATTTTCTTATTTTCTTCCTCTTTTTGATTAGAATTTTTAAATACCTTTTTAAAACACCACATATAAACTATTGAGAATAGTATTCCTATAACTGCTATTGCTTCTTCTAGTGAATGTAATTTTTCAATAATAGGAAGATTTATTCCAGAATGAGCAAGAGACATAAATATAAAACCTATTAATACAATTCCTATATAAATTTTGTACCCTTTACCATGTGTTATTATAAATGCAAGTCTATTTGTATTTCCATGAGATTTAGCTAAATTATCCAAAATTATATCATCATGATTATGCGATTCTTCATTATCTTTATGGTAATTTTTATCTGTATTATGTTTTTCTGATTTTCCATATTTATTTAATTTCAATTTTTCTTCTAACTTAAAATAATCTACTAGTTGTCCTGTTATTACTCCTGTAATTGTACTAACTATAGTCACAAAAAAATACATTTTAATATTTGATGAAATAAGTATAAATGCAGCATCTCCCATACTTGCTATTAAGCTTGCAATGATTGCTCCAAAGCTTAGTTTTCCACTTATATATAATGGCATTATTGCCAAACTCCCACCACAACCTGGTATAGCTCCTATCAAAGCTCCTATTAAAGGTTGATATTTTCTATTTTTTGATATAATATTAGTAAAATTACCACTAGTTTTATAGTTTATATATCCAAATAGCAAAATAAAAAATCCAATCATAGAACCCACATGTAAAAATGCTTCTTCAGAAGCAGATATTAACATTTCCATTAATTTACCTCCTATATTAATTTCGCAATAATTATATTATATTTCATTTATTATTGATAATCAATATCATTATATCTTTTAAATTTCTAATATTAAAAAGTGCATATCTTATATTGTTAATTTCTTGCATATTAAGATACACACTTTCTGATATTAGGTTATCTAGTTGCCATATGTAATTTTACATTATAATATAAAATTACATATAGATATTACAACAAATTTTATATATTATACCGATATTACACATTTTTTCATCGTTTACTATATTTATAAATTTTCAATAAATGTTATTACTTCCTCTATTATCCAATCTGGTGTAGATGCTCCTGCTGTCACTCCTAAAGTTTTATACTTCTTAAGCATATTTACATCCAATTCGTCTTTAGTTTCTATTGCAAAAGTTGGAACTAAATCTTCACAAACTTTTACTAACTTTTGAGTATTAGAGCTGTGTTTTCCACCTATAACTATCATACAATCAACTTCTCCTGCTAATGCTTTAGCTGCTTCTTGTCTAGTTTTTGTGGCTGAACAGATTGTATCATTAAATACTATATTTTCTAGTTTATCAGCTAATTTATTAACTATATTTGAATATAAATCTGGATTTATTGTTGTCTGTGCAACAACACAATATTGTTTTGAATTATCAAATTCCATATTCTCCATTTGCTCTACAGCTTTTATTATTATTGCTGAGTTTTCGCACCATCCATTTATACCTATCACTTCTGGATGTTTCATATCTCCAATAACTATTATTTCATAACCCTTATTATGATACTCACTCACTACTGTATGTATTTTCTTTACAAATGGACATGTAGTATCTACAATTTTAAGTTTTTTATTTTTAGCTTCTTTGTATACTTTCTCAGGAACTCCATGAGATCTTATTATCATATTTTCATAATCTGGTATTATATCGATTTCATCTACAGTTTTAAGACCTTTTTGTTCATATCTTGCTACTGCTTGCTTGTTATGAATAAGAGGTCCTAAAGCATATATTCCAGAATCATTTTTCTCTACTTCATCCCATGCCATTTTCATTGCTCTCTTTACTCCAAAGCAAAATCCTGCATTTTTTGCTATTTTAACATTCACAAAATCCCCCCCTTATTTTGAATATTTAAAATAATTCTGTTTTATTATTTCTAAAACTTCTTGCGACATTCTTTCATGGTCATCATTACTTAACTTTTCTTTAAAATGTTCTTCAAATGATATTGGCTCTCCAAAGTACACAATTACTTTACTAAAAGGTTTATACTTAGATATTATCGATACTGGTACAACCTTAGATTTACTCTTTATTGTAAATAGAGAAAGACCTGCCTTAGCTTTGCCAAAGTTGTCTCCTTTAATTCTTGTTCCTTCTGGAAATATTCCTAATATATAACCATCTCTAATTGACCTTAAAATAGTTTTTATAGTGGATACATCTGGCTTTTCTCTATTTATAGGCATAACATGCAATTTTTTTAATATAAAACCTAGTGGCTTCACTTTAAATAATTCTTGTTTTGCAATAGCTGCTATCTCTCTATTCTTTATAGCTGCAGCTAAAAATACAGGGTCAAGATTTGATTTATGATTTGAAGCCACCACTATATTTCCTCTGTCTGGTATATTTTCGGCACCTATAACTTCATATTTAAAAAACACTTTAGAAAAACATCTAAAAATATTTATTGCAAATCTATAAAAATTCACGTTTATCTCCCTTCAATACTACATTATATTTTCATTTTAGATACATTAAGCTCAAAAACTTATCTTAGATACAACTTCTTGTACAACCTGATCTATAGTCTTTCCTGTTGTATCTATTTCTAGTGCATCCTCAGCTTTTACTAGTGGTGCAAATTCTCTATTTGAATCAATTTCATCTCTCTTTACTATATCCTCAATTACTTTTTTTAAAGTAGTATTATATCCTTTATTGCAAAGTTCTTTATAACGTCTACTTCCTCTTTCTTCTGGTGTAGCTACTAAAAAGAATTTATAATCTGCATTTGGAAAAACATATGAACCTATATCTCTACCATCTAATATTACTGAACTTTTTGTTCCAATTTTTCGTTGAACTTCAACCATCAACTTTCTTACTTCTTTTATCTTAGCTACATTGGAAACATTATTGCTTACTTCTATTGTTCTTATTTCATTATTTATAATTTTTTGGTCTAAGTATATGTTATTATTTTCAAAATCTATATCTGAATTTTTAGCTATTTTAATAACCTCTTTTTCATTATTAACATCAATATTATTTTTTAAACACTTATAAGTAACAGCTCTATACATAGCACCTGTATCTATATAATTTATATTTAGTTTTTCTGATACTATCTTAGCTATTGTACTTTTACCAGCCCCTGCTGGTCCATCCACAGCTATAATCAAATTACTCATATCTACACCTCTATTTTATTTATATTTAATAATCGACTTATCAAAAACTTATACACTAATCCCTGCAAGATATCCAGTTGAAAATGCTATTTGTAAATTATATCCACCAGTTTCTGCATCTACATCTATCACCTCACCTGTAAAAAATAAATCCTTTATTAACTTAGACTCCATTGTAGAAGAATTAATTTCTTTAACTGAAATACCACCAGAAGTAACCATTCCAGTGTTTATCCCTGTAGTTCCATTACAAGTTAGTTTCATATTTTTTATATACTCAATAATTTTAATCTCATCAGCCTTAGATAAATCATTTGCTTTTTTATCACTTAAAGATAATATAGAAAGAATTTCTTTTAAGAAGTTTTGAGGTAATATCTGTTTAAGATTATTTAAGATATTTTTATTTGGAAATTCTCTAATTATATTAGAAATTTCATTGACATCTAAGTTTGGTAAAAAATCTATATTTAATTCTATCTTATCTTTTTCAATAATCTTGTTGATATAAGAAGAGATTATAAGTACACAAGGACCTGTTATCCCAAAATGTGCAAATAACATGTCTCCTGATTTTGATATTTTCTTTTTCTTAATCTTACAAGATATTTCTACATTTCTCATAGATATTCCTTGCAAAGCTTTAATCCATTTTTCTTCTATTGTAAGTGGCGCTAAAGCAGGATATAGTTTATTTAATGTATGTCCATGATTTTGAAGAACCTTATACATTGAACCATCTGAACCTGTTTTTGAATAACTAACTCCTCCAGTTGATATAATGACTTTATCTCCTAATATCTTATCTCCATTATCTAAAATGACACCTTTTATTGAATAATTTGCTTTATTATTGTTATGGTCACCTTGTTCAGTAATTTCTTCAGTTATAATATCCACAACTTTTTTATTATACATTATCTTTACATTATGATTAATTAAGTCCTTATTTAATAATTCTATTACTTCTATAGACTTATCATTCTTAGTATAGACCTTGTGGTCATTTTCTTCTTCAATCTTATATTCTAAATTTTTACTTTCAAAGTACGATATAAGATTTTTATTTGTAAATGTATAAAAGCTACTGTATAGAAATTTTTTATTGTTCACAACCTTATCAAAAAAATCTTCTATCTCTCTATTGTTGGTAAAGTTACATCTACCTCCACCAGTTGCTCTTAACTTTCTCCCTAACTCTCCATTTCTTTCAATCAATATTACTTCATTATTATTTTTCGAAGCTGACAAGGCTGCCATCATGCCAGATGGACCTCCACCAACCACTATAACTTTACTCATAAACTTCTCCTTATAATTTGATACTTACTCAAGTGCAGAATTATTTATTTTTACATGATTTTTTATATGACTTGTATCATTCATCTTTATTACTACTGGACCATAATCTTTAAACTCTACTATATTTAAAGCAGTATTATCTTGCTTAATTCTGTATATATTTTCCATACCTGACTCTAAGAATGATAGTAACATAACCCTCAATGTAATTGAATGTGTAACAAGAACTATATTTTTATCATTGTATTTTTCATTTAATTCCTTTATAAAAGTATCCACTCTTTCTTTTATAATTTTAAGAGTTTCTCCTTCTGGTATATTTACTAAATGTGGCTCATTTCTCCATGTTGAATATATATCTGAATAGTCTTTTTGAATTTCTTTTATTAAAAGACCTTCCCAAACTCCAAATCCCATTTCTCTAAGTGCTTCAGTTTTTTGTACTTCAATATTGAGCTTATCACCTAAAATTTGAGCTGTTTGCATTGCTCTTCCTAAATCACTACTAAAAATATAATCAATCGAATACTTACCAATGTCTTCAGAAAGTTCTCTTGCTTGTTCTATCCCTTGTGGTGTAAGGTCAGAGTTACCATGACCTTGTGTTTTTCCTAATAAGTTCCAGTCTGTTTGTCCATGTCTTACTATATAAAAAGTATTTCCCATATTTCCTCCTAATATATCTGTCTATTTTTTATTAAATATAAATTGTCACTTCTCAAACTTTAATTATACCATATAATAGTTTACTATGTTTCTATTTTATAACTTAATCTAATATATCCTTCTTAGCTCATACTATTTATATTTACCACAATTTATTATATAATAACAGGTTTTTTATCAACTTATAAAAAATAATCATCATATTTTATTTATAAAATTCTTCAAATCTATATTCTTGAATTGGATTAAAATACCTATCTCTATCTACTTTTGATAAAAACATATCTAATGGCCTTGCAAATATCCCTGTATCATCATATAGAGTTTTATATAAAACCAAATTATTATTATCTTTTTCTTTTTTATGATAAAAACTTCCATTCATGTCTATATATATATAAATATTTTCATCTAGCTCAGTATGCTTAACATCTAGCTTATACCTAATTTTGTTTTTAGTTGAACCTTTTTCATTGTATGTTTCACAGATTTTTTCTATATCATTATTATCAATGGCTTTGCTCAATCCCATTGTAGCATAATATTTTCCTTTAAAATGCTTATAAATACAAGGACATTTTAATTTTCTTTCATCAATGTTTAGACTATTTTTTGGTTTATCCATTTTACTATCCTCTCCTATATGTATTTTTTAAAAAATATGCTTTATCTTATTATTTTTTATTTTAAAATAAATTTACAAACTAAGTTATTTAAACTTTTTCAAAATACAGCAATTTTTAATATTCAAATTATATATTATAATTTGTCTAATATTTTTACACATCATATAATATATTTAGTTGTTTATGAATTTAATTTTTATTTATATAAATATATTCTACTTTTCTTATTATGTAGTTATATAAAATCATATAGTTATATAAAACTTATCCTATATTTTATTTATTAAAAGCAATGCTTGTCTTATATTTTATCATAATTTAAAGTTTATTAATAATACAATAAAATAAATAAAGAGGCTGTATAAAATACAGCCTCTCAAAGTTAATATTTATAATCATATAATTTTTCTAACTTCTTTTCTAATTTCTTTTTTCTATCTAAACCTAAAACTCTTATAAAATTATTTCCTACAAAAATACAATTATTGCTGAGATAAAATTCACACTTATCTAAATTTACAATATAACTGTTACTGCATTTGAAAAAATTTTCTTCTTTCAGTAGTTTTCTTACACTAGAAGAATTTTCTCCAATATAATAAGTTCCATTTTCTGTATAAATTTTTGATTCATACTCTTGCTTTTCTATGTACAAAATTTCTTTAATGTTAATTGAAAAACGTTTATCTTCGTATTCAATATTAATAAAACATTCCTCTTTCATTACCATCCCTCCAAGTATTCTTATTAATTTAATTTTAGTGTTTTTTATCAATATAATCTATCGGAAATATATGTAAGATTAGTCTATTTGAGATATTTATAAAGTTATTTTTGATACTGACCTACAGACTCTTTTTTTAACATTAATTTTTAAAGTTAAAATAGCTTATTATAAATAACATCAGTAATTATAAATACATATTTCTTTAATAAAATAACTTTTCAATAAAATTGTGTAAAATTATACATATAAAAGTAAATATTGACTTTTATATGTATAATTTAAAAAATTAAGATTTAATTATGAATTTGTTAAAATAATTTTATACTTCTTAATTATCAATTAAAATCTCAATAGACATATTATAAATATATATGTATATTTATGTATTTCTTTTTTGATATTCTGTTACTCCCTCAAGTTATATCTAAGCAAATTTAATAATATAATCTTTTTACTATAAAAACTTGATAAAAGTGTTCCCATATATTTTACACATACATTTCATTTTTTCAAAAAAACAATGAAGTTCATATTTGTAAATTTTTTTAATTTCTGTTGAAAGAATTCGAACATTTGCTTGTTCTGAACTAGAAGCAAATGGAAAACGTAAAACACCTTGCAGAGTAACTGGAGTCTGTTCAGAGTGTTTTTCACTTGAGTACATGTGTTGCAATATAGTTGTTACACATATGTCTAGATATAAAAAACGCATAAAAGTGATTTTGGTTGATACATAGCTAGGATGTTAATATTACATTTTTTTATATTTACTAATATCTCTCCTTACAAAATAGGCATTTCTTGAAGTTATTAAAAAATCTATAAGTAATTTTACAAATGTTACATGGTATAGTTATAGACATAAAAAAACAGTCTATATGTTAAAATAAACTGCTCTATAAACTAAAACTTGATAATTTTTTAAATATTATCAGTTCTTCTACCATACAACTTGAGAATACATTTATGTAATCTTACTTATGTCACTAATACGCTCATTTTAGAAAGTCTTAGCATAATCAACTTTATCTACTTCACCAGATAATTCAATTTTCAATCTTTTAAAACAAATAAGCTATAATATATCAATTAGAAATATATACTAAGCTATTTTTATATGTATTAATTAATTTATTATATTATCTTTTTTCTCTTTAATTTTAAGTATTATACGTATTAATGCAAATATTGAGATATTGGATAATATCAATAGTAAAACTATTGCTAGAAAGACAACTCTTCTTTCAGGAGAAATCTTTATAAGATTAATAACATAATCGTAAAGTATAAAAAATGATAATAAATTTGCTATCATTGGAACACATATATACAATTCTTTTTTACTAATTTTAAAATTAGTACAAGAAATTTTATAAATGTATAATAATATAATTAAAATCAATTTGCCAAAAAAGATAGCTTCATACCTGTATAAATTTCCACTAAGTAAAATATTCATATTATCTAAATTGTTCATTGAAACTACTAATAGCATACTCAATGCATTTATACCTATTAACACCATCCAATAAAAAAACAAAACCACTAAACATTTATATATATTGACCTTATAATTAGACTTATAAAAAATAAAAGTTATAAGAATACATATCCATATTCTATCATTAGCTCCTACATTTATATAAAAAGAACCGATAATAAGAAAAATAGAAAATAAGAAAGATATATTTAGTTTCATTAAATTAGTTTTTACTTTACTTGTATAATCAAAAACTTTCTTGCATGCCCATATCTCTATAATAGAAGAAACAATTGTTATAAACGTGTCTAACATAATAACTCCCCAAAAATAATTAATTTATATCTTCACAATAAAATATACCATTAAAAATACATACTAATTATAACATAAAATGGCACTTAAATTTGATATTATCACTTAATGATTTTAATAATAGTATAAAATCAACTAACGAAATATTAACCACTAAATTGTTAACATTACAATTAGAAAATATAAAAATTATTTCCTCATTTTATTTTAATTATGCTCAAAAATATAAGTTGACTCTAAGAACAATTAGAAACAATTAAGGAAGTTTGATATGATTAAATAAAATAACGGCTTGAATTAAGGAAAAGTAATGAATTAAAAAATTATTTTTAAAGCTAAAAGCATGGAGAACTAAAATAGGTGGTATCATTTAACTTGATACCACTTACTTTAATTATTAATAGGTATTTTATTGAATTTACGCCTATTAATCATCAATTTATAAATAGTTGGTAACTTATTAAATAATACCAATATAGATTTTTGTATATATCTATCTATTAAAAACTTAAACATATAAATACATATATTTATTCATCCTTTAAATTTTTAAAATGATTTTCAAATAAATCTAATGCATCTTTGTCAATCACTTCATCTTCATGTAATGCTGAAAGTAAACTTTGTAAAGAATTATCATGTATATTACTTAAAAAATCTTTTGTCTCAACATTCAAATATTCTTTGTGACCAACAACTATCGTATAATGAGTATATCTATCTATTTTTTCTGCATTCAAGAAATGCTTTTTAACAAGTCTTGATAAAAGTGTCAATGTTGTTGTTTGTTTCCATCCATATTTTTGTTCCATAGCTTCAATAGTTTCTTTTGATGTTACTGTATCATTTTTCTCCCAAATAAACTTCATAACTTTTAACTCTGCTTGTGGTATTTTTGAAATTGTCATAGCCTTACGCCCCTCTCAAACTTTTATTAAATTAATACTATCGCAATATAGTTTTTAAGTCAAAGATTTTGTCGATAATAATATTTTCCAATTTTTTCCATAATTTATTTCTTGCTATAATTCTATAACAAATTACATAAGTAATGATTATTCTACATAATAAATTTAAGTACATAAATAAGATATAGATTATCAAAGAAATAAAAATTTAAATTTTCTTATTGATTCATATATTAGAGACCATATATATCATAGACATGTTTATATTTCCTATTTTTGTAGAGAAATGATTTCAAAAAACTAAAAGTGTATTTGTATTTAATTTTTTGGAATATTCTTCTTAAGATTAATTTAGATTTCAATAATATGTCTATTTTTAAGTTAAAGTTTTTTTTAAATCTTTGATTTATTCTATCTTATTTTAGACAATATAAAATAGTAATTTTCATAAACTGTAACTTAATTTATAATAACTATTCTAATTACTTATCCTCTTAAAATCATATCCTATATTTAAATTTAATTTTTCATTATATCAAAATAATTTTCAATTAAATAAAAAAATGAAAAATAAAAAAAATTACTTACACTAAAATTTTTCTTAATGTATAATCCTAATATAAATAAATTAAATTGGGAGGTAAATAAGTATGCCACAAAATAAAAAAGAAAGTTTGATATTCACAGTGCTTATGTGTGCTTTTATGGTATTTTTTATGAGTATCTATAATATCTCTTTACATGAAGGTCTTTCATCAGAAACTGTAAAAAATGCTTGGATGGGGTTTCCGCTAGCCTATGTAGTAGGTATGATTTTTGATTGGTTTATTGTTTCTAAAATTGCTAAAAAAATTGCATTTTGCATTGTAAATCCACAAAGTAAACAAATTGCAAAGGCCATTGTTATATCAAGTTGTATGGTATGTGGGATGGTTATATGTATGTCTTTATTTGGAGCCATTGAATCAGTTGGTTTCTCTAGCACAACCTTATTTGTATGGGCTGTTAATATACTCAACAACTTTATCATTGCATTGCCGTTGCAACTACTAATTGCAGGCCCTTTAGTGAGATTTGTTTTTAGGAGATTATTTCCTGAAGGAACAATTGTAGACTGTTTATAATTCACAAAACTACATAAAACTTTATACTATAAGTATGTTTATCCTAAAGCAAACTACTACACTATACAATAATTTTTAATTAATGGCAAAATAAATTTATTACCAAATTTATTTTGCCAGCAAATTTATTCTTAATCGTATTTTAGATTTATGAAATACTATTCAAATTCATTTAATTTATTTACATCTAATTTTTCATCTTTTCTATTTATTAAAACTGAAATTAAAATCTTAAGTTAAATTTTATGTATGTTCTTTATAAATCTTTTTATTTCAAATTTTTGATATTTCTTTTGCTAACATTTTATAAAATTTACATTTATCTCTTTTTTAACCATCAAAGGATATTTCAACTTTTACTTATCAAAAGTCAGTAAATGTAAAGTATTCCAGTTTTAATATATCATAAAAATTTACTCAATCCATCCATCTTTTCTTCTATAGTATTGTTTAGGAAATTCATAGCTTGAAAACATTACTGGAGATAGAGAATATGAGTAACTACCTGCATTATTAATTGAAATCACATCTCCTATAACTGCCTTTTTTAATTTAACATTATTAGCTAACACATCTAATGATGTACAAAGATTTCCAACTATTGTTACATATTCTTCTTCTTCTGAACTACTTAATACTGAAAAATAAAATGCATGATTTGATGTATATAATGGTTCTTGCCCTTCTAATTCTACACCACAAGTTACTTTCTCAATTAAATTAGAAATAATAGGTCTCATAAATCCATTAAGACCATTTCTTACAACAAGATACTTTATCCCTCTTGATACCTTAATATCGACAATTTTAGTATAGTAATTACCTGATGTGCAAACTACAAAACGACCTGATTCAATAAAGAGTCTAGCCTTTAATGTATTTGCATTAGTAGAAACAATCTTTTCAGTTAATATTGAAAGCTTTTTAAGATTAACTGGACTTTCTTTAAGATTGTCATATACTACTCCAATACCACTACCAAAATTTATAAATTCAATATTTATATGTTCACTTTTATTTAAATTTAGTGCTATGAGAAAACATTTTTCATAATAACATCCTAACTTTTCAAAATCTAACACTTGAGATTTAATATGTATATGAATTCCAACCACAGATATATAGTTACAAAGATTTAGTATTTTAAAAACATTATCTATATCTTCTATATCAATACCAAACTTGCTTGATATAGAGCTATCATCATCCATAGTAAAAGCAGGATTTATTCTTATGCCTATTTTAATTTTTTTATTTTGTTTTTCTGATATTTTATTTATAAGTTCTATTTCTGTTATACTATCTGCAATAATTATACACTTATCTAAAACAGCTTCTAGCTCCTCTTCTAGCTTTCCTGGTGCAGAATAGTAAATATTATCTCTATCCACTCCACATTCTTTTGAAATCAATACTTCTTTCATGGATGCTGCATCTGTTCCAAACCCTTGTTTAGCAATGCTTTTTACAATTTTATTATATGGATTTGTTTTGATGGAATATAAAAAATCAAAACCTAAAATACTATTTTTTAACTCCATACACCTTTCGATTATATTAATCTCATCATATATATAACATGGTGCATGTTCTTTTATAAAACTATATTCTTGATTTAAATACATATTTTATACCTCCAAAGTTATAGATGATTTTATTAATTAAGTTCCTATACTGTTTATAATATATTTTACTATAGATTGGTATAGTTAACTATATACATATGCTTAAAGTATGCATTTCAAGTATTTTATATAGTAAACATTCAATAGTAATATTTATAAGTTTTTATGCCATAAATTCATCTATCTAATAAAAAAATATAACTTAAAATTATTATATTGAATATATTTTATATCCAATCTTAATTGTTTTTGCCTAATTTTTTGAATGATTTATTTCAACTTTATTACAGATTAAAAAAGTGTATTGTTGTTAATGTATTCTCGTAGTATCCTAAATTTATATGAAACTTTAAAATTGTGAGGTTATATATGAAATTTTTAATGGTCTTTTTAGCATATTTTTTAATGTATATTTTACTGGTACGTATTGGAAAAAGAATTAATAAGATATATCCATACAAAAATCATATTTTTACATGGATGATTTTAATTTTATTAGCATTCTACATAGTTACTAATATTGCTAGTTTTCTAAAATCACTTCTTTAGGCTGTTGGTTTTAAACTACTAAATGAAATGAAACTCATTTTATAGAATATATATTTAAAAAGTTTTTATAAAATTTAAATATTACTATATCATTAAACATTATTTTAAAATAATATGGAGGTGTTAATATGAAAGTATGTATTCTTATGGGAAGCCCTAAGAAAAATGGTAATACTGCTTCTATTTTAGAACCATTTATAGAAGAACTAGAAAACTATAATGCAAATCTTGAAATGTTATGGTTGTATGATTATCAAATAGAACCTTGTATTGCCTGTAAAAAATGTCAAGAAAATTTATCTTCTTTTGGATGTTGTCGTCAAGATGATGTTCATAAAATTTTCAAAAAGGTTCTTATGTGTGATTTAATTATTCTTGCAACTCCAATTTATTCTTGGTATTGCACTTCTCCAATGAAAGCATTGCTCGATAGATTGGTATATGGTATGAATAAATACTATGGTGATGAAAAAGGACCAGCACTATGGTCAGGAAAATCAGTAGCACTTATTACAACTTGTGGATATAGACCTGAAAAAGGAGCTGATATCTGGGAAGATGGTATAAAGCGTTATTGCAAACATTCACAGTTAAAATATATAGGAATGCTTGTTGAACGTGATTTAGGTAAGCCTAATTTTATGGATACAGAAAAAGAAGAACATTCTCGTCAATTTGCAAAACAAATTTATGATATTTTAGAGAATTCATTTAAAGCAGATAACTGTTAAGTACATAATGCTACATGGAAAGTATTGGTAATATAAATAGAGCTTATAATAATTTTAAAATTATATAAGCTCTATTTTTATATGTTTTTATTCTCCAATTGATATATTATTTATGCCACTGTTTTTAACTTCGACAATTGGTTGTCCATTTCCTAAGATATAATCTTTAGACCAACCTTCTGGTAATTTATTCAGACCATTTCCAATCAACTTCAAGTGTAAATTTGATGGTTCTTTTTTCAAGTTTAATTTGAATATGCCATCAAAGGTATCTTTGCTGTCCTTTCCAAACAAACTTATATTGCCACTTATATTTGTAGCTGTTACATTTACAATTCCATTGTTTCCTCTAAACTTTATCTCAGATGATATAGTTTCGGCTGTTACACCTGAAATCCCACTATTAGTATTTATATTAAAAGGATATGTTACACTTTTATCGATAACTTTCGCAATTCCATCATTGACATCAACTCTAGCTCCCCCCTTAATATTATAAAGTTCTACTGAGCCTCGTTCAACATCTACTTTAAAATTAGAATACACTTTATCTGGAATTCCAATCTTTATTACATTTACTCTCTTATCTTTATTTGCATTTATCATATTATCGCCATTCATATCTTGCAAGGGACCATCTTTCTTCTCTATTGTTTTCTTAGCACTTACAACCAACTTTCCATTTTTTCCATTATTAGAAGCAGTCTCTTTATTCACAGAAAAAGTACAATTTTTTTC
Organism: Clostridioides sp. ES-S-0123-01; assembly: GCF_020658415.1. NCBI lineage: Bacteria > Bacillati > Bacillota > Clostridia > Peptostreptococcales > Peptostreptococcaceae > Clostridioides > Clostridioides sp. ES-S-0123-01. The sequence continues at coordinate 436,575 of NZ_JACVWD010000001.1, forward strand.
ATTAGTTACACTTACATAATCAAACTCAAATTTATCAGTATTCGTCTTTTCAACAACTACACCTAAATTATCAGTTTCTATATATACTTCAGAAACTTCATTTCCTTCAATTGAAGTTAAGTGTTTTACAATATTTGGAGTTATATTCATATTATTATATTCCACCATATCTAAACATTGTTTATATATATTGGCATCAATTCCTCCAACTTTTGTTATACTTTTAGCTCCTTTTAAAATACTTTTATTACTTCCATCAGCAACTAAAACAATTGGCTTTTCTTTTGCTAGAGGAGATAGTGTTAATGCATCTACTAATTGATATCCTCTTGTTATGTAAAAGTCAGTTGATTCATTATAAAACTTTTCTATTACTTTTTTATTGGTTTCAAATCTATCATTTCCACCAACTCTAGTTGCATTAGTCTCCCTTACCAAATCCTCATTTATTGCAGATTTGCCACCTATAGCATAAATATTTAATCCTTCAATCTTAAATGGAATTGATTTACCATCTGTAAGTATTATAGCTCCTTTGTTTTTTGCAGCTACAGGTGCTATGCTCATAGCATCAGCCTCTCCTACAAACCCATTTGTCAACATGACATCTTTTACCTTACTAACTTCATTTATTTTTTTTGCTACATTGTAACTAGTTTCAATTCTATTATTTCCACTTATCCTTTCTACTTCAATACCTTTTCTTTTTATATCTTTTTCCACGGAACTTTCAATAGTATTATAACCACCAATTATGTACACTTTTTTTACAACGTTCAAATTCTTGTTATCTAGTCTATTTGAAGTGGCTTTTGGTATTTCATCCTTTTTAGTCAAAAGTATTGGCGCGTTAATAGCCCCAGCTAGTCCACTTGATGAAAGTCCATCAGATAAATTTTTATCTCCATTAACCAATATTACAGTGTCATAAGTCTGCCTATCTGCTATAAGCCCTGCTGTTTCATATCTATCAGTTCCTATTATAGAATCTTCTTTGATTTGTGCACTTGCAGTTAAACTATTAAAAAGAATTAGAGTCAAAGCCAAAGTTGATATACCTATTTTTTTACTGAATTTTTTGAACTTTTTATTCATAATTCCTAATATTTCCCCCTTATTATAATTAATTATTTTTTTAATTTTTATAAATTTACCTCTTTACTTACAAATTATAGCATAATTTTATAATTAAATATCTATTCACCTAAAATTATTTAATATAAAAAAGCTGTATTTCTATTTATTAATTACTTGACTATTAATTAATAAATAGAAATACAGCTTAAAATGTTCGACTTTTTACCAAGGTTATTTAATCCGATTAATAAACTAAAAATTTGCACTCTACCAAATATAAGGTATAATACGATATTTTGTTTTTTGACAATATTCTTTATACCCATCAAGTTCAGCACTAAGCAACTTTTCTTCATCTAATATACGAAACACAACTATTATGCATAAAGGAATTGCAGCAATCATTCCCCACCATGAATTCAGTGCTAGAGGTGTAAAAAGTATAATTAATATAGCGCCTAGATACATAGGGTGTCGCACAACTGAATATGGTCCATCAGTAATTACTTTTTGATTACTCATAACAACTATAACTTTTGATGTAAAAGAATTGTAGCGAAAAACAAAGAATACAATTATAAATCCAATTAAAATAAGTACATCTGATATTATTGTCAAAATAATTGGAATACTAGACCAAGCAAAGCGGTTGTCTAGAGCTGGTACTCCTAGCAATCCAAATAAGAAAAGAAATCCAGCGATACTTTGACCAAGTATTTGTTGTGGACGTGTTTCCTTTGATTTGATGCGACGTTCAAGTAATACTGGGTCATTAATCATCACGTAAATTGTAATTATACAAGTTGGAATACAAAAGGCAGTCAGAAATATCCATCCTTGCCAAAAATCAATTGTACCAGTTAAACCAAAAATTAAGCATGCTAAAACTAATATAAAAGCAATAACAGATACACTTGCTAAAATGTATAAAGATTTTATTTTTTCTTGCATTTAAAACCTCCAGCACAGCTTTTTTCTATAAAAGCAATAAACTATATGTAAGATAAATTAAGATAAATATAGAAAACAATTATAAGTTAATAAAAAATTAAGTTCCTTAGACTTTTAAATATATTATAAAATTATTTGCTACCATATGTTTGTTATTGTGGCAATTTGGTAGCAAATTTTATTTCTATCCCATTTTTTAGAATATACTTATATTAAAATATTTTTATTGCATAGTTTGATATTTTTCAATATTTATACAGCTTTTATCATCATCTTGCCACCATCAAATACATACTCAACCATATTATGTTCATATAAATATGTTATATAAGAACGTATTGTACTACCAACTAGAACGTATTGATTAGCATCTAATTTAACATTGTACACATCACACATTTTTTCAATGACTTCATCAATCATAATTGGTTCACAGCAAACCTTTTTAATATTAGATATTATTTCTTCCATCTTATCTTTATTTACATCAATTAAATCTTGTATACTTGTAGTCTTGACAGAGTGACTTGGAACAAAAAAATCTGCATCAAGAGTTTTCATTTTTTCTAACGTTTTAAATTGTGAATCTATATCTAACAAAAAAAAGAAATGATATTTACTAATTATATTTTCTGGTGTAAGACTGTCTGCAACAAACAAAACATTATCTGGAGTTCTAACACCAATCATTTCAAAATAATGACCAGGAAGAGAAATCGCTTCAAGTTCTGTATCTAAAATTTTTCCATTTGAAGGTATAATATAATCAACTTCACTCTCTTTTGCTAATAAAAATTTATTTTTTAGTGCTTTACTTGGATACCCTCCATACAAAAATGCCGATTCTAATATTGGATTTTCTGTAAAGTATCCTTCTATTTTAGTTGTAGCAATCTTACATTTTGTTTGATTTTTCAAATATGCATTCCCTCCTATATGGTCTGCATTTGAATGAGTGTTTATTATTAATTTAGGATTTAAATTATGCTCCTCTAATAGTCTAAGAATTTGTCTAGCAGTATCTTTGTTATTTCCACTGTCAATTAAAATTGCATTATTTCCATCTACATATACACCTACTATTGTAGGAAGTGGAATATAATATGTATTTCCTTTTATCTTCTCTAAAGTCAGTTTAGCCATTTTATAACCTCCCTTTAAATTTATTTTTAATTATAGCATTAATTTTCAGAAAATTCCAATCAAATTATTTTTATAATATGTTTTTATTTTTTTTATTAAAAATTGGAAAAACTATATAATATATATTATAATCTATATATAAGGAGTGATGTTATTGAAAAAAGATAGAATAACTTTTTCAGAAATTTTAATATTAATTGTAGGCTGTATATTAATGGCAATTTCTCTTAACATGTTTTTTAATCCACATGCAATTGCTGCTGGTGGTATAACAGGTCTTGGAGTTGTTTTAAATTCATTATTTGGTGTACAACTTTGGATTGTCAATTTACTTTTAAATATACCTCTATTCATATTTGCTTACAGAATACTTTCAAAAAAAGATTGTTTTAAAACAGTCTTAGGAATAATTTTTCTTACTATAGCACTTAAAGTTACTGCAAATATGACTACACTAGATATTACAAATGATATGTATCTTGCAATTATATCTGGTTCTATTTTAATGGGAGTTGGTCAAGGCCTTATTTTTAGAATAAATGGCTCTACAGGTGGAACCGATTTGATGGCACTCCTATTGAATAAATATTTCCCTACACTTAGTATTCCTGTTTTGATGGGTATTGTTGACTGTGTTGTAGTAGTACTATCGGGAATAGTAAATAAGCAAGTTGAGATTGCACTTTATTCAACTGTGGCACTATACATTTTAGTAAAGGTCAGTGACTTACTTATTGAAGGATTTAATTATTCAAAATCATTTACTATTATATCTGACCTGTCAAAAGATATAAGTAAAAGAATCATGGAAGATTTAGATAGAGGCGCAACTATTCTAAAAGGTGAAGGTGCTTATACTGGAGAAAATAAAAATGTGCTTTTAGTTGTAGTTGAAAAAAAAGAAGTTGTCGAACTAAAAAAATTAGTGAAAAGTGTCGACCCTAATGCGTTTATAATAATTACAGATATACATGAAGCTTTAGGAAATGGATTTAAAAAAATAGAATAATCACAAAAACAAACAGCAAGCATAAATTTCAAATATAAAAAACTTATATTTTTATATTTGAAAATTGTGCTTGCTGTTTTTCATACAATAAACAGTCAAAAAATACACTACTTAGATTTATTTTAAGATTTATCTCATTATTCTAAGTTCACATTATTTATTAGTTTAATATCTATAATTACATTATAATTATCTCCCAACTTTGTATAAATTCCTATGCATATAATCTTATCTGCAAACTAGAAGTTTTTATAATTATTATTCTCCATTATATCATTTATTGATTTTTTTAACAATTAAAGCAAATATAAACTTAAACACCTATGTAATTACTAACTATAAAGTGTTTTAAAATTACACAAGACCTATATTTATAGATTATAAGATATTTATATAAAAATGATTTATAAATATAGCCAAATTGCTCTGAATATGTATATAATAAAAATAATATGATGATTATATTTAACACTGTCAATAAAACTAAAAATATTAAAAGGAGAACTTAAAATGAGTGTTAATTTACAAAAAGGACAAAGAGTAAGTTTAGTAAAAGATGCTAATCCTGTAAAAAATTTAATTGTAGGATTAGGATGGGATATGAACAAATTAGGTAAAAAAAACTATGATTTAGATGCATTTGCAATAGCATTAACTAGTGAAGATAAAATGAAATCATCAAAAGACTTAGTTTATTTTGGACACCTTAAACATCCTTCTAAATCTATCATACATACTGGTGATAACTTAACTGGAAGAGGTGAAGGAGACGATGAACAAATAAATGTCAATTTATGTGATATACCTGAATATGTACATAAAATAGTTTTTGGAGTTTCTATATACAGAGCTAAAAAAAGAAATCAAGATTTTGGCCAGATGAATAATTCTTTTATAAGGCTAGTTGATTCAAATTCTAGACAAGAATTATTTAAATATAACCTTCAAGAAGACTTTTCTGGTAAAGTAACAGTTTTGGCAGGCGAAATTTATCGTAGAAATAACGAATGGAAATTTAATGCCCTAGGAATTGGTCAAAATGAAGAGCTTCATGAATTAACTGATATATATCGTTAATACTAACTATAACAAAAAAATTATAAAAGGAGTTGTTTTAAATGGGTATAACTTTAGCAAAAGGACAAAAAGTAAGTTTAACAAAAACTAACCCAGGTCTTAAGAAAGTAATGGTAGGATTAGGATGGGATACTAATAAATATGATGGTGGTTTTGATTTTGATTTAGATGCTTCTGCATTTTTAACTGGAGCTGATGGTAAGGTAACAAATGATGGGGATTTCATATTCTACAATAATTTAAAACATGCTTCTGGAGCAGTTGAATACATGGGAGATAATAGAACAGGAGTTGGAGATGGTGATGATGAGCAAATAAGCGTTGACTTATCTAAAATACCACAAAACATTGCAAAGATATCATTCACTGTTACTATAAATGAAGCTGTTACAAGAAGACAAAACTTTGGACAAGTTGAAAATTCATATATAAGAATTTATAATGAAGAAACTAGTGAAGAGCTTATCAAATATGAGTTAGGTGAAGATTTTAGTATAGAAACAGCAATAGTGGTTGCAGAGTTATATAAACATAATGAAGAATGGAAATTCAATGCCTTAGGTTCTGGTTTTGAAGATGGGCTTGCAGGATTATGTGGAAATTTTGGTGTTAATATAGGTTAATAAGTAGTTTAAAATAAAAAGGTAGCTACTATTTTAAGTGCTACCTTTCAATCTACTCCTCTTATTCTTGCTGACTTTTTATTCATTCTTCTAATGCTTCCATTTTATCGCCTTTAAATTATTCTTTCTCCTATAGTTTTGAAAGATAATAATAAATATATATCTTATTTCCTGAATATTATATGCTTCTCAATGTAATGCATTGTAGTTAGAAACTCACTGAACCATACTTTAATACAAGCCAACTATCCCTATTGTAATTGTTATAGTGGTCTATTGTATTGGTTTGTTTCCATATTGCCTACCTTTCATATATTGGAAAATATAAATAATCTACTGTGTGCATTGTTCGGCTAAGCCAAACAAATACAACTCAATTTTATCTCATTCTAATATAGCCATAAAATATCTTATGTTTTAGGATGATAATTTTCATTCATTTTATTACAATTTATACTATAGTTTTATGTGCTTTGTTAATATTTGTAATATTTTAGACACTCTTTATACTTATGTTACTGATATACTTTGATTAAGAAAAGTAAATATAATATGAGTTGGTGATTATTTATGAAAGATATTTTAAAGAATTCTTTTCGTACTATACTAGGGTTTTGTATTGGTGCGTTAATATGTATATCTTATGAATTTATTTCTAAAAAAGAAATAAGCTTTTATACAATTAGACTATTTATTTTTTTACTTGCTGGAGTGCTTATAGGTACTCTAATACGTATAATATTTTTATATTTAAGACAAAACAGAAAACATTAATAGAGTATATTATAAAGGAGATAATGCTATATGGATTTTTGGAACAATACACTTTTAAGTATAGGAGTAATATTCTCAATAGGAACTACAATAAGATACTTAATTAAAGGTAAAACTAATTATTGCAAGAAAAAATATTTAGATAAGTTAGAATTGAAATATGGAAATATAGACAGAGAAAAAGCTATTAAACTAGAACTATTTTTTAACTATTTAATAAGTTTAGAATACATAATAATGGGTTTATTAATAAAAAAATTTGATACTGCAATAATATCAGTGATATTAGTATCTATTATAACACTAGTATCTTATTATTTAGTTAGGAAGAAATATATAACTCTATAAGAACCACTAAGATTAATTAAATTAAAAAAAGAACTCCTGTTATTGAGTTCTTTAATACGCCTTTATTGGTATCCTAAATTCTTTTGTTTCCATGTTATCAGCTGATAATACTACTTCTATATAAGCTTCTTTTTTAAGCATAATACAATTTTTAAAATTAAATTGTTCTATTCTAAAATTTATTCCTTTATGAATTGTAGTATTATCTTTTGGGTGCCATCTAAGTTCTTTATTTATCTGTTCAAAATTGTTATTTTCTCCAATATCTACTTCCATATTAATAAATTTCAAACTTAATATGGGGCTTTTTGCAACAATAGTACTTTTATTTTCTATTACAAAATCAACTAAGTTATTACTATGAATTTCAGCATAAATATTAGCTTTATCATCTAACTTATTTGAATCAAGTCTAATATATCCATTACCATTCTCATAATAATCACCTGCCATATTATTCTCATTATTTCTTCTATATTTTAATATCAATTTGGCTTGTTTATTAGATTCCATAAAAGCCATAATTGATATAATTAAGGCTGCTATTGCTGCAAATGATGCAATTACAGAAATTATATTTACATAATTACCAAGAAATTCATTAAACTGATTGAGCATATCTTTTTCTCCTTAAAAACATTACTTTATCTTATTATAGTTGTATAATATTTTTTACATTTACTTTTAATTTATTACACAAACTTCTTATATAAAAAAAGACCATCTATCAAGATGATTCTCTAGACTAAGTATCTATGTTTTTGTTTATACTCTGTAACAGCATCATTTCATGCCTCTTGCTCTCTTATTCCCTTTTCTCTAGCAATTCTCTGTGCTATCTTTCTAACTAATTCAGCATTTTTTAATATTCCTATACTAACCACTTCCTTATCTCTATTTTATATTATACCATACAATAAGGAATAAAGCTAATTCCTATTAAGTTTTGTTGCTCGTTTCATAAGTTCAAAAACTTAATCCCCCTAACATCTTCTTTTAATTTATTATATAAAAAAGACCATCTATCAAGATGACCTTTTGACTTAATCTATTTTTTACCTTTACACCACTTCTTATTGGTATCATCTTTTATGTAAGTTCTAAATATTTCACAACAACCTAAACATAAATCAGAACATTTCTTTGAGACTTTAGAGAAAAATCTTGGATTATTTGCATACCATATTATTATATCTCTATGTTTTACTAATTTTCTATCTTCTAGTAAATTTAGGTTAAATAATAATTTAGGATTATTTTCTCTTAATTCCTGATTATTTACATCTGAAATATTACCTATTGATAAATTATCTTCAAATGATACAATTTTATTATGTGGTATTAACTTTAACTTCATTGCTTCTTTTAATAAATAACAGCATCCTCACACCCTGCCTAGTCAGTTCAATAAGCTAGAGTAATCTCTTAATTCTAGCCTAGTATATATTTAGTTTTAATAGTAAAATTCTTCATTTCCACAATATTATTATCTTACATAATTATCAATAAAAAATCTCAGGATAGTTTCTAAATAGTCTCATTTTCAAGCTTTTCATGAAAAAATGGGTAATTCAAATTCCTTTATTTTGAGATATAACATATTAATAATCTTACTATTGATAACTGAATTATTTAATAATCTTATTTTTTCTACTTCTATAGTTCATAGCATTTTGATTTCTTTACTTAAATTTTCATCCATAATCCATATCTCCTTTTCCTTTTGAATAATTTATTTCAATTTATTTACAGTTCTGCAAAATTGATTGCTATTATTAACAACTCATATTACTCTAGAGTTATACTAATTTATGAGGTAATTATTTATGGACTATTATCCTATGTTAAAGTATTTAATAACTTTTTTAATTGCGATTTTTGTTTTCATTCTGATAAATTCCATTTGTCAAAAGATAGAAAAAAGTTTCAAATTAAATGGATTTAAAAAGTTTCTTTTTTATTTATTTACATATTTCATTGGTTATTCAATTATTAGGTATTTAGATTATTTTTTTACAATTTATAGTTAATATTAGGAGAATAAATTTATGACTGTCTTTTCTTATTTGCAAGAATCAAACACATTTATCATTCTGTCTATAATTTTAGGAATACTTATGACAATCAATGATAATAAAAAACAACTATTAAAATTTAAAATACTGAATTATTGTTTTTTTATATGTATGAGTATCTCTTATATTTTTTCTTTTTTAGTCTTTTTTAAAGACTTTAGTTCAAACATATTAGAAATTATTGCTCATATTTTGTCTATAATACTATTAATCGCTTGTAATAGAGTTTCGACTAAAAATACTTTAAATACTAGTCTTTACACTTTACTAGCATTTTGGTTTAGTCCTCTATTTGCAATAATATTATTATTTTGGATACACAAACCTCACAAATATCTTAACAATTAAGTTTCTTATTTTTAGAAGGTAAAAAATATAATAAAATTTCTCTCAACACTTGTAATTACAATTCTTTTATATTATAATTCTTTAAATTAAATATTTAAAGTTATACTTTAAAATTATTTAACTATCTAGGAGGAAAACATGTATCTTAAATATCTGCAAACTTTTAAGACTATTGTTGAAGAAGGTAGCTTTTCAAAAACGGCAGACAAACTGAATTACACACAATCAACAATTAAAAATACCATTTATAATAGATGAGAAAAACTGCATTTTTAGACAGATATTTGAGACATATTTACGAGAAAAGGATATTACTTTAGACCATACAATTGAACTTTGGAGTATACCAACAATTAAAAATTTAGTAAAAAATGATATGGGTATATCTTATCTCCCCACATTTACAATAGAAAGTGAAATTAAATCAGGAGATTTATGTGAAATTAAAACAGATTTAAGTAGTAAAACTATCACAGCTGTCTGTGCACATCACAAAAATAAATGGATTAGCCCTCTTATGCAGTTATTTATTTAGTTAGTTGCTGCAAATTAAAAATAGTAAAACAATAAATATGACATAATAACCACTCAACTTCTAAATTCAAAACTTTGTAGTTATGAATATACTTTAGATATGAAAAAGAAGGTAACAACTATACTTAGTTGCTACCTCCTAATCTTTTTTCTCATTTCTTTTTTCCCAAACTCTACTGAAATATCAAAAAATGATGCTATATTCTCAGTAAAAAACTTATTTTTATGATATGCAATATCAAATGTCCTGCATAAGTCAATGCCTTCAATATCACAAGACCATAAAAGATTTTTCTTTACGTAATCTTCAACAAGAAGTTCAGATATAACAGCAATACCAAAATTATCTGTAACTGCTCTTAGAATAGCTTCAGAGTTATAACATGACCATCTAATATTCATTGGTATTTTTAATTCTTTCAATTGATTTTCTAATTGCGCTCTTGTTCCACTTCCCAGTTCACGCATAATTAATGGCTGGTTTGAAAGTTCTGAAACTTTTACTGAATCTCGATTGTAAAATTTATGCTTATTGGAACATACAAGTACAAGGTGGTCCTTAATAATGCTTTTTATCACAATATCTGGATGATTAATCTTTCCTTCTACAATTGCAATATCTAATTCACTATTAAGTAATTTTTTTACAATTAGACTTGTATCTTCAACAAACACTTCAGGTTCCACTAAAGGGTTTCTTTTATATAACTCTAATATTATTGGGCTTATCACACAAGTACCAACAGTTACTGTTGCTCCAACTCTTATTCTAATATTTTTAGCACAATGTTTCATACAATCAATCATCTCTTCATTTATAGATAAAAGATGCTTTCCATATCCTAGAAGCTTTTTTCCTGCTTCAGTTAGGTATAGTTTTTTTGAAATTCTATCAAATAATTTAACTCCATACTCTCTTTCTATTTCCGAAATAGCTTGACTAACTGACGACTGTGTAATATACATATTTCTTGCAACTTCACTCATTTTGCCACATTCAGCAACCCTTACAAATATCTCAAGGCTACGAATAGTCATATTATCACGACCTTACCAAATATTAGTAAATACTTATGATTTTATTAACATTTTAGTATTTTACAAATACATTGTCAAGAACTATAATTTTAGCATAGAGTTATAAAAAGGATTGGAGTGTGATATTGTGAAAGTATTAATTATAGGTGGAGTTGCTGCTGGAACAAAAACTGCTGCAAAAATAAAACGTGAAATGGGTGACAATTGTTCTGTTACAATCCTCAATAAAGGCGAACATATTTCTTATGCAGGCTGTGGCTTACCATATTATGTTGGTAAGGTTATTGAAGATAAATCATCTTTAATTGTAAATACACCTGAGAGCTTTTCTAAACTAACAGGAGCAGAAGTTCGATGTGGAGTTGAAGTTACATCTATTGATAGAAAATCAAAACAAGTAGTTTTGAAAAGAATTTCAACAGGAGAAGAAGAAACTATTAGTTATGATAAACTTGTAATTGCCACAGGAGCAGACCCAATAAAACCACCAATACCTGGAATCGATTTATCTGGAGTATTCTTCATGCGTACTCCAAATGATGCAATAGCATTAAGAGATACTGTCGAAAATGGAGTCAAGAGAGCTGTTGTCATTGGTGGAGGCTTTATTGGTCTTGAAATTGCTGAAAATCTTTCTGCTATGGGTATACGTGTAAGTGTTATTGACATGGCCGAACATGTTATGCCTGGATTTGATACCGATTTCGCTGAATATGTTGAAAATCACCTAGCTGATAAAGGTATTATGATTTTCACAGGCGACCAAGTTATAGGAATTGAAGGTGAAAATAAAGTAGAAAAACTTCGTACCAAAAATAGAGTTATTAAAACAGATTTAGTGGTTATGTCAGTTGGAATTCATCCTAATACAGCCTTTTTAAATGATACAGATTTAGAATTTGCTCCAAACAAAACACTTATAGCTGATGAATTTATGCTTACAGCTGATGAAAATATATATGTAGTTGGAGATTGTGCTTGTGTAAAAAATGCTTTGACAAATAAACCTACATGGTCACCTATGGGTTCATCTGCAAATCATGAAGGTAGAATTTGTGCTCAAAATATAGCTGGAAAATCTAAAACTTATAAAGGAGTTCTTGGAACAACTGTAGTCAAATTGCCAGAACTTAATGTAGGAAAAACAGGTTTAAGTAAAGAGTCAGCTAAAAAAGAAGGTTATGATGTTTGTTCTGTTACTATAGCTACTGATGATAAGGCTCACTATTATCCTGATGCATCTAATTTTATAATAAGAATGGTTGCTGAAAAACATACTAGAAAGTTATTAGGTGTTCAAGTTATGGGCCCTGGTGCAACTGATAAGATAGTAGATATAGCTGCCACTGCAATAACTTTGGGAGCAGACCTTTATTCATTAGAAAGTATGGACCTTGCATATGCACCACCTTTCTCAACAGCTATTCATCCTTTTGTAGTGGCAGTAAACGTGTTACAAAATAAACTTGATGGAGAACTCGATAGTGTTTTACTTGATGAAATTGAAGATTTTGATAGCTGGACTAAACTTGATGTTTCAAAAGCCCCTTCTATTCCTAACCTACGTTATTTACCTGTTGGTGAAATTAATGGAGAAATTGAAGGTCTTTCTAAAGATGAAAAGATTCTTCTTCTATGTGCAAAAGGTAAAAACAGCTACATGGCTCAAAATCGTTTAAGACGATTTGGTTATACAAATACAAAAGTCCTTGAAGGTGGAATACTATTTTATCCAAATCTTAAAGCAATGGAGGATTAATTATGAATAAGATTACAACAGAACAAAAAAAGGAATTAAAAGGTAGAGGCTTTTTACCAAGTAGAGATGGAGAACATTTTGCTGCACGTATAATAACTGTAAATGGAGTAATCAATACCTCACAAACGAAAAAGATTGCTGAGGCTGCTGAAAAATTTGGAAATGGTCAAGTAGCATTTACTACTAGATTAACAGTAGAATTACCTGGTGTAAAATTTGAAGATATTGAAGCTTTAAGTGAATTCATTGCCAGTGAAAATTTAATCACAGGTGGAACAGGTTCAAGAGTTCGTCCTGTTGTAGCATGTAAGGGAACTGTTTGTGTTCATGGATTGATTGATACACAAGCACTAGCTGCTGAAATTCATCAAGAATTTTATAAAGGATGGTACGATGTAAAGTTACCTCATAAATTTAAAATCGGTGTTGGTGGATGCCCTAATAATTGTATTAAACCTGACTTAAATGACCTTGGAATTGTTGGTCAACGTGTACCTGATTATGACCCTGAAATATGTGTTGGATGCAAAAAATGTTCTGTTATGGAAGTCTGTCCTGTCAAAGCCGCTAAATTAACAAATAAAGGAAAGCTTGAAATAGATAATAATTTGTGCAATAACTGTGGTAAATGTATAGAAAGTTGTAATTTTGATAGTATTGAAGAAAAAGAATCTGGCTACAAAATATACATAGGAGGAAAATGGGGCAAATCTGTTCGCCCTGGAACACAAATTGATAAACTATTTTCAAAAGAAGAACTTATGACTTTAATTGAAAAAACTCTTCTTTTATTTAGAGAACAAGGTAAAACAGGTGAACGCTTTGGAATTACGATTGATCGAATTGGTGTTGATAAATTTATAGAAATGCTTTTATCAGATTCTGTATTGGAAAGAAAGCAAGCTATACTTGATGCTCCTTTACATCTTAAAGGTGGAGCTCAGTGTTAATAAGAGTATTTTTAATTTAAATTTTAAGAGTATATTTAGCGTATATAAATAATCTATATAAAAATAATATAGTAATCATATGCCAGATAGATATAGACACAAAGGATTTATAAAGATAAATTTTTAATGCATCTTTATAAATCCTTTCTTTATCAAAACTGTATACTTATTTTATTCTAATTATATATCAACACTCTTTTTAATATTTATTAAGATAATTTTATATATAAACCATGATACAATAAAAAGACCTAGATATTAATCCAAGCCTTTTAGTATTAAATTAATTTTGAATTGTATTAATTGAAAAGTTTACTATACCACTATTTCCATTTTCATTTACAACCAAATACCAAGTTCCTGTATTAGGAACTTTCATTCTACATAGAGTTTTCTTAGCAAATCCACCATAATAATCATAGTTTCTTTGATTTTTAAATTTAACATAATTTATATGATCTAATAATATCACATTAGCTTGTTTCTCCAAGTTTACTTCTACAATATCCCCTTTTTGCAGATGCATCTTACTATAACTATATTCCATTTAATTAACCCTCCACAATTGAATAACTTTTCTTATTTATTACATATTAGTCCTCTATATCTGAAAATTTATTTAAAATATCATAAATACTATATAATTACATGATTAACCAGCTCTAACCTTATCTACTACAACCCAAAGTCTATTTAAAATATTATTAGCAACAACTTTTCCATCCCATGTTACTTTTTCATCCTTATTTTCTAACAAAGCATAATACCCAGAGTCAGAACTTTCATCTTTATAGATTGTAACATAAAATTCTTCATCACTATATTCAGGTCTATCTTTAAAGTCTTCAGATATTTTACATTTTATTATATATCCTTCTAATTCTTCCTCTATAAACAAATTAATTCCTCCAATCTCTATATTTTTACTAATTATACCATATTATGTCATAATCTATGTATTTTATAGGAAATTTCTATTTTTTCTTTATTTTATAAGAGTATTATATAATTTTATACTTTTTTACTTTATATTATATTCATTAACTCTTTTATTTTCTTATATATTTCTTTATAATTAATATATTTTTTTATTAGTTTCTACAATCTTATAGACATAATTATATCTACTCTCTTTATGTTAAATAATTTATTTTTATTTAGCATAGTATATTTTTTCTTGTCAATTAATATTTTCTATATTAAATTATATTGGCTAAAATATAATCAAATTGATTTAAAAATTATATTAAAAGAAAATACTATTTATCTAATAAAAAATAGCACTCCCCTAAATGGGAAATGCTCATTTTTCAAGATTATTTTTGATCTTCTAGTATATCATTTAAGGCATCATATGTGAAATTTATTATTTCACCACAGCTTACTTTATTTTTTTTCAATGAAGCACATATTTCTGTACTGTATTTAGCCCTTACTTTATTCATTAATTCTCTTGAATACTTTCTTGCCATATTTTCATCTAAGTTATTATTTCGTCCATTTAAATATCCTATTATAACAACTGCTGCATTTACAGCTCCACAGACACTCCCTACAGTAATTCCAACTCCCATACCACTTCCTATTGAAATTGGTATATCTGTTTCATGTTCTTCATTATAAGATTTTATTAATGCTTCTGCACAAGTGTATCCTTGGCTATGATATATTGATGGTCTTGTCATTTTTATACTTCCTTTCAATTTTTATTTTAGTTTACGTGTTCTCATAGTGTATAAATAAAATATTATTAACCTTTTTATATAATATTTATTATGACTATAAACTTAGAATTGTATTTACTTCAAAAAATTCATAATTTTATTCATTTGATTGTCTAATACTTCAAATATTACAAAACAATGTTTAACAAAAAACTACAATAAGTTACAACTAAACTAAAAACAACATTTATACTCAGTTCAATACTTATGATACTTTTTTATTTGTAGAAACATCTTTGTTATATCTTAATATTATATCCTAAATTTACTTTGATTTCTGTGACTTAGTCACATACTCTATATTTATACCTCATTAAGATTTAATTTAATAAGAAATACGCTTATAAAAACATATAATTTTTATTCTCAGATTTTATGGGAAGGATATATCAAAGTTATTCTTTAAACTAAATACCTATACTTTTGTTTATATACACTAACAGCATCATTCCATGCTTCTTGTTCCTTTATGCCCTTTTCCTTAGCTATTTTTTGTGCTAATTTTCTTATTAATGTAGCACATTCCAGTATTCCAATATTAGATATTTTATCTCTATCAACTCTATATAACATATAAATTTATCTCCTTTAAACTTTTATACAAATTAATTTAATTTTTAATCTTACTTAATACTTATCTTTGTAGTAATTTTAAACTTTATATATGTGATATATGTGAAGTACATTAGAATAAATTTAGAATTTAAACAAAAGTAATCTTATAAATATTACTTTTTAAACTTAATCCACTGTCCACTTTGACTCTCTTTGTACTTTACCTATCTTTAAAAACAATTTCATAAATAATATATATAAACGTTACTATTACTATGTCTTACCTATATACTATATACTTAATTTTGATATTTATTACATTAAACTCTGAAACATTTATTAAATTAAGTAATGCATTAAGTAGTTTAATTCTTTGTATTTAAACAAAAGATTTGCTAAAATAAAAATAAGCAATAATACACAAATTAAACTCTAAGGAGGTTAGCAAATTGAAAAAAATACTTATAACAGGTGCATTAGGACAAATAGGCTCAGAATTAACACTCAAGCTAAGAAATGAATATGGAGAACAAAATGTAATTGCTAGCTCAAGAAGAACAAAAGAAGGAAATCCTGTATGTGAATCTGGTATATTTGAAATATTAGACGTCACAGATAAAAATCGATTCTTTGAAATCGCAAAAAAATATGATGTGGATACTATAATTCATCTAGCTTCTCTGCTTTCAGCAGTTGCAGAAAGTAAACCTTTAGAAGCTTGGAATTTAAATATGGATGGATTGATAAATGGTCTTGAAATAGCTAGAGAATTGAATTGTAAGTTTTTTACACCTAGTTCAATAGCTGCATTTGGTGAAAATTCTCCAAAAAACATGACTCCTCAAGATACACTACAAAGACCTAATACTATGTATGGTGTCACTAAAGTCTCTGGTGAATTACTATGTGATTATTATCATTCAAAATTTGGAGTGGATACTAGAGGAGTTAGATTTCCTGGTCTTATTTCTTACGTTACTCCTCCTGGTGGTGGAACTACAGACTATGCAGTTGACATATATTATGAAGCATTAAAAAATAAAAAATATAAGTCTTACATAGCAGAAGGTACAAAAATGGATATGATGTACATGCCTGATGCTCTTCAATCTATAGTAGATTTAATAGAAGCTCCAGCTGAAAAACTTATTCATAGAAATGCTTTTAATATCACTGCTATGAGTTTTGCTCCTGAAGAAATAGCTGATTCTATAAAAAAATACATACCCGATTTTACAATAGAGTATGATGTAGACCCTGTAAGACAAAGTATAGCTGATTCTTGGCCTAATTCATTAGATAGTAGCAGTGCTGTAAATGAATGGAGTTTTAAAGCTAATTATGATTTAGATAAAATGACTAAGGATATGCTAGAAAAATTATCAGAAAAAGGAATTGGCAAATAACAAATTAAGAATTTAGTACCAAAAAATTCAGAGAATAAAACATCTTATATTTATGATTCTATTTTATAATCTTCACTTTTACATAGCTTTTATTCTCTGAAAGACTAACAATTTTTATTTTTAACATACAACAAACTATTCTTTATAAGCATATTAGTAGTTTTCTAATATGGATTAATCATATAAAAATAAACAGAAAGGAAAAAGCTACTATTGCAAGTATAATAAAAAAACTTAATCAAATTTTACTATACTTTGCATATTATAATACAAGTAGTAGGTGTTAATGTTGCTAAATTTAAGAGAAATTAGAGAAGAAATAATTAAAGAATATATAGGCAATAATTTAATCTCTGAACTTACAGAAGAATTAAAGAACATTCTTATAACTGATTTAAAATCTAACCCATTTAAAAGTAATATTGAACTCAGTATAATACCCGCGAATATAGAAATATTTAAAAAGATAGAAACTAAATTGTTAGAAGCTAAGGTTAATCTAAAAATAGGTTGGGAAAGAATACTTATAAATTCTATCTTAAAAGATTCCTTTGATTTAAATTACGAAATAAATAAAAGTTGTAATGAGCCTTTGATGTTCAGAATCATTATATCAATTGATTCTTATGACGCTTAATCTCATTAAATAAATATCTATGAGGATGTGCTTTTAATTTATGAAATACAAGTTATTTATAGACTTTGAATTTAATATATTAGATGATAATAAATACAAGCTAGAATATAGTGGAGCTGAATTGATTTCAATAGGTTGTGTTTTGGTAGATAATGACTTTAATATAGTTGATGATTATTATTCTTTAGTTAAACCAAAATACAATGAAATACTTTCATTTAAGTGTAAAAAACTCACTAAATTAAACCAGTTAGAAATTAATAATGCTCCTAATCTTTTATATGTTATGGATGATTTTTTCAAATGGTTTAAAAAATTTAGCGATGTTACAATATATAATTGGGGTGATTTTGATATTGCTGGTCTTCTAAATTCCTTTAGAGTATATAAATATGCGGGTACCTGCTTAGAGTTATTCAATATGATGATTGATATTCAACCTTTTATATCTCAGCATATTACATATAAAAATAGAGTCTTATCTAAGCAACTATCTTTACTAAATATGAAAAAGATTTTTTCTGTAGAGGGAGAAATTAAACATAATTCACTTTCAGATGCTTTGGATTTAATGAATGTATGTAAATGCTTTTACCTTAACTATCCTAAAGATACTAATACACTTGAAGAATTATACAATAAACTTCCTCCTATTAAAAATCCTTTATATTATATTCCCTATTTTGAGGATGAAAATTTTGAACTTAAATTTGATAAGACTCCAGAAGATATAATAATGTATCTTAAACAAATATTCAATATATTAAATATAAGTAAAAAAGACATTTATTTTAAAAAAAGAAGTGTATTAGTAAATAATTCTAAAATTATCAACTTCAAAAACTTATCTTCTTCTTTTAAATTAATAAAGCTCAATGAATTTGAAGAATATCCTGATTTTGTATTGAAATTAGGTGATAAAAAGAATTTTGTTGAATCTGTAGTTAAGATAAATAAAAGTAATAGAAAATCCATAAAAAATTTAATATTGAGATTATCAAGAGTACCTTAAATGATTGAATTCAATTGTTTAAGGTATTTTTTATAATCTGAATTATTTTTTTTATATAGGATATACTAACTTAGTATAAATATTTTTTAAAGGAGTAATTGATAGATATGACAGTGGTATTAATAAGAAGTATTATATTATACATAACAGTGTTGATTGCACTTAGAGTCATGGGAAAAGGTGAAATCGCTGAAATGAACTGTTTTGACTTGGTCATAACACTTTTAATTGCAGAAGTTGCATCCGTCCCAATGGAAAATAATAATATACCAATTATAAATGGTGTTGCAGCAATAACTGGCCTTGTAATTATGCAGACTCTAATTTCATTTTTATCCTTAAAAAGCAGAAAATTAAGTTCATTTTTATCAGGTAAACCTTCTGTCTTAATTGACAAAGGAAAGATTGTATATAATGAACTTAAAAAAGAAAGAGTTAGTATAGATGAGTTGTTAGAACAATTGAGAATTCAAGGTTACTTCAACATAAAAGATGTACAATATGCTATTTTAGAGACTGATGGTAATTTAAGTGTGGTTCCAGCATCAAGTTATAATAGTACTCCTCCAAGAGCTTTTAACCATTTACCAATTCCACTTATTTTGGATGGTAAAATAATAAATAAAAATCTTGATATGGCTGAAAAAGATACTAACTGGTTAATGGGTATCTTAAAGTCTAACCACATAGAAACTTTTAAAGATGTTCTTATTTGTGTTTTAGATGAAAATGACAAAATATTTATTCAAAATAAGAAGGGTGATTAATATTGAAATCTACAACATTTGTTATACTATGGGCTGTTTTATTTATGCTATTTGGATTTTATGTTAATAATAAACTATATGATTTTACGGAAGATTACAAAAACAATATGTCTATATTAGAGAAATCTATAGAAAATGAAGAATGGGAAAAAGCTCAAAAAGAAGCTGATTCTATATCTACTAGATGGTCTAAAGAAAGAAATCATTGGTATAAAGTTTTAAATCATGAATACTTTGACGAAATAGGTCTAAAATTTAATATTCTTGATAAAGCAATTTATACTGAAAATAAATTAAAATCTTTAGAAGAAGTTGAAAGCATAAAAACATATTTAGGAAATATTGTTGAAAGTGTTAAGTTTGATATAAATTATATATTTTAACAGTCACAAATAAGGATATAGATAAAGTAATTATTCTATATCCTTATTTGCTTATTTACAATTTACTACTATCAGAATAAATTTTTAGAGCTTCTCCAATGAATTTGGATGCTCCTTTACCATATTTCTTATCAGTCACCTGTATATAGCTAGAATTTTGTAAATAAAGTTCTGACAAATAATCTAAATGATTCTCTCCTTCATCTATCTTGTAAAATTCATTCATTCGGTTAGTTTCATATACTATATCTCCAACAATATCTTGAATCTCTTCTGAAGAAGGATTTTTACTTAAGTCTGCCACAAGCTTTTCATATAATATGTTTATTTTGGGTTGTTTATTACCTAAATAACTCTTCAAAACTTCTCCAATAAATTTACACGCTCCATTACCATACTTTTTATCAACTTCTTTTATCCATATAGGATTTAGTAAATAATTTTGCACCATGCTATACCAATTATCATCTCCATACTCCATATTAAAAAGTTCATAATCTTTCTTAGATGTATCTGTTATCTCTTTAGCAATTTTTTGAAGTTCCTTTGATAAAGGATTTTTATTTAAATCTGCTACAAGTATTTTATATAGTTCACTTAATTTTGGATGATTATCTTCCAAACAGTCTTTTTTAAATTCATCAAATTGTTCTGCTAAAGTCAATATATCACTATTAAAATTTTTCTTTATAGCCTCAGAATATTTCTCAATACTTCCATATATTTTTATAGCCATTTTAGCAATTTCATCTTCTTTAGATTTAAACTTCTCAATATGTTCATTATATTTCTCTACACTACCATAAATTTTAATTACTTTATCTTCATGCTCTATTTTAAATTCCTCTAATACTTTAAAATATTCACTCATATCAAATTCTTTGAAGTTTACTACATTTTCTCCTTTTAACGTTTTGTCTATAATTTCTATTAGACTATCCAATCTTTTACGTTTTATAATAAGTAGCTTTCTTTGACTTTCTAGAGCATGCATTTTATCAAAGTATGGGCTTAACATTATATCTTTAACTTCTTTTAAAGGTATCTCAAGCTCTTTAAAAAATAAAATTTGTTGAAGCGTTTTAATAGCTTCATCATCATAAAACCTGTACCCTGCTTCTGTAATTTCACTTGGTTTTAATAAACCTATCTCGTCATAGTAATGTAATGTGCGCACACTTATTCCTGTCAAATCTGAAACTTGTTTTACTGTTCTCATTGCCTCACCTCAAAATTTTATTTTACAGCTACGAATATTAATAAATATTTATATACCTATCAGTATTTATTAATATTTTCAAACTATGTTTTCATATTACAATATAACGTGGTGTTAGAGTCAACACTTTATAAATATATAATTTGATTTTTTGAACTCATTTCATATTTAAATTTTGATTATCTAGTTAATATACTTTTTATTAAAAAGAAATCTTGTTCTATATTCATATACCTAACATTAAGTATCCAGATTTCATTTGTTTCAAAATTTCGGAAAATAGTAAAGGAAGTTTTTCAGTTTCATCAGCCTTATTCAATAAATAATCTATTATTATATTAGATATTTTTTCAATTATAATTGCGCTTTCTTCAAAAATCTCTGCTACTTCTACCCAACAGTCATTTTTGTATTCAGTTCCAATAGATTTAAGCATCTTGCTCATTTTATCAAAACCACCTTTAAATTCGACACTATCTGGTTCTTCAATTCCTTTGATTGCATTTGGAATAGTTGGTACTGTTCCAAAAAACATAACCATATTAGCTAAAATCCTATCATAGTCATCTTTTTCCAGTTCATGTTTCCATTGTGACAATTCTTTGATAAACTTTTCAAAACCTTTATATCCTAAAAACCCTGTAGGTGGATTTAAAAACATATCACGCTTTATAGCGAGTGCTTCTTGAGCAATCTGATATTTATTCTTTGAACTATTCATTCTAACTGTACAAATTGTATTCGCTTTGCTTAATCCAGGATAACTACAATTCATACATTCACATAGTTCATCATAAGAAATAGAGATTAAATCAGTTATCCCACAATCATATAAATATATTCTTTCTTCTATATCATCATACCCTACCATAAGCACATAATGAAAAGGAATATGCTCTTTATGATATAATTTTTCATAATATGGCAGATAATACATATCTAAGGCTCCTAAAACAACTGGATAACCAGAATCAATTTCTGATTTTGCTTTTTTTAAAGCTTGTTCATACTTTTTAAACTCATAGTGTTTATATTCAAAACCAACAATAGGTGCTAAAAATTCATACATTTTTTTGGTTCTTCCATCCCCCAAAGCAACCATTCTCTTTAATTCTTTTTTATTTGTTTTTAGATAACAAAACGAGCCAAAACCTGATAATAAAAAGAAAAAATCATTTGGCAGAGATTCACCCATTTTATTCATATATATATCTTCTATACCATTCCACATACATTCATAATCATGTAAATGGTGCTTTATTTCAATTATTTTCCTCATTTAATTTACCTCCATTTATAAATAATTTCATTATGGAATTAATAGTGTTTTCATAAATTATATCTTTATAATTTCAAATGATATGGTTATTGCCTTCTACGATTAGTAGCTTTTTCATGTATATTTTTAATTAAACCTAGTATAAACCCTCCTATAATGTGAGAGTCAATGGCAAAATTCAAAAATAAGTATTCATATTGTGTAACTTATAATAAAATTAGACTTTTAATGCTTGTAAATAAGTAGAAAATCTTGAGAAAAATAAGTTTTAAAATTTCTTGTATTGTAATCAAATAAATTATTACAAATAATATAATAATTTTATATAAAAAAGAGTATATAAAAAACTAAAAAACGTTTCTTATATACTCTAATAATTTTAATTTACTATATTCTATTATTTCCCAGCCTTCATAGCTCTAATTTTTAGTGGTAAAGTAAATAAATTAATAAATCCTTCTGCATCTTTATGGTCATAAAGTTCACTATCTCCAAAAGAAGATATTCCTTCATCATAAAGTGCATTTTCAGTAAATATTCCAGCAGGTTTTATATTACCTTTGTAAAGTTTAACTTTTACTGTCCCTGTAACATTATCTTGAGTTTGTTCCATAAATGCATCTATAGATTCTCTTAATTTACAGTACCATAATCCATTATAAATAAGCTCTCCATATTTGTAAGATATCATTTGCTTAAAGTGTAGTGTGTCTTTATCTAAAGTAGCACTTTCTAAAATATTGTGTGCTTCATAAAGAATTGTTCCTCCTGGAGTTTCATATATACCTCTTGATTTCATACCAACAAGTCTATTCTCAACTATATCTATAACTCCAATTCCATGCTTACAACCTAACTCATTTAATTTATGAATTAATGCCACTGGAGATAATTCTTCACCATTTATCTTTTTAGGCTCACCTTTTTCAAAATAAACCTCTACATATTCAGCTACATCACATGCATCCTCAGGGTCTACACATTGTTTATATACATCCTTTTTATGTTCATTTTGTAAATGTTCTATGTCTCCACCTTCTGTTGATACATGCCAAAGGTTAGCATCTACTGAATATATTTTAGCTTTAGTTGCTGTTACTTTTATGTTGTGTTTCTCAGCATAATCTATAGCATCTTCTCTTGATTTTATATCCCATATTCTCCAAGGAGCTATAACTTTTATAGTTGGGTCAAGGGCTGCAATTGTAGCTTCAAATCTAACTTGGTCATTACCTTTTCCTGTACATCCATGGCATATATATTTTGCTCCTTCTTTATGAGCAACTTCAACTAATTTTTTAGCTATTATAGGTCTTGCTAAAGAAGTTCCTAATAAGTATTTTCCTTCATATTTTGCTTCTGCTTTTACAGCTTTAAATATAGTTTCCGTCACAAACTCTTCACTTATATCATCTACATAGGCTTTTGATGCTCCACTTTGTAAAGCTTTTTCATAAACATCTTCCATTTTATCTTCTTGACCCACATTTCCACAAACAGCTATAACTTCTATATCTTCATAATTTTCCTTTAACCAAGGTATTATAATTGATGTATCAAGTCCTCCTGAATATGCTAATACTACTTTTTCCTTCATTGTTAATTCCTCCCAATTTTAAATTATAATTTTATATTTTTTATTTTTTAATAGAAACTCTTAATATTGAATGACTTTAAAAATATAGATTCTTATAAAATCATTTTAATACTAAAAAAACCCCTCAGTATTTTTAAATACTAAGAGGCGAAATATCCGCGGTACCACTCTTATTGATAAACTTAGCTAATCAATCAGTAAATGTATAACTACTAAATACATATTAGTAAATAAATATATTAAAAAACGCCTCTTGGAAAAACCAAGAGACGAAATATATCCGCGTTACCACTCTAATTGATAAGATAAACTTATCCACTCTTTCTCTTAAGGCGAGATTACCTACTAACATACTAAATTCAATTAGCATCCTCCAAAGTTCTTTTCACTAATACTTATTTGCTAAGCTTCCACCATCCTCAGCTCTCTATAAAATACATAAAAGTTACTCTCTTTTTCATCGGATTTAAATATCAAATTTTTTAGACATCTCTTATAGAATATATAATAGTTTATTTTTCCATTTATGTCAACTATATAATTTATTTTCTTTTTAAAATATTTTCTCTTTAAGCTTACTCATATTTTACTTTCCAAAGGCATAGTCCTTTAGCTGGTGCGGTGTCTGATGACTTGCTTCTGTCTTTCGACTCAAGCATATGCTTAACATCTTGTGGTGCTTTTCTTTTAAGGCCAACATCTATTAATGCTCCTACTATTATTCTTACCATATTATATAAAAATCCATTTCCCTCTATATATATTTCTACAATATCATCATTTTCTTTTATATTTATTGAGTAAATTTCTCTTACATTAGATTTTTTCTTAGACTTAGAAGAAGCAAAGCTAGTAAAATCATGTTCTCCTATTAAATACTCACTTGCTTTTCTCATCCTATCTAAATCTAATTTTTTACTTATGTGTGCAGCATACTTTCTCATAAAAGGACTGTGATATTTGTTATTATCAATCTTATATAAATAAGTTTTTGATTTTACATTGTATCTTGAATGAAATCTTTCATCAACTTCCTCAACAGTTTTTACAACTATATCCTCTGGCAAATATTCATATAGATATTTTTGAATTTTATCTACTGAATCCATACAATTTGTTTTAAAGTTTATAACTTGGCCTCTTGCATGTGCTCCCATATCAGTTCTCCCAGAACCAATTATCTCAATAGTTTCATTGGCCATTTTACTTAAGACAGACTCAAGCTTTTCTTGTATAGTCATGTCATTATCGCCTAATTTTTGATAACCTTTGTATCTTGAACCATCATATGCTACTATCATTTTTATATTTCTCATCTTAATCCTCTTTCTAAGAATTTATGCCTGTTTAGCAAATTTATTTTTTATATTAAAAGTTATTTTTGTTCCAACATTCTTTTCACTTTCTATTTTCATTACTCCACCATGAAGTTTTACAATTTCATTACTAATTGCAAGACCTAATCCACTGCCAGCCTTGTTGTAATCCTCTTGGAAAAATTTATCTAAAACTTTATTTAAATTTTGCTTTTCTATACCTGAACCATTATCTTCAACTGATATAGTTGTTATATCTTCATCCTGAGAAGCTACAACTTTTATGTAACCACCCTGACTAGTGAATTTAAATGAATTTTGTATTAAATTTATAAGAACTTGTCTTAGTCTATTTTTATCTCCTTGGATATTTTCTATGAATTCATTTTCAAATTCAAATAAAAGTGATATATCTTTTTCGGCTGCTTTAACTTTCAACTGATTTACAACCCCAACAACTAATCCTTCAACATCAACTATATCAATATGAAGCTTTATCCTATCAGAAGAAAGCCTTGAGAAATCCAATAATTCTTCTACCAACTTTATAAGTCTTTCTGTCTCATCTTGTATAATACCTAGACCTAAATCTAACTCTTCTCTAGTTATACTTTCATATCCTAATGTTTCACTCCATCCCTTTATAGATGTAAGAGGGGTTCTCAACTCATGAGATACAGAAGATATAAATTCTTCTTTCAATTTTTCACTCTTATCAATTTCATGTGCCATATGTTCAAATGTCTGTGCTAAATCACCAATTTCATCATCTACAATCTTCATATTTTCCAATTTTATATTGTAGTTTCCTACAGCTAATTCGTTTGCAAACTTCTTTAGCTCTCTCAATGGTTTTATAAGAGTCTCAGCAAATTTGAGACTTATTAATATAGCTATAATAAGTATAAATATTCCCGCCAATATAAGCCATGTAGCTTGCTTTAATATGGCGTTATCAATTCCATCTAATGAAACAGTATATCTAACAACACCTTCTATAATATTATTTACTTTGAGTGGTAAGGAGATGCTCATGACATGCTCTCCTGTATCTGGTATTTTATAAGTATATGGTGTTAAATTTTTAGTCTTTACATCTCTTAATGCATTATCTACATCTTCATAATTTGCTTTTTCTTTACTTTTAAATCCATATTGGTCCAATATAACATTTTTATTCTTATCTATTATCGAAATCCCAAATTCTGAATTCTTTGTTAATGGCTGTTTATCAAAAATATTTTTAACTTTTTTCTCAAAGCTTGTAGTTTCCATTGTAATAGCATTATATTCATCAGCGTATTTTATTTCAGATTCAAGTAACTGTTTAACAGAATCATAGTAATAGTTTTGTATATAAAACATGAATAGCCCTTCAAACAGAGTTACCATTATAATAATTATTATAAAATAGTTTTTTATTACTTTTTTTCTCAGACCTTCAAAATGTAACACTATTATTCTTCCTTTCTAAAACAGTATCCATAACCCCAAATAGTTTGTATATATTTTGGTTTTGATGGGTCATCTTCTATTTTATTTCTTATCCTTCTTATATTTACATCTACTATTTTAAAATCATACAAATAATTAGTTCCCCATACCTCATCTAATATCTGATCTCTACTTAATGATTGTTTAGCATTTGATATCAAATATTTTACTATTGAAAATTCTGTTGGAGTAAGTTCAATCTCTTTACCATTCTTAAATAATTTTCTTTTATCTATATCAAGTATAAATGGTGGCGAGACTATCTCACTTGACTTAACATTTGAATCATCTTTTGCAACTCTTCTGATAAGAGCAGAAACCCTAACTAAAAGTTCCTTTATACTAAATGGTTTTATGATGTAATCATCTGCTCCTGAAATAAATCCTTCTATTTTATCATCTTCTTGAGCTTTTGCAGTAAGCATTATTATCCCAACTTGATCAAAATTTTCCCTTATAAACTTACAAACCTCTATCCCACTTATATCTGGAAGCATTACATCTAAAAGAGCTATTGTAATATCACTTTCTGTTGTCATTTTTTCTATAGCTTCTCTACCAGTACCTGCTTCAACTATTTCATAGCCTTCTCTTTTTAAGTTTATACTGACAAAACTTCTAATTCCAATTTCATCTTCTAGTATAAGTATTTTTTCCTTCATAAAATAAAACCTCCAATTGAGTGTAATATTAACCATATATTAATGAGAAATACTCTTTTAATGCGTCTATCGTAATATCTAACTTATCCATTTCATTTGCATCATTTATAGTTAGTAAAAAAGTATATTCATCGCTTTCTTGAAGTACAATAGAATTTTGTGTATTTGCACTTTTTCTATCTTCAAGTTTATTTTTACTCTCTACTATTATATTAAATAAATTCTTACGTTCTGAATAATCAAAATAGTAAAATTTAAATACAGCTTTTTCCCCAACAAATTCTTGTTCAACAATTATTTTATCTACTAAATTATTTTGCATAAATAATCTAAAATTGTATTTATAATTATAGTATATCTGGCTTATAAATATTAATTTTGAATTAGAATCTTCTTTCCCATTCCATCTGTACCAACTTATATTAGCAGATGCTTTAGAGGTATAAGTATTTCTATTCCCTCCAGCAACTATAGGTATCTCTATAATTTTATCTTTATCAACATCATCAACAGGTATGTAATAAGGTTTAGTAATAGTTTTATCATAATCACTAAACACTTTTTGAATTTTATCATTTTTCATATATAATATCTGTGTGATATAATTATTTTCTTTTAACATGGGAATATCTAGTACAACACCTTTGATGGATGCAGCTGAATTTCCAACAGATGAAGCAACATTACCTAGAGTTATATATAACTCATTTAGATTTTTTACATTTTCAAATTTGACATAATCCTTAACCTTCATAGTTCCATCAAAATTTGCAACAGTTGCAAACATCTCATTAGTTTTATTATTCAAATGAAGCATTAATATATCTATCTTGTCATCTCCATCTATATAACCAATCTTTACCTTCATATCGTTAAAATCTTCTTTATTTTGAATCCAAGAAGCATCTAAATCGTATACTTTTGTGATTTCATTATCCCTTACTTTGTATATATGCATATTAGTTTTATCTTTGGATTTAACAAGTAAAATAACTTCCTTATATCCATCTGAATCCAAATCATAGAAATTAGCATATTCTATTGATTCTCCATTTTCTAAATAATGGTCTCCTAGTACATATTTTTCACCATTGTAACTTAAAGTTACAAAACCTACTTTATTAACATTATTACTTAAATCTTCTTTTTGCTCAAATACTACTAATTCATCAACTCCATCACTATTTAAATCTACCTTATTTATTTTTCCTACCTCTTTTGTATTAGAAGGCAATATCATAGATGAGTCTGGTTTTAGTAGCTGATCTATACCATCGTACAATACTTTTTTT
This sequence comes from Clostridioides sp. ES-S-0123-01, assembly GCF_020658415.1. Lineage (NCBI taxonomy): Bacteria > Bacillati > Bacillota > Clostridia > Peptostreptococcales > Peptostreptococcaceae > Clostridioides > Clostridioides sp. ES-S-0123-01. The sequence continues at coordinate 465,624 of NZ_JACVWD010000001.1, forward strand.
GTATCATCATAGTTAGGTATCTTTGCCAATTGTTCTGGAGATTCAGTTTTAACATTACATCCAGTAACAAATAACATCATTAAGCCTGATACAATAATAAGCTTTAATAACTTCATTTAACCCCTCCTAATCCTACAATCTTAAATTTTTCTTTTTTCTCGCAAAAATCTCCTCACAATAGTTAGACGTTTCAAATCCTCATAAGGTTTTACTTATTTTAACAAAACTTTATATTTTGATAAAACTTATGATAAATATAAAATCTAATTATTATTTCTAGGAGGTTTAGGCCCTGGATATTGGAAAAAGTTAGTTTTTAGCATACCATTATATAATTTTCTCTTTTTAGCTGCTTTTTGTCCAAATTCATATTCAAATTCTTCATAGGAAGTTATCAGATAATATGACCAATTTTTTAACTTTCTAAATGCATAACCAAGCTCTTTATATAATTGTTTAACACTATCCTTATCTTCCAATCGTTCTCCATAAGGAGGATTGGTAACTATAAATCCAAATTCTTCTTCACTCTCAAACTCAGTTGCATCTCCTACATTGAATTCTATATATTCATCTACACCTGCTATTTCTGCATTTTCTCGAGCTATATCTATACATTCTGCATCTATATCATATCCATAAATTTTAAATTTAGATTCATTGTCTATTTTATTAAAAGAATCTTTTCTTACATCCCACCAAATCTTTTTATCAAGCGTTCTCCATTTTTCTGATATAAATTCTCTATTTAATCCAGGTGCCATATTTATACCTATCATAGCTGCTTCAATTAATATAGTACCAGAACCACACATAGGGTCTACTAAAGTCCTACCTGCTTTCCAAGGAGTTAAGTAGATAAGTCCAGAAGCTAAAGTTTCTCTTATTGGAGCTTTATTTGCTTTTTCTCTATATCCTCTTTTATGTAAAGCATCTCCTGTTGTGTCTATTGAAAGAGTTACTTTATCTTTGTGTATAAATACAAATATAGGGTATTTTTCTTTATCTTCTTTAAGCAAACCATCCTCTAAATAACTTTTCTTCAAGCTTTCTACAATAGCTTTTTTTACTATAGCTTGTACATCTGGTGTACTGTATAATTTTGATTTTATAGAAGAAGCTTTTGAAATAGGAAATTGAGCTCCATAAGGTATATACTTAGACCAATTTATCCTTTTTGTATTTTCAAATAATTCATCAAAGCTTTTTGCTTCAAACTCAGCAATCTTAAGATGTACTCTTTCTGCACATCTTAACCACATGTTTGATTTTGCTATCCCAAATTCATCAGTCTTATATGTTATTCTTCCATCTTCTGTTTTTATTATTTCATATCCCAAATTAGTAATTTCTCTAGCCAACATTTTTTCCATTCCAAAAAAACATGGCGATATTAATGTATAGTTTTTCATAAAACCTCCTGTTTCCTATATTAATTACAACGATTATTTATTTTTTAACCTATTTACATGTTTAAATTCATACTTCCCATTTGATATCCTGACATATCTAGTGTAACATATTTAAAGCCAAATTTTTTTAATTTAGTGTCAACTTTACTAAAATTGTTATTTTCAAAAAATTTACCTAATTCTTCCTGATTAACTTCTATTCTAGCTATATCTCCATGCATTCTTACTCTAAATTGAGAAAAGCCCAAATCAGATAAATATTCTTCACTTTTTTCTATTATCCTAAGCTTTTCATCTGTAATTTCAACACCATAAGGAATTCTGCTTGCCAGACATGCAAATGATGGTTTGTTAAAAGTTTCTAACTTCATATCTCTTGAAAGTAACCTAATTTCATTTTTCTTTAATCCACTTTCTTTCAATGGACTAATTACTTCTAGTTCATTTAGTGCTTTAAGACCTGGTCTATAGTCTCCTAAATCATCTACATTGGTTCCATCTACTATGTACTTTATATTATGTTCCTTTGCGACCTCTTTTATTTTAGTAAATATATATTTTTTACAATAATAACATCTTTCAACACCATTTTCTTTGAATTCCTTTAAATCAAAATCTTCTATTCTTAATATAATATGTTTAACTCCAAAATTTTTAGTATATTGTTTTGCTTCTTCTATTTCTCTATTTGAGTGCATCATTGCATGAATAGTTACAGCTATAACATTATCTCCTAATGTATCTCTTGCTACTTTAAGTAAGAAATTACTGTCAACTCCACCTGAATAGGCAACTGCCACACTTTCTAATCCAATCAATTTTTCTCTTAATTTTTCTAACTTTTCTCTTTCCTTCACTAAATCTACCTCCATATCAATAAAATATGAACTCTAAAACTATTCTTATTTTTTACATACTTAATGATTATAACATATAAAGTATATATTTAAAAAATTAGAATGACTTTTAAATATATTAATTATAATATTAAAGTACTTTTATTTATATCTTTACAATTTAAGCATATTGCTGTATTACACTATATAAAAACAAAACAGTGTAATACAGTAATATACTTAAAAGCCATGAAGCCTAAATAGCCTATCTTCATGGCTAAGTTCACGATTTTATTCTCATATAATTACTCTTCTTATCGATATAATTGTAAATTACAAAAAGATACTATCATTAAAAATGTTTTAAAAACTTAATACTTATAGTTTACAGAGCTCTATATCAATCCCACCAAAAAAGCCATATGGTAGAATCTTGTATTACCTCTTTTAGAGCTCTTAATGTCTCATATCCTTGTACAATAATATCTTCACAGTACAAGATTAACTCTATGCATAGGTTATTGAACATTGTATTGTCACTAGGTATATTTTTTGAAAAATATTGGACTGTGTCACATCCAATTGCTATTGGGTATGCTCCATAGTTTTCGTACCAATATTTTGCAACTGCTATATGCTCTTCATCACTAGGACAATCGTTAAATCCACCAATTGGTATATATGCAAATACTTCATAAGGTTTAGTTGTTGGAACTTTAGCTATGTAAACTTTGTTATTTTCTTGAAATATATCTATATTTGTAATTGGGTTAAAACTTTTATAATCACAAAAAATATCTTCTGACTCTATGAGTTCCTTTACCACCTCTGAAATTTCACTCTTCCTACACTTGAAAAATTCATTTACATCAATTTCATTATATTTTTTCAGACAATGCTCTTTGTAGTTCTCAAGAGAACCATACTCTTTATTGACAATATCAATGTTTTCTTTTAGCAATCCTACCTTTTCATCGATAATTATAATTGGTGTATATCCTTTTTCTTTTCCATCTTCTATCATTGTCTCCAATAAATTGTCAATATCAATCTCATTGTTCACAGGAACACATTCAAAACCATATAAATCTTCAATACCCATATTTATCTCCTATTCTTTTTAGATTTAATTCTTTTGAAAGTTTTCTTTTTTTGTTGTCAAATTTTTAAATACTATTATTATTTGTAAAACTATAAGTAGAGGTATAATTTATAAAAAACATTCATATTAAATAAATTTTCATTTAATTTTTTGTATAAATATAACGTTTTTATGACAATATCCTCATATAAATATAATATCACAAAACAAATGTTCATGGTTAATAATAAGTAATTTTGTAATAATTCGTTGTAATATTATGTTATTTTAAATAAAATAAATGATATAATTTGTATAAGAAAGGGTATATTTATTCATATTAAATTTATTTGAGACAAGGTCAATGTGAATTTTTTTAATAGTAACAAATATCCCCAAAATAATAAATAATATTAGACTTTATGTATAGTATAAATTCTAATAAATCACATGCATGTTTGCAAGAATTAATAGATTAAAATCAAGATTTAGATTTAATAGTACTTTTATGTGAAAAGATATGTATTTATTTAATATATTAAACTCAGAAAGTACAAGATTCTACTATCTAATAGCTAATAATTCTATTGATGTGCTTTTAATCCCAATACTAAAAACACTTACATAGAGACTAGAAATGTACTTTTCTAACTTGTAATTAACAGTAATTACTATGTATAAATTTTAACTGCATTGAGAAAATAGTAGAATAATATACCTGTAAAATTTATTAGAGTTGTATATTCACGTGTATTTCTTATTATTTATGTATAACAAAAGTAAATTTAATACATAAATTTATAGGTGTACCAATTAAAAATTTTAACTAATACACCCATTGATTTCTATTCTTCCTTTAATAAAATATCTTTCCATACATCTTCTTTAAACCCTAATAGTACATTTTTACCATCAAATAGTAGTGGTCTTTTAATAAGCATACCATCACTTACTAATATTTCTAGCAGTTTATCATCTGACTCAGTCTTTACTACATCTTTAAGACCTAATTCTCTATATTTCATTCCACTTGTATTAAAAAACTTTTTTATATCATATCCACTAATATTATAAATTAATTCTAATTCATTTTTAGTTGGTGGATTTTGAACCATATCTATATCCTCAAATTCCAAATTATTTTCTTTAAGCCATTTTTTTGCTTTTTTAACTGTAGAACATTTTGTATATCCATATAATTTAATCATTATAGTAAAACTTCCTTTCTAATTTTTTATCTCTATATTTACATTTTTATACCCATAATATGTATATTATAATCAAGTTTTATCATAAATACGATAGAACAGTTCAAATTTTCTAGCATCAATAGATACAGTCTTAGTTATATTAAAATCTCCATATTTGCTTTCATTAAATTTATAATTGCTACTGTTGATGATAAATTCTTCCTTCTCATACTTTTTCTTTAGCTACTTTGGTGTGAAGTATGGCATTTCTATAATTTTAATCTTACATTATACATTTTTTGAATTTTTATACATGTAAAAGCCGTGACAGTTTGAGGTCACGACTTTTTTACTACACGGTTAAATTAAATTTTAACTGCTCTAATATATCAAAATTTATATTTTTCATTGTAAAAGTCAGACAAACAATCCTTATTTTTTTATAAAATTTCAATATAAATTCCGTTTTTAAAAATTTAAACAATTTTTTCTTTTATTTGAATATCCTCAACTATACCATCTTTTATACTTATAATCTTATCAGCAACACTATTTGAAAATACAACATCATGTGTAATTATCAGTATAGTCATGCCTTTATCTTTAAGCCTATTCATTATATTTACTACTTTTTGAATAGTATCAATATCAAGTGCAGAAGTAGGCTCATCAAAACAAAGAACTTTTGGCATTAATGCACAAGACCTAGCTATTGCAACTCTTTGTTGCTGTCCTCCTGACAACTCAAATGGATATGAGTTCAATTTTTCTTCCAAATCAACTAGTCTCAAAAGTTCTTTAGCTCTATTTTCAGCTTCCTCTCTAGGGACTTTAAAAACATTAACTGGAGATTCAATTATATTTTCAAGGACAGTCATATGAGGAAATAGATTAAAGTTTTGAAAAACCATACCTATTTTACCACGTATTTTTGCCATGTCTTTCTTACTTTTTATTATTTCATTATCTATTATAATTTCTCCACTATCAAATTCTTCAAGACCATTTATACATCTTAATATTGTGGTCTTCCCTGCACCAGATTTACCAAGCAAAACTCCAATCTGACCTTCTTCTAGTTCAAAAGAAATATCTTTAAGCACTTTATTTTTTTTAAATGATTTATTTAAATTCCTGATTTTCAACATATAAAAAACCTCCTCCTATAATTATTGTAGCTTTATCTGTAATAAGAATATTTTTTTTCAAGTAATTCAAATCCCTTAGTAAGTATAGCTACAAATATAAGATATATTGCTCCTGCCTCAAATAGTGGTAACAAACTTGCTTCTCTATTCATTGCTATTTGAGATATTCTTAAAATATCATTTAATCCTAATATATATACTAAAGATGTATCTTTTACTAATGTAATTACTTCATTTGAAATAGGTGCTAGTATTCTTTTAAAAACTTGTGGAAATATTATTCTCTTGTACATCGTAAATTTGTCAAACCCTAGTACTTTTGAAGCTTCATATTGACCTCTATCTATTGATTGTATTCCACCTCTAAATATTTCTGCAAAGTATGCTGCATAATTTAAGAAGAAAGCTACTATTCCAGCTGTAAACCTGTCAAATACAATTCCTATAAGAGGTAAACCATAGAATATGACTATCATTTGTAAAAGTAAAGGTGTTCCTCTCATTATTAATATATAACATTGTGTAATACCACTTATTAATTTATTTTTTGATAATCTTAAAAATGCAACTCCAATCCCCAATGGAATTGATACTATTAATGTTATACAAAACATTGCTATAACTATTTCTAAACCTTGTAACATGCCTTTAGTGCCCCCTTCTTAACAGCTAACTTATCTCTTATTTAAACCACTTATCATAAATTTTGTCAAAAGCTCCATCTTTTTTCATTTCTTTTAATGTTTCATTTATTTTTTTACAAAGTTCTGGATTTTCCTTAGATGTTGCTACAACATAATCTTCTAATCCAAAATCTTCTTTTAATACTTTATATTTATCTTCACCTTTTTGTCCCATATAGTATCTAATTAAAACTTCATCACCAACAACTGCGCTAGTTCTACCTATCTCTAAGTCTCTAAGTGCTTTATCGTAAGTATCATAAAGAACTGGTGCTCCACCCTTTAAGCTATTCATAAAATCTTTATCTTTTTCTACTGCATCAAGAGCTGTTGAACCTTGTTGAGTTCCAACTTCTTTATCTTTTAAATCAGCTTTTGTATTTACTTTTGAATCACTTAAAGTAACTATTATTTGTTTATTTTGTAAATAAGGTTCTGTATATGATACTATTTTCTTTCTCTCATCTGTTATAGAATATCCATTCCATAATACATCTACAGTTTTTGAATCATTTAACTCTGTTTCTTTCATTGACCAATCTATTGGTTGAAATTTAACTTCCATTCCAAGTCTCTTAAATGTCTCTTTTGCTAAATCAACATCAAATCCCACTGTTTCTCCTTTTTCATCTAAAAATCCCATTGGTACAAATGTATTATCAAATCCTACAATTACCTCTTTTTTTGATGCATTTGAAGCATCTTTATCCTTTTCATTATCTGATTTTGAGCAACCTGCCATTCCACTTACTAAACCTAACATAATTGTAAATAATCCTAATTTTTTTAATATATTTTTCATAATATTCTCCCTCGTCTTTTAAATTTTTAAATTTTAAATATTTTGATTATTTCAGAAAAAATGTATCTATTGCAATATAATTCTCTGCGCGCTTAAAAAATTATATTAAAAAACTCCCGTCTCTAGCTATTGCTAGAGGACGGGAGTTAAATCTCGTGGTTCCACCTCTGTTCATTAATGCCTCACGACACTAACCTCTTTAAGTACAATAAAAATTATACTCTAGCACTATAACGGATGCAAGGATACCGGGAAACTCCTAGTAAAGTATTTTTACTCTTTCAGAGTCCTGCTCAAAGATGTGTTCAAAGTAAAATCTATTGCTCCTCTCACCAATCGGAAACTCTCTGTTTAAGATTACCTACTTTTACTATTTCTTTTCATCGCATTTAATGTTGTTTTGAATTCTTATTTATGATATTGATTTTATATCATAAGGCAATATCTGTCAATATATATTTTAAAATAAATATAAAAATCTAATTCCAAGGTACAACTTCTACCTCACCATAGCATCGTTCTACCAATCTATTAGAATACTCTCCTTTATATCCCAAAATAAAAAGCAAAACAAGCTCAATATATCTTGTTCCTATTGAAATGATATTCCAAATGTCTTCAACTTCTAATGTAGCTCTATGAGCTTTTCTACTTGGATGAACTATACTATTTCTTAAATAAATAACTAAATCTATTCCATCATCAAACTTCTTTTTTATCATGCTATCAAATATGTCTAACTCATATTTACCATATGGTATCTTACATATATCAAGTAGAAGTCTGATATTTTTAGATGCCAAATTATGGTCAAAAGTTTCATCTGTAAGCACCTTATTTTGCTCTACCAGCACTACATATGACAAAGTTTCAAGTGCAATCTGTACAGATATTATGTTATTTTCCATAGTCACACTTCCAAGAGACTCTATATACCAATCAACGACACTCTTTATCGCGGAGCCATAATAAAAATCTTCTAATTTTTTACACATGAGACTTATATATTTTTCTATATTATGATAGTTCGACAGCGTATCTGACCATGTTGGTACATATCTAAAAGGTGTTATTTGATTTTCATTCCAAATTCTATAAACTTCATTACCATTTCTATATCCTTTTGCCAAACAAAATCCAACATATCTGCCACACATAAAACTCAAGGCTGTTGCTATTCTATCTAAAAGATTTATTGTATTATTAGTTCTAAAAATTCTACCATCTTTTCTTCTAATCCTACCTATATGAGTTATTATTGCACCAGATTTAGACTTTAAATCTGACTTCAATTCTTTTCTATAATCATACCGTTTATCTATAGTAACAACATAATCATTTATATCAAATTCAATTCTACCTGCATATACCTTATCATTGTATTTTATAAGTTTTCCAGGTATTTTATCTAAGTTTATTATATTAAAATCTACATGTTCAACATAAGAGTTTTTAGATTTTATACAATCATCATTGATATATCCTTCTATCACAAAATCACTTAGAGTGTTTATTGTTATAGAAATAATCTTATAACCATAGACTTCAAGAATAGCATTATCATAGTCCAAAACTAAGTTCTCATCTTCATTTTCTATATCTTCAATGCAACCTATATCTGCTTTAAAACTTATGGATATTGGAGGTGTCATTTTATAATAAATTTTTCCATTACATCTATATTTCTTATCTAAATATATACAAAATCTACCTTCATAGATACTAATATCTTCATTGATACCATAGCTTAAATATTCTGATGTTATAGAATCATCAATTTCTTTCATTTTTATTCCCACCTTTGCTTTTGTATAATAACATGGGGATTTCATTTCTTTTTTATTTAGTAAAACCCAATCTATTATATAATTCAATATATTATTTTTATTAATTATGTATTTTATAATTTCTTATAAAAACAGTATCATTCTAGTATCATCGTTTGTTAGAGACATTATGTATTTTATAATTTTTTATTTATTAATAATACCTAAAATAGATTTTAAGAAATCATTTTATTACCATAGCTTTTATTCATTTAGATATTATCATTCATATATGTACATTGTCAAAGAAAACATTTAATTTATTAAATATTTTCTTTAACAACATATTATTATAATCTTATAAATAATATATTTAATAAACTAAATCTATTTCATTAAATGATTTTTCAAAATAAAAATGGTAGCTTTAATTTGTTATTTCAAAACTACCATTAGATTATGTATATTTTCTTTTAACATATAAAGCTTTTACTCATTACAACGATTTTTACTACGTTTATTTAGTCTATATATTCAAAATATTATGGCACTCATAAAATTGGAACCCAAAATTCAATCAAACTTTTACCATCCTTATCAACTAATTCTCCATATCTCACAAAATCATATTTAGCATTGGCATGTTGACTGAGGTAACCATTCTTTATAAGCATAATCTACAACAGGTTGTAAGCTATCTTCTCTCTTTGCTTTAAAGGTAAAAACTATATTTTGCACATTCACCTATAACAGAAAAACCTAGTCGTGTATTTCCTTTATAGCCTACTAAAAGAATTTTGTCATTTTCAACCATTTTAACTTCCATTATTCTATCGCCTCTCAAAGTTTCTTTTCCATCAACAGTAAACTTTAATTGTACAGGATGAAAATCTCCTTTTTTTCTAAATGATTGTGGGCTACATTTAAGCATAGCCTTAAATCCAATTGTAAATGATTGTTGTGTTTCATATCCAGCAAATAGTGAAATTTCCATAATTGGCTTATCTGTAAAAATTAGTAACCTTCTAGTCTGATTGTACCTAATTCTGTCTTAGCTATTTTCACATTTCTTGCTATTGTCAAAAAAAATTAATCACTAATAATGATGGCAACCCGTAAAATTTGGATAATATATCTTTACTCAAGGTTAGATAAGGTATTTCTTATGTCCTTTTCTACTAATGACTTCATATTATCATTATAAATATTTATATCTGCATTACTTAATTCCGCTCTTATACGATGAATAAGTTGTTTCTTATACTTTATGATATTAGGTAATGACTGAATAAAATTTCTCGATACAGAAGGCTTTTTATCCACAATGTGACTTAGTATACTATCTATATTCATTTCAATTTTATTATCAGTATCCCACTTAGCATTTGCAACTATTAACAACAATCCTCTTGTACGAATATATGAACTTTCATTATTAATCATTTCTAGAAAATAATCAAAAAAACAGTATGTAATGTTTGATTTTTTACTTTCATTTTCTAGAAATAAAAAAGTTTTATATGCTTCAGTATGATTTTTTGAACATAATTCTTTAATAAGTAAATCAATATTTTCCAATATTTTCATCTCCTTTGTAACAAATATTTATTTAAGCTGAGTATAACATAACAAAAAATAAATAGAAATAATTGCGATACCTATATAAATATTATCTGTTAATCAATCTGATTTACATCAATGCATGTTAATACTCAATTTTCATTTAAATTCTGTTAATAAGTAATATAATTTTTTTCTAAATTATACTAGTAAAAAGACGCTCCTTTCTGAGCGTCTTCATAATATAAAAATCTAATATTCTTTTAAAGTTCATTGCGTTTTATTTGTAATTAATAAGTTATATAATAAATAGACTTAATAAATATATTATATAACTTATATTTATTATAGTTCCTTTTTTAAAGTTTCTTTTAAAGTATCATATGCAAAATCCATTATTTCTCTACAAGCAACTAAATCTTTCTTTAAGTCTATACATAACTCTGAACCATACTCATTTCTTACTGTTGTTGTCAAATCTTTAGCATATGCTTTAGCTTTAGTACTTTCACCCTCATGGTTTCTACCTCTTACATATCCAATTATTATATTTGAGGCATTTACTGCACCACATAAACTAGCAACTCCACAACCTGAACCTAATCCACTACCTAAACAAACTGGTATATCTGTATTAAACTCTTCATTATATGCTTTTATAACTGACTCTGCACAATTAAACCCTTTTTCATGGTATTTTGATGCTATAACTTTATTGCACATTAAAACTCCCCCTTATCAATGTAAATTAAAAATCTCTTCTAACGTAATTATATCAAATATTAACAAAAAAATCACTTTTAACCAATTTAACTATTTTCTTCTAAATCTAATAGTATTTTTTTTAAGTCAGAATGATTCCCCATATATCCACCAATATTATTTTTACCAACAACTCTGTGACAAGGTATTATTATTGGAATTTTGTTGCTTTTACTTGCTTGTCCAATTGCTCTAACAGACTTTGGATTATTTATATTTTTTGCTATTTCTGAGTATGAGAGTGTTTTTCCATAAGGTATTTTTAACATTTCTTCATAGACAGACTTTTGAAATTCAGTACCATCAACACGTATTTTCAAATCAAATGTTTTTCTTTTTCCATTAAAATAATCATCTATCTGATTTATTGCCTCTTTTAAATCTTCTTCACTTCTTTTTATATCTATTCCTTTTTTAATATATTCTTCTTTTAAATTATTAAATTTTTCATCTCCTATATCTAAACTAACTACAAAACCATCTTCACTCAATATGTACAAATTTCCTATTTTAGACTCATAAACATCATATACTAAATTCATATAACGTCCCCCCTTTTATATTAGTATACATATAATTTTTCAAGTAATAAAGAGTTACCCTAAAAAATAGAGTAACTCTTTTTATAATTGTTAATACAATAGTAACTTATTTAGATAGCTATAAATTTTCAATATGTGAAACATTGATCTTCTATATTTTTAAAAGCTTTAGAAAGCATAAGTTTTATCCTGTTAAGCTGATTCACCTCGCTTGCAGAAGGGTCATAATCAATAGGAATTATATTTGCATTCTTATATAATCTTTTTAATTCTTTTATAGAACCTTTACCAATTATATGATTAGGTAAACATCCAAAAGGTTGCATACAAATGATATTTTCCACACCTTCATTCAACAATTCAACCATCTCACCTGTTAAAAGCCATCCTTCTCCAGTTTGATTTCCTAATGATACTACTGGTTCTGTATTTTTCGCAACTGTTTTTATATTTCCTGGAGCGTAAAATCTTTTACTTTTATCAAGTGCTTTTTTATATACTCTTTGGTATATACTTGTTATGTATATAAAGGCTTCTCCTATCATTCTACTTTTTCTACTTCCTTCTAAATGAGTGTGTTTATAAATAGTATTAAACGCACAACTTAAAAAGAAATTTGTAAGGTCTGGTACAACTGCTTCAGCACCTTCTCGCTCTAATATATTCACTAGATTATTGTTTGCAATTGGATGAAATTTAACTAATATTTCTCCAACTAAACCTACTTTAGGTTTTTTAATATCTAATATCTCTAGGTTATCAAACTCATTTACTATCTCTTTTATGTTTTTAGTAAATACAGAAATTTTAGCTTTGACTAGAGATTTTTTACATATATCAACCCATTTTTCATATAGAGTATTTGTACTTCCAATAACTTTCTCATATGGTCTCACTCTATAGAGTACTTTCATCAATAAATCTCCATATACAACAGACATAAAAAGTCTATTGATTAATTTTAGAGATACATTATCCATTATCCCACTATCTTCTATTCCATTTACACTAAGTGCAATAACTGGAACATCTTTAAACCCTGCATCATACATAGCTTTTCTTAAAAATCCAATATAATTTGTAGCTCTACAACCGCCACCAGTTTGAGTTATTGCAACAGATGTATTATTTAAATCATATTTTCCAGACTTTAATGCTGTTATTAATTGACCTACTACTATTATAGCTGGATAACAAGCATCATTATTTACATACCTCAAACCTTCCTCAATAACACTACTATCTGTATCTTTTAAAATTTCTATCTTATATCCACTCAGATTTACAGCTTCTTCAAGGAATTGAAAATGTATAGGTGACATTTGTGGTGCTAATATAGTATGTTTGTTCGTTATTTGATTATTCTTTGCATACTGTATTCTATCTACTTTCATATTTTTTACATCTATATTTTTACTTTCTCTCTCAAACATAGCTGCTTTTAAAGACCTCATTCTTATCTTTGCAGCTCCCAAATTATTACCTTCATCAATTTTTATAATAGTATATATTTTAGATTTTTCATTAAGTATTTCTTGAACTTGGTCTGTAGTTACTGCATCCAAACCACACCCAAATGAATTAAGTTGAACCAATTCTAAATAATTTTTATCTCTTACAAAACTAGCTGCTTTGTATAATCTTGAATGATAGACCCATTGGTCTACAACTCTAAGTGGTCTTTGCATATTTGCTAAGTGACATATAGAATCTTCAGTAAGTACTGCCATGTCTAAAGAATTTATAAGCTCTGGCATTCCATGATTTATTTCTGGATCTATATGATATGGTCTACCACATAATACAATTCCCTTTAAGTTTCTCTCTTTTATCTCCTTAAGTGCTCTTTCACCTGCTGCTTGCATCTCCATCTTAAATGAATTTTGTTCATCAGTCGCTTTATCAACTGCATGATTAATTTCTTCCTTAGTTATATTTATACCATTAAAACGTCTTGATAATTCCTCATGAAGTCTCTTTTTCAACTTTTCCTTATCATTTAGACTTATAAATGGATTTATGTAATTTATATTTTTGTTTCTTATATTTTCCACATTATTTTTTATTACTTCAGAATAGGATATTACAACGGGACAATTATAATAATTATCTGCACTTAAATCTTCTTCATTTTCATTGGTTACACTAGGATAAAATATATTCTTTATTCCTTTTGAAATTAAATTTTCTATATGACCATGAACTAATTTCCCAGGATAACACACTGTTTCAGAAGCAATGCTAGTTATACCAGTTTCATATAATTGTTTTGATGACCTATCTGAAAGTACAACTCTAAATCCCATATCATTGAAAAATGTAAACCAAAATGGATAATCTTCATACATATTTAATACTCTTGGTATTCCTATCTCTCCTTTTTTTGCTTTATCTTTTTCTAATGGTTTGTATTTAAAAATCCTATCATATTTATACTTAAATAGATTTATGGGGTTTTTCTTTTCTAAACCTATCTTTTTATCGCCATAAATGGCTTCTCCCTTCTCACATCTGTTTCCTGAAATAAAAATTTCATTATCAGAAAATTTGTTTATTGTAAGAAGACAATGATTTGAGCATCCTTTACATCTAATTACACTTGATTCTAATTTTATACTATTCAATTCTTCTTTAGATAATAAAGATGTTTGATATCCACTTTCATACTTCTCTCTAGCTATAAGAGCTGAACCAAAAGCACCCATAATTCCAGAAATATTAGGTCTAATTACATTTTTGCCAATTAACCTTTCAAAACTTCTAAGTACTAAATCATTGTAAAATGTTCCACCTTGTACAACAATATTATTTCCAATCTCATTTAAATCTCTGATTTTTATTACTTTAAATAAAGCATTCTTTATTACAGAATAAGATAAGCCTGCTGATATATCTCCAACACTTGCCCCTTCTTTTTGAGATTGTTTTACTCTCGAATTCATAAACACAGTACATCTTGAACCTAAATCGACAGGGCTTTGAGAATAGATACCTTCATGTGCAAATTCTTCGATTGTCATAGATAAAGAACTTGCAAATGTCTCTAAAAATGAACCACAACCTGATGAACAAGCTTCATTTAATATTATATTATCAATTACACCCTCTTTTATTTTTAAACACTTCATATCTTGACCACCAATATCAAGTATAAAGTCTACATCTTTATTAAAAAATTTAGCAGCTTTATAATGTGCTATAGTCTCTATTTCTCCATTATCTATTTTTAATGCTTTTTTAATAAGTCCCTCTCCATATCCAGTTACAGTTGAACTTAAGATTTTAACGTCTTTTGGTAATATATCATATATTTCATTTATGACCTTGATTGTTGTTTTTAGTGGATTCCCTTCATTACTATTATAGTAAGAATATACTAGATTCCCATCTTCATCAATAAGCGCAGCCTTAGTAGTAGTAGAACCTGCATCAATTCCTAGATAACAATTTTTCTTAATTGAATTTATATCTACATAATCTATTTTTTCTTTTTCATGTCTTCTTAAAAATTCTTCATACTCGTTTTTATCTTTGAATAAAGGTTCTAATAAATTTACTTCTCCATCTTCAATATTTTTTATATTGTCTAGTTTTTCTATTAGAGATTTAAGTTTTATACTATCTTCATCTACTGATAATAATCCTGCTCCAATAGCAATATAAAGCTGTGCATCTTCTGGGAAAATTACATTTTCATCTTTTAAATTTAGTACTCTTTTAAAAGCTTCTCTAAGTTCAGATAAAAAATACAATGGTCCACCTAAAAATGCAACATTGCCTTCTATTTTTCTTCCACAAGAAAGAACACTCACTGTTTGTACGACAACTGCATTAAAAATACTCATTGCTATATCAGTCTGCTTAGCTCCATCATTTATAAGAGGTTGAATATCTGTTTTAGCAAAAACACCACATCTTGAGGCTATTGGGTAAATAACATTGTAGCCTTTAGCTAATTCATTTAAACCACTAGCATCTGTCTTTAAAAGGGAAGCCATTTGGTCTATGAATGCTCCAGTGCCACCTGCACATATACCATTCATTCTTTGATCTATTCCTCCACTTAAATAGGTTATTTTTGCATCTTCTCCTCCAAGTTCTATAACAACATCAGTTTCCGGATGGAAATATTCTATTGATTTTGTACTAGATATAACTTCTTGGACAAATTTTACCCCAAGTTTTTTTGAGATTCCAATTCCTCCTGAACCAGTTATTATAATGGTTGCATTTATATCTCCCAATTTTTCGTATATTCCATTTAGTACTTCTTTAACTGATTTCTTCACATCAGAATAATGTCTTTTATATTCTTTATGAACTATATTGTTATTATTAAGTACCACAACCTTTACTGTTGTAGAACCTACATCAATTCCTATATGAAATAATTCATCCATTGTACCCCTCCATACTTATATGCTTTTTTAATTTTTGTAAGTTCTATGGCTTTATTTTAAGTAAGTTATTTTATAATTTTTATGATTAATATTTTTATTTTATGATTCTTTTATTAATCAAGCTTACTCTACTAGGTAATTTCTAATAATACCTTTAAATTTTAAATAAGAACATATAGTTAGTGTACTAAATTTTGTCATAAATTTCTACAGATTTTTGTTACTTTTTACATAAATATAACTTAACTCTAATACCAATTTAATGTTTGTATATTATAAAATATCTTCATTCAAAAAAAATGGTTGTCAGTACACAATTCCTTATTGCATATAGACAACCATTTTTTTGTATATTATTTTTATTTTAATTACTTCTATTTATCATATTTATGATATGAGCATAAATATAAAGTGAGCTGCTGCTCCTGCACATAAACCACCTATTGTATGAGAAAGAATTGCTTTTCCAGCTAATTGTCTAGCATTTAATGCATCCATCATACCAATATGTGTACTTAAATATCCACTCCAACACATACCCATTGCTGTAAATACTGCTATATCATTAGGAGTTATAGCTCCTGATTTTATAAATTCTGGAACTAAAGACATTGCTGCTCCAACAGCTCCTAATGAAGTTATAGGGAATGCTATTGCTTCTGGTGATGTAAATCCAAATAATGGCTCTAATATAAATCCAAGCTTATCCCCAAGAACTGGAAGTAATTTTATTCCTTCATATGCAGCTCCTGTATAAACCTCTTGACCTGTAGCAGGGTCTGTAGATGGTCCAAAAGTTAATAGCATAACTAATGTACATACTACTAGGACACCAGGGATTATAGCCATTCCCATATCTACACCCATCTTACCACCTTCAAGAATAGCATCTAGGCCTCTTTGGAACACATTTCCTTCTCTTATTTCTCTAAATTCAGCTTTTTTCTCTAATGTTCCTGCTGCTTTATCTTCTTCTGGATTATAGTTATAGAACTTCTTAGTAAATGTCAACATTATTCTAACACTTACAACACTACCTATTACTGCACCTAAGTTACCAATCAATGCTGGCAATACATATTCTGTACCTTGAGATATCATAAACGTTGTTAAGATAAGTCCCATACCAAAAGCTGTTCCTAAATTACATAGTGCTGGAACTTGATATTGTTTAAAATACTGTGTGAATGTTTTATCTTTAGCAAAAGGTATAATAGCTGGATTATCTGATAAATAAGTTGTTATAGCCCCTGCTATACTAGCACCAGGTAATCCGTATAAAGGCTTCATAAATATAGCGAAAATTTTATTAATTAATGCTATTACTCCAAACTCTGAAAGTAGTGCGCTTAATGCGCCTGCAAGAACTGCCATAGCCATAATTAAGAAAACTGTCTCTAATAGTAAAGCATGTGCTGTACTCATTATTACTTTAAACATCATTCCTGCGCCCATAATACTACCAACATAGCCAAATCCAACTATTAGTAATATTATGAAAACGAATGTCTCCATGCTTACTGCCTTAACCTGTCTCCTGTCTGTTAACTTCTCCATTTTGAATCATCCCTTCTTTTCTTTTGTTGTAAAGCTTAACAAAACCTTTTCTCTTTTTTAATTATACTTATAAATATTACTCTTTGCAACTTTATTTGTCATTTTTTTATCATAAATAAAATGAAAACCAGTATTCCAATAATAAAAATTTTTCAGATTTCTGCAAGTTTTCGACATATTATCTTTCATATATAAAATGATACAATTTCTTACTAAATAGATATAACCTCCTCTAACGACCTAATATCTAATAACAAGTTGTAACTTATAACTTTTATATTAATCAAAAAAGATTATGAAAAATTTTTTCCTTCAATATTTTTCATAATCTTTTTTTCTATTTTTATAAATTTTTTTCAAAAATTTTTTTTTAGTTATATATTATTTTAATTTTTCAGCTATATATTTTACTAAATCAACAGTTCTTGAGGAATATCCCCATTCATTGTCATACCATGAAACTACTTTGACCATATTATCCTCTATAACCATTGTGGACAGAGCATCTATGATAGATGATCTTGAATCGCCTCTATAATCTATAGAAACAAGTGGTTTGTCACAGTATCCTAAAACACCCTTTAATTCTCCTTCAGCAGCTTCTTTTAATACAGAATTCACTTGCTCAACTGTAACGTTTTCTTTAAGTTCACATACTAAATCAACAAGTGAAACTGTTGGTGTTGGCACTCTAAGTGAAAAACCATTTAATTTTCCTTCTAATTGTGGTAATACTCTTGACACAGCTTTTGCTGCTCCTGTAGTGGTAGGTATTATAGATTCAGCCGCTGCTCTCGCTCTTCTCAGGTCTTTGTGGCTCTTATCTAATATTCTTTGATCGTTAGTATATGAATGTACAGTAGTCATTAAACCTTTTACTATACCAAATTTTTCGTCCAATACTTTAGCAAATGGTGCTAGGCAATTTGTAGTACAAGATGCATTTGAGATTATATTATGCTTTTCATTATCATATTGTTCTTCATTAACTCCAACAACTATAGTTATATCTTCATTTTTTCCTGGAGCTGTTATTATTACTTTTTTTGCACCTGCTTTAATGTGTTTTTCTGCCTTTTCTCTTTGTGTAAATAATCCTGTTGATTCTATAACTATATCAACCCCTAACTCTTTCCATGGTAATTCTTCTGGGTCATTGTATCTCAGTATTTTTATTTCTTTAGAGTTTACTATTAGTGTATCTTCATCCTTTGCTTCTACCTCACCTCTAAAAGTTCCGTAACATGAATCATATGTAAATAAATGTGCCAAAGACTCTGTTGTTGCTCTTGCATTTATGGCTACAATTTCTATATTATCTCCTAATTCTTCTTGAGCTATTCTCAACACAGCTCTTCCTATTCTTCCAAATCCGTTCATTCCTACCTTAATTTTCATTATGAAATGTCTCCCTCCATTACTATGTTTTTACATGATTATTGTACACTAAATAATTCATTTGTTCAATACTTTTTCTAGATTAAATAATTAAATTCTGTGTTTTTTTATTGTCAAAAGACAATTAGTGTATCATTTTTATCTCTTTTAACCCTTATTTAGTATATACTTTTTAATATAAAGAGGCTGGAGGGACGTATTTTGCCCAATGTCCCTTGGGACATATTTCACCACCATTTTTTTGAATTTTTAAACTATATCTATATTTGAAAATACAATATGTATTAAAAGATTATCTCTCAATACAAAAACATCTAAAGATTACCTAAAAATAACCCTTAAATTTTTGTATTGATTACTTTACATCTTAAAAAATAAAACAAAAAAGAGATTATATCATTATATGAATAAAATAAATTTTTATACTTTACTCACTTACATAATACAATCTCTTTTTTGTATAATTATTCAAATAATTTAGTTCCTAAACTTACAAACATTTGTAAAATTAAAAATGCTTTTGTATCTATCTTATGATTACTCTGTAAAATTTCTTTTGCTTCATCTTGTGAAACTAAAATAGCTTCAATATCTTCATCTGGTTCTAAGAATTCATCAGTTATATTACCATCGCATATACAGTAAACAAATGCAATCGATTCATCACTCATACCAGGAGATAGATATACTTTCTCATTACTCTTATTTTTTTGAATTTCTAAAAGAGTAAGCCCAGTTTCTTCTCTAAGCTCTCTTTCAACAGAAATATCTATAGATTCACCCTTATCGATAAGACCTGCTGGCAATTCGTATATATATCCATTAATGGGTACTCTAAATTGTTTTATTAAAATTAATTTTTTACTACTTTTATGAAGACCTACTATTGCAACTGCATCTGCACTATCTTCTTTATTTTCAAGATAAATACTTTTTAGTTGTTCACTGCTTTTTCTTGATGCTACCATCCATATCTTATCTTCATCTAGCTTATTTTTATACTCAATTTCAAAAAGTCCCATAAACTTACTTTCAACCAATGGATTTATATTCTTTATTATAGTTTTTTTCAAATTTACTACGACCTCTCTTTATTTAAATATCCTTAAGTAATTATAGACATAATACTTTAAAATAAGTATTGGATACAGTTTCTTATATCTCCATTTCTAAGTTATCTTTATCTATGAACCCTACTTTAATTTCACAATCAAATATTTCTTTTAATAATTTTGCTAACTCTTCTCTTGCACTCATTACTTGATCTAAATTTGCATTAGTAAAACCATCTATAGGGAAAAATATATTTTTTGAACTACTTGTAATTTTTCCTTCTTCACCTTGTCTCCATATCCATCTTCTAGTTTTTACCATATCTCCAACAGAATAAATTAATTCTCCTTCTTCCATCAACTCAACTTCAGTTTCTCCAAACGGAATAAATTTATCCCCTTTTTTTGAAAATCTAACAAATACATCATCATCTCTAAAATCCATATCATGTGCACCCATTGGAAGTAGATATTTTAAAGAAATAGAGTTTCCTAAGTCTACAATAGGATTTATATGTGGAAGCTTTTTATTTTTAGCAACTCTTGTTGTCATTGCTTCTATCGAACTCATAAATTTATTTGGATTCATCCCTAAACTTCTAAATGCTTCTCTATATGGTATAATTTCTTCTGCTTCTTTTACCTTTTTATCTTTAAAGTACTCTTCTACTCTGTCTATGCTTATATCTAAAAGATTATTTATTCTTTCAATTTCTTTAGTATTGTCTATTCCTTTTGCAACTACTACACCAAAACATACATTTTCTAATTTATCAAATACTTCTTTTTCTACTATGAATTTCATTTTGCCTTGTCCTCCTGTTATTTTACATTATTTTCTAAGTAAATTTTATCACTTTATGTCTTATAAATATACCCCCTATTTTAGCAATTGTTTAATTTTTTTAAATTTTCCAATTAATACAATATTAGTTCTTATGAAATATTTTATATATAGTAATTATAGATTAAGCTTTTAAAAAAAATATTCTTGCTTTATAATGTATAATATATTTTTATTATACGTCTTATGGAGGTAATATTGTGAAAAATTTGATTTCTATATATTTTATAATTATTAATATTATTGGTTTATCTTCAATGTATATTGATAAGAAAAAAGCAATAAAAAATAAATGGAGAATAAAAGAAACTACCCTTCTTGCCATAGCAATAATTGGAGGTAGCATCGGTTCTATCATTGGAATGTATTCTTTTAGACATAAAACTAAGCATATTAAATTTACACTTGGGATACCATTTATAATATTACTACAATTGTTATTATTCTATTTTTATATGCTTTAAAGTGATTTTTAAATATAATAATTCTATTTTTATTAATAATTTAAGGTGTATAAATTTTTTAATTTTATACACCTCTTATCTAGCAATTCATAAAAATCTAACCAATTAAATTAATGACCTTTATGTTTGGCTTTTCTTTTTTCTTGTTTCAAAGTAAAAAGTCTTTCTTTTTCTTCTTCTTTTCTAGACTTAGCTAGTATTTTTTTATCTTGTTTTCTTTCTTCATGTTGAAGCTTAAGAGCATTTTGCGCTTTAGTTCCTATAGTTTCTTTAGACTGTTCTTTTTTTACTTTTCTCTGCATCCTTTTGTATCCAATGTTGTCTTTAGATACATTTTTATCCAATTTGATACTTCCAAAATTTAATGAAAAGAACTTTTCAAGTATGAATTCATATACTTCTACATCCTTAGGTTCTGCTCCAAAAACTACCCTACACACCTCATATTTTTTACCATCTTGTCTTTCGAATATACCTATCCAAAACGGTTCTTCAAATAAGACTGTTAATTTTCCACTAACATTATCCATTGCTAGTTCCTCCTATTTATTTGCTTTATTTCTAAAGAATGGACAACCAAGGAGGCAGGTTACTGACAGCAATTGCTGCGTCTGGACTACCAACCAGACTGTGTTTTTATCTTCATCAGTTAAATATTAACTTTTTTATTTTAATTTGTCAATGTTGATATAAATTTATCTTCCTTACTATTGCTATTAACAACTTTAAATATTATCCATTATTTCTCCATGCATAAACAAAGCTGCTTCTCCAGAAATTTTTACATCATTATCTTTTAATAATTCACACTGAATAATGCCACCACGATTAGAAAGTTGTGATGCTATCATTTTATCTTTTCCCAACTTTTCAGCCCAATATGGTATAAGACTACAATGAGATGAACCTGTAACAGAATCTTCTGAGTCTAATTCTGGACAAAAATATCGAGATACAAAATCTGTATCAGTTCCTTGTGATGTAATTATAACACCTAGCCAACCTGTTAATTTACGTAAATCTTGATAATTAGGTGTATAGTCTATAATTTCTTGTTCATTACTTAGTAACAATATTAAATCTCTTGAAGAGTAGATAGCCACTGATGTACAACCCAGTAAACTACGTTGTTGTACTGATAATTCAATTTCAATAGGTTCTCTGTTTGGAAATATCATTTCATATAGATTCCCATTTCGTGTAACTTCAAGAGTTCCACTTTGAGTAAAAAAACAAATTTTCTTAATATCTATATCAATAAAATTGGATATAACATAAGCTGCAGCTAAAGTTGCATGACCACATAAATCAATTTCTTCTTTAGGTGTAAACCATCGTAAGTCATAATTTCCATTATTTTTAACTACAAAAGCTGTTTCTGGAAGATTATTCTCTGTTGCTATTTTCTGCATTAATTCTAGTGATAACCTCTTTTCAAGAACACAAACACCAGCAGGATTTCCTTTAAATAATCTATTTGTAAATGAATCAACTACATAATATTTCATTATTCACACCTTCTTTCTAATTTAAAGTTAGGAATACATTCATATTATATTATCCCATATTTAAATAATCAAAACAAATTACTATTTCTTATGAATTTATATAATTCAATATCTTACTCTCGACAAGTATTTATTGAAATACAAAACTAGAATACTTCTTTATCAATATTTCAATAATATTTTCTTTTCTGATAAAATCTCTTCTATAAATCTCTTCTATACTAATTGTAGTGACTTTTCTTTAAACCACATTATGACAGTAATAATTGTTGCACATACATCTGCTACCAATTGAGTTGCAATAAGACCTTTCATCCCCCATAAATTTGTGAAGATCAACAGAAATGGAATGAACAGCAAACCTTGACGACATATACTTAGCATACCACCTTGTTTTGCCTTTCCAATTGCTAAAAAGTAATTTCCTATGACAATTTGAACCCCTAATGTCATAAATGAAATAGCATCAACAATTAAAGCAGTTCTTCCAATTTCCAATACTTTAACTGATTCTTGATTAAATATATAAATAAATTGCTTTGAAAATAAAATGCACAAAGTTCCAAACAATACATTTACAACAGTACTCCAATATATTGCTGTCTTAGTAGCTCTTTCAACTCTATCTATTTTTCCTGCACCATAGTTATATCCAATCAGAGGAGAATAACCTTTTAAAAAACCATATAAAGCATTTGATTCCAAAGACATAAGGCGATTAACAATTCCCATAGCTGCAATAGCAGCTTCTCCAAATGGTTTAGCAACAATATTAGTTAAACTCACTGCCCCACCAGTCAAAAATTGGAAGAAGCAAACTGGTAGACCGATTTTGAAAATCTCTGTGTAAATAGTACGCTTGATTTTAAAATAACTAAAAGAAATTTTCAAAAATGTATGCCCTTTTAAAATATAAAATCCATAAAATGAGGTAGAGACAAGTTGTGAAATTAATGTTGCAATAGCTGCACCAGAAACTCCCATATGACATCCAAATATTAAAACTGGGTCTAATATGAAGTTTGTTAATCCACCAAGCAACATAGCAGTCATACTAAATGAAGAACTCCCTTCTGCAACTATCATATTATTCATCATTATATTTAAAACATTGAATATAAGCCCCAAAATATATATCAAACCATATTCTCTTACATAATAAAGTGTGCTATCTGTTGCCCCTAAAATATTCATAAGAGGATTAAAAAATAATAGCATAATTGTAACCAAAACAGTGATTAAAAATATACCTGAAAAGAAAGCTATACTACTACAAGCCTTTACTTCCTCATATTCTTTTTTACCAAGAAGCCTTGAAATATAAGAACCTGCACCACTTCCAAAAAGCAATCCTATTCCAGTACCAACCATAGTTAATGGATATACTAAGGATACTGCAACAGTTTGCAGTGTCCCCAAACGACCTACAAAGAAAGCATCAACAATATTATATAATGCTGATACTATCATCCCCATCATAGTAGGCATTCCTAATTTTAACAGTGATTTCCTTACATCTTCTTTTTCTAAAAGATAGATTCTTTTTTGATTTCCATTCATATCAATCATCCTTTCAAATGTTTTGTTTCAATACAGTATAGTTACTAAACATATTTTCAAAAATAATTGCTACCCTCTACGATAGCAATTTTTTCACACACAGCTATTACTTTTCTTCTAATTTTTTATCAATACTTTCTTCAAAAGCAGAAAAATAACTCAACATATACTCATAAAAAGGCTCTGGCATATCATCTAACAGTTTTAGTGATTCATCATTAGTTTGCTTATGATATTCTTGATGAGCTTTATAATTTTTCATTCCATCATCTGTAAGGCTCAAAACTACTTCTGTATCAGAATCAGGAGATACTTTTTTTACTACAGTTCCTTTATCTACTAGTTTATAAATCATCTGAGAAGCTGCTCCTTTTGTAATACCCAAAACATCTGCAAGAGATGTAATGTTTATTCCAGGATTATCACCAACAGCTGATATTGTATGAATTTCTGATTTTGATAATAGAATCTCTGTTCCATAAGTTCGCTTTTTATCTTCCCACTGATTGTATTTGTGAATAATACGTTCCATCAATGTAATTAGTTTAGAATAATCTCTCATACTTTCACCTCTATTTGTTTAGTTTCATCACTGTTTAGTTACTATACATATTATATCTTTACTTATCAATTGTCAAGTTTCTCTTTAAGAAATATCCAAGGATTTATTTTCATAATTGAATGAATCCTTATTTCTGAACCTCCATATAAAAAAGGAGTACTATTTTTTGTACTCCTTTTTTATAAATTTTATTTTTTATATAGATTAAGATTACTATATTATCTTAATCTTCCAAATTGTTAATTTGACTTAAAATTATAAATTGGTTTCAATATATTAATTATGTCAACTGTTTCTCTTATATTTTCTACAATCTCATCAATTGGCTTATACGCTTGAGGTGCTTCATCAATGGTTTTAATATTTACACTCGTTGTAAATACATTTTTCATAGAATCTTCATAATCTTTCATATTTATACTTCTTTTGGCTTCTCCTCTTGAAAGTATACGTCCTGCTCCATGAGGTGCAGAATTAACCCAATCTAAATTTCCTTTTCCTACTCCCAAGATAACACCATCTCTCATATTTATAGGAATCAATAACTTTCTTCCTTCATATGATGCTATAGCTCCTTTTCTTAGTATTCTGTTTTCAATTTCTATATAATTATGTATAGTTTGAAAATGGTCTAAATCATTGAACTTAAGACCTATACATTCTTCAATTATTCTTTTAGCCATTGTATTTCTGTTTAGTTCAGCATATTTTTGTATAATATCCATATCATGAAGATAATCTTCCATCAATTTTCCTTCTAAATAGCATAAATCTTTTGGTATTTTAGGGGTAAAATTATGTTCTTCTTTAAGCGTTATCAATGCATCCTGAATTTCTTCTTCTCTATTTTCCTTTTTGTACTGCTCAACAAGTCTTTTACTGTCTTCATCAAAGCTATTGCTAATTCTGACATAGTAATCATAAGCTTTTTTTTGGTAGTATTTTGCTACCCTATTGCCAAGATTTCTACTACCAGAGTGTATTATTAAATATTTATTTTTTTCACTATCTTCATTTAACTCAATAAAATGATTTCCCCCTCCAAGGCTTCCAATAGCTCGATTATATTCCTCTGTAGCTTTTCCTATACCTTTTATACAATATAATGATTCTATCTCTTTTTTATAGTTTGCTTTACTATATTTATTTATATTAAATCCATGAGGTATTTTTTTTCTTATAAAATCATCTATCTGTTTCAAATTCAAATCAACTTTACCCAGATTTACACATATAACCCCACACCCTATATCTACTCCAACAAGATTTGGGACTATTTTATCTTGTATTGTCATTACAGTACCTATTACACAGCCAGAACCTGCATGACAATCTGGCATTATTCTTATCTTAGATTTTGTTGTAAATTCCTGATTACATAATTCTATTATTTGACTTATTGTTGTACTATCTACATTATCTGTAAATATTTTTGCTTTATTGTATTTTCCTTGAATCTCTAGCACTAATACCACATCCTTCTAAACTATATATTAATTTTAATATCATATTCTGTTAAAAAAATATATTCAAATAAATTTTATATAAAAAATAATAACAAAAATATTGCTTTTATTTTTATATAATCAAATTTATAATGTATTAAAAATAACATAAAAATGTCCATCTTTCAATATATATACTTTTCTTATGTGATATCATTGTAGATTTCAAATTTTTATTCATTTAAATATATTCATTATTTTTTTACTATTTTTGTAAAACCAATCCCATAGTCATACTATCATCAGAATATGCTTCACCTTTGACATTATTAAAAATTTCAATAGATTTAAAGCCAATATCTTTAATTTCTCTAAAAAAACTCTCTTTTGAAAAGTATTTATTCCAAATATAAAATACATTTTCACTTCCTTCTGTTATAACAAGAGTTTGTTCTAATGTATTGTAATCACTATATTTGCAATTATCTTGTATACACATATATCTTTCACTACTCCAAAATCCTCCATTTTCATTTATTTCCCATGTTTTAACTTCTTTAAAATCATCGTATTTATTTATTGTAAATACATCTAATATCAACTTTCCTCCAGGTTTTAAACTCTTGTAAATATTCTCCATCAATAGACTTCTGTTTTTAGTTGATAAAGCTCCATAATCACAATAAATTAAAGTAGCTATATCAAATTCTTCACTGTAATTCATATTTAAATAACTTTGAAATAAATATGTTATATTTAGATTTTTCTTTTCATTTCTACTTTGTGCATAATTAATAGAACGTTTTGAAAAATCAATTCCAGTTACTTTATAACCTTTCTGTGCAAATCTTTCTGAGTATAATCCTGGACCACATCCTAAATCGATTAAATTTGGATACTTATCTGGAGATGCAACTTTAACTATCCAATCTACAGAATCATTAATAAAGTCTAGACTTCTACTTGCTCCTTCAAAATCAACATCTAAATGTGCTTTTAATAACTGTTTTGAGATATATTCATCATCCCAAAAATTAACTTTACTTTCCTTATAAAGTTCTGGTTTTTCTAAATACATGCATAATTTGTTTAACAAAACATACCACTCCTTAAAATTTATTTATAAAATAAAAAAACCACAGATTTTACTCTGTGGTTTAACTTCAAAAAGATGAGTTTAAATAAGAGTAAAATAGAATCAAATATTTTTAAGCACAACAATAAAACTATCGCTTTATTTTGTTTACTTATTAAATTTGATTTTATTTACTCTTTTCCAGCAATACTTACATCAACGATTTTATGATATCAAGTACCCCGAACAACATCATCCTTTCATATTTTTATTTTATAGATGTATTGTATACTTACTATCTCTATTTGTCAATAAATTTCAGTTTAAATAATTTATAATATTAAATTAAAAAGTACACTATTGTATCTAAAATTAATCAAAAAAAGACAACTGAATATCGCTTGAATGTTTTAATTTTTCTTTCATTACTTTGTCATAACTACTTGATAAAGAATACTTATTTCTAAGTTGATTGACCATTTTATAAAGTTGGTTTTTATACTCTTTATTAGCTGAACCTGTACTGTACAATACTGATAATTTATCAAATAAATTAGGAAATTCTTTTTTAATGAATTCAAAAAAAACACCTCTAGTTATACCTCTTAAATACAGAGTTCCAGGTAGCACATAGTGTACATTACTTTCTTTTGCATATCTAAATAATGAATTTATGTTATCAAAATTATCTGTAATATAAGGTATGATTGGCATAATATGAAGACCAACTGAAGCGTTAGTTTTTCTAAATTCTTTTAACATTTCAAATCTTCTCATTGAATCTACTCCATTTGGCTCAATGAGCTTTTGTGTCTTTTCATCTACAGTCGTAATTGTAGATGCTATGTTAATATATGTAATTCTAGATAATTTATCAACCAAATCATAATCTCTTAAAATTAAATCCGATTTTGTAGAAATAATTGCTGGGGTTTTATATTTGATTAATAGATTCAATATTTCTGGCATAATTTTATACTCAGCTTCTATAGGTTGATAACTATCTGTCACTCCACCTATATTAATTACTTCTCGCTTCCACTTATTGCTACTCAATTGTTTCTCAAGCATTTCTACTATATTTGTTTTTACATAGATATCTTCAAAATAATTATTAGAATTAATATACTTATGTGAATAGATAGCATAACAATATTTACATGCATGTTCACATCCACGATAAATATTTAAATCCCATTTATATGGAATACTTCTTTTTAGTTTATTGCAAGCAGTTTCACAATTTATTGGAATATATTTTACTTTATTATACAAACAATCACCTCTTTACATCTAATAATATCATAATATTAAATTATAGTAATTAAAGTAAGTTATTACCATGCCATAATTCATAGTCATCACCGTATTTACAAAGTAATATATCCCATTCATTCATGGATATTCCTCCACACACTGCTTTTTCTTCTAAATTATATAGACATTGCTTTAAATATATTTCATTATGCCAATCTCTATATAAATTTTCTAAATTTAGATTATATACTACAGATACATCCATTGAGAAATTGTTATTGTTCCATTTTAGCATTTCTATAAACTTAGTTTCATTAGGTCTATAAGCCCTTTTTACCATTTCATCATGTACAACTTTAGCATAAAACTTAAATTCATCAATACTATAATTTAATACTTTATTTACTAATAGATGATTTGGAGTACCTTTTTTCTCTATAGAACCTTTTATAGCGAATAGTTCTCTCCATTGACTTACTAATTGATTTTTTGGTAATACATCAATCAAATCTTTATGCCATAATCTCATAATCTAACTCCTCACTATAAAATATTATCTAAATTTAGTACTTAAATTACCTTATAGTTTTACACGTTCAATAATTTTATCTGTAAAAACTATGCCATCCAAATGGTCTATCTCATGACAAAGACATTTTGCCATAAGTCCTGAACCTTTAATTATTATTTTCTCACCATTCTCATTTAAAGCTTGAACTGTAACTTTTTTAGGTCTTTTTAATTTTCCCCATACATCAGGAAAACTTAAACAACCTTCAACAACAATTTGCTCTCCTTCTTCTTTAATAATTTCAGGATTGACAAGTTTAATAAGTCCCTCTCCTAAATCTATAACAACTAAACGTTTTAATATTCCCACTTGGCATCCAGCTAAACCCCCACCATTTGGTGTATTGTACATGGTTTCTGCCATATCATTTAATAGGTCTCTTATCTTATTATCTACTTTTTCTACATTCTTACTCTTTTTTCTTAAAATTTCATCGTCAAAAGTTCTAATCTCTCTTAGAGCCATAATATTCCCCCCTACTTATCTGAGCTCTTGATTTTCTCTCACTTTGTTCAAATAAAAATATACTTTCTATTGGTTCATTAAAAACTCTTGAAATATCATATGCTAACCATATTGAAGGTTCATTTTTTCCAGTCTCTATAGCATTTATAGCCTGCCTAGATGTTCCAACTAATTCTCCTAGTTGTTCTTGTGTTAACCCCAATTTTTCTCTTAATACCTTGATTTTATTTTTCATATATACTCCATTCATGTAATGTTAACCTTACATTTAAACTGTAACATTTTCTAATTTTTATGTCAAGTCAACCTTACATTTATTTTGATAATCTATTTAACTAGATATTTTTTTATTGAATTTTTTAAGTAATAAAACAATCCAAATTAATGATACAATAAATGAGATAAAAATATATATGTAGTTACTATCTTTAAATGCCTTTGCTAACCAAAATGATGGTAAGAAAAGTAAAATATATTGTATTTTATTTAAAATAAAAAATGGTGCTGTAATACCTAACATAAAAAGTCCTGATAACTTTGTAAGTGCCATACCTTCTAATTTATTTGATGATAAAGAAATTATTAATATTGATATAATAATTCCCTGAGTCAAAGATACTAAAGAAATTGCCAAATTTAATAAAAAAGAAATTTTAGTTAGCGAAAAAGTTAATAATAAAATTACTGTAATGGCAAAGGCTAATATAGCTGGTATTCCAAGTCTTGAAATAAGATAACCACTTTTTCCAATAGGAGTGATTATCAAATACTTTGAAATATTATCATCAATTTCTCCTAACATAACCATAGTAGAAACAAAAAAGAACATAAAAGGTGTTATAAAAGCTAAAAGCAAGTCAAATACTAAAAAATATGGTTCTAAAGTTAATTTATAATAAGAACTATCAATTAATATATTTTGAATTAATGGTATTCCAACTTTTATAAGTCCTCCACATAATATTGGAGAAATACATACTACAAAAAGCATAGCATCACCTTTTATTTGCTCAAATTCTTGTCTAAAAGCATTAATAATTTTTATCATAACTTTATACCACCTACCTTTTTCCAAATACTACAAACAAAATAATATGTTATAAAGTAAACTATTATAGTCATCAATATTAAAATTAATATATTAGTTACTAAAGAATTTTTATCTCCACTAATAAGAGAAATACATATATTAAAAGGATACAAGTTGGTGAATACACTTAAATCCATCAATACATTAATTATTGGTGGCACAAAGCAGACAATCTCAATAGGAATAGTTAAAACAATAAATTGATTTAAACTTGATGCTCTACTTGCAAGTATAAGCCCAAGTAATGAAAATATTATGGATGCAAAGAAAGTTCCCATAATTACTATCAAAATATTATTTAAATTTGCTGTAATTGCAATTACCATAGATACAATACTAGATATTATTGACAATGAAATCACCTTTGATAAAATATATTCTGATATTTTTATGGGAGATACAGCTAGGGAATTTAAAACTCTTTGACTCTTCTCAAGAAGTACAATTGCTCCCATAAAAAATAGTCCCATTGCCGCTGGGTCAGAATAAATCATAATTATAGCTACCTTTTCTCTCAATAATGGTGGAAAGGCATTAAGCAAACAAATATATACAATACTTAAAGTAACATATAAAAAATAAAATCCATATTTAAATTGAAACTTTACATCTCCTAAGATAAGATTTTTTAATCTCATTGTAAATTCCTCCCTGTTATCTCAATAAAAATATCATTTAATGTCGGTTCACTGCTATGTATTGATAAGAGCTTATTTTCCTTAATAAGCATATTTAATTTTTTGTCATTACTAGTATCATTTAAAAAACATTCAGAAGTTTTTTCTTCATTATCAAAATCTTCATTATCAAAATATGTATATCTAATTTTAACAGCACCTTTTGACATAATAAGATTATGTGGTGTATCTAATGCAGATATTTTCCCATTTACAATGAATGCTACCCTATCACAAAGTTCTGTTGCATCCAACATATTATGAGTTGTTAAAATAATAGTTTTACCTTTAGATTTTTCTGACAAAATCATATTTTTCATAATCTTACTATTTGATGGGTCAAGTCCACTTGTTGGTTCATCTAAAAACAATATATCTGGATTATGTAATAAAGCTTTTATAAAATTTAGTCTTGATTTCATACCCTTTGAATATTCTGATATTTTTTTATTTGCTTCACTTTCTAATCCTACTGATTTTAGTAGTTCATCAATTGGTAATAATTTTTTAGAATATAAAGATCCAAAGTATTTTAAATTTTCTATTGCAGTTAATTTTTCATATAAACTAGGAAATTCAAAATCAACGCCTATATTCTCATAAAATTTATTTGAATGTTTTTTGCTTTCTATTCCATTTACAAATACACTTCCTTCATAATTGGTTATCATACCAATTAGAATTTTTTGTAATGTTGATTTACCTGCTCCAGATGGTCCTAAAAATCCTAGTATTTCTCCTTTCCCTACTTCAAAATTAATATTTTGTAAAAATTTTTTATTTGTATAACTAAATGATAAATTATCAACTTTAATCATTTTTATCCCGCCTTTTTATATATTTGACTATTTTAACTATATAGTCAATAAAAACCAATTTTTTTGTTTGTTAATACTTTTTAGTAAAAATATTAGCAAACAAGTTTAAAAATTTATTCCATAAGTTGTATAACTAGACCTCTTATCATCAATCTTAAAGCATCATCAAAGCAATTCTCACCAACTTCATGTTTGTATAACATAGTAAGAAATACTGCTCTAAACGCACCACTAAAGTTTTCTACACTTTTATTTTTTGCATTTGGAATATAAGATATCATCTTACTAATTTCAAAATCATCATGTTTAAAATGTTCTTCAATTATAGAATCTGGTAATTTTCGCATTAGTATTTCAAATTCTCCATTAATTAACAGATTTAAAATTGAAGTATCATCAACTAACTTATAAAATTTCATAAATATATCTGTCAACTGCTCATATGTAACACTGTCATCAAGTTTTTTTAATTCATATAACATTTGATTTTGTATTGAATCATGTATATCTCTCAATACTTCAAAAAAAAGTAATTCTTTAGATTTAAAAAACAGATAAAAAGTTCCTTTTGGAATATTTGCTCGTCTTACAAGCTCATCAACAGTAGTTTTTCTAATACCATATTGCTCAATGCACAAACTAGCTTCTTCTTTAAGTCTTTTAACTATGTATTCTCTTTCTTTATCAGAATATGATTTAGGCATCCTTTCACCTCCTATTTGACTAAATTAATCTTTACAGTCAATATAATTCATTTCCACTTTAATGTCAATAAATTTCTTAATTCCATTAAAAATCTTCGAAAATTCTGAATTTTATATAGCTTTTTTTATGCTATAATGTTATAATTAAAATATAAATAATATATTATTCTATTTTCATATCTATTTGCTTATTTTTTAACTTAGTTTCTAATAGCAGTAATCATATTTATCTTTTTAAAAGTTCCATTTTTAATAAAAAATGAAGGAGTTGATTTTATGACTACTACTACAAAAAATCGTTTTTATGATTTTGTTCAAGAAAACTTAAATAAATATGTTGAAGTAAATTCTTATTTTAGCAGTTGCCCTTTATATGGGGAAATTATAGAAGCAGACAGCTTATCAATTACACTTTGTTCAAGATATATAGACGAATCTAATCCATCTTTAAACGAGACTTACACACTATATTTACCACTTAGCTCTATAATAGCTATTAGAACTATATAAAAAGGTTAATTAAATACAGGTTATTTTTATATAGGATGTAAGACTTTCTATATAAAAATAACCCTTTTCTATTTATACACTTAAAATATTAATACATATATTTAAAGCTGTAAATAGAATCTTATAATTATTGATTGTTTCAGTTATCAATAATTAAAATAACTATTTACAGCTTACATTTGACACTCTCTACTAGAAATATATTAATCTACTAGTATCTATCTTATTTAGCACTTTTTAATTTTACTAACTCCTTAAAGGCGTTTTGATTTGCACCTCCACCAACTTGAGTTGCTTTTTCTAAAGTTTTATTTTTAAGAACATCTTTTTGACTATCAGCTAATTTATCACCAACCAAAATTACTGGTGACGCATTTTTTGCTCCTAAAGGGCCAACTGCTAATCCATCTATTAAATCATTTTGACTCTTGATTCCATTTTTAACTACATATGCATTTTTCAAAGTATCTTTTTTATAAAAATTATCTATTATCTTTGAATTCGTTTCGTCTCTGCTACTACCAGATAATCTAGTGGGATTTTTAAGTTTACTTTCCAAACTAGTTGATAAAGATACTGTACCACCAATAATATAAGACTTCTCTATATTTAGTGAGTTTAAAAATTCATCTGCTCCTTGTAATTCGCTTTTTTCATTTGCAAGTATAATTGGAATATTATTTTCTGCTGTGGCTGCACCTACACTAATTGCATCAGCCAAACCTTTTACACCATTTACAACAGCTATTTGAGAAACATTTTTTATACTATTTAGTTTTTGAGCTAATAGCAAGCTTGTCTTATATCTGTCACTTCCTGATATTCTTTCAGTTGATATATTTAAGTTTTTTAATTGTTGTTCAGTTTCTTTACTTATGGAATTTTCTCCACCTATTAAGTATACTTTTTTTGCACCTAATCTCTGTATTTCAGCTTTAGTTTTTGAATTCAAAGCTTCCTTTTGTGTTAATAGTATTGGTGAATTGATAGCAGATGTAAAAGGAGTTGCTGCCAATGCATCCACTATTGAACTTCCATTTACTAAAACTACATTTTCTGAAGAACTAAAGCCATTTTGACTAACTTTAATGGCAGTTTCATATCTATCACTACCAATTAAAGATTCATTTGGAATACTTTCCCCAGAAGATTTTTCTGTAACAGCTTTTATAGTAAAGTTACATGGATAAAACTTGCTATCTCTATTTATATCATAGAATTTTCCAGTACTATCTATAATGTAACTTTCTCCTAAGTTTGCTTTTGCTTTAAACGTATCGTAACCTGGAACATTTGATTCTGAACCTATAGTTGATTCTCCACTTTTATCTTCTATGCTAACTACTATAGCACCTTTTCCTTCTGGTATATCAAAAGAATCGATTGGAACTGTTATGTATCCCGAATATTGTGTAGTGCCCTCTTTTAATTTTTTCATGTTATTTTCTTGAGGTATGCTATTTACTACTGGAGCATAATATATTTCATACTTAGCTCCTATACTCTCAGTTAAAAACATTACAGACTTTAGAGTCTCATCTCCCCTATTAAAGTCAAATACATTTGCAGCTGTTATCTTGTTTGAAATTAAAGGAACAATACTTGCATAGTCATGTTGATACATTTTTTCATCATCATTTGGTTTTTGACCTCCTCTGATTGAGAAATTATCTATATCAGACATAAGAGTCTTATCTTCATAAGATATCCAGAAGTATCCGCGTTCAGAATTATAATCTCCCCAACTATTTTTTATTAGCCATGCACCATTTTTTGATGGTCTATTGCTTGAATTAAAGTTATCCTTAGAATAATTGTCATCCCAACCTACAACTGAAATAGCATGGTTAGTGTTAAAACTTTTTGTTGGACAATAATATGAATTTTGGTCTTCACTTTGATACCTAATATCTTCATAATAACCTGATGTTACTGCTCCATACTGTAATATAGCATTTTTTGTAGAGTTCATATCATTACTTACACATACAGCATCTGTTACATTAAAGACAGTTGGTGCTGTATTCATATTAACTGGTTTTGTTGCTCCTTGTGCTTTAGATATTTTACCATTATATGGAATATCTTTTTCCAATTTAGGACCTGACCAAGATGTTAAGTATCCCATAGCTTCATAATTTAAAGCACCATCCATATCATTTACAGTCCATCCATATTCACCTTCTGAAGCCCACCATCTTAAATGTTCTTCTGATAAATCATAGTCTCCATAATTCTTCAATTTCAGGAAACTTTCTAAAGTTGCCATAGCTGCAAAGTCCCAGCATATTCCAAGATTTTCTTGATTTTTTATTGATGTCATTAATCCTAACTTTCTTGGGTCATAAGATGCTGGAGCTGTTCTTCCTTTGCTTTGAACTTTAGTACCTTCCAATTGATATGGATTTGGTATAATACCATTATATTTTTCTGTACGTCCATTTTTAGCATCTTCTAGATATTGTTTATAGGTCTCACTGTATTCAGCTTTTTTTATCTGATTCAATGTATTTCCATTTTCAGCTGACACAGGAATCGTTGACATTACTAAAATAGAAATTAAAAATAATGCAATAAACCTTGATGCTTTTCTTGAAGCAAACTTTTTCATACTTTCTCCCCCTAACTTCGAGCTAATTTTTAAAGATTTAATACTATATATGACTAAATATTGATTATTTCTAAATATATAATCATTTAAATCAATTATACCAAAGTTTTCCTTTAAAAATAAATAGAATAAAATAAAAAGCTGAAATTATCTTGGATAACTTCAACTTTTTATTTTATTATTTAAGATATTTTTATTTAAATCCAATTACTGCAGCTCCTAGAGCCCCCATTATCTGAGTATCTTCTGCAATAAATATTTTTTTATCTAATATTTCTTCTATCATTTTTACTAGCACTTTACTCTTTGCAAGGCCTCCAGTAAATGCAATTTCATCTACTATTTCTCCTCTTGCTAGCATTGATGTTGACTTATTTGCAATAGATTTAAGTATTCCTGCTGCTACATCTCCAGTAGAAATATTTTGAGCTAAGAGACTTACTATTTCTGACTCTGCAAAAACTGTACACATACTAGATATATTAACTGGTTCATTTCCTTGAGCTAGTGTATCAATACTTTCTATATCACTCCCCAAAAGATTAGAAGTAATTTCTAAAAACCTACCAGTACCAGCAGCACACTTATCATTCATTATAAAATTAAATACATTTCCATCTCTATCTAAATTTATAACTTTACTATCTTGGCCACCTACATCTAAAATAGTCCTTACATTCTCATTTAAAAAGTACACTCCTCTAGTGTGACACGTTATTTCTGTTACTTTCTTATCAGCAAAGTCCATTACTCCTCTGCCATAACCTGTGCCTACTACTTTTTTTATATCTTTTTTATCAATTCCATCGCTTAACAACTCATAAACTTGTTTAGATGTACTTTTAGGGCTCCATCCAGTTGGTATAATTATTTTTTTGACAATTTTTTGACCATCAAATAACACACCTTTTGTTGCTACTGACCCTGAGTCCACTCCTATACTAAACATAAACCCTCCTATTATTTATTCCTATAACATCTCCACAAACGCTTCAAATCTAGTTCTTAATTGTTCAGTGTCTGATTTTGAATAATCAGTTTCAAGAGACATAAATGGCTTATTTTTTTCTTTTGTAACAAATTCTCTTACTCTGTAACTTTCTATATTAAATGTATGACAGGCTTGTAAAACTACATCTATTACACCATCTACATTATATTCATCTATTATTCTATCTAATAGTTCAATTCTATGGTCATTGTTCATCATACAAGAGCAACCTATATTTATGTATTTTTGTGTTAAAGCATCATACACATCTTCATTTTCTTCATCAACTAATAAATCATTTGATCTTATAGCTCCACAAAGTTCATATGCAACAACTGATGCTCCAGCATCTTCTAAAGTTTTAACTATTTTTTCACTTATTCCACCAATTGGAGAACCTGTTATAAGAATTCTTGGTTTATCTTTTGTAATTGGACATTCTCCTTTTTCATATCTTTCTTTCATATCATCTATAACTTTTCTTAAAGATTGTTTAAGTTCAGCACGGTCAAATTTAAAACCTGCTTGATATAGAACATTATGAAGTTCAAGACCTGTAAGTGCAGATGGTTGTAATTTACCAAGTGCATAAAACTCTTTTAGAAGTTCTCTTTCTTCATTCTTATCTTTTATAGCAGCTCTTATATCATCTTCTGTTATAGTCACTCCTAAAGACTTTTCAACTTCATCTTTTAATTTTATCATTTCATCTTTCCAAAGCTTATAAGCAAACTCACCTTTTGCAGTATTTGGTAAATG
Organism: Clostridioides sp. ES-S-0123-01; assembly: GCF_020658415.1. NCBI lineage: Bacteria > Bacillati > Bacillota > Clostridia > Peptostreptococcales > Peptostreptococcaceae > Clostridioides > Clostridioides sp. ES-S-0123-01. Next base: position 503,724 of record NZ_JACVWD010000001.1, read on the forward strand.
CATTACATATGTTGGTTTAACCTTTGCAAGTTCTTCATACATTTTTTTCTTGCCATCACAGGTAGTTTCTCCTATTAATAAATCAGAAAAATAGAAATATGGACATGTATCTGTTATTGCATGTCCATAACTTGATTTTATTAAAGGACAAAGATTTCTTGGTAACACTTTTTCTGCATCTGGAATTGGTTCTTCACTAACTCCACAAACACCTACTACTGTTGCTCCTGCTGCCATTGGAATTTCAACTGGAGTAAATGTACAGAACACTCCAACCATTTTTTTCCCACTTTCTTTAAGTTCCTTTGCATTTATAAATCCTTTTTGTCTAGCTTCATTAAAACTATCAAATTGTTTTGGTAAATTTGCCATGAAAACATTCCTCCCAATTACTTCTCTTTATAATTCATTTTGTATTTTAAACAGTAAAACTTAAATATTTCCATTAAAATACAAACCTCTACATTAGATTTTATCATGCTTTACCTTTCACTCATCATTGTTTTTATCAATGCAAATCAATATATATATAGATATATTTTATAGTCATTTTTAAAATTTTAACACTTATTAATTAAACTCTCTAATCCTCAATCTATAAGCAAATACTGCTGTTTCATGCAATTTATCAATTAATTTTCCATTCACATAAAATCCTACAAATGCTCCTATTCCAGGCATTAGTTGCAAAAATTTGGCTAAATCTAAATAGTCCCTGTATTCTTGCTGAAATGTTCTCCAATCAAAATCATTGATATCATTTGGTAAATTTTTTATATACTCATCCCAATTATCCATCAATTTAAATGTTGTATTTATATGAGATTGGCTAGAAAAGGCCAACTGCAATATATTTAGTATATAAATTCTTTCTCTATAGTCTTTGACATCATATCCATATATTGAAGCAACATCGTATAAAAATTTTATCTTAATACCTAAAAGTAGAGGAAAATCAGAAAGCCCTAAAAAAATCCCTCCAGCTCCTGTACCTGCTCCTTCAATCATTGCTGTAGTTTTATAATTTTTAGCCTTTTCATCAACTAGCTTTTCCCTTTCCTCTAAAGATATATTTCTAATTGGTGTCTTTGTCGCATATTTATATCCAAACAATACAGTTTTTGTCATTCCTTTTATTGAAGAAGTCATTATTTCATGGTATTTATCTGGCAAGACTCCATTGAATTTATTTTGTATACCTTTTGACGCCTTATCAAATATAGACGGTTTTTTTAATATATCTTTCTTCCATTGTTCTAATTCTTTTTTTGCTAATTCATTATAAGAAATCTCTTTATAATTTTTCAAATTTATCTCCTACTCTAAAATACAAATTTAATTAACTTACTTAATTGATTTAAAGTTATAGTTCATTTAACCTACTAAATTAGACTGTATAAATATTTTTTAGTCTCCTTATCTGCAAAACTTGCTTCTACTGTGTTTTTATAAATTATTTTATAGTCTTCTAAATTTAGATTAAATATATCAAATATTAGATTTAGTTCTGAATTTAAACTTATATCTGACACAGTTCTATTATCAGTATTTATGCTTACATTCAAATTATCTTTATAAAAATCGTAAAATGGATGACTTTTATAAGAATCTACTGTCTTAGTTTGTACATTACTGGTTGGACATATTTCCAGTAATACTTTTTTATTTTTAACTAAATCATATGCATCTTTTTCTCCATTAATTTTTATACCATGGCCAATTCTATCTGCCTTTAAAATATTTATAGCATCTAGTACATTTTTTCCACTTGCAGCTTCTCCTGCATGTACTGTAACTTTATATCCATAATCTCTTGCCAATTTAAAAGCTTCTTCATATTCACTGCAAAATCCGTCCTTCTCTGGACCACATAAATCTACTGCTACAACACCTCTATTTATAAAAGATTTACCTGCTTCAATCACCAACAATGCCTCTTCTGAGGTCATTGTTCTCATACAACCTAATATTAAATTCCCTTTTACATCATAAATACTTTCAGCATCTCTAATTCCTTCAACCACACTTTCAATTATACTTTTAGCACTCAATCCATTTTGAGTATGAAGTAATGGAGCAAATCTAATTTCTATATATTTAATATTTTCTTTACTTACATCCTCCAAAAGTTCAAAAGTAATTCTTTTTAAACTTTCTTTAGATTGCATAACTTTTAGAGGTAAATCAAATTTTTTTAAATATTCATCAAGTGAAGTACAATCATGTGGAACTTTTGATAATTTTTTTATTTCATCAATATTATCTGATGGTAAGTCTATTTTCTCTTTAAGTGCTATATCAAATATAGTTTCTACTCTAACACTTCCATCTAAATGGCAATGTAATTCTATCTTAGGTAAATTTTCAAACATTTTATCCTCCTTTTATACTTATAAATAATATATTCTATTGATAAGTTTTTAAGTCTTATTTCTATTATAACAATATACTAAAATTTTTCATGTTAAAAGCTGTGTATTAGTAAAATATTCTCATTTAATTTATAATTATCTAATTATATCCATTGATTTTTTTTAATATACATTTATTAATATACATTTGATAGTAAAAATTCCATTACATAATAATTTAAATTATATAAAGGCAATTTTAAATTTTTAAATTACAAAGGAGGACTTATTTTGATTACTTTAACTTTTAATACTATACAAACTTTAACCTTATCTATGCTATTCTTTTTAATTGGTAATCTGTTAAAGAATAAGATTAAATTTTTAAATAACTTCTGTATACCTGCACCAGTAATAGGAGGTCTATTATTTTGTTTTTTAAATTTATTTCTTAAATACTTTCATATAGCAGATATCTCTGTGAGTGGAAACTTAATGCCAAATTTCATAACTTTCTTTTTTACAACTATTGGACTTGAAATAAGCATAAACCTTATAAAAAAAGGTGGTAGTGTATTATTTAGATATTGGATTTTATGTGGAATATTAGCATTTTGTCAAAATATCATAGCCATATCAATATCAAAAATTATAAAACTTGAACCACTTTTAGGACTTATGTGCGGTAATGTATCTATGGAAGGTGGTCATGGTTACTCGGCTGCATTTGGGCTTACAATAGAAAGTCTTGGTATAAATGGTGCAGTTGGAGTTGGCTTATCGGCTGCAACAATAGGTCTTATTATAGGCGGGATATTGGGATGCCCTGTTGCTAGATTTCTAATAGAAAAGTATAAATTGCAACCTTCAACAAAAGCAGATTTATCAAGCCTTAAATATAAAAAAGATTCAATGAGAGTAATGAATAAATTTTTTAGAAACAGGAATAAAATAATCCAAAATAACTCGTCCCAAAAGATAACTCCTACTATATTTTTGGAGCAAGTTCTTCTTATATTTATTTGTATAAATACAGGAGAAATTATAAGCAGAATATTTTATATGACATGTAACATTCTTTTACCTTCTGTTGTGACTTGTATGTTTTCAGCAGTTATTTTTAGAAATTTAAATGACAAAATAAATATACTAGAGTTAAATTTTAAACTTATAGAGTTTCTAAAAGAACTTTCATTAGGAATTTTTCTAACATTATCACTTATGAATATAGATTTATTTGAATTATCAACATTATTGCCTCCAATTCTTCTAATAGTAACTTTTCAAGTAATCTTTATAATTTTATTTTCAATCTTTATTTGTTTTAAGATACTTGGAAAAGATTTTGATTCTGCCATCATAATAAGTGGCTTAATTGGACATGGAATAGGTGCTACTCCAAATGCTTTAGCCAATATGAGCTCTTTAACACAAAAATACGGAGATTCTCCAAAAGCGTTTTTGGTTGTTCCCTTAGTAAGTGGTTTTTTACTAGATGCCATTAGTATCCCTTGTATACTATTTTTTATAAACATACTAAGCTAGTATGTTTATTTTTTGTTATATATTGACAATTTAGCTTTTTTATTATATATTATAAGTATAGAACTTGATAATGATTTTCATTAGGAGGTGTTAATAATGACTGTTTACAACTTAAAACTTGGACAAAAGGGAATTATAGATAATATAGCTGGGAATGAAAAACTTATGAAGAGACTTCTTGCTTTAGGATTAATAGATGGCACTGAAGTTGAAGTAAAAAAAATAGCCCCTCTTAATGATCCTATAGTGATTAGATTTAGAGGATTTGATTTAGCTATTAGAAAATCTGATGCAAAAAATATAAATTTAAAAAATAATTAATATAAAATAAAAATAAGAAAAGAGATTTTAAAATCTCTTTTTTTATTTGCATTAAAAACATTTGTATTAGAACCATAAGTAATCTTAAGAAGATAGCCACTGACATTTATATTTGGTATAAAATTTAAAATAGAAATTCATAAATAGTAGTTATAAAGCTATATTTAAATTTGTATAAATATAGTATATTTATTTACATTTAATATATTTATATAATTATTCCTTAAGAATATAAAATACTAATTAATATTTCAACAAGTTGATTTTCTAGATACACTATATAGGTCTATTAAATTTTACTTTTAAATTTTTATCGTCTTGAACAAGACTATAAGTATTGTCCCATTGTTCTTCTTCATTGCTTTTTTCAAAAATATCATATGGTGTTTTTGCATTTTTATTATTAGAATTTTCTTCTTTTCTATCTAATGTACTATTCTTCACTTCAGAAACAGTATTTTGTCCTCCCTCTGACTCTTGTGCTTTCTTTTCTTTTAATTCTTGAATTTTACTTTCGATTTCTTTTATTTCTTTTTTTAAATTTTCTATTTTTGACTTAGCCATTTCATTATCAATACTTTTATCGTTTTTAACTTTCTCCAATTCTTCTTGCAATACTTTTTTTTGCTGTTCTAAACTTTGTATTTCACTTTGGTTATTACCTGAACTGTCTATATTAGACATCCTTGGTGTCTGACCACTTATACTTTCAATTTTCATTTTAGTAACCTCCTATTTCTATATGTTAAATTTTTCATTTATATATACTTTTATTTACATATATAATATTGGTTACAAATTCTATTTTCAAGTTAATTGTTCTGAAATGTCAGTATAGTGTAATGAAATAATTAGTAATATATTTATTTGAAAATAATCTGATGTATTCTCTATACTTATAGCTCCCTGGTATTTCTTAGCAACCTCTCTTATATTTGAAATTCCGATACCTGAACCACTTGTGTAATTATTTGCTGCATTATAACTATTCCTTATTTCTATCATAAAAAATCCACCATCTAGTTTAGTTGATAGTTTTAAATATCTATTTCGTTTATCTACAAATTTACAAGCTTTAATTGCATTGTCAATAGCATTGGCAAATACTATACAGAGGTCAACATCATTTATACTAGTATTACTTGGTATAATTACGTCACAATCCACCTGTATTCCTAATTGTTTTGCTATGCTTAATTTATTGTTGAAAAGGGCATCAATTACAACATTTCCTGTATTACAAGAAAATGATAGGTCACTGGTTATTTTTTCGAGTTTATTTAGGTACTCTTGTGCTTTTAAAATTTCGCCTTTTTTTAGCAATCCATTTACAATAGCTAAATGATTATTAAAATCATGCCTAAAAGACATCGTTTGTGACAATCGAGATTTTGCTTCTTCAATGTAATTTTTTTGAGAATGAATTTGTTGGTTTAAAATCGCCTTATTTTTCTCTTCTTTTAAATATTGCATCAATTTCTTAAACTCAAATAAAGAGAAAAAAACACATATAATTCCAATTGAAGAAAAAAGGAAAGCTTGAATTTCTTTAGTAAGAGATGTATTCATTAATAATTTTACAGTTTGAAGTTTTGTATCGATATTTATCGTTGAACTTGAATAACCAGTATGCTCAAATGATTGCCAAAATAATATTATGAGTAACAATGGCATTATCAAAATTATTGAATATCTATCAAATTTTACAGTTTTAATATTAAATTTTTTAGCACTATACCAATATATAAATCCAACTATTATAATCGTAATAAAAAATGAAATCTCTGTATTTATAACAAATTTATAAATATTTATATCTGTATTATTTATAAATAGTAAGTAATTAAATGGAGCTATAAATCCATATGCTAACTGCTCAATTATATATACTAATAGAGATAATACTATAGATAAAACTGTAGATTTTTTTATTACATACTTTACAAACAAAAAAGTCAGTAGAAAAAATATAAGCCGTGAATAAAATAAATTATATAAATTAAAATATGTATTTATACTAATTGACAAAACTGATACTAACAAGTATAAACTACAGTCCCCAAATTTCGACTTAGTATTTGTAAAACTAATTAGAAAGTAATATTGCAATACTGCCATTAGACTTCTATCTACTGCAAAAACGAACAAAATACTATATTCTAATAATACATTAGAAGAAGATAAATTAGCCATGCTATCTCCTCCTATTTTTCATATTTTCAAGCATAGCTTCAGAAAATTCTTGTTGACGTAACCTAGAAACAGGTATCATATCTCCATTTTCCATAACTACATTACCATTTTCATAGCTATATACAGCTTGTAAATTAATTATATAACTACGATGACATCTAAAAAAATTTATTGGTAAACTTCTTTCTAGACTATCAATAGTTTCATAATAATCAATAATTTCTTTTTTTAAATGGATATAAATCTTTCTTTTTATAACTTCACAATATAAAATATCTGCTATTTTTAACCTCCAATATGAGTGCCCTTTTTGTATTGTTATATAATTTTTTTCATTACTATCCAGCTTTATAATTATTCTATCCATTGTCTTAGATAGTTTTTCATTAGATAATGGTTTGAGCAAGTAATTTATAGCATCTACTTCAAAAGCATCATATACAAATTCCTTTAAAACTGTCACAAAAATTATAAAACAATCATTATCATATGACCTTAGTTTTTTAGCTGCTTGCATTCCATTAATACCTTCCATCTGTATATCTAAAAAGATAATATCAAATAATTCATGATTATATAATAGAGTCTCAGCTTTATCAAAAAGCTCTATATTATATAATAAATTATTTTTATTCATATATAGCTCTATATTTTCTTTTAAATCATTTAGCATATACGATTCATCATCACAAATAGCAATTGAAATCAATATGTAACACCTTCTTTCTCATATTATTTTATTATATAAAGTTAACTTCTTTCTTTCAATTAATCTGTTCTAGTATGCTTAATATATGTTCCAAAGTGAATAACTTTACGTTTCATAGTATATCTAATTTAAATTTATGTATCAATACTCTAAATTTAATTTTCCATTCTAGTAAATTTAAAAACAAACAAATATATTTAATATTTTTAAATTACTTAAAATTACTTAATAAAAAAAGATATCATAAAATAATTTTTAAAAACTATTTCATGACATCTATTTTAATTTAAGTGTTGTGCTATATTTTTATTATTCAAATACTGTTTGGTCTTCTACATCTTCTTTTAATGAATTTAAGGCTTTTAAAACTATGTTCTTTCTAATTTTTTTACTTTCTTCTTCTCCTAGCTTTGGATTCCCAAGTGGGTATGGTATACCTACTGCTGGAACAATTCTATTTGCTCCTATTGTAAGTGATATTGGTACTACAGTACAAACATGGACAACTGCTATACCTGCTCTTTCAATCTCTTTTACCATCGTTGCTCCACAACGAGTACAAGTGCCTCATGTAGATGTTAAAATTACAGCCTCTACTTTATCTTCTACCAATTTTTTAGAAAATTCTTCTCCAAATCTCTTAGAATTACCCACACTTGTTCCAGTACCTGTAGTGGTTATAAAGTAATTTGCCAACTCTCCAATCACACCATCTTTTTCAAATTCTCTAACCACATCTAATGGCACAACTAAGTTTGGATTTTCAAGTACATATGCTCTATCATAACCTCCATGTATAGTTGTAAAATCTTTATTTGACATAGAATTCATACCTGTTAAATCATAAATACCATACTTAGTAGCACTTGAAGATTCGATTTTATCTGGATTATCAGTTGGAACTATCCCCCCAGAAGTTACTAATGCAAGTTTTATTTTAGATAAGTCTTTGATAGCCTTTACAGGTGCAACTCTATCGAATTCTGGCATTGGATATTCAGTTTCAAATTGTTCTCCATTCATTTTCTTAACCAGCATTTCAATTGCTCTTTCAGAACCTCTAAATTCATGGAAGAAATTTTTTCTTATTCCCCTCATTATATATCCTTCTACTTTGGGAGGTCCTACTTCTTCACCCTTAACTAATTTAATCCCTAGTCTTGACATTATTGGAACTACCTTTCTAAGACTAGCTGCTGAATTTCCTGTAGCTATTATGTGTAAATCTAGTTTAAACATATCTACACCTGGATTTTCTTTATACATTCCTGTAACTACAGGAATATTTAATTCTTCTTCAACAGCTTTACAAATAGTTCCACAGGCTACTCCATATCTCCCTGCATTAAATGCTGGCCCTGCAATAAATAAATCAGGTTTTTCTTCTTTTATCATTTTTAAAAGTTCTCTAGTAGCATTTTCAATATTTTCTCCAAAATATGTGTCTCCACAAATTACAGTTGAAACTATCTCTGCTTCATCTTTGAATTGACTTTGAAATGCCATTCCAGGTCCTACTACTCCCTTTCTTTTTTCTGGTGGAATATCTGCTTTTTCTTCTCCTCCTATACCAGCAAAGAAATTATTTATATAGTGAACAACTCTGATTTTACTCATATCTTAATCCTCCAAATCACTTTATAGTTATTACATCAATTAAGTTAATAATGGTATTAACAATAACCTATACTCAAATATTTATTTAATAATATCTTGCTGTCAAATGATTGTAACCATTTGCTATAGTTGATGCTATTATAATCTGTAATTCTGCATCCATACTTCCATCATCATTTAAGCATCCTTTATACCCACCAATCATCATTTCAACATAATCCAAAGTTCCTATAACTTTTTTCATAGCAGGAAAATGGACTACTAAGTTTCCCTGACCACAAGAAACAAGTGCATCTGCCTCTTTAGTAGCATCTGCTATAGATTGACTCTTTCCATCTTTTCCAGGAAACTCATCAGTTATTAAAACTACACTTGCTCCAACTTCACTACATTTTCTACAATTCATCATAAGGTCAGTGTCTGGATTTCCGTATCCTTCTTCTGTTACTAATACTCCATCAACCCCTAAAAATTCTACTAACTTTGCAACCATATCAGAACTTCTTTCTTTGTCAACTAAAAATACATTTTCATTAGTTAAAATTACACCTATAAAATTTAAGTCTTTTCCATGTCTTTTATATAAGTCATGTATAACTGGATTATTTAAATGGTGGAAAGTAGTCACTTTATCACATGGTGCAACACAATTACCAGATATTATGGCTCCATCCATTATTTCAGTTGGATACATAAATGTTGGAACTATTTGTTTAGCATCAACTCCATAATAATAAGTATCATGTAAAAGTCCCTGTGATTGCAACATATGAACATATGCTACTGTTGGTAGGTCTGGATATTCTTTCACTTGTTTTAATAGTGGTTTTGTTTCATATACTATTATTTCATCTGGTTCAATTTCCTTGCCTGCTTCTCCTATATAGGCGCCTATCTTTAATCCAACTATTCTAGCTGCTTCTTCATAATCATGAGTTTCTATTCCCTCTTTTGCTTTTATAACAATACATACATTATTTGTTTTTGAAAAAGGTGTATATTTAGCAGTAGGACCACTCATATCAATTACACCTTCCTGAAACCCGACTATATTTCCACAAGTTATAACACAAGTTCCTGAAAGGACATGAGTTCTTCCACTTCCTACAGTCTTTACTTTGTTAATAATTCCAGGAAATATTTTGCTTTCATCTCCAATTTTAACTCTAGGTTCTATAACATCTTTAACTGGTGCTATTCTTATTGATTCACCAGGTCTTGCAAGTTCAACATTTACACTTACAATTCTTTCATCTTCTAAAGCTATCTGTTCTATTTCTTTACCATTCACGTATAATATGCCATCTTTTACTTCTGTTTTCTCGCCAAATTCAACGTTTTTTATAAATATATTCCCTAGCTCTAACTTCATATGAAAATCCCCCTTAATACATTTAATCGCAATTAAAAATATCTATTATTACGTTTATTTATATACAAAGCATTTTATATGCCAATTATTTAAAATATAGCTTTTTTATGTTAATGCTATAGATATTTTCATTTTTTACTTATATAAACATTGAATTTACCTATAATTATTGTAAGTCTTAAATTTAAAAATTATAATAAAAAAAATAAGTAGAATTTTTCTACTTATCTTTTAATAATTGTGAGAAATTTTTTGCTCAGTATATGAGAAGTTTTTTTCTCACTTAATATTGTACTCTGATATTTTATTAGTTAATTGTCTTCTGCTAATCTCCAATTTTTTTGCTGTATTTGAAATATTATTTCCACATAGAGATAGAACCTTTTCAATATATTCACACTCAAATTCTTTTCTTATTTCTCTTAGAGGTCTAATACTTATTTTATCATCTATGTTTATATTATTTGATATTAAGTTTAAATTATCTTTTGATAACTTACTTCCTTCACTTAAAACTACTAATCTATTGATTATATTTTTTAATTCTCTTATATTACCTGGATAATCATAATTTATTAAAAAATCAACTACTTCTTTATCAATTGAGGATATTTTTTTATCATGTTCAATCTGGTATTTATTTAAGAAAAAGTCTATAAGTGTATTTAAATCCTCTCTTCTATTTCTTAAAGGTGGTATAGTTATTGTTATTGTACTTATTCTATAAAAAAAATCTTCTCTTATATTACCATTTAGTATTTCTATTTTAGGTTCTTTATTCATTGCACAAATTAATCTAAAATCAACTTTAATAGACTTGTTGCTTCCTATTCTCTCTATAGATTTATCTTCAAGTGTCCTTAACAATTTTACTTGTACATTTAGAGGTATATCTCCTATTTCATCTAAAAATAAAGTGCCCTTATTTGAAAGTTCAAATCTGCCTTTTCTATTATCTACTGCTCCAGTAAAAGAACCTTTTTCATGTCCAAATAACTCAGATTCTAATAAGTTTTCAGAAAAAGAACAACAGTTTACAGGTACAAATATTTCATCTCTTCTTGGACTTAGACTATGTATATATCTAGCTAAAACATCTTTTCCTACACCAGATTCTCCAAGAATTAGTATATTTACATCTTTACAAGCAGCCTTTTCTGCGATTTTTATTATATTATTAAAATCCTTATTTTTAGATTCTAAAGTAAAGTCCAAATTATTTTTTTGTGTACAAACTACTTCTTTTTCTGTTTTTACTTTCTCAATTTCTTCTAATAAAGTTTCAATAGGATTGCTTTTTATAAAATAAGATAAAGCTCCTCTTTTCATGGCTTCAACTGCATTTTCAATACTTCCATATCCAGTAACTAATATAACTTCTATATTTTTATTAATAGATTTAATTTTATCTAAAAGTTGTACTCCATCCATGTTTTTCATCATAACATCAGACAAAATCAAATCATAATTTTTATTTTTTTTGATAATACTCACAGCTTCTTCTCCACTTAGTGCTATATCTACCACATATCCATTCTTTTGCAAAATTTTTTTCATTATTGTCCCATACTCTAATTCATCATCAACTACTAGTATCTTCATCATATAGTCACCTCTTTATTTAGTGGAATTTTTATATAAAAACAAGTACCAACTCCCAATTGACTTTTGACACTTATATCTCCGTTATTCTTTTTAATCTCATTATATGTAATATACAATCCTAATCCAGTTCCTTCACCAATCGGCTTTGTAGTATAAAAAGGATTAAATATATCCTTTAAAACGTTTTCTTTTATACCATCACCATTGTCTTTAAAATCTATAAATAAAAAGCGCTCTTTCACATAGCAATTTATAATAATTTTACCGCCTTTATGTACTGCATCTACTGAATTAGATATTAAATTTATAAATACATGTTTTAAAGACTCTCCATTTATGTAACACACTAAATCCTTATTGCAGTTTATATTTATTTCAACATCTTTTAACTGTAAAACTTTATACTGAAGCTTGACTATATTTTCAATAAAATTTCTTATATTTATATTTTCTAAACTATCATCTGATATTCTTGCAAAATTTAATAAGTTCGTTATTATATTACTTGCTCTATCTACATTACTTTCTATTGATTTTACACAATCATTTACCTCTTCTATAGTGACATTATCTTTTAAAAGATAACAATTATTTCTTATTATTCCTAGAGGGTTTCTTATCTCATGTGCTACTCCAGAAGCTAGTTGCCCTATAGATATCATTTTATTATCTCTCAACAACTTTGCTTCTATTATTTTATCATTAGTTATGTCTTTAATTAAAGCTACTATATATTCAACATTATTTTTTTTATATTCTACAGGGAAAGTACTTATTTTCAAAATTTTATTACTCAATTCTATTTCACTTGTTTCATGTGTATTTTCAGAAAATGTATTCTCAATAATATTTTTTATTATATCAATTAATTCTTCTTTTTTATATTGTGTCTCATTGATAAAATCATAGAATACTTTATTTGATTCAACTATATTGTAATTGTCATCTATAAGCATTATTATGTCTGTGATACTATTAAATGTAGCCTCTAAAGCCTTCTTATTTTCTATTACTTCTTCTGTTTTCCTTTTTATTTCTATTTTTAATAAATATGTATAACTATAAAAAATATAAATAGATATCAAAATTATGCCTATAAAAATATAAATGATTGGTATGACTCCTCTATCATATAATACATCATCAACTTCATTATATATAGAATACCATTTTTTATTTAAATCTTTATATACACCATTTTTCTGAAGTTTAAAAATTCCCTTATTTAAAATACCAACTAATTCTTCATATTGTTTAGGAACAGCGAGAACTGCCTTTTTGGTATAAATAGGAGTATTTAAAATACTATATTTATCTGAAAGTTCATAGTTTATTACATAGTATTGTAGTACTGGTTCATCACCAACAACTACATCTACTTTACCTGACATTAAATAATTGACTCCAGTCTTTATATCTGGAGTCAACACAATATCTATATTATCAACTCTTTGTTTCAAAAAGTTTATAGAATAGTCACCCTCTGGTATTGCTATTGTTTTTCCTTTTAAATCTCTATAACTATTTATATTCTGTGATTTTTTATCTTTCAATATATTTGCGCTTAACGTATAAATTGGGTCAGTAAATACAAACTTATTTGCTCTTTCTTTTGATGGAATTAAGTCAAAAAATCTTATACTATCATCCACTGGATTTACAAAGGATTCTTTCCACCATGTATTTGGTTTAAAATAGAAATCTCTCCCTATTTGGATTGATAGGGAATTAATTAAATCAACAACAATTCCTTTGTATTGACCATCTTCTTGACCTTTATATCTAAGAGGAGGAGAGCTCTGGTCAGAACTATAAACTAAATTTTCATGTTTTTTTAGCCATTGTTTTTCCTCTTCTGTAAATGGAAGTGATTTCTTAACATATTCAAATATATTCAAATTATACTCCATACCTACATACATATTTGCGAGTAAAACTACAACTAAAAATGAATAAATAATCCCTATAATTACTATCTTTTTTTTATTCACCTTAAAACTCCAATCTTTCTTTTTTATATAAATTCAATATTTAATAACAAAATCCTACTTTTTTCATTAAATATTTATATTTATTATAAGATTAATTGTATAGATGTTGAAACTATAGTCATTACTATTCCTATTAGTGCTTCATACGGAATCAATTTAAATCTTTCACCTATATCCATATTTATACTACCTGCACTAGTATGAAATAATGAACCATGTGGTAATTGTTCAAATACACTAGAACCTGCATTAACAATTGATGCACCTGAAATTGGCGATAATCCACCACTTAATATAGCATCAGAAAAAGTTGATGATGCTATAGTAGCTCCAGCTGTTGATGATGCTGTTGCCAGTGACATAAGTATACCTGAAATTGGTGCTAATAAAAATTGTGACATATTTAAATATTGTAGTATACCTATTGTACTCTGTTGTAATTCAGACATTTGTATAATACCTGCAATAGTCCCTGTTCCGAGTAATAATATGCATACACCTTGCATCTTAGATAATCCAAAAGATAAATACTCTCTTGTATTCTTCAAATTTCCTGTAGCTATTAAGGTCGCTACTCCTCCTATAGGAAGTGCAACCATAGGGTCTATTACTATAGGTGATATATTTCCTAAAAACAATAAAAATATAGCTACAATTGGACCACAGAATGACTTAAACAAACTTGGTAAGTCCTCTCTTTGCTCCAAGAGTTCATATGATTCCACCTTGTTTCCTTTATTTATTAATAAACTTGCCAAAACAACTGTAATCACAATACCAACAATTGCTGGAATTACGTTTGCTATCATAACACTAGATAGATTTACAGAAAAATTTCCTGCTACCGCAATGGTATTTGGATTTGGTGATATTATATTACCTGCTTTACCTCCACCTAACATAGCTAAAAGTATTGCTAATTTAGAGTAGTTTAATTTTCTTCCTATGTATAAGCCTATTGGTGCTACAGTTATTACAGATACATCCAAATTTACACCTACTCCTGCAAGTACCATTGTTGAAGCAGCTATAGAAAGTAAGGCTCTCTTTTCTCCTAATATCTTTACGATTTGTTCTGATATTTTATCAACTGCTCCTGTTTTTATTAGACTTCCAGCCAATACACCTGATGCTAAAGCTCTAAGAATTGATGGTGAGATATTCATAGCTCCAGTTGCCATAAAATCTACAGTTTCTGTTATACTCGCTCCTCCAATTATTCCCCCAACAAATGCCCCTAACATTAAACTATATACAGCTTGAAATTTCTTTATAATTAAAATAATTGCTACTAATAAGCCAAATATAGCTCCAAAAGTTGTTATTTGCACACTATTCCCTCCTATCTTAAAGTAAGTTAATTATTTTTTACTTAATTTAATTTTATTTAAATATATTTTAAGTATTCTGTATCCACTTGTCAATTATATTTTAATTTATTCAATTAGATTTAACATTATTTATTCAAAATTATATCTTATATGTTATAATGATTTCATACTATATAATCTTTTTATTTAGGTTATTTTAAAGTAATATTTTTAAAACGAAAAAGAGAGGATATTTATATGAATGATTTAAATTTAGGAGAAAAAATAGCTGAAGTTCGAAAAAAACAAAATCTAAGTATTCGAGATTTAGCAAAACTAGCAGATGTTACACCATCATTATTGAGTCAAATAGAACGAGGTCTTGCTAATCCATCTGTAAACTCATTAAAATCTATAGCCTCTTCTCTAAATGTTCCTCTATTTACATTTTTTGTATCTGAAGTAGATAAAAAAAGTTTAATAGTGAGACGCGATAGTAGAAAGAAAGTTATTTTACCTGGAAGTAATGATGTTGTATATGAAGTTTTAATTCCAGATTCTAGTGGTAACTTAGAATTTGCTATTATGGATTTGGCTCCAAATACATCTTCTTGTGTTGATAGAATTACTCATAATGGAGATGAAATTGCATACATTTTAGAAGGAGAAGTCAAACTATTTATGGATGATGATGAATTTACTCTATTCAAAGGTGATAGTGTTAAGATTCCTCTAGGAACAAAGCACAAATGGCAAAATAATTCTAATAGTGAAAGTAAAGTAGTTTTTGCAGTTATACTATAAAGGGTATACCTTATGAAGAGATATAAATTTATATTTTTTGATGCAGATGATACTTTATTTGATTTTAAAAAGAGTGAATCTTATGCTTTCAAGAAACTTTTATCTAAATTTGGATTGGATTTTAACTTTGAAAAATGTATAAAAATATATAGAAATATAAGTGATAAGCTTTGGCTTGACCTTGAAAAAAACACTATAACTTTAGATGAGCTTAAGCTACTTAGATTTGAACTTTTTGCAAAGGAAATGAAATTAAATGTTGACCCTATAATTCTTAGTAAAATGTACTTAAATCTTTTGTCAGAATGTACTTTTTTAATGCCAGGTACACTTGATGTATTGCCATACCTTAAAAGTAAATATAAAATTATCATAATAACAAACGGAATTTCTAAAGTCCAAAATAATAGGCTTAAAAACTCAGAAATAAAAAAATATATTGATGGAATGATTGTATCAGAAGAAGTAAAAGTATCAAAACCGAATCCAGAAATATTTAAATATGCATTTAAAAAGTTTAAGTGTTATGATAAAACTTCGGCTTTGATGATTGGTGATAGTTTAACTTCAGATATATTAGGAGGAATAAATTCAGGAATAGATACTTGTTGGTTAAACTCCAATAACAGTATAAATTATACTAGTTCTATACCAACTTATGAAATAAACACTCTCATTGAATTAAAAAATTTATTATAATTTATAAGTAGAATCTTATTATTTTGCAATAATTTTTTTAGCTAGCGTATATTTAAGCTAAAAAAATTATTGCAACTTGCCAATATCAACTTTAATCTTGTAAAAATTTCTAAAAACACTTTCTAATACATTTACTGCATCTTGATTCAGTATTTTCCTTATCACCCATTAATATGAGCATCGCGACACTTTTTATAGGAGCCAATTGATGATAATCATTGATTTTTATTTCCAAATTATTGTATTTATTTTTTATATATTCATAAATGTCTTTTTGATTTTCAACTTTAAAATCTTTATCTCCTGGATATATCTCGTATGATATATTGAGATTACTATAGGTTTCCTTTAAATACATTTTTATTTTTTCATTAATGTAATCTAAACATACTACACCTATTTTGTCTAGTGCTAGACCTGCCATCATATTACAATTTTTCATGTAGTCGTTCATCTTAATATCAATTTTATCTCCTATAGTATATAAAATAGCAAATGCCTTTTTACACTCTTTAGGCATTTTATCAGTATCAATTTCACTTATATAAACTTTAATATTCAATATGCTTTTTATACTTTTTATTTCTTCTTCAACTATTTCATTAATCATTTCTGGAACTTTTCTATTAGAATATCCCAAAAACTTTAGCACTGTATCTTTATTTATATAAATATTTTCTAAATCTATAAATTCTAAATAAGGCATATTTTTACTGTTATTCCAACTCATTCATACCAATCCTATCTAATTCTTTATAACTAATTCTGCCTGCTTTTATGGCTGCTTGTAAATTTTCTACTGGTGTTGTATTTAAACAGTTACAACCAAAATCGCATAGGAAATTATCATACTTTCTCATCTTTTTTAACAACTTTAGTGTTTCCTTTGTGATTTTATCAGGTGTAGAACGTCCAAGAAGTTTTATTGGGTCTAAATTTCCAATTAAAACTATATCTTTTGGAATTCTTGGTGCAATCTCTTCATAGTCTAGAATTTGGTCTAAACTTACTGCATCTATATTGCAACTCAACATATTATCTAACAACTCTCTTGTGTCTCCACATATATGCATACCTTTCCAACAATCAAGTTCATCATATATCTTATTTAAATTTTTTACTATATATTCATCAAATCTAGCTTTGTTTAAAGTTACTGATGTTGGCTCTGCTATTGAAATATATTTTGCGCCTGCTTTATTTGCAGCCACAGCATATCGCCTTACTAACTCAGTAGTGAATTCTAATAACTCCTCCACAAATTTTTTATCAGTTATTATACACCTTAAAAGTTGTGTAGCCCCAGCTAATTGACCTGCAAGAGTAAATGGACCTTGTATTGATTCATACAATGGTTTTTTTATAGTTTTTGATATTAGTGACAAGCTTTCTAGATTGAGTGGCATACGTCCACTTGTATAAGGGTCTGGTACATCTAATTTTCTCAACTTTTCACTATCTGTTATTGTATGTGTCAATACACTTGGAAAATCGTAATCTGGTCTTAGTGTCTCTAAGCCCAGAGTCTCACAAAATGTAATTCCATCACAAAATGAATATATAAAATCTGATTCAAAATATTTGTCCATAGTTCTTGCTAATTCCAATTGTAAATCTACACTATCATATACTTCATATGCTTTTTTATTTATTAAAAATAAACCATTTGTACCCATATCCGGCAGGAAAAATCCTCTATCTTCACTATTTATATATTGCAATAAAGTCATATCTGAAAACATTTTAAATTTCTCCTCCTATAAGTTTGTCTATTAATTTAACTGCTTTTGGAGCATTTGGACTATATCCATCTGCACCTATCTCTTCTGCAAAATCCATACTTACAGGACCTCCACCAATTATTACCTTTGGCCTTTTACTTAAATTAAGTCTATTAAGCTTATTTATTACTGATTTCATGTTTTCCATTGTCGTTGTCATCATTGAAGATAAACCTATTATATCTACATTGTTTTTTATAGCTTCTTCTATTATATCTTCGCTTTTTCTATTTACACCTAAATCAATTACTTTATATCCAGTAGCTTCAACCATTACTTTTACAATATTTTTTCCAATCTCGTGGGTGTCACCTTCTACTACAGACATTAAAATTACTCCCTTTGATTTTTTCTTTATCTTTCCAGTGCCCTTTAAGATGCTAATACCTTTGTTTAATGCATCTGTACATACTATCACTTCTGAAAGATAGTATTCTTTATTCTCAAACTTATCTAAAGCACCTATCATACCCTTGTTTAACCCATATTCATATATATCCTCTACATTAATATTTTCCTCTATAGCGTCTTTTACTAACTCTTCTATATTATTTACACCCATATTTAATATACATTCTGCTATTTTTTCAAGTATGTCCATATAATACTCATCCTTTCAAATTCCTTCATAAAAGTACTTTTCCAACACTCATTGAACTAATCTTCCATACTAAATAACTTTATACTCAAGTTACTTGATGTAGGTAATCTCTTCTTTGATTGGCTAATTGAATCAACTTCTTTAAACCATCTTTAAGAACATTTCTTTTAAATCTTAGGTAAAAAGTATAATAATTATTGGTAGTTTAAATTTGCAGTCCATGGAAAATCTATAGGAAATACTTTTGTAGTAAATTCATATATTTTTTTTAAATGTTTAAATTCATTGTATTGTTCTTCATTTCTTTCGAAAAATAGCTTGTTAAGTTTATCTAAACTTTCTATCATAAGCTCCTCTTCCTTATATTTGATGATATATTTATTTTCAACTTGTTTAAACTCAATATGCTCTAATAGTTCAGAATCTACATATTGATTAAAATAACCTTTTAAATTATCACATAATTTACTGTAATTTATTATTTTAATTGTTCCTTGTTGATAATCTAAAGACTTTAGTTCATTACATTCTAATTGGTCCTTTAGATTTCTTACATGTACCTTATAGTCTAAATACTCTAAACCAAATTTATTCGTAACATATTTTAATACATTTTCAACATTTATATTATTCACTCCTATTTCAACCACTTCTCCTATAATAGAACCTTCTTTTTTTATTGTTCTTATTATTAAATATCCTATTATATTACTATTTTCTTTTATAAATACTTTCTTATAATCAATTGGCCCCCAAGCAATAGTAGCTGCATGTAATAATTTTTTAAATTCATCTCTCGTTCTTATAAATCTAGTACTATTTTGATTATATAATTCAATCATTTTATCTAAATCAGCATCTTTTTCAAAATTAGTTTCATCAAATTCAACTATTTCATATGGTATTTCAATATTTTCTGGCTTTATTGTATATTTATAGAAACTCTTCACTACACTACAGTTTCTTCTACTATATAAACTTCTTGTCCCTGAAATAATTAAAACATCTACACCATCAGAAAACATTTTTTCTTCTGCTTTATCTAGTATTTTAGATGAATATCCCTTCTTCTCATAATCTGGATGTGTGCATACTCCACCTATAGCTGCAACCTTTAGTTTATTTCCTTGAATAGATACATCTTGTACCAAATAGTTTACATCTGAAACTACTTTTTCATTTTCTGATATTATAATCATATTTTCTATGTTATCTTTATTCAATAAAAGGGGAAACTCTTCCACCATAGTTGGCTTATAGTTTCTTGATATTCTAAACACATAGTTTATTAATCCTGTTACTTTATCAAACTCTTCTACTTTTGCACTTCTTGGTTTTATTTCCATCTATATACCTCCTGATGTTATTTAAAATATTTCAATGCTATCATTTTTAGTAAAATATTTATTACCACATTTTTAAATTTATCACTACATTTCTAATTATATCTTTTTTCTTCATGATTTTTAATTGTTTTTCAACAAACTTCTATAAAAAATATATAATTCCCAGTTATACTTATAAAATGACCATTTATGTATAATATATTGAAATATTTCCTATATGTTTATATGATTAAACTCTATAGGTCAATTGAAACAACCATTTTATTGAGAAGGTTATATTTTTTTATTACCTTCTTTTTTTTATAATAAATTACTATTTGATTAATAGAAAATATTCTAAGTTCCTTTTAAATAATGACTTTATTGTTTAATTGTACTAAAATAGTATATGTAGGTTACAAATAATCTAATAAATACTAAACATTGGAGGTAATAGATATGGCAGATTGTAATTCATGTCCATCAAAGGGAAATTGTAATAGTCAATCAAATTGTTCTATTGAAAATAACCCTAACAATAAATTTGGAAAAATAATTGGTGTTATGAGTGGGAAAGGTGGAGTTGGTAAATCGACTGTAACTGCTTTACTTGCTAATAAACTAAATAAAATGGGATATAAAGTTGGTATATTAGACTCTGATATAACAGGACCAAGTATTCCTAGACTTATGGGTCTAAAAAATGTAAAAGCTTATTCTGATGGTTCTTATATTTATCCTGTAGAAAATTCAAATAACATAAAAGTAATGTCTATAAATCTTATGATAGATGACGAAAATGAACCTGTTGTTTGGAGAGGACCTCTAGTTGGAGGAGTTGTAAAACAATTTTATACTGATGTACTTTGGGAAGAACTAGACTATTTACTTATAGACATGCCCCCAGGCACTGGAGATGTTGCATTAACAGTTATGCAATCTATACCTATAAGTGGAATAGTTATGGTTTCAGTTCCTCAAGATTTGGTATCTATGATTGTATCAAAAGCTGTTAATATGGCTAAAAAAATGAACATAAATGTTCTTGGAGTTATTGAAAATATGAGTTATATTCAATGTCCTGATTGTTCTAAAAAAATCAAACTATTTGATGGTGAATCTACTGAAAAGTTTTTAAATGATTTAGATTTAAAACTTCTAGGTGAACTTCCTATGACTAAAGAAATCATAGATATTACTCATAATGGTGTTACAGACATTAGCAATGATTTAGACTCAATATTAACTGATATTGTTGAAAATATCAAATAGATATAAATTAAAATTTTATAGTTTTACGCTCTAATACTAAAAGAGGTGTGTATTTATTTTGTAATATTACAAATAAAATACACACCTCTTTTACATCTATCTATGTTTTAAATACACAAAATATTCTTCTATTATATCTCCATTTTTCACTTTTACTAAGTATTCATTATAGTGAGCATTGTATGGCTGTGTCATTTTACACTCTACTACATTTTCTATATCTTCCAATTCTAAGAGTTCTACATCTTTTAAAAATTTTCTTTCTAAAAGCTCCATTAGTCTTTCCATAACCTATTCCCCCACTTCTCCAACATAATTAAAATAAAGCAAGTAAATTATCTATTTATAAAATTTACTTATTTATATTATATCCCATATCTTACAAATCCTAACAGAATTCATAAATTATTGTGAGAAAATATGTATTAACCTTTTAATAAATCTATCTTATAGTGATATATTAAGTATTCTTTCAATTATGTAAAGCACTCCTCTTAATCCAATAAATGGTGTATATGGATATATATTTACACTTTTTAGGTTTGGATTACTTATCTGTATATCTAACTTTGAATTGTGACTCATATCAATACTAGTACCATCTCCAAATAAAACCAATAACTCATTTTCTTTTAAATATTTATTTCTTTCTAACTCATTATTTCCAATATATACAGATTCTTCATTACAATCTGTATTATGCAATATATTAACTCTATCAACTTCAAGACCTAATTCATTCAATAAATCTTTAAATCCTAAAGCAGTGTCATAATCTCCAAATACAGCACATTTTTTGCTTTCCTTATAAAAATAAAACTTCCTTTTTATATTAAATACTTGTCTTTTTATGTTAGATACTTCAGCTTCATAAGCACTTTTATCCAAATCCCACATAGTTACTTTTTGTATGTCTTTAATAAATTCTTCAGTATTTTTTATTCCATAAGGCTTTTTATACACATAAGGTATATTGTACTTATCCTTCATAAAAGTTGCTGCTTTAATACCTTCTTTCCTAAGTACTATATTTAAACTAGATTTAGATGCATTTTCTATTTCATCTATTGATGTGTATGATGTAAAGGTTACATTTACTTCTTTTTTGAAAAAAGTCTTTATCATCCTTTTAATTTCTTCACAATCTGATAAAAAGTTATATTGGTCTATATTACATCCAATTATATTAAAACTATCAATTTTTTCATTGCTCTCTTTTACTACATCCTTTGCTAATATATAAAGAAAATCTTCAACTCCTTGATTATAATCTTCTCTTAATCCACCTGTTGTAATTGGGATTAACTTACAGTTTACAGAATCACTTATGATATTGCAAATTCCTACTATATCCACACCTATAATAGAAGATACAGATGAAGCCATTACAAATATATATTTTGGGTTAATATTATTATCTATTTCAATTATAGCCTTTTCTAATCTATCATAATTTCCAAACGTAACATCACTTTCACTCATATGAGTTGAATAAATCTTTGCTTTGTCTTCTCCATTTAAACTTCCAATTGCTTCTATCGCATAGTGAGTTGTTCCTGATGGGCCAAATTCTATGACACAGGCTTCACTTATTGATGATACTGTAAATATTATTCCCATTCTATCAGAAGGATTTGGAAAATATTTATATACTTCCATATTAAATCACTTCCTTTCTTGTAACTTTCTCCACATCAAACAATTTAATTAAAGTTTCCATTATGCCTATTGGAAGCTCAAACCCTATTTTTTGTGCATGTTCGTCTAACGTTATTTGCATAAGTCCTTTTTCTTTTAATAACATTGGATTTTCATGGCCTATATAAATATCTGCATTTATAGTATCATACAAACTTCTAAGTGGAGCTATATTCGCAATTCTGCTTATATATGGATTGTGTCCTTTTTTTATTATGTTGTCTTTAAATAAACCATCTTGTTCATAAAGTTCACGCACTTGTATAAATTCTGGCACTAACCCTAATTCTGTTAAGAAATCCACTGTTTCAAACGCCATCATTGGTGTATTCCCATAAATTAGCTTTTTACCTTCCATTAGAAGTCTACATTTATTCAATAACAAATTGTATTTTTGTCTTTGTTCTAATAATTCATCTTGTACATCTATATCTAAAATGTTACAAAGTTTATTATAGTTTTCCATTATAATTGACTCTTTCATGTTTTTATCAAAATATATGTATTCTATTCCAAATTTATTTTTCATATCTTCAGCTAAATCCAATGCTATCATGTCTGTTACTATATTTAATTTAGCACTAGATGCACTTTTTATATCTCTTATAGTACATTTAGATGGTATTACACAATTTATTTTTACGCCTTCTTTAAAAAGTAACTTTACAAGCTCTGTATCTTCTACATTCTCTTGTCTATGCCCTAAAATATTAACACCTTTTTTATTTGTATGATTCTCCATAACTGATGATAAACTCTTTAAAGCTCTAGTCATTCCAATTATATGAGAATTACAAGTATAATGTTCGGTATTAACTGCTAAAACAGGGATACCTATCAGTTCTTCCAATTCCTCAGATAAAGCATTATAATCCTCACCTATTAACTCTGGTACACATGTAGTTACTATCATTATTGCATCAAACTTTTCAACTTCTGAAATATACTTTACAGCTTCTATTACTTTTTTTTCTGCACCAAAAACTATATCTTTATCTTTTAGAACTACTGAATAAACACTATCTTGACCAGACTGTCTATGATATGCAAAGTTTTTACTATAATAAGTACATTCATTTGTTCCTACTATCACAAGAGCCATGTTTTTTATATATGATGCAGTTAATACAACTCCAAACAATGGACAATGAGTCCCTGGAAACACAGCATATGATAAAGATTTTATATCTTTATCATATGCTATATCTTTTAATCTATTTAATACATTTAAAGTATACATATTTTTTCCTTTCCAATCCTATTACTTATACAACTTTATAAATTTAAAGTTACACTTATATTACTTTTTATATTTTTAAACTGTGGTCATTTCAAATGTTAAAACTTTATATACTACTAGTTCTTCTACATAACATTATTGGATGAATCCTAGGCTTTTTGCTAATTGGGTCTATATCTATATCACATTTTACCTTATAAACATCTTTTATTATTTCTTCACTTATTACGTTATTAGGATGGCCATCCGCTACTATAGCACCATTATTCATAATAATAAGTCTGTCACTGTATTTGCTCGCTTGATTTATATCATGTAGAACCATAATTATAGTCATTCCAAATTTTTTATTTATATCTTTTACAAGTTCCATTAGTTCTAATTGATGAGATATATCTAAATATGTTGTAGGTTCATCTAATAAAAGTATATCTGGCTTTTGACAAAGTGCCATCGCTAACCATACTCTTTGTCTTTCTCCTCCAGATAAATTGCTTACCAATTTATCTTTATATGCTTCAAGACCTGTATTTCTCATTGCCCAATTTACTATCTCTTCATCATTTTTATTTTTACTTTCAAAAAAACCTTTATGTGGTATTCTTCCATAATATATTAAATCCTTTACTTTTATATCCTTTAAGGAGGCATTATGTTGAGCTAATAATGCCACTTTCCTCGAAATTTCTTTATTACTCATGACTTTCATATTTTTCTTACCAATATATATGTCACCCTGTTTAATTTTCAAAATTCTAGATAAGGATTTAAGTAGCGTAGATTTTCCTGAACCATTTGGACCTAATATAGAAACTACTTCTTTTTCCTTAATGCTCACACTCAGATTGTCTATGATAATCTTATCTTCATAACCTATTTTGACATTTTTTACATTGAACATTAATAACCGCCTCTCTTTCTTAATAAATATAAGAAGAATGGACCCCCTATTATAGACATAATAACGCCTACTGGAATCTCTATAGAGCCTCCTATTGTTCTTGCTAATGTATCTGCAATTAATAATACTATACTCCCTAGTACTATACTAAATGGTATCGTATATTTATGGTCACTACCAAGCAACATACGAGTTATATGTGGTACTATAAGGCCCACAAAGCTGATGACACCAACTATGGAGGTAGAAACACCTGCTAAAAATATAGCTACTAATGAGATTAGAAACCTACTTTTATTTACATTGAAGCCAAGATTTGTAGCTGCGTCATCTCCTAGTTGCAGTACATTTGTACTTCTGATAAGTAAAATTGCTCCTATCAATCCTATAACAGAATACCATATTAGCATATTTACATCTAACCAAGTCTTTGTGGCTAAACTTCCGTTTAACCACAACATTGCACTTTGAATTCTTTCACTATACATAGTTGATAAATACGATATAACACCACCTAATATAGTGTTTACAGCGACTCCAGCTAGTATAATTCGCTCTGGTCTAAGCCCATTTTTATACGCCATCAAATATACTACTCCACAAGATATGAGTCCTCCTATAAAAGCAACTATTGGTAACATACTTGTATATTGTGGAAATAAAAGCAATATTATAATAGCAGCTACACTTGCTCCTGTAGATATACCTGTTATACCAGGGTCTGCTAATGGATTTTTCATAACAGCTTGTAACAATAATCCTGAAACTGCTAGATTTGCACCAACTAACGCTGCTAAAATATTTCTAGGCAACCTCATTTTATAAACTATTGTAGTAACCATTGTATTATTTTCATTTATCAATGCATCAAATATTTCCCCAATACTTAAATTTACACTCCCTACAGTAGAAAAAACAATTAATAAAATAATTACAGTTATCAACCCTGTAAATATCAATAAGACTTTTTTATTATCCATATTATTCACCTAAAATCTATTTATCTCCATATAAGATATCTCCCAGTTTATTTATTGAATCTTTGACATGTATATTTGCTGATACATTAAATATACTTGAGTCTAAATCTATAACTTTTCCATTTTTCACTGCATTCAATGTAGCCCATGCAGGATTTTTATCAAAAGAATCATCAAATGCTTTTTTAGTCTCTTCTATATTCCCATGTGCAAATCTAAGTATGTAATCTGGATTTTCTTTTATAATTTGTTCTAAGCTAAATTGTATATAATCTGAATCCACACTATCTGTTAAGTTATCAGCTATATTTTCAGCACCTACTGTTTTAACCAAATCACCAAGATATGAGCTCTTTGTAGCTAGCATAAAACTATTTCCACCACCAAATAAAATAGCTACTCTTGGTTTTTTATCCTGTTTTTTTGATTTTTCTACGACCAATTCTTCTACTCCTTTTAGCTCTTTTATAAGTTTTTCTGCTTCATCTTGTTTATTTATTTTATTACCTAAATTTTCTATACTTTTAAGAAACTTTGTGTATGTTCCAGTTTCAAAATAGAATGTATCTAGGTTATATTCTTTCATACTCTTCTCAACATTTTCTTTAAACATACTATCAACTATAAATACATCTGGCTCAAGAGATGCTACAATTTCTAAGTCAGGATTCATAGCTTGTCCTACTTCTGGTAGATTTTTATATTTTTCTGGCAATTCAGATTTAGTCGTTGGAATACCTACTAAAGTAGCATCTAATTTATCTAGTACTTGTGTTGCTGCTACTGTGGCTGAAACAACTTTTACGTTGTTATTTGACTCCTTATTTGCAGACTCATCATTTGATGGTTTTGAGCATCCTGTTAATATTAATGCACTAAGTAAAAATACTGAACATATCTTTTTAAATTTCATAAAAATTTCCTCCATAATAAACTTTATTTTAAATCTGTATTTTCTATTTTAATCTTATATTTATCTAGTTACTTTGCATAATCTTATTTGCAAGTTCTATATATACTTGTGACATTTCATCATCTTTATCTTCTTCTATAACGGTTCTTCCATTATTCTCAGACTGTTGCATGATTTTATTTCTTGGGATATAGTGAAAAACTTTACTTTTTATTTCATCAGCCAATTTTTCAACTAATTCTATTTCATTCTCAACATTTTTAGCGTTTAATATGAGTCCTTTTAAAGAAGCATATCCTCTATTTTTAAATTGCTCTACAGCTAAAGATATATTACTAGCAGCATACATTGACATCATTTCTCCAGAAGTTACTATATACACTTCATTTGCAAATCCATTTCTTATTGGCATTGAAAATCCTCCACAAACAACGTCTCCAAGTACATCGTAAATTACTACATCTGGATTATATATTTCAAATGCCTTTAATTCTTCTAATTTTTCAAAGGCCGCTATTATGCCTCTTCCAGCGCAACCTACTCCTGGAGTTGGGCCTCCTGCTTCAATACATAATACTCCACCATATCCTTCAAATACTATGTCTTCAAGTTTTAAATCATCTTTCTTCTTTTTCATTACATTGAGAACTGTTGGTATAAATTTTCCTTTCATTAAATTTTTAGTAGAATCTGATTTAGGGTCACATCCTATTTGCATAACCTTATATCCTAAATGAGAAAGTGATGCAGATAAATTGGAAGTTGTTGTTGATTTTCCAATTCCTCCCTTCCCATAAATAGCTATTTTTTTCATTGACTTTTTACCTCTCTTACATCATAATATTATTTAACGAAATTAATTATCATTCGCAATAACTATTTTACGCGATATGTTTTTTAAATTCTTAACTATATTTGTTTTTTTATAAAAATATTTGTATAAATTTAGATGAGGTGATTTTTTGAAATGTTTTAAAGATGATATAGAACTTATCATTAATGATTTTTTTGACTGTTGTAATATCCCAACAAAAGTGATTAATAAGGATTTAAAAGAACTTTGTAGTGTTGGCTACAGTGATAAACTAGAAATATACTTTTCAAGTTTAAACATATTCAATAATATAAAAAGCACAGATTTTATATCTAATAAAAACTTATCCTATATAATGTTAAGTTTTTGCAATGACATACAATTTTTAATTATGCCAATACATAAATTTGATATTTCTAGTGGCTATTTTGTTATAGGGCCTTTTAAATCATGCATTAATAATGATATTGAGTTTTCTGATATACCATTTAAGCCTCTATCATGTGTAGATTATATATCAAATCTTTTATCAGAAATATGTAATGATAAAATGAAACACAAACCAGCTCTTAGTTTTTATGTAAAAAAAACTATCGATTATATTCATAAAAACTACTCAGAGGATATAACAGTAAGTGATATATGTAATGATTTACAACTTAATAAAAGTTATTTTTGCTCCCTATTTAAAAAAGAAAGTGGATATACATTTACTAACTTTCTCAATAAGGTTCGAGTCGAAAAAAGTAAAAAATATTTGCTTCGAGAAGACATGTCTATTTTAGATGTTGCTGTATTTGTTGGGTTCAATAGCCAAAATTATTATAGTATGGTTTTTAAAAAGTTCAACAACCTTACACCAATTGAATATAAAAATATTTATAATTAAAAAATATCATTCTGCAAAGGATGATATTTTTTAATTATAAATATTTTGACGAAAACAGTTAATTCTTTGTTAAGTTGACTTTATCCAAAATATGCTAAATATCACCTTAAGTATTTAAATTACTATATGATATAAGTTTTCTCAAATTAACAACAACTTAAAGATTTAACATTCTCTTAACCTATACTTAACAAAACGTTAATATTTAAATTGACAAAATTTGTTATTCTATATTATGGAAACGATAAATTTTAGTTAATAAAGTTTATAATTCATATAAAAAATTTATTAATTTCTTAAGGGAGGAAATATCGTGAATATAGCAGTTAGTCTTATCGGTGGACTTGGACTTTTTCTTTATGGAATGAGTTTAATGGGAGAAGGTTTACAAAAATCGGCAGGAGACAAATTAAAGAAAATCATCGAACTCTTAACAAGTAATGTTGTTATGGGTGTATTGGTGGGTACAGTTGTTACAGGTATCATACAAAGTTCAAGTGCTACTACTGTAATGGTTGTAGGTTTTGTAAATGCAGGAATAATGAATCTAAGTCAAGCCATTGGTGTAATAATGGGTGCAAATATAGGTACTACTGTTACTGCCCAATTAGTTTCATTTAATCTTGAAGGAATAGCCCCAATTGCATTAGGTATAGGTATAGTATTTTATTTATTTACATCAAATCAAAAAACAAAACACTTAGCTGAAATACTTATTGGTTTTGGTATATTATTTACAGGTATGGAATTTATGAAAGATGCAGTAGCTCCACTTGCTGAGTATAAGGGATTTACTGATACACTCTTATATTTTAGTAAAAATCCTATCCTTGGTATATTAGCAGGATTTGCAATCACTGGTATCATACAAAGTTCAAGTGCTTCTATGGGTATGCTAATAGCTTTAGCTTCTCAAGGAATACTTCCTCTATCAGCTGCTTTACCTATACTTTATGGAGATAATATTGGTACTTGTGTTACTTCACTTTTATCAAGTGTTGGTGCAAATAGAAATGCTAGACGTGCAGCTGTAATGCATTTAAGCTTTAATGTCATTGGTACAATAATATTTATGCTTGTTTTAAATAAACCTATATCAGCAATAGTTACTCATTTTGACCCAACTGACACAGCTAGACAAATAGCAAATGCACATACTTTATTTAATCTTACAAATGTTATAATATTATTGCCATTTTCTAAATACATAGTTAAATTAGCAAATAAACTTATACCTATTAAGGAAACTGAGTCAGAAATTGTAAACAATACTAAGTACTTAGATGAAAGAATGTTTAGTACTCCATCTATAGCACTTGGTAATACTGTACAAGAAGTTGTTAGAATGGGCCATAAGGCTACAAACTCTTTAGAACATTCAATTGCAGGTTTTTTAAATAAAAGTAGTGAGGATATTAAGAAAACTTTTGAGTCTGAAAAAGTTGTTAATAAATTGCAAAAAGATATATTAAATTACTTGTTAAAACTTTCTAAAGAACCACTCAGAGATGATGAACGATTTAGAACAGATTTACTTTTCAATACAGTAAATGATATCGAAAGAGTATCTGACCATGCTGAAAATATAGCTGAATTGGCTATGACTGTTAAAGAAATGAATGTTAACTTTTCTGATAGTGCAATAAAAGAAATCTATGAAATATACAATAAAACTATGACTAACTTTAAGGATGCTTTAGTAGTTTTAGATGTAAAAGATTTTGAATTAGCAAACAAAGTTTTAGAAGTTGAAAATGAAGTAAATTACTTAGAAAAAACTTTTAGAAATTCTCATATGATTAGATTAAATAATGGTAGTTGTACAATTGATGCTGGTGTACTTTACCTTGACTTACTTACTAACTTAGAAAGAATTTCTGACCATTCAACAAATATAGTAAAACAAGTTTTAAAACTTAAACAGAAAATATAATGACTACAATTTGTATTTAATTTTAATTAACTACTTAATATAATAAAAAGCTATAAATAATAATTCTATTATTTATAGCTTTTTCAATTTAGTTAATATAAATTTAGAATAGGTATTTTTCTTTTTCTCTTATATAATAAACGAGTACCTTAAACATTTGATTTGATTTTAAGCACAGGATTTTTTAATAATTGCTCAAAATCATCTTGTGGCATTGGCTTTGCATAAAAATATCCTTGTGCCAAATAACATCCAATTTTTTTTAGTATTCTCACTTGTTCTATACTTTCTACCCCTTCACATATAACTTTCATATTTAATTCTTTTGCCATATTTACCACTCCACGCACGACAGCTTGTTCACGACTACCATGCATTCCTTTTTGTATAAATGTACGGTCCAACTTAATTATATCAACAGAAAATTGTTGTAATAAGCCAAGAGAGGAATATCCAGAACCAAAATCATCTATAGAAATAGGAAATTCTGATTCTCTTAGTTGATTAAAATGACTCAAAATCTGATTGAGATTTTCAACAAAAATACTTTCTGTGACTTCTATTTCAAGGTATTTGTGAGGTATTTTATAGGAATCCGCTATTTCTATCAATTTTTCTGAGAAGCTTTCATTATTAAAATGAATTCTGGAAAAATTGCAGGATACTGGACTAATATTTAATCCCAAATCCATCCATCTCTTTAACATTTTGCAGACTTCTTCATAGATATAAAAGTCAATTTCTACCACAAATCCGTTTTTTTCAAAATAAGGAATGAATTTTGCAGGACTTATTATACCTTTATGTGGATAATTCCATCTTACCAATGCTTCACTTCCTACCAATTTATTTGTATTCATATCTACCTTTGGTTGAAAGTATGGAACAAACTCTCCTTGTTCTAAGGCTATTTGCATTCTATCTGTTAAGTTTCTTTGATGTAGCCCTTCCTCTCTCATAGTCATATCATAAAGTACAACACAACTTTTGTGAGTTATTTCTGTATTTCTTCTTGCATAATTTGCTAGGTCAAGCATGAGAGATATATCATGTTTTTCAACTTCATCTACTATATATACACCAAATACAAGAATAAGTTGGTAAGTTTTTCTCATTTTTTCTACCCAACCATTTAATTGATTATCAATCTTGAAGAGACGTTCTTCTAAGCATTCCCAACTATCGTATTTTAATAACATAACAAATTGGTCTGCAGAAACGCGAGCACAAGATTCTTCAAAATATACAGAATCTTGTAAAGCTTTAGCTAGTGCACAAAGTATTTCATCTCCTTCTGAAAAACCTAAAGTGTCATTAATCATTCGAAATTGTTTTATATCTAAATAAACAATCACATATGAACCACTTTCTGCACTTCTTAAACTCTTAATAGCTTCTTTACAAAATTTATTTAAATTCCAAATTCCTGTAAGACTATCTCGGTATAACAAACTCTCAATACGTTTATTATTTTTTGACTTTAATAAAAGTAGAAAACTCAAAAGTATAATAATAATAGCTGATACTATAATAACGCCTCCAATAATTGCCATTGGATGCTGGTGGATAATATCTTGCCAAGTTATATCATATTGAATTATCGTATTTTTTAAAATTATTCTGTCCATTTGTTCTGTTGACATATATTGAATACATTTATCTAGTATAGAAAATAACCTCGAATCTGCAGAATCAGAAATACCAATACTTATTTCTTCTGCATAGTTTGTCAAGGTCGAAACAGAAAATTTTTCATAACGAGGATTGGACAATAGATAATCTGCAATATATGTATTTACATAAACAGCATCCACTTTATCCTTTAATACAGCCTCAAAACATTCTTTTGGAGAATTATAATACTCTATAGTTCTATCTAGTTTCCCATCTTCAGTAATATTTTGTCCAATTAAAGAACCATTTACAGCTGCCACTTTTTTAATTTCATTTTCTTTTTCTCCACTAACTAAAACTACTGGAGCACGTAAATAATACTGCGTTGTTCTTATATTGTTTTTTTGGTTGTTAATATAATCGTTTTCCATACCACAAACTATAGATATTCTAGAATCTTTTGATACTTGAAGTGCTTCACTATAACTTTTTGCAGAAACAAATCTAAATTTTAAACCAGTGTTATTTGTAATTTCCTTAAATAAATCAGCAACCACACCAGAAAACTCACCTGTTTTTGAATCACCATATTCTAGTGGTATCTTTGTAGAATCATAAACAGCTGAAATTTCACCAGATTGTTGTATATATTCTTGCTCATCTTTTGTAAATACTGGCTTCTGAGCAGTACTTATAGAAAAATATTTATTATATAATTTTGTTTCATAACTTGAATTCCTAAGTGTCAATGTATTCAAAGCAGAATTCAGTTGAGATAATAAATCCAGTTTCTTATTTGAAACCACAGTATAGAGTGGCTCTGGAGAAAATTGTGCTACACTTTTAAATGTACTAGTCCGACCAAGATGTGTTATAGCAACACCATCAAGATTTCCATTTTTTAAATCTCTTAATAAATCATCTGTTTCTTTATAAGATATAATTTTAACTTCAAAATCATTTGTTTTACAATATTCTTTAAAGTTTTCAGCATCCTTACTATTACTAATAACACCTACTTTCATATCCTGAAATGAATCAAAATCCTCATAATCATAACGAGTATCATCCACTTTTACATTTAAAGTTGTATAGATATTACACATTGGTAGTGTTGGAAAAAGCATTTCTTTTGTACGTTCTTTTGTATAATAGACACTAGGAAGAACATCTATCTCACCTGATTTTAACATTTCAAGAGCATTTTCCCAACTTTTACAATCTACTATTTCATATTTCCAGTTAGTGTACTTAGTAATTTCTTGTAAGTATTCAAAATTAAATCCTATATACTCTCCATTTTCATTTCGACTCATATAATCGCCATCATCATAATACCCGACTTTAACTGGAACCCTATCTGAAGCAGAGTTAATTTTTATTGGAAAAGAAAGAAAAATCATACAAACAATCAGAATCAATTGATAGGTTTTTAACTTCAAAATTTTGTCCTCCTCCCTCTTAGTAGCTATATTATATCATTTTCAATAGAAAAATAGAATATACTGCCAATTGTTTAACTTTCAAAATACTTCTAAAATATATATTACTAGTGAGAATACAGAAAACTTAACTTATATAAACATACTATTTTTTTATATCTATCACACATAATAAGAATACTTAAAAAGCTATATAAATTTGCAAAATAACAAATTTATATAGCTTTTAACATGGTAAAATAATTCATTTTTTATATAATCTTTTTATAATTACATCAAATTGAAATTCCTATAAATTAATTTTATTGCACAATTGATACTTTAATAATATCCCCATTTTTTCTTTCTAGATGAACCACTTCTCCAGTTAAATCATAGTCAAATGCCTTAACTAGTATTTCAGTAACTTTTTTACCATCAACTACATCATCTTTTCCATTAAATAAATCTAAAGCATTGTTTTCAATCATTCTCTTTGCAAAATTTACAGGTAATTTTATATGTATTTTGTCGCCTGTATGTGATAGAACTCTTATTCTTAAAAACTTTTCTAAATTATTTCTTGGTATTTGTTTTGATGCCATTCTATTAAATCACTCTCCCTTATTTTTTATTTAATAATAAATTTTATTCTTAAAAATATCTTTATATGTATCTATTATAAAAGTAACACTATTATTTTCTGTGTTTAGTTTATACCTAACTCTATCTAATATGCCAGTTTCATGAGTTCATATATTTTTTTTAATAATTGTACATTTTTAGACTTTATTTTATAATTATTCTATATACTTTATACTCTCAATGAAACTTTTTATCAGAATGTTTTATTACATAAAATACTAAAATTAAACTAATCTATTTATCACTAAATAGTATCAGGGGGATATACTTATGATAGAAAAAATTAAAAACATGCTAAAAAATCACAATCATGATATATATATTTCACCACACAAATTATTAAGACCATATATAGCTCACTATACAATAACTTTTCCAGATAAAAATTCTATAGAAAACCTGACATTGATACCTGATGCCAGTGGATGTATCGTATTTGAATTTAGTAAAAAAGATATAACTAGCAAATTTTGGGGTGCTACAACAAAAACTATTATTGTAAAAAATGATATAGAAAATGTACTATTTAGAGTATTTGTTGAATTTCTTCCATGTGGAGTATACTATTTAACAGGTTTTCCTCAGATAGAATCAGCCGATTTAATAATCCCTGTTAAAGACTTTAACACTCAACTTGATTTCGAAACTAATTCTATCTTTGAAAAGTCCAATACTCTTAAAGAACTCATTGAACAATTCGATAGGTTATTTTTATCGTACTTATTTAAATCTAATATAAAAGATTTAACAATACCAATTCTTATAGATGCTAGGAAACAAAACTCTATTATGTCTGTTAAAAATATTGCTCAAATTAGTTGTTATAGTGAACGCCATTTAAATAGGATTTTTAATAATTCTCTTGGTATGAGTGTTAAGACATACCTTAGATTATTACGTATAAATACAGTACTACAAGAAATACAAAGTAATAATATATCATTTACAACTTTAGCTCAAAATATAGGTTATTATGACCAATCTCACTTTATAAATGATTTTAAATCTATTTGTGGTGTTAATCCAACAACCTATATAAAAAATTTGTCTGATTTTTACAATGAGAAATATAAATTTTAACATATGATTATATTAAAGTTTATATTTGAGGAGGATTTAAAATGATAGAATCAAGATGTGGAATTTTGTGTTGTGAATGTAAGTATAAGGAAGATGTAAATTGCGCTGGATGTACAAATATTGATAAACCTTTTTGGTCTGAAGAATGTCCTGTAAAATCATGTTGTGAGAATAAAAATCTTACACATTGTGGCCTATGTGACACATTTCCATGTGAAATATTAACTCAATTTGCATATGATAAAAAACAAGGTGATGATGGAAAAAGAATTTCTCAATGTGAAAAATGGGCTTCTCTAGCTTTATAATAGTATCATATTTATATATTTTATATTGTATATAAATTAAAATATTAATACCTTAATACATAATTGTATATTCTCTAAGATAGATAGCTATTATTCAATATAAAATAATAGCTATCTATTTTTTTCACAAATAAACATTGATTTTTAAATCTCTTAATTTTATATTTTAATATTTATGTCAATTAAATGTTAGTAAAGTATTTTATCTGCATTTACACCAATATATAGTAACACAAAGCTTTTCAATTTTTTATGGTTAAGCATAAGCAAAAAATGTTAACTAAAAATTACAATTAAGTAGACATTTGTATTAATCTATGATACAATAGTATTTGTGGTAATACACAATTAAATCAAGTATATCTTGATATAGGTTAATAGGAGTATTTTTAATGAATAATGGAATAGTGAAATGGTTTAACAACGAAAAAGGATTTGGTTTTATAACAGTAGAAGGTGGAGATGATGTATTTGCTCATTTCTCAGCTATACAAACTTCAGGATTTAAATCATTAGAAGAAGGTCAAAAAGTAAGCTTTGATATAGTTAAAGGTGCTAGAGGTCAGCAAGCAGAAAACATAACTATATTATAATTATATAGATTTTTTCGGAAAAGACTCTTTTAAGAGTCTTTTTTTATTGGTAATATACAATATAATTATTAATTAAGTAAATAATATTATTTGGACAAATAAAAAAATCCCTCTCCTAAATATAAAATACTCTTCATAAATAAGGGTTATTTCAGTAAAGATACATAGTATATTATATATAAAAAATCCAATAGATTAGCTCTATTAGATTTTTATTTCATATATAAATATTTTTCATTAATGTTTTCAAAAGTTTAATAACGTTTTTGAAATTTTATCAAATTTTTCACTAGATATATCAAATTTTTGCTTAAATTTTTCATCGTTCATTCTTTCAACAATTACTTTATCTGGAGATAATTCATAAATAATACTTTTTATCTTATTAATAGATTCCTCATTATCATTATATTCCTTTATAATTGTTACTTCTAAAATAAATTTTCCTTTATACTGTTTATTAAATAAAATCATATTTGAAATATATTCTTCTAGAGTATATCCTATAATTGGTCTCTGAATTTTTTGAAAATCTTTTTCCGATATTGTTTTTATCTCTCCAATGACTTCATCACACATATTGGCTATTTCTATATATTCGTCTTTACCTAATAAATATCCATTAGAAAGTAATCGTACAGGCACTCTTTTGCGCTTTACTAACTCGATTACATCACAAATTTTATCATTCAATAGTGATTCTCCTTTTGAATTAATGAAAACTAGTTCTGCCTTATGCTTTTCTATTATACTTTCTAATTCTCTAAGTGAGTCATCCATCTTGTCAAATGATTGAAGTGTATCCACTTTATTATATGACCTTCCAATAGGACAGAATATACAATCAAAGTTACAATACTTTTCAGGAAGTATATTTACTTCTAATACTCTTTTTCCATCCTCAATATAAATATCTTTATAACTAAAACCACTCATTACTCTATCCTCTCAAAATTAATTTATTGATACTTCTTTATTATTAATATCTAAAATTGAAATTTTACATGTTCCACCTAAATTTTCTTGAACTGTTTTCGCCAAATAATTCAAGGCATTCTCAAATTCTTCAAATCTACTTTCATCTACTAATTCAATACATAAAAATGCATTATTTGTATTTTCAGTAAGCATTGTCCTCACTGCTTCACGCCAATTCCAACATCTACAAATTGCACCTTCATTATCTTTATAGACTATCTCACCTTCATATGGAGATGAGTTTTCTTCTGTTCCTAATGGTATAAATTCTTCATTTCCAACTGCTCTAGTCAACCTAATATCTCCCATAAATTTGTCTATGTCTTCTCCACCACAAGGCAATGCATATTTTAGCGAAATAGAATTGTAAATATCCACTAAGGGGTTAATAGTTGCTATATGATTTCCATTATGAACTCTTTTTAGCAATGCCTCAATAGATGACCTTGCTCCTTTTTTCGTTTTAAATTTTTTGAATGCTTCTCTCCATACTTTAATTACTTGGTTATTGCTAAATTCTAAATCCTTCAAGTGTTTTAATGCCTCTTTTTCTCCCTGCAAAATCATTTCCTTGTATTCTTCTTTATCCTTTATAGAGTTGTCTATGTCCTTACAAATAACAACTCCTATCTTTGAACTAGGAAATAGGTTCCAAAACTCATCCTCAACAACAAATTTTTTCATTAGAATACCTCCTCAACTTTAAAATATATAAAAATAAAAAAGCCTACAGAAATATTATTAAATATCTCCCAGGCTTTTATCCTTCCGTGTACACAATAACTGTGCGTTTTCTCTTGGACCTGCCCATTATAAAATGCGGAACCCTAGAAAACTAAACTATATATTTTTGTAATTTATAAAATACAAATAAATTTTAGCATAATATAAGATTTAAAACAATACTATATTGGATTCTTATATTTGTACAAAATAATATTTAAAGGTTATTTAGCTAATCTAATAGAATACTACATTATTGATATAATTTTATTAATAAAATTATAAGTATAAAAATTTCAGAATAAGTCTATTTTAAATGTAAGTTATAAATCCCAATTAAAATAGACTTAAATTTCATTTTATGTTAAAATCTTTACAGTAATAAACAATTTTATTTTAAGGAGATAATTTTATGAATAATTACTTAAAATTTGCTACATATCAGCTCATAGGCTTTACATCTTCTATACCTAAACTTATAAAAATCAAAAAAAATCCAGATAAATTTAGCTTAAAAGAAAAATTTGAATTTATGCAAAAACAAGCTAAAAAATCTTTAGATATAGTAAATATAGACCTTAATATACTTGGCAAAGAAACATTACCAAAAGAACCAATCTTATTTGTTGTAAATCATTCAAGTATGCTTGATAGTTTTATCCTAGCAGCAAGTGTAGAAAGACCA
The DNA here is from genome assembly GCF_020658415.1 of Clostridioides sp. ES-S-0123-01. NCBI lineage: Bacteria > Bacillati > Bacillota > Clostridia > Peptostreptococcales > Peptostreptococcaceae > Clostridioides > Clostridioides sp. ES-S-0123-01. The sequence continues at coordinate 542,635 of NZ_JACVWD010000001.1, forward strand.
ATTGGATGTGTAATTGCAGATGAGCCAGTTTGGAGAAATATACCTATATTTAAAGAATGGGCGAAGTTGTTACGATGTGTATATGTAAACAGAAAAAATAATAGAGAAGGGATTAAAAGTATTGCTGAAGCCTCACAAAATATACTTACAGGTCAGAGTATGGCAGTGTTTCCAGAAGGAGATTTAACCTGGATTAAAGAACCAAATTCTCTAGTATCAGATTTTAGAAGTGGAGCCTTAAAAATAGCATATAAAGCAAAGTGTCCTATTGTTCCATTAGTCATAAAAAATTCAAAAGATACTTATGAAGGATATCAACCTATTGGTAAAATTAACTCTGTTCCTGTTGAAGTTGAATTCCTAGAACCAATTTATGACCATATTGAAAATCCTAGACTAAAATCTTCTGTATTAGGAGAAAATATTAAAAAAAATATGATAAACAAAATAGAAAGTTTTAGAAAAACAAATAAAAACTTTTAAAGAATTTTAACATTAAAATTTATTGACTAGAAAAAATTTTAATGTTAAAATTTTTTTAAGAGGTGATTAAGATGGCAAAAAATACAAAACAAACAACAGTTCACATTGATGAAACATTACTTAAAGAAGTTAAAAGAATAGGAATTAATGAAAATAAAAGTATATCTCAAATAATAAATGAATCAATAATAGATTATGTATTAGTTTACAGAGAAAACGAAGACAAAGAAAAAAATGAACACGATAAAAATTTAAATGATACAATAAATGCTTTTAAAAGAGAGGAAGAAAAAAGAGTTGAGGCAAAAAGTGCTGCTAGAGCTATAGCAGAAGCAAAAAAACGAGTTCTCTACTAATAAATATAAAAAATCGGTACAAACTATGCACCGATTTTTTTATATCTAAAACATATTCAAAAAGACTTAAATTTTCTTTAAATTATATCAAATCTCCAACAACTTTCACTTTTATAAGGAGTGCATTACCTGGAAGATATGCAAGTGGAACATCTTCTATATTTAATACTTCTATAGTATCCTTTTTAGCACCTGCTTTTAAAGCTTTGTTTATGGCTTCTTGTTTTGCGTCTTCTATAGCATCTTCTCTAGACATTTTATCTAAGCTGTACACTTTTTCTACATCCCCACTTATTTGCCCTAAAGCTGCACCAATAGCATTTGCTGCAGTATAATGAGGAGGTCTTATAACATCACTTATACCTTTTAGTTTTTCTGGAACAATTATACTTCCTCCACCAGTTAAAACTAATTCAACATCATTTTGGCTAGTCTTCATTTGGTCTACAGCATCTTCTAGTTTTAAAATTACTTTTTTATATACCTCATCACAATAATCTTTATCTAAATTTTCAACATTATTTTTTCTATCCTCAAATGCCATGCCTAACTTTGTAACAACATCTGATAAAGTTAAAGTATCACCACCAAATATTATTGCATCTTCAGTTATTCTATACCCTACACTCTCAGGACCTATTTTTATATTGTCTTTTTCGCCTTTTACACAAGTTCCCCCAGCAAGTCCAATAGTTAAAACATCGGGCATTCTAAAGTTCGTATGTACTCCTCCAATTGTAACAGGAATTGAAGATTCTCTAGGAAATCCATTGTATAATACACCTAAATCACTCGTAGTTCCTCCAACATCTAGTACTATTGCATTTTTTACTTTTGACAAGAAAGACGCTCCCCTTATAGAATTTGTTATTCCACATCCAATTGTGAAAATAGGATACTTCATTGTGTACTCCAAATTCATTAATGTTCCATCATTTTGACTAAAATATATTTCTGCATCTATTCCTAAATCTTTCAATGCTTTTTCAAATCCTAAAGAAACAGCCTTACCTACTCTAGACAATGCAGAGTTTAAAATTGCTCCGTTTTCTCTTTCCAGTATACCTATATTACCTATTTCATTTGATAAGGATATTGGAATATCACCAAGAATCTCTCTAACCCATTTTGCAACTTCTTCTTCTTGTTGCTTATTTACAGGAGCAAATACTCCACTTATTGCAACACTTTCTACCTTGCCTTTTATCTTATTGCAAAAATCTACAACTTCATCTTTACAAAGTTCATTTATCTTTCTTCCATCAAACTCATAACCACCAGATATCAATATTGAATCTAATTCTATTTTTTCTCTTAAATCTTCTGGCCAATCTATAAATGGTAAAATAGCAGTGGTTGCTGGTTTTCCAATTCTTATCATTGCTACATTATTAAGTCTTTTTCTTTCTACTATTGCATTTGTACAGTGAGTTGTACCAAGCATAGCATATTTTATTAATGAATGGTCAATTTTACTTTCATCTATAACTTTTTTTAAGGCATTATAAACACCAGTTTCAACATCTTTTGTAGTTGCTACTTTAACTGAATGGATTACTTTTAATTCCTTATCCAGTATACAAGCATCTGTATTTGTTCCTCCAACGTCAATTCCTACACGATACATCAAAATTTCCCCCTAAATTTTTATTTTCCTTGTAATTCTTCTACTGTTTTATACTCTACATCATATCCAAAGTATTCAGGTCCAACTGTCTCAATTCCTTTTTTAGTTCTCCATTTTTCATTACAAGGAAAAGCTACTACCATCACACGAGAACCATATTTTATTCTTTCTGTAGTTATTGGGAATCCAGTTTCTAAATCTAATATTGCTATTAAATCTGGCGTAATACAAAGTGGTGTACTACCTTTTTTTGCAATTAGATTTTCATTTTGAAATAGTACAGAGTATTCTCCATCATATCCATTAATTCCAGCGAAGAATGCATGCCCTCTAGTAAAACCACCTTTTAACTCTCTTTTAATATCAACTACTTTTCCTTCAAATAATTTATACCCTTTTAATTCTTTCAATATATTTTCAATAGCACCTTTTGAGTCTGACTTATTCTCAAGTAAAAATCCTCCTATAGTTTCAGCTATAGTCAAGGTATTTCCTATCGCAGCTTTTTTAACTTGAGCTCCACTTAAATTATAGTCACTAATAGAAGAACTTCCTCCCATTTCTACTGTTAAAGTTCTAGCCAATCTTTCTGACCAAATTCCATCAACAGGATAAAGGATGGCTGAATTACCCTTTTCATCAGCCATTACAGCAGGTGATGCTTCATATCCTTCAAGATAAAAAGTTACCATTTGAGCTTCCGGAAACGCTCTACCCATAGAATCTGCATCCAAAATAGGAAGCCCTTTTTTTGCAGCAACTGCTATTGGCATAAGTGAATTTATTCCTCCTATTTCTATAGGAATTATAACATCAACTTTTCTATTCAATAATTTTTCCATTATCTCTAAAGGAGTAGTTAATTCCACTTCAGAAAGTAATTTTTCTATTGTAATTACAGGGGAACCCATACCAGATACTGGTACTACTAAAGCATCATCCTCTAGCTCATCTAAACTAATCACTTTTACAGGCCCATACTTTTTAATTGCTTGTTTTGCAACTAATTTACCTATGTATGGGTCTCCTCCTCCTCCTGTTCCAAGCACTGCTGCGCCAACTGCTATTTTATCCACGCTTTCTTCTGTTAAAAATCTCATGTTACTTTCTCCTCATATTCCAAATTTATTTTATACTTTACAAGCATATTTCATTAAACTGCTTTTTCTGCTTCTTGTTTGTTTTTTGATGAACAAATCACTTTTCCAATAATTGATTGTATTATAAATCCTGCTATAAATCCATCTAAAGGTGCTATAGTAGTAAGAGTTATAAATCCATATGTAGAAAGGTATGTTATTAATATACCAATTATCCAAGATATTATTGAATGTTTAACTATTGGTTTGTATGCTATCCCCTTATCAAATCCTTTAAGTTCTTGTTTTACTATATAATATTCTGCTGTATACACACCACCAACAGGTGCAATAACAATTCCAAGTAAATTTAAAAATCCTATAAATCCTTCATATATTCCAAATACAGCTAATAAAGTTGCTACAACACCAAGAACTATAGTTAATACTTTTTCAGGAGCTTTTTTTAGTACAAGAGCTATACTTAGTGATGCAGAATATACATTGCTTGTATTTGTAGTCCATTGAGCTAATGTAAGTACAATTATACCTGGTATAGCAATTCCTAATGTAATAAAAATTCTCATAATATCTGAAGTACCCATACATTTTACTAATATTATTGATACTACTATCATAAAAGCATTTCCAAATTGTATCCCTAGAAAACTTGAAAGTGCACAATCTCTTCTACTTTTAGCCCAGCGACTTATGTCAGGTGATACTATTGCTCCAACTATTATTATACTCATTGATAGAGAAACTCCACCTGCAAATGTCATAGTCGATTTCATATTATCATCAACTGGAATTCCATTTGCTTTAAAAGCTAAGAATATAGTTAACATCATAAGAATTAATAAGAATGGTACTGAATACACACTTAATTTTTCCATTGCTTTATATCCATAAATAGCTGTACTCATCATCAAAAGACCACCTATGAGGCTTAAAATTTGCATGCTCACATCTAGATTAAATATATCTTTTATTATTATTTGAGCATTTTGAGCAAAAAAGCCTACTTGAACTCCAAACCATCCTAATAAAGAAACTCCTATAACTAGAGAAAATATTTTTGCTCCAGCTTCTCCAAACACATATTTTGTTATCATAGATGTAGATAAGCTTGTAGATGAACCAACTAAAGAGCATATAGTATACAAAATAGCAGAAAAAAATGAACCTACAATTACTGATAATATTGCTTGTTTCATTGGCATACTTTGAGCTAACTCAGCTCCTAAAATAACAGATGATAAATCCACACCTATTGCTACTAGCACTGAAAACATAGCTACCCAACCACGTTTTTGATTCTCTGGAACCTGTTCCAGGGCATAATTAATTTTTTCTTCTTCCATTTTCATCCCTCCATTAAAATTGTAAAACCATTTAATTTGTTTGTTTTACAATTTTCTAATTTATAAATTTATTAACAACTATATATTTATAATTTTCATTTAATATATAGTTTTAAATTTTCTGAAATAATTTTATAATAAAAAACGCCTCTTGGAAAAAATCCAAGAGACGAATACCAATCCGTGTTACCACTCTTATTAGTAAAAATTTATTTTACTCACTCATTTTCTTAAGGCGAATTAAACCACTACTACAATAGAACTGTAATAGTATTCTCCAAAGCTCTTTTCACACAAATTTCAATATTAGTTCTCAGCCAAATCTAACTCTCTGTAAAATTCCTTTATGCTACTTTCTTCTTCTGCGAATCTACGTTATTTATTTATTTATGATTTATATCATAATATATATGCAATATTTTGTCAACTTAAAAAGTAAATTACTTGTATTTTTTAGTTTTATATGTAATTTTTTATATTATTACTGTATTTATATTTTGTATTTTTTAAATTTAATAAAAATTTATATTATTTTTATATACAATTGAATATAATTTTACAAATTATTTTCATTTTTTTGTAAAGTTCTACAACCATATTTTACAATCCAGTTAGTATATTCATTTACACTATACCAATCCTTCGCAAGCTTTACAACTAAATCTGGGTGTGTTTTAGAAATGTCATTTAAATTATTAGCAACACTCTTTCGCACATACAGTGATGAGTCGGTTTTTAATTGTTCCAATATAGGTAGAATAGGTGTAGGGTCTTTTTTAAATTTAGTTAGTGCTTAACCCCAAGGCAACTGTGGACGACAACATGAACGTACAGCAAATAATCATATCTCACATTATACAACAGTATGTTATATTGTTAAATCTATCTATTTAAAATACTTCACACTGCACATTCTGAAATATTGTAAAGTATCTACTGACAGTAAAAATGTCCGAACAGCCTATAAAACAAGGCTATACGAACATTTAATAAAATTTTAAAATATAATCAGAAATTTATTTTAAGTTCAATCAAATTTTTATTGAATTATATCTATTGAATCTCCAATACTTATAATTCCTTCCTTTAAAACCTTAACAAAAATTCCTTCACGTGGCATTACACAGTCCCCTGTTAATTTTTTAATTTCACATCCATTATGACACTTTTTACCTATTTGAGTTACTTCAACTTCACATTTGCCTATCTTTAATTTTGTACCAACAGGTAATGAAAACACTTCTATTCCTTCTGTAGTTATATTCTCAGCAAAGTCTCCAAATTTTAATTGGTCAAAACCTCTCATCTTCATTTTATCTATACTTTCTTTTCCAAGTAAACTTATTTGACGATGCCAGTTTCCCGCATGTGCATCTCCAACTATTCCATAATTTATTTTTAGTTCTGCACATTGCACAGGAACCTTAATTACACCCTTTTTGTCACTTATATTTATTGACACTACTTTAGCCATATTTCCTCCAAATTTTCACCCATATATTCTTAAATTATTCAAACTTAAAATCACCTGATTTTCCACCAGTTTTCTCCACAAGATGTATATTGCTTATAACCATCTTTTTATCAACTGCTTTACACATATCATAAATTGTAAGTGCTGCTAAAGAACAAGCATTTAATGCTTCCATTTCTACACCAGTTTTACCAAGTGATTTACATGTTGCATATATTCTAATAGCAGATATAGAATCATCTATCTCAAATTCCAAATCACATCCAACCAATTTAATTTGATGGCACATTGGTATATTTGAAGATGTATTTTTAGCTCCCATTATCCCTGCAACTTGAGCTACAGATAATACATCTCCCTTTTTTATTTGTCCATTTTTTACCTTTTCTAAAGCTTCTTTACCAAGAGTAATCGTAGCTGTTGCTATAGCAGTTCTCTTTGTATCATCTTTTTCACTTATATCTACCATTTTAGCATACCCTTTTTCATTTATGTGCGTTAACATTACCTATCCTCCAATTTCATACATACGTCTATTTGTATCACTACATTTATTTTCTATTAAATGATGTTTTTCTGGCTTTTCTTTTATTATATCTTTCATAGTTTCTCTAAATAACAATGGTTTATGTAAAAGTGGTTTTATATCTATTTCCTCTTTTGAATGTAGACACAGTTTTATTGCACCACTAGAGGTAAGTCTAATACGATTACAAGTGTTGCAAAATGAACAACTTAATGGAGTTATAATTCCTATTCTTCCTTTTGCTCCTTTAAACTTATAATATTCTGCTGTACTTTTTTCATCATTTTTAACTTTATATAAACCATATATTTTTTCAACCATTTCTTTTACATTAAAATATCCTTTTTTGTAGACTCTATTAGCTTCACCTAATGGCATAAGTTCAATAAATCTTACATCAATTGCTGATTTAACTGTTAAAAACATAAAGTCTTTAAGCTCATCATCATTAAATCCATTTATGGCAACACAATTTACCTTTACTTTTATACCTAAATTTAAACATGACTCAATCGATTTTAATACTTCTTTTAAATTGCCACCTCTTGTCACAGATTTATATTTATATTCCTTTAAAGAATCTAAGCTTATATTTACTTTATTCAGACCACATTCTTTAAGCTCAAAGATTCTATCAGAAAGTCCAAGAGCATTAGTTGTCATTCCTATATTTTCTATTCCACATTCTTCTCTTGTAAACCTTATAAGTTCATTTAAATTGGGATATAAAAGAGGTTCTCCTCCAGTAAATCTAACCTTTTTTATACCTTGTTCTGACATAGCCTTTATAATGAATTTATAGTCTTCAAAACTTAGATTATCGTTTATATAATTTTTTTCAAATTTAACATCTGGTGGCATACAATAAACACACCTTAAATTACACTTATCTGTAAGTGAAATACGAAGGTAGTCTATTTTTCTTCCATACTTATCAATCATACTCTATCTACCTCTTTGTCTATTTTTTATCTATCTGAATTATATACTATTTTTTGTTATTAGTGGCACATTCTGTGGCTTCTCCTCTTAAAATTTCTATGCCATGGTCTAAGACATCAATAATGAAACTTAGATTTTCAACTGCACCTTTAGGACTTCCAGGTAAATTTATTATTATAGAATTATTCCTTATTCCACTTACACCCCTACTTAGTATAGCTTTTTTAGTAATTTCTGTAGATTTCATTCTCATGTATTCACTGAGACCTGGTATCTCTCTTTCTAAAACATCTTTAGTAGCCTCTGGAGTTATATCTCTCTTTGAAAATCCAGTACCTCCATTAGTAAGAATTAAATCTACTTTATTACTGTTACAAATTTTTATAATATTTTCCTTTAACATTTCCTTATCATCTTTTATCAACACGTATTCAGTAACTTTATAATTCCCTGTATTTTCAACAAATTCAGTTAATTTTTTCCCTGTTATGTCTTCTCTTTTCCCTTCATAGCCCTTATCACTAAGCGTTATAATTGCTACATTAAACATATGGTTTCACCCCTTTATATATTAATTAAACTTTTATAAATAAAAAATCTATTTAATAGAACCTATTCTGGTAATATTCCTTCTGATAATAATGCTTCTAAAACTGCTCCTGCTATACAACGTCCTTTATCTGATATCGTAAATGAATTTTTTACTTCTTCCATTCGAGGGTCTATATCCAATATCTTTAATCCTTTTTCTATTTGTGAACCATTTCTCAATAAGCCTCTCAAAACACCATCTATAGAAGCTTTCACTTCTATTTTATTTCCATTTTTTTCAGTGATATAACATATTATATCTCCTTTTTTAACCACATCCCCTATATTACATACATTTTCTATTATTCCAACGTTCTCAGAATAAAAAACTCGTTCTTTGGTTATACCCAATATAGCACCTGGTATTCCTGTATTTTTTAAAGCATATCCTTTTCTTATCACTTTTCCTAAATTATGTCCTCTCATAGTTTCAATAACTATGTCTACATCTTTACCTGCACAAAATCCTGGACCTAAGGCTATTGTAAGTGGTGCCATCGCTTTATTTGTTCCAATATTTTTTTTTGCAAGTATACAATCTATAACCGCTACAGGACGTATTTCATCTATATATTTACCTTTTGGGTCTATTATTAGTGCCACGTTTCTTTTATTTAAAGCTTTTTTTATTTCTGCTTTATCTTTGCAATACACACAATAAACACCTTCCACAGAAACTTTCTTTTCATAGATAGCCTCACTAAAAGAAACTTTCCTTCTTATTGCAAGAGGAGTCTCAACTTCTAAAGCGATTATTTTAAAACCACAGTTATGTAACTTATGTATAACTGCTGTTGCTAAATCTCCAGCCCCTCTAACTATTATAACATTGTTCATATTTTCTCCTACTAATAAAAATTTTAAAGTCTATACTTTATATTATATAATATAATTTTACTTATTTATATAATATCATCTTATTTTATTATTATAATGGTTAAAAATTACTTTTACCTGATATTTTTCAAACAAAAAGAGACATCCATAAAATTTATAAAAGATGTCTCTTTCTAATTCCTTATATTTTATTTTTCAGATATATCATTGTTATCTTCTAAAATAACTGCTGTTCCATAAGCAAGCATTTCTGCCGCTCCTTGCATAACTGAAGCTGAAGACAATCTAAATGCTATTATTGCATTTGCACCTTTAGATTCTGCATCTTCAACCATTCTACCAATTGCAATTTGTCTTGCTTCTGTAAGCATTTCATTATATCCTGTAAGTTCTCCTCCAACAAGATTCTTAAAGCTTGCTCCTATATCTTTTCCAACATGTTTTGCTCTTATCGTACTTCCTCTAACTAGCCCTAAAACTTCTGCTATTTTTTTTCCTTCTACTTTTTCTGTAGTTACTATTAACATAATATATCAACTCCTTTATATTTCTGTTTAATATATTATATCATGTAAATAGCAATCTTCTTAATAAATCTTGTAATTTAATACTTTATCTAGGAAATCTATACTATAAAATAAGATATTTCGTTAACCAATTATGTTCCTAATCAATTTTCTATATATAAATTTACTTAGTTAACTCATCATATAAACTTAAATTGTATTCTACATTCAATTTTAAATCCTTAATTTTTTTAATAATCATTTCACTAAAGCTTCCTTTTTCAAACCAGATATTTTGTATGTCTAAAAGTTCTATCTCTTCTAAAATGGCCTCCATCTTAGACTGCTTATCTATAATAGCTACAACATCAATATTGTGTGGTACGTCTTTTAGACACTCATATACATCTATACCTTCAATATTCTTTTTCTCTTCATCTATAGCAACAACTTTGTACATATTCTTTTTAAGTTCATCTAATATTTTATATGCTTTGCTTTCTTCGTCACTATTATTTAATATCACTGCCCAAGAATCACATTTAAGTAAATTCATAAATTCTCCTCCATATAAATCCTACTCTATTTTACAACCGTAGCTAATTAAACTTCAGTCAATTTTTTATACTCATCAATAGTATTTACATTTAAAAATAAATCTTCGTTATCAAAGTATATATAGCTTTTATCTATTTTTTCTATAAGAGTTCTAAGCTTCAAATCATTTTTCCCTATACATAAAGATACTTTATTTATTATACTCTTTTTGTATCCAGAACACAATGGTTGTAACTTTCCATTTGTTACTGAAATTACACTTTTATCATCCATTTCATCAGCTATTTTTTCGACTACTTCATTATTTAGATATGGCATATCACATGCAACTGTAACTATATCATACTTTGCATGTTTAAGAGCAGTATATATTCCTCCTATTGGACCAACATTTTTTATTATATCATTATAAACTTTAATGTTATATTTTGAGTATAATTCTTCATTGTTAGATACTATTATTACCTCATCAAAATTTTTAAATACTTCTATTGCAATTTCAATAAAAGGCTTTTCATGTAATTCTAGAAAAGCTTTATCTTTACCCATTCTAGAACTTTTCCCTCCTGCTAAAATTACACCTGTTTTTTCTATACAAATCGCCTCCTTTAAAATACTTTTATTTATATTTGAAAAATGGCGCTATTGCGCCATTTCAACATTGATTGACTACTCAAAAATCTGAATAATTTTTTCTTTAAATGCATTCATAAGTTTTTCTTTTTCTTCTAAATATTCACTATAACACTCATATTCTCTACATATACAATTTATAATTTCACTTGATGTAAAATTGATTTTTTCAAGATTATAGTTATATAAAATTTCAACACTATCAACCTCACTTATGCTATTAAAAATACAATCATATATATCTTCAATTATAAAATTACTATCTTCTTCAAATTGACCTAAAAGTTGTTCTCTATTTTCTTCAAGCAATACATTTTCCTTTATAAATTCTACAAAGTTTTCAAAATCTTCAGTGTTATTACATGGTTCTATTTCAAATAGTATCCTAAAAAATAAATTCCATGGAAACTCTGTATTTAGTCTACTTCTAAAATGATTTCCTAAATCATTACAGAACTTATCATCAAATGTAGGTTCTCTTTCAAACTCTATTTGGTCATTAAAATCTATATCTTTATTTACAATTTCATTTAATCTTGCAAACTCATCAAGCATAAAATTGCCTAAAACTTCATCACTTATATCTTGTTTATTAAAAGAATAACTTAATATAGTTTCACATGGCTTTTTAAAATCCACAACAAAACCTATACTTTTATTCATCTTTTCTGAAAAAGCATCATACACTAATTTTGCAAAGAGTTTTTCAATTTCTTTTTTACTTACTTTCATGTTAAAAGACTTTCCTGAATGAAAGTTTTTATAAATACTCAAAAGCTGATTATCTATCATAGTAAGATTATTCTTTATAGAGTCCATCATATCCTTTATAAATTTATCAGCAAGTAAATATGTGTTATTTTTATAAATTATTTTATGTTCAATCTCACTCCAAAACACATTTACAAGAGATTTAATTTGAAGTTCAAATTTTACTTCTCTATCTAAATATGCAAAAACTCCATCTATCTTATATATTTCAAATCCATTTTTTTGCTTATTAGGTTGTCTTTCAGACAATTTTAATTTAATATTTTTATTTTCTTTATTATAATAGTTTATTTTATCATCTGTTTTATTAAAATATCTTCTTAAAAGCCTATATATCTTATTTTCATCCTCAATAAATCTACACTCAATTCTTAGTCCTATTAAATCAGATACATTATGAATAAGATTACTTGCCTCCCCATATTTTTTTAAATATCTATTTCTAATTATCTTTTCCCTCAAACTTGATTCTGATTTTATTCTAGAGGTTACATTTATATACTCTTGATTTTTTTCGTCCAAGATATTTTCAAAGTACTCTTCTATTTCATCTGATATAGTTTCTAAAGTTGGAGACATTACCCTCAACATTTCTATAGACTCTTCAATAAAATCAAATTCTTTTAATCCCATAAATTTTTACACTCCTATGTTTAATAACTGTTAGCTATTTCAGTTCTTTATATTTAACTACATTCTTATTTTAACATTTTTTCCTATTATAAGTAAGTATTCTCCAAAAACCTTCATATATATTTCAAATTAGAATTAAAATATCAGATAAAATTAAAAGATTTTGTGATAATAAAGTTATAAAAATAGTGGATTTTTTTTCCTAATACGAGTATACTATAGATATAAATATTTAACTAATTAGTTAAATATTTATATCTATAGTAGGGAGGATATTATGGTAAAAGTATTTAAAGCATTAAGTGATGAAACTAGAAGAGAAATTTTAAAATTGCTTAATGAAAGAGATATGAATGCAGGAGAAATAGCAGGTCATTTTAATATGTCTAAACCAGCAATATCTAAACATTTAGATATTTTAAAAGATGCAGAACTTATTAGTTCAGAAAAAATGGGGCAATTTTTGATTTATTCTATTAATTTATCGGTCCTTCAAGAAGTACTTGGAAACTTCTTGGATATTTTTAAAAAGATATAGGAGGCTATTATGGAAAATATAGGTTTAATATTACTTATAGCATTATTAATTATAAACTATGTAAATGCACCAGAAATTTTAGGTTTTTCAAAAGATAACCCTAAAGTTAAAACTGCAAGAAGGTTACAAATGTTATTTTTAATAGTCGCAGTTGGAAGGTTTATCATTCCTTTACTAGGTATAGATGAGATATTTTCTTATGAAATTAACGACAAAGTATCAGTTATAATAAATGCCATTATAATTATGTATTTTGGTAATTTATTACCTAAGCTACAAATTTATAAGAACATAGATACTAAATGTGCTTGGGCCATTGGAGATGAAAAAATATGGAAAAAGGCAAGTAAGATTTTTGCGTATTTATCATTTGTTATATCTATTGGAATGATTATATTGAGTTTTTATTTTGATTCAGATACAGTCACAACAGCATGCCAGTTCATATGGTTTGCAATACCATTATTATATTTATTACTTCATTATAGAAACAAATTTAGAGCTCCTAGTCCTAAATAAATAGTTGTAAATAAAATAAAGCCACCTCTTCTTAAAAAAAGCTATACTTTATTTTAATATTGAAATGAAGTGTTTATAAAATAAATTGCCACCAAGACATTTATGGTGGCAATTTATTAATAATCATATTTTTAGTATTTTATATAATTTCTAAATATATTAAATTAAATTTTCTTCAATTAAAAACCTATATATATACCTATTGTTAAAAAAACTAAAGATACAGCTGTTAAAATCAGTAATATAGGCATTATAAATTTTACCCATTTTGAAAAAGGAATATGAGCTACTGCAAGTGCTCCCATTAGTACTCCAGATGTTGGAGTTATAAAGTTTGTAAGACCTACCCCAAATTGATAAGCAGTTACTATAACTTGAGCTGATATATTAACTAAATCACCAAGAGGAGCAAGGACAGGCACTGTAAGTGAAGCAAGTCCTGAAGATGATGGAATCAAAAATGCCAACGCAGCTTCCAAGAAAAATGATAGATATACAAATATAACCTTTGGAAGTCCACCTAAAAAGCTTGCTGCAGAATTTAATATAGTATCTATTATAAATCCATTTTGAGCAATTATTACAATTCCACGAGCTAAAGCTATTGCAAGGGCAGCTGATGCTAAATCTTTTGCTCCATCTATGAAACTATCGGAAATTTCACTTTGTGACAATCTACCAACTAATCCAGAAAGTACACCTATCGCAGCAAAACACATTGATATCTCTGGAATATACCATCCTTGACTTAAAACACCCCAAATCATTATTGCCATTCCTATTCCAAATATAGCAAGAACAGATACTTCTTTAAAAGTAAACTCTTTTATTTCAGTTGAAGTATGATTAAGTATTGATTTATTATTTTTATCTATCTCATACACTATTGAGCTTTCAGGGTTTTCTTTAACTTTTTTAGCATAATACATAACAAATGCTATACTGATTAATATATATGCTATAAAAATCACTACTCTATATGCTACTCCTGAACCAGGAGCAAGTTGAGCTAGTGCTTGTGCAATACCAACTGAGAATGGATTTATTGTCGATGCAGCCGCTCCTGCCGCTGCTCCTATAAATACAATCGCAATGGCGGTTAGAGAATCATATCCTAAGGATGTCATAAGTGGAACAAATATCATATAAAATGGTAATGTTTCTTCTGCCATCCCAAATGTAGTACCTCCAAGACCAAATAAAATCATTGATATTGGAATTATAAGTAGTTCTTTTCCTTTAAACTTCGATATAACTGATGCTATTCCTGCTTCTATAGCTCCAGTTCTATTTACAATACCAAAAGCACCTCCAACTATTAAAACAAATCCTACAACTTCTGCTGAATCAATAAAACCTTCTATGGGTGCTTTAAAAACATCCGTAAATCCTTGAGGATTACTTTCTACACTTTGATAAGTCCCTGGTACAACAACCATCCTACCTTCTACATCTTCTCTACTAAATTCACCACTTGGTACTATCCAAGTTAATATTGCCATTAATACTATTAGCAAGAATATAATTGTAAAAGTGTGTGGTATAATAAATCGTTTCTTCTTACTGTCAATCATTATAATGTCCTCCATACTTTACTAAATTTTGAATCTATATAGGATACTTTTTAATCTCTCTGACTAAAGTTTTCCCTTTTTACAATTTTTTATTAGCAAAGATACAAAATAAAAAAGCTCTCTTTTAGATTTTAAAAGATAGCTTTTTTTATTTTTATTCAATTTAAATACTTTACTTTCTATTTTACTAATTGAATTTTTTCATTATAATTTGATATTGTTTCTTCAATATTTTTAGATTTCATTATAGTTGACATTACAGCAAAATCATCACAGTATTTTAATGTTTCCTTGACATTAGATGGTAGGATTCCTCCAAGTGCAACGGTCTTAATATCAGTAATTTTCTTAGCTTCCTTCAAAAGTTCAATTCCTTTTGGCAATAAATTTTCTTTACACTTAGTTTCATATATATGTGATAATGTTATGTAATCTATTTTTATATTTAGTTTTCTTATTATTTCTTCTAGACACTTTACTTCTTCTACTTTATGTAATGACAATCCCAGTATCTTATTTTTATTGAAATTATATCTATTTCCCAGTAAATTCAAAAACAATTTAAATGGAAGATGAATACCTTGACAATCTGTCTTTTCAAAAAATTCTATATTGCTATTTATTATAAAGTTTACTTTAAATCCATCATTATTCTCTTTCTTTTTTATACTATTCTTCAAGCTTTCATCCAATATTTTTTCCTGAAAATTAATATACTTAATTTTATTTTTTATCTTTATATATAAATCTTTTAATGCTTCATATTCTAAATCTTTTTCTCTTATTATAATATTTTCTACACCACTCAATATAGATTCTTTAATAACCTCTAAGTATCGTTCCTCGCTACATAAATTTCTATTTGTTATCAAATACATCTAAAATCTTTCCCAATCTTTAAATACATGTTGATAACCAATTGAATTTAGCATTTTCTCTATATCTTCAACAGTACTTTCATCATTTATTTTGAATTGAGCAGTATCATGTTCATCTTGAGAATGCCCTCCTACATCTGTAGATACACCTGCACTTAATTTAGTTACTCCTAAAGGTACTATATGACTTCTCATTTCCAAATTTTCTCTAGTAGATATATTTAAAGCTGCATGAGGGTCAAACAGCCTCATACAAACCATCGCTTGAACTAAATCAGTGTCGCTTATATCTACTAATTCTTCAAAACAACCTTTGAATGGTCTCATTCTTGGTGTTGAATATGAAAGCTCAATATGAGGATATTTTGTTTTTAGATATTTCCCATGCAATATTGTAAAGAAGGTCTCTTTTCTAAAATCATTTAATCCTAAAAGTGCTCCTATTGATAGAGTTCTCATACCTGCCTTTGCTCCTCTTTCAGGAGCATCTAATCTAAATTTATAATTTGATTTTGGCCCTTTTAAATGAACTCTTTTATATATTTTCTCATCATAAGTTTCTTGGTATACAGTTAGACCTTCAACACCTTTGTTTACAATATACTTATATTCATCTATTTCCATTGGATATACTTCAATTCCTATAGATGGAAATTTATCTCTTAATATTTCTATAGCTTCACCTATATATTCTACACTTGAATGAAAACTACTTTCACCAGTTAAAACAAGTAGATGTTTGAAACCCTCTTTTGAAATTTCATTTCCTTCCTCTCTAATTTCATCCATAGTTAGTTTTTTTCTTTTTATTCCACTTTTTATATTGTAACTACAATAAACACATTGATTTACACAGTAATTTGCTATGTACATTGGTGTATATAGGCAGACTGTCTTTCCAAAATATTGAACACTTAATTTATGTGCTTTTTGTGCCATAGCTTCTAAATGTTTTACAGCAGTTTTAGAAAGTAAATTTAATATATCAAAATCCTCAAGTTTGTCTTTTGATAAACTTCTTAAAACATCATTGTCTGTAACATTATTTAAATATCCATCAAAATCAAAATCCCTATATTTTTCTATTACCTCATAAAAACTCATCATCAATCACCACTTTCTATAAATTGCCTAAAAAACCTGTTAAAGGAGAAGATGCATTTGCAAATTCTGATACACTTCCTGTTTTTGCTATATAAGCTTCTCGTCCACCTTCTACAGCTAACTTAAATGCTCTAGCCATTTGCACAGGGTCACCTGCTGAAGCTATAGCAGTATTAACAAGCACTGCATCAGCTCCCATTTCCATAGCTTCCATAGCTTGAGATGGTTTACCAATACCTGCATCAACTATTATTGGTATATCTAATTCATCTATCATTATTTTTATCATTTCTTTCATTTGAAGACCTCTATTTGAACCAATTGGAGCACCAAGAGGCATAACTGCTGCTGCTTTAGCTTCTATAAGTCTTCTTCCAGCATAAAGGTCTGGTGTCATATATGGAAGTACTATAAATCCTTCATCAGCAAGTATTTTTGTAGCTTTTATAGTTTCTTCATTATCAGGAAGTAAGTATCTAGTATCTGATATTACTTCTATTTTTATAAAGTCTCCACAACCCATTTTTCTAGATATTCTAGCTATTCTTACAGCTTCTTCTGCATTAGTAGCTCCTGACGTGTTTGGAAGTATAGTCATTTCTTTTGGAATATATGTTAAGATATTTTCTTGTTTATTATCTAAATCTACTCTTCTAAGTGCCATTGTTATTATTTCGCTTCCACTTTCTTTGATTACTTTAGGCAATATATCATTTGAGCCATATTTACCTGTTCCAACCAATAATCTGCTATTGAATTCATGTCCTCCAAGTACTAATTTATCCATTTTCTTTCCTCCCCATCTTATTTTTTTCAATTTTCAATCTTTTTATTTTCTGATTCACGTATTTATATATCTATAAGTATTTTTGTTGCCAAATTTGCCATATGATTTGCACAAATAGCAACTCTTGGAGCCATAAGTCCCTCTCCAATTTTAGCTTCATTTACAAAATCTCCACATATATAAAATCTATCTCTTATTTTCTTAGTAGTTATTATATTTGAATCATAGTAACCTGCCATACCTGATGATGCTATCAAATATTTATCTTTCAAATTTATTAAGATATAATTACAAACTTGTGCTTTACATGAAGCATCATCAAAAGCTTCAATTATCAAATCTGCCTCTTTAAGTATATCCATATTATATTTATTTAAAAAAATATTTTGCTTTTTTAATTTTATAAATGGATTAATTTTTGTTATATTTTCAACCATAGCATCTGTTTTTAGTTTTCCTATATCATCTATAAAGTATTGCTGTCTATTTAAGTTAGATGGCTCCACAACATCATAATCTATAAGTAGAAGTTCTCCAACTCCAATTCGAGCTAAAGAGATAGCTATATTAGACCCAAGTCCACCTAGTCCCAATATAGCAACTCTTCCTTTTTTTAATTTATTATGCACATTTGGAGTATGTCTAGCTATCAACAAGCTTTCTAACTCATCAAAAGAAGGTTTAACCCCTTTTTGTATAAGTGTTAATTTATCATTTTCAGAAAGTGGAATGTCAGCTTTAATTGGATATCCATTCAACACCAATACATCACATTTATGATTATATTTATCTCTAACTTTATAGGCAGTTGTATTTTTTTCAACATCTGTTAATACTTCATTTACAAATATTTTTATTTTAACCACCTCCAATAAAGCTAATAAGTTCTACAACATCTTCATCCTTTAATATATATGTATTGTAATTGGATTCTTCAATTATTTCTAGATTTATCTCAACTACAACTCTATCGCTCTTCAAATTATATTTATTCAACAAATCTATAACAGTTAAGTTTTCTTTGAATTCAACATTCTTTCCATTAACCTTCACTAAATCACCTCCTCATTTTGACTTTATTCAACTAATGCTCTGCACAAATTATATTAAATTAAGTTCCTCATTGTTTAATATTTTTTTAACTGTTCTCATTGAACACATTTTTCCACACATAGTACAACTATCTTCATGAGTCGGAGTTGACTCATCTCTATATCTTTTAGCTTTTTCAGGGTCTATTGCAAGTCTAAACATTTCACACCAATCTAAATCTGCTCTAGCTTTACTCATTTTGTTATCCCATTCACGAGCTCCTTTAACATTCTTAGCTATATCTCCTGCATGAGCAGCTATTTTAGCAGCTATTATCCCTTCTTTCATATCATCTAAATTAGGTAATCTTAAATGTTCTGCTGGAGTTACATAGCATAAGAAGTCTACTCCTTTAGCACATGCTAATGCTCCTCCTATTGCACTAGTTATATGGTCATAACCTGGGGCTATATCTGTAACCAATGGACCAAGAACATAAAAAGGTGCTCCATGACATAGTCTTTTTTCTAACACTACATTTGCTTCTATTTCATCAATAGCCATATGACCAGGTCCTTCTATCATGACTTGTACATTTCTTTCCCATGCTCTTTTAGTAAGTTCTCCTAATACTACAAGTTCTTGAATCTGAACTCCATCTGTAGAATCTTTTATACAACCAGGTCTACATGCATCCCCCAAACTTAATGTAACATCATACTCTTCACATATATCTAAAATCTTATCAAAATTAGTATAAATAGGATTTTCTTTATTATTTAACTCCATCCAAGCAAATAATAGTGAACCTCCACGAGATACTATATGAGTTAATCTTTCATGATTTTTTATCTTTTGACAAACACTTCTAGTAAGACCAGCATGTATAGTAATAAAATCAACTCCGTCAATAGCATGTTGTCTTATTACATTTAAAAATTCTTCTTCTGTTATATCCTTTAGTTCTTTTTCTAAATACCCTACTGCATCATACATAGGAACCGAACCTATCATTGCGGGTGACATTTCAACAACTTTTTCTCTAAATTCTCTAGTTTTTCCATAGTTACTCAAATCCATTATTGCTTCAGCTTTCATGTCTATTGCCACTTTAACTTTTTCAAGTTCATTTTCTATATTCTTACAATCTCTTGAAATTCCTAAGTTTACATTTATCTTTGTTCTTAAATTTTTACCTACACCTTCTGCACTTAAGGATTTATGATTTTTGTTAGCAGGTATAACAACTTGTCCCTTTGCTATTAATTCTCTTAATTCATTTACATCTACTTGTTCCTTTTGAGAAACGATTTCCATTTCTTTAGTTATTATGCCTTTTCTAGCAGCATCCATTTGCGTTGTATAATTCATATTACATTCCTCCAAGATTAAAGTTATAGTTTTTAACAATAAAAAAAGTGCTTTTCCTTGTTTTGGAAAGCACTCTTATAATCATATATACACTTAGACAAATTTCTCACTATGCAGAATAATTTATCTATTTATATAACAAAATTATATTACAAAGCTTCCCTTCGCAAGCATTATCTTGATCAGGTTATTAGGGTTTGTAAGTTACGGCTTTATCTCTCAGCTAGCCAATTCTAGCGCCCCTAGCTCTAAATTTTTATCATTTTTACAAATTCAGTATAACACAGCAAAAATATTAGTTCAACATAATAATACAAATTTTATATTTTAATCCAGCTAACTTTACTCCAATGATGCACCTTTTTTTGAATTTTCAAGATAAGATTTAAGTATAACAGCCCTTATATTTTCATACTTTATTGAATCTGGAAGTTTTCTTTTTATGTTATTTAAATTTTCATAACCTACTTCTTCACATACTTCTAAAATCATCTTCCTTTCATCTTCACTATAAAAATTTTCTAAATCTAATGTAAATGATATACTTTGCCCATCTTTTAAATAATCATATACATATCCAATAACTGTAGATAGGGAGACTTCTATTTCTTGACTTACACTTTGTATATCCTTACCTTGATTTAACAAATCTAGTGCTATTTCATTGTTTTTTCTGCTTTCTCCATCTAGTATCAATTTTCTTTTTTTCTTTTTCTCCCAAGTAACATCAATACTATTTTCTTTTACATAATGTTTAACTTCATCTAAAATACTAGCCCCATACTTTTCAATTTTTACTTCACCTATACCAGAAATATCCTTTAATTGTTCTTTATCAATAGGATATCTTCCACTTATTTCTTTCAAAGCCTTATTAGTTAAAATCATGTATGGAAGTAATTTTTCTTTTTTAGCATATTCTTCTCTAATATTTATTAGCCTTTCATATAAAGCTTTATCTGTATTAACTTCAAGAAATTCACTATTGACATTCATTAAATCGACATTTTTTTCTTTGTCTTTTTTATCTATATTGTTTTTTTCGACATATTCTTTGATTAGTGTTTCAAAATCTTCACCATATTTTTGATATTTAATTTCTCCTACTCCAGATATATTTAGCATTTCTTCTTTATTGACTGGATAACTACTAGACATAGCTCTAAGTGTTCCATCTCCAAAAACCATATATGGAGCTATTCTTTCTTCACTTGCAATTAAGTGTCTTAATTCTCTTAAAGCACTATATAATTCATCTTCTATTTCTAGAGATTTTGTCATTACAATTTCCTTAAATTCTACCTTTACCTCGCCCTTCAAAACTTTCATAGACATATCATTTAATCTTATAGTTGGGTAACTTCCTCTGTTTCCGCTACCTAAAGTTTCGACTAAATCTAAAAAACCATGAGAAACTAATGTATTTATAAAATTCTTCAAGTCTTCACTTGAATAATCTCTCATAATATTATATGTAGACAAAGTATCTAAACCAAGTTGTAAAATTTTTTTGTTTTTAGACCCTCTAAGTACATCTACAATAGTAGTAACACCATAACTTCTTTTCATTCTAGCTACACATGAAATAACTTTTTGAGCATCTATAGTTTTATCCACTATTTCTCCTTCAACTAAACAATTACTACAGTTATTACAGTTTTCTATATAATTTTCTCCAAAGTAATTTAATATTGTCCTCCTATAGCATGAATTACTATAAACTAAATCAATCATATGCTGAAGTTTTTTATGTTGAAATAATTTTCTTTCAGGATTTTCAACACCAATATCTATTAAATATTTTTGTATATGTACATCTCCTGGAGAAAATAAAAGTATACATTCACTTTTTTCTCCATCCCTACCAGCTCTCCCTATTTCTTGGTAGTAATTTTCTACACTTTGAGGCATATTGTAGTGTATAACCCATCTTATATTGGGCTTATCAATACCCATCCCAAATGCATTTGTTGCTATCATTATATCTATATTATCATTTATAAAATCTTCTTGATTCTTATTTCTTTCATTTTTAGATAAACCTGCATGGTATTTTGATACAGATATATTTCTCTTTGCCAAGCCATTATAAATATTTTCAACTTCTTTTCTAGTAGCTGTATATATAATTCCAGACTCATTTTTATGATTTTGAATATAGTCCAAAATATATTTATTTTTACTAGATGATTTCACTATATTTATTGCTAGATTTTCTCTATCAAACCCTGTTATGTAACAATCTGGACTCTCTAAACACAATAAATTTATTATATCAGCTCTTACCTCTTCTGATGCAGTAGCTGTAAAGGCTGTGACTATAGGTCTTTTAGACAAACTATTGATAAACGTAGAAATCCTTCTATAACTCAGTCTAAAATCATGTCCCCATTGAGATACACAATGTGCTTCATCTATTGCAATTTGACTTATGTCATTATTATTTATTAGTTCAAGAAATTCTTGGGTATCTAATCTTTCTGGAGCAATATAAAGTATTTTATAAGTATTTTTTCTAATATTACTTAATATTTCATTAAATTCTTTGTTTCCCAATGAACTATTTATAAAAGCAGCATTGATTCCCATGGCTTTTAAAGCATCTACTTGGTCTTTCATAAGAGATATAAGTGGTGAAATCACTACTGTCATCCCATCTAATATCAATGCTGGAAGTTGATAACATATAGATTTTCCTCCTCCAGTTGGCATTATAGCTAATACATCTTTTTTATTCAAAATAGAATTTATTATGGACTCTTGGCCTTTTCTAAAACTTGTATATCCATAGTATTTTGATAATATTTCTAAAGGTTTTTTATTCATATATTTCTCTCCCAATTCAAATTAATTAAACTTCTTTTCTGATTATGTTCAAATTTTTATTTTTATATTCACAATCGCATTATTCCAAAGTTTCTAGCTGTTATATATTATATATTAACATATATTTTTAAAAAAATAGTTTGCAAAGTAAAATAATTTATGATACATTCTAAATATAAATTTAATACTTAATCTTCGGGGTAGGGTGAAATTCCCAATCGGCGGTATAGCCCGCGAGCTGAGTTAAAACTTGGTTGATTTGGTTAAATTCCAAAGCCGACAGTAAAGTCTGGATGGAAGAAGATATATGCTAAATAAGTGTTTTTGTAGAGCCGTTTTGCTATACATTTATACAATATTTATTGTAGATTATTCTAAACCCCGAGTTAATTCTCGGGGTTTTTTGTTTGAAAATTATCTAAGTTTAAATAGGGGGTGTAAATATTGTGAAATTTATAAGTCAAAAAGAGAAAGATATTTATTATATGGAAAAAGCTATTGAATTAGCCAAAAATGGAGAAGGTTTTGTAAATCCAAATCCATTAGTGGGATGTGTAATCGTTAAAGATGATGACATAATAGGTAAAGGATATCATGAGAGATTTGGCTCTAATCACGCTGAAATAAATGCTATAAATAGTGCTAATCAAAGTTTAAAAGACACTACCCTTTATGTAAATTTAGAACCCTGTTCTCATTATGGCAAAACACCTCCTTGTGTAGATAAAATTATTCAAAATAAGATTAAGAGAGTCGTAATATCTACATTAGACCCAAATCCAATCGTTTGTGGTAATGGAGTAAAAAAACTAAGAGACAATAACATTGATGTTACTGTAGGTATATTAGAAAAAGAAGCAAAACAATTAAATGAAATATTTTTTTACTATATAAAAACAAAAAAACCTCTTTGTATTGTAAAATCAGCAGTAAGTTTAGATGGCAAGATTGCCACAAAATCGCTAGAATCAAAATGGATATCTAATGAATCATCAAGATATCTAACTCATAAGTATAGAAATAAATATCAAGGTATAATGGTTGGGATAAACACAGTTTTAAATGATAATCCATTGCTAACTTGCAGACTTAACCAAGAAAATGTATCTCACCCTGTAAGAATAATAATAGACACAAACTTAAAATTGCCAGTTGATAGCAAATTAGTTAAAGATAAAAACAATAAAACTATAGTTTTTACGTGTTGTGAAGATAGTGAAAAATCATTAGTTCTAAGAAAAAATAATATTGAAGTAGTACTTTCTCCTAAAAAAAATAATATGGTAGATTTAGAATTTGTAATGTATAAATTAGGAGAATTAAAAATTGATTCTGTTTTAGTTGAAGGTGGTGCTACACTTAATGACAGTCTATTTAGAAACAATTTAGTTGATAAAGTCAAATTGTTTTTATCACCTAAAATTATAGGTGGAAAAGATGCTCCTACTTTCGTTTCTGGAGATGGAATAGATTACTTATCAGATGCTATACAATTAGAAATTAAGAATGTAACTTTAATAGATGGCGATATTTTGGTAGAGTCTGATGTTTTAAATTAAATTTATAAATATACACGTCTAGGAGGTTAAAATGTTTACTGGCATAGTAGAAGAAGTTGGAATACTTAGAAAAATTACTGCTAATGGCAAAAGTGGAAAAGTCACCATACAATCAAATAAAATACTAGATGGTACAAATCTTGGAGATAGTATTGCTGTAAATGGAGTTTGCTTAACTGTTTCAAGTTTAGGTAAAAATGAATTTACTGCTGATGTCATGATGGAAACAGTCCGTTCCACAAATTTAAGTTCATTAAATCCAAGTGATGAAGTAAATCTTGAAAGAGCTATGAGTCTTTCTTCTAGATTTGGTGGACACCTAGTAACAGGTCATGTTGATAGTAAAGGTACTATTTGTAAATTTGAAAAAGATGAAAATGCAGTTTTAATAAGCATACAACCGTCCAAAGAACTTTTATCAACAATGATACACAAAGGTTCTGTTGCTATTGATGGTGTAAGTCTAACTATAGCTTATTTAGATGATGAGATATTTAAGGTTTCGGTTATACCTCATACTAAATTTAACACTACTCTCTTGACAAAGAATATTGGAGACTTTGTCAATTTAGAAAGTGATGTAATTGGAAAGTATGTTAATAATTTTCTTGTAAAAAACTACAAGGAATTAAATTCTAATAGTAGTAACTATAAATCAAATATAGATAAAGAATTTTTATTTAAAAATGGTTTTTAAAAATAATAAAAGGAGTGAATTACATGTTTAACACTATTAAAGAAGCTATTAATGATATCAAAAATGGAAAAATGGTAATCGTAGTTGATGATGAAAGCAGAGAAAATGAAGGAGATTTATTGATGGCAGCTGAAATGGCTACACCTGAGACAATAAACTTTATGGCTACATATGGTAGGGGCCTTATTTGTCTTCCTGCTACTGAAGAAAAATTTAAAAGTCTAAATATACCTCTTATGGTTAAAGAAAATACAGACACATTTCAAACTGCATTTACTGTCACTATAGATGGAATAGATACTTTAACAGGTATATCTGCATATGAGAGAGCTGAAACTGTCAAACTATTCTGTAATGAAAGTTCCACAAGTAAAGATTTTAAAACACCTGGACATGTATTTCCATTAATAGCAAAAACTGGAGGTGTCCTAGTTAGAGATGGTCACACAGAAGCTTCTGTAGACCTTGCTAGACTTGCAGGATTTAAAGAAATTGGTCTTATCTGCGAAATAATGAAAGATGATGGTACAATGGCAAGAGTTGATGATTTAATGATATTTAAAGAAAAACATAATTTAAAAATAATTACTATAAAAGACTTGATAGAATATCGAAAAAGAAATGAAACCACTATAGAAAAAATTTCTAGTGCTTTTCTTCCAACAAAATATGGAAATTTTGAAATAATAGGATATAAAGATATTTACTCAAATGAAGAACACATTGCCCTTGCTTATGGAAATGTAAATGAAGAAAATACACTAGTCAGACTTCATTCTGAATGTTTAACAGGTGATGTATTTCATTCTTTAAAATGTGATTGTGGGCTACAGTTAGAAACTTCTATGAAAAAAATTGTAGAAAATGGAAGTGGTGTTTTAATTTATATGAAACAGGAAGGCAGAGGTATTGGGCTTTTAAATAAAATTAAAGCTTATAAACTTCAAGAAGAAGGTTATGATACTGTTGAAGCAAATTTAATGCTTGGATTTGAAGAAGATATGAGGGATTTTTATATCGCTGCTCAGATATTAAAAAATTTACATATAAAAAGTATAAACCTTTTAAGTAATAATCCTGACAAAATAAATCAATTAGAAAAATATGGAATAAAAATTGAACATAGAGTTCCTATTAATGAAGAAATTAATGATTTTAATAAATTATATCTGAAAACTAAGAAGGATAAAATGGGACATCTATTAGATATTATATAGCTAATGGTATTTAATTTTTATTCTACTAAGTAATTTTTATTACAATAATATGCATATATACTAAAAATATAGATTTATAACCTAAATAAAATTGGAGGAAATAAAAATGATATATGAAGGAAAACTTATTGGAAAAGATTTAAAAATAGGTATAATAAACTCTCGTTTTAATGAATTTATAACATCAAAACTTTTATCTGGTGCTCAAGATTGCCTTTTAAGACACGATGTTACTCAGGAAAATATAGAAGTGGTTTGGGTACCTGGAGCTTTTGAGATTCCTCTCGTTGCTCAAAAAATGTCTAAGAGTGGTAAGTATGATGCTATAATATGTTTAGGATGTGTTATAAGAGGTGCTACTTCTCATTATGATTATGTATGTAGCGAAGTATCTAAAGGCATTGCAAAAGTATCTTTGGATAATGAATTACCTGTTATATTTGGAATAGTAACAACAGAAAATATTGAACAAGCTATTGAAAGAGCTGGCACAAAAGCTGGAAATAAAGGATATGATTGTGCTATGAATGCACTAGAAATGGCAAACCTATTTAAGGTTCTAGATTAAATACCTTTATTGATTAAATAGTGGAAATTAAAATAGAGGCTATAAAATACTATTAAGTACCAATATGGCAAAGCATACTTGTCTTTTGGTACTTAATAATTTTAAAGATAATTATCTATTTGAACAACCTTACCCATATCTTCATATTCATTAGAAATGCCAACTCTATTCACGTATATTTTGAAATTAAAATATATACAATCATTATGTAAATTTTTAAGGACACAAGATAGATTTTTAGTGTTAAATTCCCTGTAATCTAGGAAATATAAGTTAATAATAAAAAATACTTTTAAAAGCTTAAAATAACTACAAATATAAATCTAAATATAAAATACCATAAATTTTTACATATTACTATCAAAGCTATCGTTTTTATTTATAGCATATATTAATGTTATATTAATTATCTATTTTATTATTTTCTCGATTAATTATACAATATAATTAAGTAAGCAATAATAAACTATAAATGAACACCATAATTTAATGGTTGTTTATTGAATATTTATGGGGGACTGAATTATGAAAACAAGTTCAATACAAGATTTAACACTAGAAAAACGTAACCTTATAAAAAAATATTCTCTTACTTTGAATGAAGATTTAATTTGGGAACTTAAACACGATAAATACCACACTGTAAAATACTTCACACACAAGTTTGCAGTTAAAGAATCTATATTTGCTCTTTTATTCAATATACACAGATTATGTTATGCTAAAATAAAATACTTTGAATCAAATTTTTCAAAATATGAACCTTATAAATACAACTATCAAGAAGGATTTGTTAAATGTGAAATATATGATATGAGTTTTATGTTGCATAAATATAGCAACATGATGATAGACTTAAGAAATTTACAAGAAATCAAAAATATAGAAGAGTTTAGATTATTTTGTGATTACTTAGAAAGCTTTGAAGATAACTTACAAGATTTAATTGTGTAGTATTTAAAAAGAGAGGTTTTAATATATTATTTATGATAACTAAATTATATTAAAATACTAAAAACTCTTAATAAAATATAATATACTTGATATAAAAAGATATTACTGGAATTAAAAATTCCAGTAATATAAGTTAGCTAAAATACTATATTCACATAAATTAAATACATTCTAATCTATCAAAATTACTCTATAATTTTTATACTACTTTTTATCCTAAACGTTCATCAGATAATTCAGCGTGCCACTCTGATACATTTTCCAGTCCTTCTATTTCATCTGCAATAAATACAGGGTCTTTTATTCCAGATTTTTTTTGGCTTGTATAGTCTTTTAAAGCAATAAATGCGTACTTACCTAAAAGAGTTATTGCTATTAAGTTTATTATAGCCATCAGTGC
Source organism: Clostridioides sp. ES-S-0123-01 (assembly GCF_020658415.1). Lineage (NCBI taxonomy): Bacteria > Bacillati > Bacillota > Clostridia > Peptostreptococcales > Peptostreptococcaceae > Clostridioides > Clostridioides sp. ES-S-0123-01. Next base: position 571,039 of record NZ_JACVWD010000001.1, read on the forward strand.
CATAAATAAATCTGCTAAATTCCAGACTACTTCTACTTGAGTAAGAGAACCAAATAAAACCATACCTACAACGAAAACTCTAAATACATTAAGTTTAATTTTACTTCCACTCATAAACTCCATATTTGATTCTCCATAGTAATAATTTCCTACTATAGAACTAAATGCAAATAAGAATATACAAACTGCTATAAAAATATTTCCTATTGGACCTATATGGTGAGTTAAAGCTTCTTGAGCTAATTCAATTCCTGTTGCTCCACTACTAGCATAATCTGAATATAATAATACCATGAATGCTGTACAACTACATATAATTATAGTATCTGTAAAAACACCTAGAGATTGGATTAAACCTTGTTTTACAGGGTGAGTTACATGTGCTGTTGCAGCAGCATTAGGTGCACTACCCATTCCTGCTTCATTAGAAAATAAACCTCTTTTTACTCCAGTCATTACAACTCCCATAAATGTACCAATTGCCATTCCTCTAAAATCAAATGCGCTTTCTACTATTAATGATATAACTCCTGGTATTTCTGTTATATTCATTACAACTATAGCTAAAGCAACTAATATGTATAATCCTGCAAATACAGGAACTATTATTTCTGAAACTTTTGCTATTCTATGAACACCACCAAAAATAACTATTGCTGTTAAAATTCCAAGACCTATTCCCATAGCCATTTTACTTATACCAAATGCATTATTAAATGCCAATGAAACAGTATTTGCTTGAACTGCATTGAATACAAATCCATAACAGATAGTTATAAGTATTGAAAATAAAACACCCATCCATCTTTTATTTAAACCTTGTTCCATATAATAAGCTGGTCCACCTCTAAAAGCTGGTCCATTCTTAACTTTATAAATTTGAGCCAATGTACTCTCCACAAAACTTGAAGCAGAACCAATTAAAGCTATAAGCCACATCCAAAATACAGCACCAGGACCTCCTGCTACTACTGCAATTGCTATCCCTGCTATATTTCCAGTACCAACTCTTGAAGATGTACTTATACAAAAGGCTTGAAATGAAGATATTTTTCCTTCTTTTTTTGCATTTTTATTTGCTGCACCATCACCTAAAAGCCTAAACATTTCTATAAAATATCTGAATTGTACAAAATTTGTTTTAATAGTAAAGTAAATACCAATTACAACTAACATTATAATTAGAATATAAGACCATAAGTAATTGTTTACAAATACTACTGCATTGTTAATGCCTGTTAAAATACCATTTAAAAAATCCATTTTATTAATTACCCCCTGTTAATATTGTTTTCTCAATAAATCTTAAAATCAAAAAAATGCATAATTCCTTGTGAAAAATTCATTAATTTAATTATAATATTTATAAAATTAAATTACAAGGTTTAAAATGAATAATTTCTTTAATAAATTGCAGTTTTATCTTTGAATTCAACTTTATTTTATTAATTTTATAACTTAGATGTAATTAATACTTTATATTGCTTATCAAATACAATAAATTATACTTTTGAAGTATATTTTTTCGTTTGTCGTTTAATATTATAAGTAATGATATGATTTTAAAATTTATTTAAATAACAAAAATTTTCTCTAAATTCTGTTAATTTTTTAAAAACTTTGTTAAATAATATACTTTTATACATCCATTGAAAAAACTAGAAAAAAGTAATACTATATATAGTACTAGCATTAGACACAAAAGAATACAAATGGAGGTACTTATATTATGGAATTTCAACAAATAATAGCTATATGTATATTTTTAATAGTTATGGCAGCTATTATTACAGAAAAGGTAAACAGATCTGTAGCAGCGGTTGGTGGTGCACTATTAATGATAATATTCAATATACTTACACTTGATGAAGGATTAAGCCATATAGACTTCAATACTATTGGAGTATTGGTTGGTATGATGCTATTTGTTGCTGTTGTTAAAAACTCAGGACTATTTGAATATATAGCTATTTGGACTGCAAAAAAAGCTAAAGGTGATCCATGGAGAATAATGATTTGTTTTGCTATTATAACAGCTATTTTATCTGCTGTATTAGATAATGTTACTACTGTTTTACTTATAGGTCCAATGACTATAGTTATTACACAAATTCTAGGACTTAATCCAGTTCCATTTTTAATAACACAAATTTTAGCTTCAAATATCGGAGGTACATCTACTCTTATAGGTGACCCTCCAAATATTATGATTGGTAGTGCTGCCAATCTTAGTTTCATGGATTTTGTAATAAATTTAGGACCTGCTGTTATAGTAATACTTATTATAACAATAATATGTTTTAAATTTATTTATGGAAAAGAACTTGTTGTAGATGATAAAGCCAAAGAAGTAATATTAAAGCTTGATGAAAAAAAATCTATTAAAGATAAACCCTTACTTATAAAAAGTCTTCTTTTAATAGCATTTATACTCTTTGGTTTTATGTTTCATAGCACAATCCATATAGATTCTTCTGTTGTAGCATTAACTGGTGCATCTATAATGCTTCTTATAGGAAAACAAGATGTAGATGAAATTATGGCAGGTATTGAATGGTCTACAATCTTATTCTTTATGGGATTATTTGTAGTAGTTGGTGGATTAGTAGAAGTGGGTATAATAAATAAATTAGCTCAAGCATTGATTGGACTTACAGAGGGCCATATTGTATTTACAATGTTATTAATATTATGGTTATCAGCAATAGTTTCTTCATTCTTAGATAATATTCCGTTTGTTGCAACATTAATTCCACTTATTTTGACTATGCAAGCTGAAGGAATTGATGTAATGCCACTATGGTGGGCAACATCCCTTGGAGCTTGTCTTGGAGGTAATGGGACACTTATTGGAGCCTCTGCCAATGTTGTACTAGCAGGTATAGGCAATAAGCATGGTCATCCTATATCTTTTAAAGAGTATTTTAAGATAGGTTTTCCACTTATGATTATATCTATTATTATATCTACTGTTTATTTAATTATAAAATTTTAGAAAATATAGTATAATAGTATTAAAGGGGATGTGTATATATGAATATTAATACTGTTCAAGGAGATTCAATTGAAGTTCTTTTAAGACAACTTGGAGCTACAAAAATATCAAAAGTAAGTAGTACATTATATTTTATTAAGTTTGATTTAGGAGACAACTGGGAAATATCTTATACTTATAATATTAATGCTAAAGATCAATATTTTTTACAAAGAATTGAACCATATCCTATTGGTAGAGGTCTATTTAATGATGAATATGAAATAATATCATTTATATCAAAGGATTTAAACAAATTTCTAAATGCTAAAAATAGTAGTAACTTTAAAACTTTTGTTGAAGTTACTAGAAAAGTCAATTCTATTATTGATAATGTAGAAGAGTTATTTTTAAACTATAATGTAGATGGAGATGATTTAAAAACACTCAATAAAGAACTTAACGATATATTAAATGATATTAACTATATAGAAAAGCATACAAAGAAAATCTAAAGTAAGATACTTATAAATTTAAGGTTATATATAAAAACTTTGTACAACCTCAAAATTTAATACTAAATATAAAGAATCTTATTTGTTAAAATGATAAAATAGCTGATGAAGCATATGCTTCATCAGCTATCTTGTTTTTAATGATGCCCACATCCATCATGTGAACAAGTATGATTTGATGGAAATTCTACTAATTTTCCATCTTTAAGTAAGTCCAAATTACCACTGATAGTATCAGCTTCAGCTCTATAAACTTTTATTCCCATACTATTTAATTTAACTATGGCACCTTGCCCTATTCCTCCAACTACTACTGCATCTACAACTGTACCTGATAATGCTTTTATTGGTTGGCATTTCCCATGTTCATGACCTAAATCTCCATTGTCTAAAGATTTAACTTCTCCACTTTCTAAGTCACACACAACAAAGATTGGTGCAGAACCAAAATGACCATATGGTTTACTATCTAATCCTTTATTTTCTTCTACTGGTATACATACTTTCATTATTATTTCTCCCTTCTCTTGCAACATTTTTTCATAGATTTACATTCTTTACTGCATCCTAGATGTATTGTATTTATATCAAATACATCTATAAAGCTTTCACTAGAATTACTTAACATAGAATTTATAAAATCCATACATATGTTAAACACTTCTTTGTTAATATGATATAAAACATAGTATCCTTCTTTATATCCTGTTATTATGCCAACTTCTTTTAATATTTTTATATGTTGTGAAACAGCAGAATCTGAAATTCCTAAATATTTAGAAATTCCTTTTTGGCAGATATTTCTTTTAGATACTAATATAAGTATGTTAAGTCTAGTTTCATCACTCAATGCTTTAAATATTTTAACCAAATTTTCCATAAAGACCTCTTTTTGATTAAGTAATTACTTAATTAAATTATAGTACTCTTAATTAGATTTTTCAACTATTATTTTGAAATTTTGGAACTTATTATAAATAATTCTAATTATTTCTATATATATTTCAATTGTCAATTTAAATCTATCAAAATAGACATACCTAGAGATACATCTCTAATGTATCTTGAAATAAAATAATAATATACAAATAAAAAACTGTCTAAAATAATTATATTATTTTAAGACAGTTTTTTATTTGTATATTTAAAAATTTACTTACTAATTATACTAAGCTCTTTTTAATTTATCTAGATAATAAACAGCATTTAATGCTGCTATTTGTCCTTGCCCAGCTGCTTTGATATAAGAATAGGGTTTACCTACACAATCTCCTGCGGCAAAACATCCTTCTATATTAGTTTTCATATTATTGTCAACCTTAATATGGATACCATCAATTTCTATTCCAGGAATCAATGTACTTGGAGCTGTACTATCTTTTATAACGAATACTCCATCAACTTCAATATGATTTTCTTTAAAAGATATCTTATTTACAAGTTTATCTCCATCTATTTGCACTGGTCTATCATGTATAATCTCAATAGAATCATCTAAATTATCTGAACTTCTCATAAGGTTTTCTTTTTTATACATAGGTATAAAATAAGTTTTTGAAGTAAGTTCACTTAAGAAATTTGCCTCTTCTTTAGATTCTTCATTATATCCTATAACTGCTACTTTTTTATTTCTATAAAGTGGTGCATCGCATGTAGCACAATATCCTACTCCTCTTCCTAGAAATTCTTCTTCACCTTTTATTGGTCTAGTATATTCTACACCAGTTGCAAGGATTACAGTAGTAGCTTCATACATATCATTTCCAGACATTATTGCAAAGTATTCTCCCATAGCATAAATATTATTTATTCTTTTATTTTCAATTGAAATATCCATGTTATCTATATGGGATTTAAATTTTTCTTTTAATTCATCTCCACTTATATCATAAAAACCTAAATAATTATCTATTGAAGGAGCTTTAACAAGCTTATTGCTTAAATTATCATTGCCAAACATAATCATTGTTTTATTTCTTATTTTTGCATTTATAGCAGCAGATAATCCTGCTGGACCACTACCTATTATAGCTATGTCATATCTCATAATATTCACCCATTTTTATAAATATGATTTTACTTTCATCTCAATTTTGTTCTTAGGCATAAATCCAATTAGAGTTTCAACTGGCTCTCCATCTTTAAATATAATCATAGTTGGTACTGTAGATACACTAAATTGTTGAGCTATTTCTAAGCTTTCATCTATATCAACTTTTACAAATCTAGCTTCGTCTTTCATCTCTTCGCCTAATTCTGCAAATACAGGTCCTAACATATTACAAGGTCCACACCAAGTTGCAAAGAAATCTACTACAACTACTCCTTTACTACCTTCAACACTACTTCTAAATTCAGATGTATTTATAATTTTTGCCATTTTTTTAATCCTCCTAAAAATTTATTATCCTTATAATTATACTATGAAATTTATAAATATAATTTTACTTTTATAAATTCTTTTATATTTTATTTTATACTATTAGTATACCCATTCTTTATTTGTAAAAACAGATTTTTATATTTTTATTATTTTAATTTTTTTGGTATTGATATTTCAAATGTAGTTCCAATACCTATATCAGAAGTTACATCTATTTCGATAGATAAATTCAAGCTAATCATATGTGCTATTGAAAGACCTATTCCAGAACCTTCTAAATCTTTATTTCTCACATTTTCACTTCTAAAAAATCTGTCAAATATAAAAGGCATTTCTTCTTTTTTTATACCTATACCAGTATCTCTTATAAGTAATGTTACTTCATCTTCCACATCTTCTTTTAATTCTAATACTATCTCATCACCTAGTTTAGTATATTTAAAAGCATTATCAATAAAAATTAATATAAGTTGTCTCAATTTATTTTTATCTGTTATTATAACTTTATTCTTTAATTCAGAGTTAAATGTAAATTTTTTTTCTTGAAACTCAGCAATATCCACATAATCTTCTGATATTTCTTCTAGTAATTTTTCTAAATCAAGTTCCTCCAAGTTAACTTTAACAATAGAATCTTCCTTAGTAAGAGATAGTAAATCCGTTATCATCTTTTTAAGTCTTCTAGTTTCTTTCATTGCAGTAGCTATTGTTTCAACTTCATCATTTACTGTATTTTCTGGAGATTTTAACATACTTTCTAATTTTGATGAAACTATTGTTATTGGAGTCCTTAACTCATGTGAAGCATCTTGTATAAATTTAGCTTGGTTCCTCCAAGCAGTCTCTATTGGAATTAATGCTTTTCGAGTAAGATATACAGCTACAAAGTATGTTATTATAACAGAAATTAGTATTCCAATTATAAGTACAGATGTCAACTGTTTTAAAGAATTCATCTCTGAGTCAATGTTTCTGATTATTTGTATCTGATATCTGCCCACATCCACATTTAATTCTCTAAATGTATAACCATTTTCTGTATATTTAAAAAATGTATTTTTCTTATCTAGTCTTCTGTCTGGAAGTAATTCATCAAAATATTCATTTTGAGTATAGTAACTTATTCTGTCATTCTCATAAACATATACCATATCTTTAGGGTCTTTAAGTCTTATTGGGTTTAAAAATGAGGTTCTCTTAAATTGAGAAACTATATACTCCAGTTCATCATTGATTTCACTATCAATTCCACTATATGTAAGACCTCTAAAATATGAATATATAAATATAGAAAATATTATTAAAAAACTACCCACTACAACAATGTACATTTTTATCAAATGGTTTTTAGTGCTGGTAAATACATTCTTATTTATCATCGAATATGTATCCTACCTTACGCTTAGTTTTAATATATTTATCATATCCATATTTACTTAGTTTTTTTCTCAGATTACTTACATATACCTCTACTATTTCAATAGTTGCATCTGAATCAATTCCCCATATTCTATCATAAATCTGTTCTTTTAATAAAATTGAACCTTTATTTAAAACAAAATATTCCAATAAGTTAAACTGTTTATTTTGAAGTTTTATTTCTTCTTCTTCAATATACACTCTTTTTTCTAATGTATCTAGATATAAAGATTTAAATTCTAATCCATTTCTTTCTTTTATTTTTCCATTAGTCCTCAATATGGCATATACTCTTGCTACTAGTTCCTCCATATAAAAAGGTTTTGTTAAATAATCATTAGCTCCTATAGTAAATGCTTCTACTTTATCATCTAATGCTTCTTTAGCAGTCAATATAAGTACAGGTGTATCTATATTATTGATTCTCATTTTCTTCAAAATATCAATTCCATTTATATTAGGAAGCATTAAATCTAAAATAACTAAATCATATATATTTTGATTTATTAAATATAATGCTTCTTCTCCATCTTCACATTTTTCAGTTTCAAAATGATTACTAAGTTCTTCTACTACACTTTCTAAAAGCACCCTATTATCTTCAACTATCAAAACCTTCATAAATATCCCCTACCTTTACTTGTCTATCTTGACTTTATGAGATTTCAAATCAATATCTACATTTGCTTTTTCTTTTATATCATCATAAGTATATCCTACTATTTCAACATTCTTTGCTTTTGTTGAACATGTTATATCTATATCTGTTTCTTCTGAAGCCTTCAAAACTTTGTATGATGGTACACGACTTACTGTCAAGTATTCCCCATTATCATTAACTTCTGCCGTCTTAAGGATAATATTTCCTAAGTCTTTTGATGATGAATTCTTTACTTTTATTTGATATGTGATTCCCTCTTTTGACTCATTTACTTTTTTAAGTTCTGAAGTAGATAATACTTCATACTGACTACTATTTTCTAGCTTAATTTTATTGTTTCTTATATCAATAGTATTTTCTTTTAAATTAACATATACAATTTTACCCTCTGCTTCATATTCATATGCATAGACTTCTACACTTTTGGCAAAAGTTTTATGTCCACATTCTACATAAGCAACTTTCCCAGGCATTAAAGTCATATCTAACAGAGATTTACTATCAGATGAAGTAATTTTTTTATTATCATCGTATTCATTATATATTAGTTCAACATTCGATATATTAAATGTTGAATTATTTTCTATCTTTGTGGATGTATCTATTTTTCCACCTTCATCTACAGTTATAATCTCTGTTGCTCCTATATTCAATACTTTTGCATTGTCCTTATCTATTATTACTTCATTATTGTCTTCTGCTTGAATCTCAACTGAATCAGATTGTTCTTCTTCCCTTTTACATGCAGTCAGTGTAAAAATAAATATTGTTAATATAATCATTAAAAAAATTAATTTTTTTACTATTTTATTCATATTAAGCACCTCATATAGTAGTATTTTATAGTAGATTTTTATACTTTTTCATAAATTCCTTCAATGCTTGTGTAAGTATTTGGTGTTTTTCAAAATTTGAGTTGCTACATAATCTTTCAAAGTCACTCCAAGTTTCTTTATCTATACGTACTCTTGTTGTTTTTAATTCACTTAAAGATTCATTATCTATATGTACATCTTTTTTATTAGATATTTTTTTAGGTTTTATATTATAATCCTTCACTTCTAAATACCAATCATACACTTCACAAAGCTTATCTAAATCTTCTTGAGTTATATTTATTTTTCTGTCTTTTTTAGGTTTAATATTTTTTCTTGATTTTATATTTTTTAAATCTGTGTCGTTAAACTCAATTTGTTCAATACTCTTATTTAAAACCTTTTCATTAGATTTCTTCTTTTTGGTGCTTACCTTTTTTACATTATTAGTGTTATCTTCCTTAGTTTTTTCTTTATCCAAATCTTCTTTATTCTTTAATTCGTCTTTTAATATGTATTTACCTTTTTCTGACTTATATCCTTTTTTATTTAAAAAAGTTCTTAAAGTACTTTGACTAATTTTTAGATTTTGAGCTATCTCTGTAAATTTGATTCCTTTACTTTGAAATTCTAAAAATTTATCAATTCTTTCCTCATTATTCATTAATACTCCTCCGTCAATATCTTCTTGTCTTTCTTTTCATACTTCTTATTATATTCTTCTTTTCTAAATCTACTCTGTTTGATTCAATTATTTTTTGTAACATTTTATTATAAGTAAAATCATCTAAATTATTGTTTTTTATATAAAGAAGTGTTTCTTCTTCATACTTAACAAAACAAATTGACAATAGCCATGCCATACCCATTTTAACATAATATTCTTCACTTTGTATATTGTTACAGTATTCAAAAATATCTTTAATATGTTCATCATCAACATAATATATTAAAAACATAACTAATGCAAATCTAATCTCCCACGGATTTTCTGAACAAACATATTTTTTTAATATATCATACATGTATTCTTTATAATTATTTGTACATTTTAGTCCAGAACAAAATCCATCACAAATTGCCCAATTACTAATTTTAGGTACAAATTTTTTTATGTAATATAAAATCTCTTCAAAATTACTATTTATATTGCCAATCACCATACCCTGTAACATAACTTCTTCATAATAAGTATCTTCTGCTACTTCTAAAAATTCTTTCCAGTTGCCTTTACTTATTTCTTTTGACAACTTTCTTAAATTAGGAATTCTAATACCTATTATATTTTCTGTTCCTGGTATAAGTTTCTTATTAAAATCTCTATACTTAACATCTTGCATAGATTTCATATACTCTAAAAATTCGATATATTCCAATTTATCCCATTTTTCCCTACTAAGCATCATTTATTTACTCCTTAGTTCCTTTTTTCTTATTGTAACATAAAATTATATAAAAAAAAGCTTCTACATATCAGAAGCTTTTTCAAAAATGTACTAAATTTTTCAATTTAAAATTTAAATTAAATTAAGCTTTACTACAGCATAATATCTCTTTAGAAAATCTTACTAATCTCCCACACCGAAGTCTGTATTATTGTATAAAACTTCTATATTTGGATTTTCATTTAAAAATTCATACTTATTAATAAACCATTTAACCAACTCTTCATCTCTTTTTATTTTAGAAGAATTGTTTATAAAAACATTCACAGTTGCTTTTTCAAAAGTATTTAGAATAATATCCATGTCATTATCTATCATTTCTTTAGTCTGTCCTTTGATTCCAACCATAATACAAGGCGAATCAAAATATTCTTTTACATCTTCTGGAGTTTTAAATCTTGCATTCTTATTTAAAAAATTATTTCTAAAATCATAATCAAATGTTTCAACCCCAATTTTAAATATTATAGGAATTTCAAAATAATCTCTCATTTCCTTTAGTCTATTTTTGTAGGACCAATGACTTTCTAAGAATAGTTTTTTTATATTTTTTTCTTTTATAATCTTCTTTATTCTCTCTAAAGTATCTTTAGGTATTTCAAAACAGCTACCAGAATTTATGACTTCAAGAACTCCATATTTTCCAGTTATATTTTTTAAAACTTCAAAGTTTACTTTGTTCATTTCTTCTTCCAAATTAGAATTATCATCTATATAATCACAAAAAGAACATCTTCCCCATATACATGGAAAGCTTTTAAGTAAAACTATTTCTCTTTGATTTTTATTTATTATCTCACTATATCTATCCATATTCTCTCCTATCTTTCTCCAGTTAATGATACTTTTAAAGTCTTTGGAACTGCATTTAATCCCAAATTTACCAAAACAACAGCAATTAATTTATCTGTATAATCTGTGAACACTTGAGTTATAAACACACTAAATACATCTCCAAGCCCTAGTACTTTTAAAATTTGAACTATATAAGAAGAACCCGATGATGTCACCCCGCCAAACAAAAAAGCTGAAATTACTGAACTTACTATAGATGTTGGTATGGCAAACAACAATACTCCTAATGGAGTTTTTAAACCAGTTAAGAATTTCTTTTTAAAAGCAATACCAGCAAGTAATCCTGTTGATATCTGAACTGGTGCAAAATAAAGAGAATATACATCAAATGTAACTCCACTTATTAAACTTCCAAACACACCTGTAATAACAGCATATTTAGGCCCCAAAAGTGAAGCTATCATTATAGTTCCTATTGAATCTAAATATATAGGTAGCCTCAGCCCCATAGCTATAAACGCACCTACTATATTTATAGAAATCCCAAAGGCTATAAGTGTAATAGTTTTGACACATATTTTTCTTTTCACACTATATCACTCCTTCCACAGAGTCTATAATGTTTTCATATCCTTTAAAAAGTCTTTTTAAAAACATATACATAAATTTCTTTTCATCAACCTCATTTAAAATAATCGCATTAGCATGTTTTTTGTAGAAATTAAATGAGTCTACTATGGATTGCCCCATAGCTATTCCATCTTCCACAATTTCTACATATGATTCAAATCCTTTACATATACTTCTGTCTATAAAATATGCCACTGCTAGAGGGTCATTTATTACACAACCTATTATTCCTTCTTGCTCCCAATGAAAATCAATATAAAATCTAGTGATTTCAGTTATATATTTTGCCATTTTTTCATCAAGTCTATTTATAAACTCAATAATATTAGGAGTAAGTACAATTTTTCTAGTTACATCTAAACCTACCATGTGAATTTTTTTAGATAAATTCTTGTAAACATAATCTGCTCCATGTGGGTCTACCCAATAGTTAAATTCTGCTACTGGAGAACAATTTCCATGAATTTTAAAAGCTCCTCCCATAGATACAAATTCATCAAGATTTTCAAAGGCTTTTTTATCTTTCATAAGTGCTTTAGCTATGTTTGTAAGTGGTGCAAGTGCTATTATAGATACTTTTTCACGATTATGTAAAGTATTTATTATAAAATCTACTGCTCCATTTTTTGCTTTAACTTCTGTCACTTTTTGATAAAAATTTTCTCCTATACCATCTTCTCCATGTGTATCTTGAGCTGTTACAAGTGTTCTTTTTAGTGGTGCTTCTTCTCCTATATATACTGGAATATTTAGTGAAGAACACATTTGAAGTGTTTTTAGTGCATTTTCTGCACCTACATTTGCTGGTACGTTACCACAACATGTGGTAATTCCAATTACTTCTAGCTCTGGTGAGTTTAAAGCCAAAATGATTGCCAAAGAATCATCAATTCCTGGGTCACAATCAATTATTACTTTTCTTTTTTCCATATTACTATCCTCCTTGATTTGTGGTCGAGGAGAACTACACATCTTTTTTCCACTTTCAAAAAGGTGTGTCTAAGGGTATTAATTATATACTGCCACTATATAATTCCTTAGTTTTTTATACTTGGAGTTCTCGAACAAGTACAGATGTTAAGTTTAGTTATGATTTTAAGTCATTTATTATAACCTGTCAATCAACTAAAACCTTTCAAACACCTGATTTACTAACTACAAAAACACTGTTTGTAGTTTAAAAGAATTTATTATATTTTTATGTGTCTCATTAAAGCATGCTTAAATAATAAACAAACTTTAATAAAATGTGGCACGTTTAAACCGATTATTATTATACAACAATATTATAAATATTACAATTAATACCTTTAATTAAATTTACATATAAAATTTATACTAAATTTAATTTTTATGTTGCAAATAAGCATCAAATGTTATATATTTTTAACAAGAAGTTAAAAATATATAACATTTACTAAAGGAGTTGTTAATAATGAAAAGTTTTAGGGAATTAAATAAACTAGGATTTTTAGGTTTCTTAGGTTTTTTAGGACTAGCTGGAATATATGCTGGTGAAATACGAACTATTAGTTTTTGTGCATTCTTTGTTTTTTTTAGATACTTTAATATTATGCCAGATGAATTATTTAGAGAAAACCTGAGAAAAGCAGCTGTGCCAGCATTTTTCTTTACACTTTCATCGCTATCAGTAGCTATGGTTTTATCCATCATCTCAGATAATATTTCTACTATTGAAAATGGTCTAGGAATAAGTTTTTCTATATCAATGATTAGCTTTGTTGCAGTTTTTGCATACTTACAGTATAAAGAAGGAAAAGGACTAGAGTAATGATGATTCGTTCAAGAACTAAAGAATATAGAGCAAAATATAATATGAAACAAGATGAACTGGCATCATTAGTAGGAGTAAGAAGAGAAACTATAGGAAATCTTGAAAATGGAAAATATAACCCTTCATTAAAATTAGCATTTGACATTGCTAACGTATTCAATGTAAGTATAGAAGAAGTTTTTGAATATATAAAGGATTAGTAACTATTCTCTTCTTAAAATTTTTGCTATACTTTTCTTAAATAGATTAAAACTAATACAATTTGGTGATTATATGAAAAGAAAACTTTCAACACGCTTTTTTGGATATATTTGGTTTGTTCATATTCTTTTTAGTGGCTTTTATATTAAAAAAATTAGTACTAGATACTATGATAGGAATAATAATTCAACCAGTTTTACAGTTGTAATATCCAGTTTTGCATATACACTTGTAAAATATATTAAAGCGAAGTATTATACATATATATTTTCAAATAAAATAATTTATTTTATTTACTGAATATTTTTATTTTTTAGGGGGATGTATTGTGTTTAAAGACAAAATTGATGAATGTGTTCATATAATGACTGCATACATTGTTAGTTTAAAAGAATACTATTCATTTATAGAAACTCAGATTGATGATTTTATTAAAAGATATGGAGAAGATATTGTAGAGTCTTGTCTTCATAGAATTATGATTTTATTATGTGAATGTGGTTTGGCATAAAATTTAATTCATCAAAAAGAATAAGAAGAATTTTATATAAATTCTTCTTATCTAAATATTTAATTTCAATAAAGATTTTAAATTACGCTTTTTCTTTTATAAATGCTCTTACTTTATCCATTGTTGACCACACATCACTATCATATATTTGTGTAAATTTTTCTCCTATGCTCTTACTCATTTCTTCCATCTTGCTACAAGCACCTCCGCCAATAACATACAAATTTTCTGTTTTATATGGCTTATAATCTTTTATATCTGTTACTAAATAGCTTTCATCTTTTCTTTTATAATATAACCCTATTATTTCTGCTGAAACTCTATCATCTCCACTATAAACTATTGTATGTTTAATCTGCTTGATATCTCCACAATTTATATTATTATTTAATACGCCTTCTACGATTAACTTAGCCACACCCTCATATCCAAGTTTTTCTGCTTTCTCATAATCCTCTTTATTGTCACAAAAAAAACTTTCTATTAATATAGCAGTAGGTTTTGAACTATTTAGAATATACAATCCTTTATCTAATTTGGCTCCTCTATTTTTAAATACCATACCTAATTTATTACATATTCTAGTTGCATATTCTAAACCTTTATTACTATAATATAACACTTCTGAACCTTTTCCTTGACCATCACTTGCATTTAAATGTAACTCTATAAGTAAATCATATTCTCCATTATTAACTTTAGGTATTTTATAAGACTTTTCCTCATTTTTAGAACTAAACTGTTTTTCAGGGCATATTATTACGCTTACTGTATGCCCTTTTTTCCTAAATATATCTGCTAATATTGGTGCCAATAATTTGTTATACTGATATTCATTAACTAATCCATCAGCAGAAGTACATGCACCATTTTTTAGAATACTGTGTCCTACTGTAATACATATTTTCATAACATTTTACTCCTTTAATTAAATTTTATCCATGTATATGTCCCATAATAATGAAAATCTAAATTTATATAAATCATTCATCTTCATAAAAAAAATAATTATCATTTTATTTTTTATAAAAATATCACAAATATTCTTAATATTCAATATATAATACATAAGTGGTAATCTAAAACGCATAACTAGACAAAAACATTTTTATTTTCATTTATTTTCATCTGATTTGATAAACTTTTATGTGATTCTACTATATAATCTCTATTGTCTATTTTTATTTAAAAATTCGTAAAATTATTAATTGATAATACTTTTTTTAACTATAACACTTTTTTATCATTTATATATTTTATAAATACTCTGTTTTAATTTTTTTATGTTAATATCTAATGATTACATTTTTTAGTATAACTTTAGTTATATCAAAAATATTTTAAAAATCTTAAATATATTCACACATTCTCATAAATTATGTTATAATGAGAATATTGCGATGACAGTTTTAGATTTTTGACAACTGGAGTGTAAAATCACTCCCTTTTCTTTTTACTAATTATGATAAATATTTAGTTAATACTAATATGCTATTATATAAAGTAAATATAAAAAATAAACTTTGTTATATGTACATTTTGCATTAATGCAAAAATGAATTTCATATATATTTCTCACAATAGGAGTGCTATGGCACTCTTTTTTGTTTTTTATAATTATGTGAAATATTCAGATACCATGTAATAAACCTTCATTTTTCAATTTTATATAAGAATCAATCATTAGATAAATACTATCTTTTTTATCTTAATATTATCCAAATCAGCACATAATAAATCCAATGTATCTTCTTAATATCACATAAGAAGATTCTAATCAATTTTAGTATCCTAAATTATTTTGCAAAACCAAATTAATTTGATTTAATAGTAATTCAATTAAAATGTGTAAGTACTGTACCAATATAGAAAGTATAGAAATCTAGATTGTTGACAAACTTAAAAATAAAACATACAATAACATTGTAAATTAAATTAACACTGTTAAGTTAAAGAGGTGATTATATGAGTGTCAAAGAAAGACGTAAAAAGGAAAAAATAGAAATGAAGAAAAAAATTATGGATGCTGCCATTGAAATTATCAATCAAGAAGGATATGAAAATTTATCAATTAGAAAAATTGCTACAAAAATAGAATATTCTCCAACTACTATTTATCTTTACTACAAAGATAAGGCACAGATTATTAATGATATGGCTAATGAACTTTATAATAAAATAGAAAATGATTCTATTACTGTTATGGATAAGTACTCCTCATTTTCAGTAGATAAACAAATCAGAGAAATTATGCTTACTTTTATCAAAATTCTTTCTAGCAATCCAGAAATGACAAAAGCCATAATGTATAGTGGAATGAATATTATATTTGCATCTCAAAATACTGCTAGTACTCCTGCTAATAATGGTATAGAGATGTTTGATAAACTTCTTGCTATTGGAATTAAGCAAAAAATATTTAAACCAAACATAGATAATGCTTCTTGGATGCTTATAAGTGCATTATTAGGTTTTGTTTTATGTGCTGTTGAAAATCACTTGTATTCTTTACATAACTTCCCACAATTTATAGACAATTTCGTGGATATTTTACTTGGAGGAATTTACAATGAGCATTCACATCAAAAATCTTAATAAGAAAAATAAATTTTTAAGAATTCTAAAAGTATTAATAGTTTTATTTTTTATATTTATATGTATTATTATTGTAGCTGTAGTTAATTTGAAACCAGAAAAATTAGTAGTACAAAATATAAATCCTACTAAAATAAAAAATGGTACTTATCTTGGAAATGCTGATAATGGTCTAGTAAAAGCTACTGTATCTGTCAAAGTTAACAATGGAGTAATAAAAGATATTCATATATTGAAACATGACACTCTTTTAGGTAAACCAGCTGAAAAGATTGTAAATAATATTATTAAGCAACAATCTTTAGAAGTGGATGCTATAACTTCTGCAACTTACAGCAGTGATACTATACGAAAAGCTATAGAAAATGCTTTACAAAAAGGAGAGTAAAATATGGATACTATTATTGTATATTCAAGTAAATATGGTTGTACAACAGACTGTGCAAATATATTAAAAAGTAAACTATCAAATAATGTGACTATTGTTGATATTAAGGATAAAAACAGTAAAATTGAATTATCAAAATTTGATACAGTTATTATTGGAAGTTCAATATATGTGGGTTCAGTTTCAAAAGAAATTCGTACATTCTGTAATGATAATATAGAGTCATTAAACCAAAAGAAAGTTGGAATTTTTCTTTGTTGCGCATTCTCTGAACAGACGGATAAATATCTATCAAGTAATTTCCCATCATCATTATTAAAGAGTGCAAAATCAATAAGTGTATTTGGTGGTGAAGCTAGATTAGAGAAAATGAAATTTTTTGATAAATTGATTATGAAGTCAGTTACAAAAAATGATTACAATGGTTTGAAAATATCACAGGATAATATAGATAATTTTTTAAGAAATTTTAATGACTAAAATAAGCTATACTCTTCGTTAACAACCCCATCTACCCCTCCTTTATGGCAAAGAGCTCAAAAATCATGGAATGTTTTACCATATATTTTTATATCAAAAGTTACATAACTTTCCCTTATATAACTTTTGATATAAAATATAATAAAGTATACAATATGTTTTCACCTTTAAACTTGAACATTATAAAACAAAAACTATTATATTTACTACATTGGAGATGATACTTATGGGAAAAGTTAAAATCAGACTAGCAAAGGAAACAGATGCTGAAGAAATATTAGAAATATATACACCATATATCACTAATACAGCAATTACTTTTGAATATGATATACCAAATATTAGTGATTTTAAAAATAGAATAAAAACAATTTGTTCAAAATATCCATATCTAGTATGTTTAATTGATGAAAAAATTGTTGGATATACTTATGCTCATGAACATAATGAAAGAACTGCTTATCAATGGAATGCTGGATTATCAATTTATATTGATGAAAGGTTTGTAAGTTGTAAAATAGGCATAGCTCTTTATAATTCAATAATAGATATATTAAAATTACAAAATATTCAAAACTTATATGTTAGCATTGCATCGCCTAATATTAAAAGCGAAAGACTTCACCAACACTTTGGTTTCAAACTATGTGGAATTTATCATAATACAGGATATAAGTTTGGTAGTTGGCATGATGTTATGTTATTTGAAAAATACATAGGTACTCATCCTATAAAACCAGACTACATAAAAACAATCAAACAAATTGATACGAAAGAAATCGACACTATTTTAAAAAAAAGCAGTCTTCTTGTTAAATTACTTTAAAATAAAAACTTTAAATAAACCAAAATAAAAATAAGAAAGTAACTTTAAAATAAGTATTTTAAAGTTACTTTCTTATTTTTTATTAAATTTTATAATAATAGTCATATTAACGTAAATACTATAAAAAGAGTTTAAATTTATTTATTTAGTAAAATTAAATCAAAATAGAAAAAATGGAAGGAGAATAATTGATGATAAAACTGATTGGTATATTAATAGTTGTGATTGGATTTATACTTAAAATTGATACATTATTTACTGTATTATTAGCAGGAATAGCAACAGGACTTGTAGCAGGATTAGATTTTAACCAAATCTTTACAACCCTAGGAGATTCTTTTGTCTCAAATAGAGGTGTGTCATTGTTTATACTAACATTACCTGTAATTGGTGTTTTAGAAAGATATGGATTAAAACAAAGAGCAGTTTCTCTAATAGAAAAATTACAAAGACTCACAACAGGAAAAGTACTGAGTATATATATGTTTGCTAGACAAATAGCTGGAGCCTTATCAATAAGAATGAGTGGACATCCTCAATTTGTAAGACCACTTGTTAACCCCATGGCACAAGCTGCTGGATTAAGCAATAGTGATGAATTAAAAGAATCAGACGAAGAAGCTATAAAAGCATTATCTGCTGCATCAGAAAACTATGGTAACTTCTATGGTCAAAACTTATTTGCAGGTAGCAGTGGAGTTTTACTTATAGCATCTACTCTTACTCAATTTGGATATAATGTAACTGGAATTGAGATTGTAAAAGCTAATATCATTATGGCCATAATAGCATTTATAGCTGCCACAATCCAATTTACTCTATATGATAAAAAATTAAATAAAAGTCATAAGAGATAGATTTATTTAGGAGGTATAAAAGTGCAAAATTTTATAAACATATCATTAGAAATTTTTTATGCATTAATGGGGCTTTTAATGATTGTCATAGCATACAGGTCTTTTACTACAATAGACAATAATAAAAAATACGGTACATCATTATTTTGGATACTAATATCACTACCATTTATATTTGGAAGATTAATTCCAGCTAATATAATAGGAATCATACTAATATTATCTAGTTTATTAACACTTACTAAACAAGTCATATTTGCAAAATACGAAGAGCCAAATGAAAATTTTGGGAAAGAACAGGCAGACAAACTTAAAAATAAAATATTCATACCATCATTAATATTAGCTTTTGCAGCAGTAATTGTAGCTATGAGTCTTTCTAATTTCGATAATTCTTCACAGTTTGCAATAGGTGTAGGTTCAATAATTGCACTAATATCTGCTCTTATAATAACCAAATCAAAATCATCTACCTCAGTTCATGATGGTTCAAGATTATTGCAACAAATGGGACCAGCTAGCATGCTACCACAACTTTTGGTTGCATTAGGTGCTTTGTTTACTCAAGCTGGAGTTGGCGAAGTTATCTCAAGTATGATATCAGGAGTAGTTCCTACTGACAATAGATTATTTGGCGTTATAGCTTATGTATTGGGTATGGTTATATTTACTATGATAATGGGAAATGCATTTGCTGCATTTTCAGTCATAACGGCAGGAATTGGAATTCCTTTTGTATTGTCTCAAGGTGGAAATCCTGCTATAATTGGAGCATTAGCATTAACAGCAGGATATTGTGGAACTCTACTTACTCCAATGGCAGCTAATTTTAATATAGTTCCAGCAGCTTTACTTGAATGTAAAAATGATTATGTTGTTATAAAGTATCAAGCACCAGTTGCTTTAATATTAATTGTAGCACACATATTAGTAATGTATTTTTTAGGATTTTGATATAAATAGGAGGTAAAATAATGAAAGTTTTATTAACAGGGTTTGACCCATTTGGTGGAGAACCAATTAATCCCGCTCAAGAAGCTGTCGAAAGGGTCAAAGATAATATAAATGGCTCAGAAATTATAAAAATAACTATACCAACAGTTATGACAAAATCTGTTGAAGCAATAGATAAAGCTATTCAAAAACACAACCCTGATATAGTAATATCAGTCGGACAAGCAGGAGGTAGATTTGATATTACACCTGAGAGAGTTGCTATAAATGTAGATGATTTTAGAATAAAAGATAATGAAGGAAATCAGGTTATAGACACGGTTATAAAAGAAGATGGTCAACCTGCATATTTTTCAAAATTACCTGTAAAAGCTATGGTAAAACATATGAATGAAAATAAAATTCCAGCTAGTGTTTCAAATACTGCAGGTACATTTGTTTGCAATCATGTAATGTATGGAATTCTTTACATGATAGATAAAAAATATCCTAATATAAAAGGAGGCTTCATACACATACCATACATGACTTCTCAAATAATAGATAAAAAGAATACACCATTTATGTCTTTAGAAGAAATAGTTAAAGGTTTGGAATTAGCCATAGAAGCTTGTGTAATCTACAAAGATGATATAAAAGAAATTGGTGGTGAAATTTCATAAAAAATATCTAAAATAAATTTTTTAAATTATAAATGAAAATAGACATTTTTTTAAATATAGACTGTAAGTATATTTGTTTAAATTCAAATTTACCTACAGTCTTTTACAATATGTACAATCTTCAAATGTAAAATTAAATTCTATTCTGTTCTCCCCACTCACACATTGCATCTAAAATCTTAATCAAAGACTTCCCTCTCTTTGATAAACTGTATTCTACTTTAGGTGGTATTTGAGGATATTCAGTACGAATAATCAAATCATCTGCTTCTAATTCCTTTAAAGATAAACTCAGAGTCTTATAAGAAATAGTCTTTATATAACGTTTTAGTTCATTATATCTAACAACTTTAAATTCAGCAAGGCAATAGAGAATTACCATCTTGTATTTTCCATTAATCAGTGAAAGTGTATAACTAAACCCTGTTTCACTTAAATCTGCTTGTGAGATACAATCCATATCCATGTGCTACACTCTCCTTTAGGTTAGTATTGAACAAAAATGTGCGTACTTGTCTTTTAGCTAATTTATAATAAAATTATAGTGTAAGAACAATTAAAAGTCAATTTGCTATAATACATATAAATTCTACTTAATGCTAGTACTTTAGCATATTGTCAAATTTTAATTTATTTACTCTTTAATTCAAGTTATAAAAAACTTCTAACATAATGTAGTTTCATATCACTGATAAATTTAGTAATAGGAGGTGTTTTAAATGTAAATCTAAGAACAAATGGAATATACCTGTACTTATAGATTCATAGAAAACCTATTTTAGAAAAAGCAAAGACCCTTGAATATCGATTAAATAAATTTTACTGGAGGAATTTCTAATGAAAGTTTTATTAATAAATGGTAGCCCAAACCAATACGGGTGTACTTATACAGCATTAAATGAAGTTGCTAAAACATTAAATAAGCATGACATTGAAACCGAAATATTATATTTAGGTAAAAAACCAATACCAGGTTGTATTGCTTGCTCATCATGCTTTCAAACTGGCAAATGTACTTGGAATGATAAGGTCAATGAGTTAGCGAAAGAACTAGATAATATTGATGGTATTATTGTTGGTTCACCTGTATATTTTTCCGGTGCAAGTGGACAACTAACTTCATTTCTTGACCGCTTATTTTTTTCAGCTGGAAGTAAAATGGCAAAGAAACTTGGTGCATCAGTTGTATCATGTCGACGTGGTGGAGCAACTGCAACATTTGACCAACTAAATAAATATTTCTCAATCAGTAATATGCCTATTGTATCATCACAGTACTGGAATCAGGTTCATGGTTTTACACCAGAGGATGTTATGAAAGATAAAGAGGGATTACAAACTATGAGAACTTTAGGTGAAAACATGGCATGGCTTCTTAAGTGTATTTCAGCTGGGCAAAAAACAGGAGTCAAAGACCCTCAATATGAAGAAAAAATTATGACTAATTTTATACAATAAATAATTTGGTTTTATTAATTGTTAATTTAAAATTAAAGTGATACTTAATAAATGGAATAGCGCATAGAAAGCAGTATAATACCTAAATAGTGGTTTTGATTCTATTTATATCAAAACCACTATTTTATTATTTAATCTGTTTAAAACGATTAATTTCTGACATGCTCAGTTATACCCTTCCATTTTCTTTTATAAAAATAGATTAACCCAATAATAGCTGGGAGTATTGGTGATAAAGATTGAGCAAAATAAACGCCTATAAATCCATATTCTAAAATAGTTCCTAGTGTATAACTAAGGGATAGTCTAATAACTACAGAATCTAACAATGCATTAAACATAGCTAGACTAGTAAAACCTATACCAGTTACAAATGAATCATAAATATACATTACTGCATAAATCAAACTGTTAATTAAACAATAAATTCTAAGATACACAATTCCCTCTCTAATAACTGCTTGATTTTTAGACCCACAAAATACAACTATTGGTTCTGCAAATATTTGTACAAAAACAATGGAAATAAATGTTACAACCAAGCTTAATAATGACAGCTTGACCAACTGCCCAACATAGCATCCCGGCAAAAGTATTTATCTTCAATCCAATTCCAGATACTGCTGAGACAGCAACTCCATAATTATTTAACATGCCAGTCATTAATAAGTAGGATATATTGACCATAGACATTTGTATGAAATATAGAAAGTTATTAATAACCATACTTATCAATGTCTTCTATATTCTTAGATTTTTATCAAATACACTCCTAAAATATACAATATATATATATGTATTGGATAGTATAAATAAAACAAATATTTCATACTCTTACCTTTTTCTCCATTATAAAGCAACATAAAAGGAAGTGACGCAATCATCATCCATTGGTAATTTTCTAGAAGAGATTTTTTCAAGCTATAATCTCCTCCTGCTATGGCTACAAATATAAATATACACATCAAAAAATAACAAATACTTAAACTAAACTTCTTTCCTCTACATAAATAAAAAATAATCCCCAGTGCAATCAAAATTGGTCCCCCTTCTACCAAAAATGGTACTGGTACAAAAATCATAATAAACATAAGTACTTTATCCACTGAGCTAAAAAGTAAAGTTAATATAACGATTCCTAAAATTATAGGAACACTTATCATCAAAAGCCCTCTCACAAGATACTTTTTTTCTTTTTCTGCTCTAAATTTCTTTATAAATTCTATAGCCTGTAAATAAATTACTACCAAAAATAATGTTGCAAAAATATTATTCATAATTATTGAACCTTCTGGATTTTGGAAAGCAGTATTAATTATTTGATTCCCTATTGCCATAATGATAGCCCCTACATATAATCTAGCAATATACTTTTTTTTGTTGCTTGTATGACAAAACCCTTCTACTACCATAAACGTAAACAATGGTGCTGATATTCTACCTAACCAATGAAACCAAACTGGTATATGCATTGTTTGTGGCATAAAAGCTGCTATATGGTCAAATGTCATAAATACCAGTGCTAATATTTTAATAGTAAATCCATTGAAACCTTTTTTAAGAAAATCCATATCATATCTCCTACTTCTGATTTATTTTTATGACGACTTCTGTTCCTATTCCTATTTCACTATTCACATAAATACTACCTTTATGAATCTCTATTATCTCTTTAGAAATAGCCATTCCAAGACCAGAGCCTTTATGTAATTCACCTGTATTAGTACCTCTATAATATTTTTCAAAAATATGCTTTAAATCATTTTTACTTATTCCTACTCCACTATCTTTTATTATAATTTCTATAGTATCTTTTTTTACTATTTCTATTTTTATCAGAGTTTCTTCTTTATTATGCACTATTGAATTAAATATGAGATTTGTTATAGCTCTTCTAAATAAAATTGAATCTACATATACTTCAATTAAATCTTCATAACTTACAAACTCAATATTTCTATTTTTATATCTATTGTCATTTAGAATATCTATTATTATATTTCTAACCAAACTAACTAAATTTATTTTCTTCTTGTTCAAAACTAAGCTATTATTTTTTAATCGAGTTGATAAATTTAAATCATCAACCAAATTTTTTATATACTTGGACTTATTGTATATAATCTCTGTATATTCTCGTAATTCCTCTTCCACAAATTCATAATCTTTATCATTGATTATCTCTGCATATCCTTGTATAGAAGCCAGTGGTGTATTTATATCATGTGTTATATTAGCTAACCATTCCTCTCGCATCTCTTCATTTTCTTTTCTCTCTGCTTCGTTTACCTTCAATGTATCAGCCAACATATTGATATTTTCAAAAACTTCTTCATATATTCCCCTGTTTTTAAGATATAAACTATAATTTCCGTTAGCCATAGTTTCAATACTCCATATTACATTGGATATTGGCTTTGTAAGTTTTCTACTAAATAAGTATCCTATGCTTAAAGCTACCATCCCATCAATTACCAATGTCAAAGTGATAATTTTATTTAAAATTGCTTTAGCATTATCTTGAGAATAAGTTAAAATTATTCTCGATACATCTCTACTAGGCATACCTATTATTATATTTAGATGTTTGTTGCCTAAATATTTTTCTAAAACAAAATTAGTATACTCTGTTTCTATATATTTGTAGTTATTAACCATTTGAAAAGGAGTATATTTTTTTGGAGTATTCGTTGGCACATTTACTCCATACAATTCTTCTCCTGAGTCATTTAAAACTTGTACCCAAGAATGTGATTTTTTTAATTTGTCAATGCCAGCTTTTGATAACTTGAACTCTCCATTTTTTTCATATAGATCTTTTTCAAAAGAACGAGCAAACTCTTCAGGACTGTTTTTAGAACCTACAACATTAAAAAAATTATTAGTCGAAATCACATATAAAATAGACGCAATATTTATAATAACCACTGATATAACTACAAATACGATTGTAAACATAAAGTTTCTAGTAATCTTCCACTTCATATTCTAATCTTCCTTTACTGCTAATTTATATCCAAGTCCTTTTATCGTAAGGATATATTCTGGCTTTGAAGGATTATCTTCTAATTTTTCTCTAATCTTTCTAATATGAACCATTATAGTATTATCAAATCCAATATAATCTTCACCCCATACTTTATCCCATAACTTTTCTTTACTTATAATTTGATTTTGATTGTGTGCAAATAAAGACAATATTTTTAATTCTTTTGCAGATAATGCAATAGACTTACCATCTTTTATGAGTTCTGCTCTACTTTCATTTAATTTATATGGACCAAATGATATAATCTTTTCTTTATTATCTGAGTTTATGCTTTCATTTTGTTCTTCATTAAAATAATTTAGTCTTCTTAGATGAGCTTTTGCCCTAAAAGCGACTTCTTTAGGACTAAAAGGCTTTGTAACATAATCATCGCCTCCAATTGCTAGTCCAAGTAATTTATCTAACTCTTCCGTCTTAGCTGATAAAAATATGATTGGTACATTAGAGTTTTTTCTTATTTCTTTACAAATATCGTACCCTTCACCATCTGGCAACATAATGTCCAGAATGATTAAGTTGGGATTATATTTTTTAAATACTTCCAATCCTTCCTTTCTTGTTTTTGCAGTATACACATTGTTAAGACCTTCTTTCTTAAATACAGTTTCTAAGAGTTTTAAAATTTCTACCTCATCATCTATTACTAAAATGCTATTTTCCATAAATAACCTCCTATGATAATTTATCTATATATTAACATATATCTTCTCTAAGCTTCATTTATATTATTTTAAATCAAGTCAATATATAAACAAAATCATTGTTCTTTTTTATTCTTAATTAAAACCTTTTACTTGATGTAAAATTTTTATATGTTATTTTAGTTAATATTATTATCAATATGATTGAGATTAATATAGATAAACCTATTAAAGTATTTGGTACATTATACTTAACAATTTGTTGACTCATCATAATCCAGTTTGGAGTAATAGAAACAAATTTTATAGCATTATCTGGTATAAAGCCTGTAATAAAGTATGGAACAGCCATAATTAAGCCTCCTAATATGAAAGGCATTACAGCTGATTTAAATATTGAAGAAAGTGCTAGTCCTATTTGTGCAAATATGAAAGAACCAAAAATGACTGATACTATAACAATCAAGTACATTTGTATTACGGTAAGATTTAAATTACTATTACTAAAATACCATAAGTTCTTAATTGGTTCATTCAAATTTTTAAATTCAAAAAAACTAAATCCTCTAATCCCAACCAATAATACAAAAGAAATGTTAATCATGGACAAAGTCAATCCATTAGCTATTATTTTTGATACTACTACTGACTTTTTCCCATTTTTAGTTGTATTTATTAGACTTGTCATATTAGAATCATATTCTTTTGTATAGTTTCCAGAAGTTATTATAAACATTATCAACCCTATTAAAGGTATAGAACCCTCTATCTTATAAAATATATCTGAATATGTGTCAAAAACATTAAATTTTCTAATCAATACAAACCCAAATAATAGTAAAAATATCCAAAGCATCCAAACACTTTTTAATTTTAAGGCTTTTATTATTTCTGCTTTAACTAAATTTATCATATCTGTTATATCTCCTTTGCATCTTCTAAATCAAAGTAAAGCATATATACATCCTCAAATTTTGCTTGAACTAGTTGTGCATTAGCTTCAGTTGGAGTATTTTCTGACACAACTCTAATTACTATTGAATTAACATCACTTTGAATACTTATAACTTTATATTTAGATTGAATCTCATCAATATCACACTCATCTTCAACTTGAATATTATAAACTTTATCTTGCATATGATTTAATATTTCTTTATGTGTTCCTTTCATAAGAAGTTTACCATTTTTAATCATTATTGTTTCTTTTGCAACTGATTCTATATCTGAAATTATATGAGTAGAAAGAATTATTATCTTATCCCTTGATATTTTTGCTATTAGATTTCTAAACCTCGCTCTTTCTTGTGGGTCAAGGCCTGCTGTTGGTTCATCAAGTACTATTATTTTAGGATTGTTTAATAAAACTTGTGCTATGCCAACTCTTCTTTTCATACCTCCAGAGAATTTTCCTATAGCCTTATTTCTGACATCATAAAGACCTACTAGCTCTAACAATTCATCTATCCTACAATTTAAATTTCTACCTTTTAGACCTTTCAACGCTCCTATATATTGTAAAAATTGTCTAGCTGTAAAGTTTTTATATACTCCAAATTCTTGTGGTAAATATCCTAAAATATTTCTATAATCATCATCCATATTAAATATATCCTTACCATTGTAAAGTATTTGCCCACTCTCAGGTTTTATTAGTGTGGTTATTTGTTTCATTAGAGTGGATTTTCCTGCTCCATTTGGTCCTAAAAGACCATAAACTCCATTTTCTAATGTAACTGTAATTTTATCATTTACTACTTTTTTTCCATATATCTTTGAAATATTTTTAACTTCTAATTTATTCATTTTAATTCCCCTTTTATCTATTTATATACTTTGACTTTATTACTGAGAAACACAAAGTCATTATACCTAAAAATATTACTACTAAAAGTCCTATTGATAGATTGACAATATCTATATTCATTTTAAATATTCTAATATCACCTAAATAATTTCCTATTATTTTATTAAATCCAAATATTAAATCATAGTAATTTACCGTTGAAATAATCGAAAGCAATCCTTTAGGTAATATGTGAACTACTGACATCACTTTAGCTACAGCTATACTTAAAATAAGAAAACCTACTGATGATATTGAAGATTTGCTAATAAAAGAACCTAACATAGCTATCATTGCCCATCCTTCAAACATTAAAATATCTATAGCTATATTTGATATTACATAATTGGTTATATTTGAATTTGCTTTTAATGTAGCTATATTGTCTACTATCCTAAACGATTCTAAGTCACCATTAATTGGTAATCCTTGTTGTATGCAGGTCATAATAAATATCCAGATTAAATAAACAAAATAAATTACTAATGGTATAAATATAGCAATAACTATTTTAGATTTTAATGCCTTTTCCTTCTCTTTTGATGATAGTATAATATCTTTTACTGAAGAAGTTACTTCATCTGTATAAAGATTTGATACAGTTATGATTATGACAATCAACATCCCTATATTTATAAGTGAATTTGTGGCTCTATAATTAAATACCTTCCAAAAGTCAACATTTTTATATTCATCAACATTTAGATTATCAAGTTTTTCTTTTGACATGGATTTAATCTTTTTAGAAAATTTATCACTATATGTTTGATTTGAAAGTTGTTTTAAAATATCAAGTTTTTTTTGAAATTTATCATTAGCTATATCTGTTCTATTACTTGTATATTCTATATGACCTTTTTTCTCATCAATATAATAATCTTCTGTTTCTAAAACAGGTTTAACAAATATACTGATTAATAATATGAATATTAATATCCCTAAAGATATCAACATGCTCTTAGATTTAATCAATTTCTTTATTTCCCAACTTATCAATATACATTTCCTCCTAAGTCTTTTTAATTGCTTTTTATTTATATACATAATAAAACTTAAATCTTATATCAATATAATTCTAACCTTAAATAAAACTTAAATTATGTGTTTAGTTTTATTCACTACTTATTTTTATTGTAATTTTTTAGTTTACATTTTTTATAATAAACTTGCTATACTTTTATTAATAGGATTAAATCTAAGATAAGTTGGTGATTGTATGAAAAGTATAGATATTTATACAAAATTAAAAATAATCTTCTTAACATCTATGGCTATGTTTATTATTGGAGCAGCATTTATCTTTTTTATAGAAAATTATATAGTATCAATTATTTTTGTACTTGTTGGTATTTTTATTGATTGGAAATTTTATCGTTGCCCAAATTGTAATCATTATTTAGATTCAAGAATGGAACTTGTAAAGAATAGTACTTATTGCCCATATTGTGGAAAAATTATCAAATAGTGACTTAAATTGCATTCTATATTTAAAAGGAATTTTTTTAATATAAAAACTTTATTATTAATAATCAAGATATTACATATAAATAATACAGTTTAACTAAATTTAATTACATTGTTTTATTTATTTTTATAAAAGAACATATATATGTGTTATAGATATGCTCTTATCTTTTTTGTTGTCTCTTAAAATTTTTTAGCATAACAAAAAAGATATAAAGAGCTATCTACAAGCTCTTTATATCTTTTAAATATCTATAAGTAAATCAATTAGTTTTTATATCCGTTTTAAAATATCTATCTTAAAGTTCTTACTAACAATAAATTTTATTTTTTATATTATTGTTAATTTTAATATTCTAGCATCTCACTTTATTTATTCTTACATTCATTTTAATAATATATCCTGAATACTTTTTTAGTTTATCCTCTACTTTGAATCTAATTAATTCAAATATATAAACCTTTAATTCAATCTATTCATGTAAACCTTATCAGCTTATTGTCAGAGTTTATTCTTCAAAAAATAAATATAATTTTATAATATTTTTTAATCTAAAACAAGCATGTTGAATAATAAATCATATTCTAGTATTATTAACTTGTAGAATAAAAGCTAAATTGGTAAAACTAGAAAAATTTAGTAATAAAGTTATAGTGATAAGTACTAAAAAATTCTTTGTAAGTTACGTTAGCAAGTTAGCACATATATAATTTTTTTATTTTTACTAAAGTTTTTAGGGGGATGGATAATATGTTTATTGGAGAAATAGACAGATGTACACATATATTAACTGCTTATATAAGTAGTTCATATGATTATTGTAATTTTATAGATACACAATTAGATGATTTTATATCAGAATATGGAGAAACTGTAGTTGAATCTTGTTTATATCAAGTTTTATTGTTAGTAAGTAGATATAATTAAAATTAAGTTTCATTTTCTAGAAAAACCTTTTTAGATTTTCTACCTTAAATAACTATATAATTTTTTATACTTTTCAAGTAACTATAACTTATTTTAAAGTAAAGATGTATTGGGAGTACATCTTTACTTTTTCACTATATAATCTAAAAGTATATACTATAAAATAAAACAACTATACAAATTACATCCTTTATATTCTCTTGAAACACAAGAATCATTCTATACACATATTCTACAATTTCATCAAATATGAATCTAAGTTTTTACTACTCCAAATTTTATCTATCTATAACGCAAATCATATTTATAAAATATCCCCCTATTGTACTTAAATCATATATAAAGTAACATCAATATTTAGAATATTCAATATCAATTGCATAACTGGTCAATAAAAATGTATAACTAGACAAATTTCCATATTTATATAAAAAATTCAAGAAAAATAATCATTTTATTTAGATATATTTTTTATTTTTTTATTTAATTTATATTAAAAAATATCACTAATAAAGATTTTAATTAGTGATTTTCAAAGTATTAATCACAGAAAATTATATACCTGTAAATTAACTTTAGCATTTCTAATTTATAAAATAAAAGCCCAGCAAAATCTTTACTGGGCTTTTATTTTACAAATTGAGTTTATTATTTTCACCCCATTTACACATTTCTTCTAAAATAGGCATTAATGACAATCCCCTTTTGGAAAGTGAATATTCAACTTTAGGAAGAATTTGAGGATATTCTTTGCGTATGATAATACCATCTCGTTCCAATTCTTTTAACTGATTATTGAGAATCTTATCAGTTATTGAACCAATACATCTTTTAAGTTCTCCATAACGTAATACATCATACTCGACTAACCAAAACATTATAATCATCTTCCATTTTCCTCCAATAATTGAAAGAGTATATCCAAATGGTGTAGAAGTTATATTAGTTAAATCAGATGTATTATAGTTTTTCATACTCATTTAATCACCATCCTATAATAAAGATACTATCCTAAATGTTAGTACCTTACTTAAAAGTAAATACTTGTTTAAATATAAGATAGCACATATACTTATATAAATAAAAGTTACAAATTACGAGGAGATGACTTTCATGAAAAAATGTAAAATAGAAGTAATAAAAACAACATTCCATAAAGATTTAGCAGATGAGTATGGATGTAAAGGTATTGGAAAATGCCCTATGCATAAAGTAGGAGAAGTATTTTTTGGAGATTTTGCTAAACCTGAAAAATTATGTGACGAAGCATGGAAAGCAATGTATCAATATGTATTTGCTTTATCTCATGGTAGTGAAAAATTTTACTATGGAGATTGGATAGATAAAGAAGGAGTGGCTATATGCTCCTGTAATGATGGAATTCGTCCTGTCATTTTTAAAATTGAGAGAACTGATGAAGAATCTAAAATGGAATATAAACCCATAAGATAGATAATAGTCTTAAACTAATTTTACTAATCATATTTTAAATGCATTATTCCAATTTATTCCTTAAAATTTAATGCTTATAGTGAAATATAGTACCAAAATTAAATTAATGAAATACAATAAAAGGAAATTGTATATTGTACAATTTATGTCATAAAAAAGATTCATTTAAATCGATTTTAAAAACTGTTAAGTAATGTACCTAATATTTTTTTAATCCACTTATAAAGAGAATACTCCTACCAATAGATGTCTCTAACATGATTATAATATATGATAAATCTTGTTCATTTTGCCATATATTATAATCTTATTAATTCCTAATATATTTTTTGTAATACAAAATTTCCTAATGTAAGAATCCTTTGAAATTTCACTTTTATATAATTTTATTATTTTATTCTCTCCATAATCATAAATTTTAGATGTATTTCCTTTACCAATACATTTGTATTGTTTCATTATTTTCATCCTCTCAAATTCAATAATATTTATTATTATTTAATAGTATTTATAACTCAGATTTGATATAATACATAGGGTAAAATTTTAATTAATAAACCCTATATATTTACTTATATATTAAAGCTAACAAATTTAAAACTAAGGAGAGCTATATGTTAAAAGCAATAAAAGGAAATATAATTTTTACAAAGACTTCAGATACTTTCACAGTATTTGAAAATAGCTACATTATACTAAACAAAGGCAAAGTAAAAGGTGTCTTTAAAGATATACCTAAAGAATATAAAAACTCAGAAATCGTAGACTATACTGATAAACTTATAATACCTGGTATGAACGACCTTCATTGCCATGCACCTCAGTTTAGAAATTTAGGCATGGCTATGGACAAGGAACTTATACCATGGCTTGAAACTTATACATTCCCAGAAGAATCAAAGTATATAGATATAGAATATGCTACAAAGATGTATAAAAAATTTGTAAAAGAAGTATGGAAATCAGGTACTACTAGAATAGCTGTATTTGCAACAGTACATAAAGAAGCATCTATGAAACTTATGGATATTTTTAAAGAAGCTGGTCTTGGAGCATATGTTGGTAAAGTAAATATGAACATGAATTGTCCTGACACTCTACTAGAAAATACTGAGGATTCTATCAACGATACAGAAGAAATAATAAACAAATACAGTGACATAAATTCTATTGTAAAACCAATTATAACTCCTAGATTTATACCTAGTTGTACAAGTAATCTCTTAAGGGAATTAGGAGATTTATGTTTAAAGTATAATGTTCCTATACAATCACATTTATCTGAAAACCATGATGAAATTGAATGGGTTAAAAGTTTAGAACCTGAATCTAAATTTTACGGAGATGCCTACAATAGATACAATTTATTTGGTCAAACAGCTACATTAATGGCTCATTGTATTCACTGCTCTCAAGAAGAAATAGATTTAATGAAAGAAAATGAGGTTATGGCTGTTCATTGTCCTGCTTCTAATTTTAATGTTGGTAGTGGAGCCATGCCTATTAGAAAATTACTTGATAATAATATAAAACTAGCTCTTGGTTCAGATATAAGTGGTGGTCATACATTGTCAATATTTAAAGCAATAGTATCTGCAATCCAGCTATCTAAATTATACTGGGTAAATTCTAATAAGAAATGTAATTTCCTATCGTTATCTGAGGCTTTTTATATTGCAACTAAAAGTGGAGGAAGTTTTTTTGGAAAAGTTGGTAGCTTTGAAGAAAATTATGATTTTGATGCATTAATTATTGATGATTCAGATTTAAATCATGACAGTTACTCTATACTTGAAAGACTTGAAAGATTTATCTATGTTGGTGATGACAGAAATATTATTCATAGATATGTATGTGGAAAATTAATTGAGGAACCTTCTGTAGAATTATAATAAAAATTTTTATTGTACATACCTTACTTAATTCATATACTCAATATTCATATACTCAATAAAAAGAGTATGTACTAAAATCCATGAAATCATAGATTAAAACATACTCTTTTAGATTATCTTTGATTTATTTCTAGTTGTATTTAATTTTAATAATTATATTGTGTTTTTTCATAGTCAGTTTTCTTTCTAAACTTTAATTTGTACACATTACTCTTAGTCCTTAAATAAGAATGCTACAATTTTTATGAAGTTTAACTAAATTACTCTTTGTAATACCCTTCTAAGCTTTAATTTTAGTTTTATTGTATGCTTTGCATACAATAACTATTAAGCCTATACCTATAATCACCAAAGCTATTCTACTTATTACAAATCTCTGTGGAATATCAAATGCAAGATTACCCATCGTGTCTGCAACTTTACTCTCTAGTATAGAGTTCACTAGATTTTTACCAGATATAATAGATAGTGTACCAGAATTTGTTATAAGAAATATTATTGGAATAAAAATATATAGAAAGTTTCCATTTATATTACCAATAAACATGCCCATACCTGATATAAATAACACAGATGGTATTAAAATTAGAATTATAGGTTTTATAAATTGACTAAAATCATTAAATTGAAATAATCTATTGTAAAAAATAAAACTTATTGCAATTACAACTGCAACTGTTAGAAGATACGCAACTGCTATTGTAACACTTTTTAAGCAAAAATATGTTGTAGGTTTTATCTTAGTGCTCATAGTAATTGTCCTTACAGCTTCTTCTCTCTTTGAAAAGATGTACGTGCAAAACACAAGAACTATAACTAGTAAAAATGGATTTACATCAAGTAAAAAACCAGAATAACTCCACTCTGAAAATGGTGCTGTGTCGTTTAAACCATAGATTGTCTTTGTCTTAAGGACATGGTAGGAGAACCATCCTGTTATTAATATTAAAACCAAATATACCTTAGAGAATAACAATCTCTTCATTTCATATTTTATTATTTTTAAATTATTCAAAATTCAATTCCTCCCCTGTAAGATTACAAGCCTTTAAGAAATCATCATATTTTAATATATTGTACTTATACTTGTTATATAAGTCTTTAAGAATAGCTTCAAACTTATCTTGTCCTAAAATCTCTTCTGCCTTCAAAATTTGTAATGGCATTTTGTTATATAGAAGTCTCATAGAATTAGGTGATAAAATATTGAATACATAATTTTCAGGCAATTTTTCCAAATACTGCGGATTATTCATATAGAAATTTCTCTTAAGCTTATCATTTTCTTCTTTCCAATTATCTATAGTTTTTTTACTATACTCTTTTCCATACTCGTATTCCATGAACTTATTAGTTGCATAATTTGTTATTCCTTCTGGTGACCAAGGAGGTGTCATTTGGTCAACTTGTACTATAATCCACCACCACTGGTGGCATATTTCATGAGCCAAAACTTCAGATCCATTTTCTCCCTCTCCTATGTGAGTATCAAATACATCTGGGTTGAAAATACTTTCATCCATATAACTTATATTCTCATGTGCTTTTCCTCCAGTTACCTGTCCTGATGAGGCTCCTCCTTCTACTAGCTTAAGCGGAATAACTTTATAACGTTCTAGTTCTCCATATTGTTTTGTATAGAAATTGATAGAATCTTTTATAATTTTCTCTGCATTCATTTTATTTATTTTATCTCCATGCTTTCTATTATAGTAAAATTGCACATCAATCCCACCTGCTTTTATATCTTTTTTTACATAGTCTGCAGCTATTATAGTCAACATTATTCCTCTTGTGCTAAATTTCCATGTACATTCATTATCCTTTTTATCACCTTTTACCTTTTCTGTACTGATTCCACTTACTACAGGTGTTATTCCAGTAGGTAGAGTTATATTACCATGAATCATCGATTCCATTGTATTCATAGCATCAACTTTAGGTTTTGGAAATATTGAACCTTTACTACGTAACTCAACCTTATCTTTACTTATTGTATCTCCTGCAAGAATAGTTTCAAATAGTTGATTGTTTATTAATTTCCCTCCATACTCAATTTCAATTTTAAGATTTTTTTCTTTAGGTATATTCAAACTAAGTCTTCCTTCTGCTTGTTTCTTCTTAGAAATATCATATTTAGCTTTCTTACCATTTATCTTAATATCTTTAATATCGTATCCAGGATTTAAATCAAATTCCAAGTTTTGATTTTCTCCACTAGTATTTTCCATAGTGTATTGTATTTTGCCATCTAATCTTGCCTTTTTAGGATTTATTTTTATATCAAGATCTGAATCAAGTAATTTTATATTCTTATTTAGCTTTTCATCAGCACCAGTAGACATAACAGCACCTGAGCCAGACTTCTTATCTGATACCTTTTCCATTTTAGGTGGAGGAGTATCATCATAATATGGTTCAAATGCATATACACTATAAGAACCTGCAATTAATACTATAGTTAAAATTGATAGTAATACCTTTTTCATATTAATTAGTATAGATGAAAAAACATTTTTTTCATATTTTCTTGTGCATATCACACCTAATAAATACGTTGATATTGATATAAAACTCCAAAGTAGTCTATTCCAACATAAAGCTTTTAATTGCAAAGTATTCCCAAAGCTATCAGAATAAATAGTAACTTTTGTCTGTACCCAATCAATAAGATAACTATCTTTTATATTTATAGATAAAAATACTAGAACAAGGAGTATAATCATACTTAAATCAATACGTCTTGTTATAGAATAAAATCCTGCTGAAAGTAAAATACCAAATAATAAGGCTGGTAACATTAAAACTAAATAGTTTATAAGATAAGTACTTAAACTAAAATTATTACCCATCTTAATGATAGAATATGGAAAACATATAATCATCGAAATTATTACAGATACTATAGTTGATACAAGAATAGAAATCACTCTAGCTAAATTTAAACTTTTAGCATCCATAATAGTTTCTATGATACCATTGGTTTTGTTTCTATAAATACTATCCATCTCATATATTGTAAACATTGAGAATAAAACTGTACCTATTAAAGCCCCTAACTTTGCTGGATTAAGTAAAACAGGTATACTCAAACTAAGTGATTGTCCTGAACTACCTTGGGGCAATAATCCAGGATTTTCATACATTATTATTGATAGACCTGGTATCAGTGCTATTACTACTATGAAAGTCCATGTAATCTTTGAGCTAAAAATCCTCTTTATCTCATCTTTGATAAATTTAATTGATTGCATTACTTTATCTCCTCCTCAGATATTAAAAACATATACGCATCCTCTAATGATGGTTCTACAGGTATCGCAAATTCTGGAAGCTTATGACTTACAATACGATATGAAGTCCCTGTTGTAGTAAGAATACTTGATGTAACTTTAAATTTGCTTGTTTTATTGCTATGTATTTTTCCATTTTTATCTTCATAAACTCCAACATGTCCCTCCGCTTTTTTAATTAACTCTTCAGAACTTCCATCAAATAGCACATTTCCTTTATTTATTACTATCAATCTATTACATACAGACTGAACATCTTCTATAATATGTGTGGACAATATTACAATCTTATCTCTTGAGTTTTTTGAAAATAAATTACGGAAGTTTATTCTCTCCTCAGGGTCTAGTCCGACTGTAGGTTCATCTAGTATTAATAACTCTGGATTTCCCATTATTGCTTGAGCTATTCCAACTCTCTGTTTTTGACCACCTGATAGGGTCTTAATCTTTGAATTTATCTTTTCTAATAGATTAGTTTGACTAATAACTTCTTCTATTATCTTTTTTGTGTTCTTATTAATACCTTTTAAAACTGACATGTACTCAAGAAATTGATACACTGTCAACTCATCATACAAACCAAATTCTTGTGGTAAATATCCTAATTTACTTTTTAAATTTGTTTCATTCTGTTTAAGGGGTTTACCATTTACTAAAATCTTACCTGAAGTTTGAAGTATTCTTGAAGTCAAAAGTTTCATTAAAGTACTCTTACCTGCTCCATTAGGACCAAGTAAGCCTATCAAATTTGGACTTTCAAGACTTATATTTATATCTTTTAGTGCTTCCTTCCCTGCTCTATAAGTCATATTTAAATTTTTAACATCAATTTTCATGTTTCACTCACCTTTCACGTTTTTTAGTTTCTTATTACATTTTTTATTATATAAATGAAGTATGTAGTTAATATGTTCTTATCTTGTTTTTTATATGGTAGCTAAATACTTTTTAAATACATTCTTATACTCAAAATAACCCTATACTAAAATTTAAATTTAACCTTAAAATTTTAGTATAGGGTTATTTTATTTATAAAATATTTACTGCAATGTATTTTTTAATGCTATAGGAAATATAGCTGTAAATTTTACACCTACTGATGTATTTTCAATTTTATATTTGACCTTGTGCATATCAAATATAACTTTAATAATATACAATCCTAGACCACTTCCACCAGATTGTCTACTTCGTGACTTATCTACACGATAAAAAGGATTAAAAATATTTTCTATCTCAGATTCTTCTATAAATGTATTTGAATTCTCAACTTCAAAAACTCCACATTCATTATTCTTATACAATTTTATACTTACCAAAACACCATTTTTTGAGTGCTTAATTGAATTGTTAATAATATTAGAAATAGCTTTTTTCATCAATTTTATATCTACAAAAGAGTATAAATTTTTTTCTATATCAGTAATAACATCTATATTCTTATTTTCTGCTAATATTAAGTAATTTTGTATTGATTTCTGTACTAATGAACTCATATTAATTTCTACTGTATTTAATTTAAATCCAGATGACTCCATACGAGAAATATCGAGAATTTCACGTACCATTTCTTCCATACTTTCCATTACCTTAAGTGAATGTATTAAATAAGCATCTCTATCTTTATACATGCCAACATTGTATATCATGCCTTCAAGTTGACCTTTTATAATCGTAATTGGTGTTTTTAACTCATGAGATACTGCTGCAAAAAAAGTTCTTCTACTTATTTCATTCTTTCTTTCCTTTTCAATGTCTTCTTGAAGCTTTAAATTTGCATGCTCAAGATTATTAAGTGTGCTTGATAAATTATGTGCAAGCTCATTTAAACTTAAAGCAAGAGAGCCTATTTCATCATCACTTTCTACATCACATCTAACATCTAAATTCATCTGTGCAATTTTTTTTGAAGTATTACTTATCTTGACAACAGGTTTTGTAATTACTCTAGAATAAATAAATGAAGTAACTAGTGATATTATCAAAATCATTATTGTAACTACTGGTATCAATTTTAATAAAACCATAGAAGCTTCATCAACTACCATCAATTTTGGCATAACAGAGAGAATATATTTATCTGAACTATTTTTAAATGTAATATCAGTGGATATGGCACTTACATAACTACTTCCCGAAATTTGATTATTATTTAGGTAATTATATAAAAAATTATCTTCATTGAATATGGTTCTTTGCTTCTTATTTGATATAATATTTTCATCACCTAATTTCCCATACTTTATATTAGATGGTATTTCTACTGATTTTCCATTTTTCATTAAATTAATAGACACATTATTTTCAATTATAAAATCATAAAATTTAGGTGTAGAATCCTCATATTTAGTCTTCTCAATAACTTTAACAAATTCATTCAGATTTTTTTTGATATCATCTGTTAAGTATGATTTATATGTTTTGGGCATTGACATCATGATAAATATGTAAATTAGTGTACAGGATAAAATAAGTATCAAAGTTGTACTTAAAAAAACTTTTCTATTTAGACTTTTCTTAATCCAATACATCAATCCTATATCCTACCCCTCTTATTGTTTCTATGTAATTCACATCAAGCTTTTTTCTAAGATTTTTTATATGTGTGTCTACAACCCTTTCATCTCCTAAAAAATCATATTTCCACAGGCTATTTATTAAATTTTCTCTAGTAAGTACACGCCCCTTGTGTTCTATTAGTTCCTTTAGAACTTCAAATTCTCTAGCAGTCAATTCAATCTGTTTACAATTAACAAAAACTTTATATCCTTCAACATCAACATTGATATCTCTATATGATAAAAATTCTCTATCTTCATGATTTTCTTCCTTATCCCCAGTTCTTCTTAATACTGCCTCTACTCTTTTTAGAAGAACAATTGTAGAAAATGGTTTTGTAATATAATCATCCACTTTTAATTCAAATCCTTTTACTTGGTCTGTTTCTTCATCCAATGCTGTAAGTATAATAATTGGAATATTAGATTCATTTCTTATTATTTCACAAACTACAAAGCCATCTATTTTTGGCATCAGTATGTCTAATAAAATCAAATCAAATTGTTGCTTTTTAAACTTTTCAATTCCATCAAGACCATTATTTGCTGTTATGATAGTATAATCTGCATTTTCTAAAAATGTTTTTATTATATTTTGGATATCTATATCGTCTTCTATGACCAATATTCTCTTTGACAAGCCTATCCCCTCTTTCTATAATTATAAACTTTAGATTGTATAACATATTTAGATTATACACTATCTTTATGTTTTTGATGTGTAGCATATGGTACTTCTCCTAAGTACTTTTCATATTATATTTATAAAATTGCGAAGTCAATATAATAAAAATATGAATTTTTTCTTATTTTATCTTTATTAATTTTTTTTATAAATACTAAATTTTATTTGTAAATATATAGCAATTTTTATATTATTTCTATATAATATATATGAGTAAATAATTTTGGAGGATTTGTCTAATGAGTGAATTTAAAGATGTTACTGCAGTAAAAAAAGCAAACGTTTATTTTGATGGTAAAGTAAGTAGTAGAGTAATAATATTTCCTAATGGAGAAAGAAAAACTTTAGGATTGATGTTACCTGGAGAGTATACTTTTTCTACTAGAGAAGAAGAAATAATGGAAATGCTTGCTGGAAGCATGGATGTAAAACTACCTGGAAGCAATGAATTTGTGACATATAAAGAAGGGCAAAAATTTAATGTTCCTTCTGATTCAAGTTTTGATTTAAAAGTTAATGAAGTTGTTGACTATTGCTGTTCATACATAGCTGATTAATAAATATATATGATATTCTTATATAAAATTTAATGTAAATAAAAAAAGAACAACTATATTTAATATTAAGTTGCTCTTTTTTTTATATTGCTCAAATTAGTTTAAATCTGGAACTATTGTGTCTAGTATCTCATCTAATACAAATAACATAACTTTTATCATAATCGGCATTAACACTGCTAATACCATAGTTATAAGGATTAGCTCTTTACTTAGAGCTACAAATGAGAATAATCCACCTAAAAATAGAATCCCAATAACAAATGCTATGGTCATGCTTACAATTAAAAATAATCTTTCTTTATTAAATGGCAAGCATTGCTGTCTTAGTATTAAAAGACCACATATACCAGTTAATATAGCACACATTGTGGAAAATACACTTGAACTATAACCTAAATATTCGACTATATTGTAAACAATAATTACATTTAATGTTACACATAATGCTCCTGGTAAAGCATTTTTTAATATATTAAGTAAAAAATTTCCTGAAATTCTACTTCTATTTGCCTCAAGAGCTAAAAAGAATGATGGTATACCTACTGTTACAGCTCCAATCAATGATAATTGAATTGGCACAAATGGATACTGTCTACTAAAGAAAAATAATGTTAATAGTGATAAGAAGAATGAAAAGATTGTTTTTACTAAAAACAAAGAAGATGCTCTTTGAATATTATTGATTACCTTTCTCCCCTCCATAACAACCTTTGGCATGGATGCAAAATTTGAATCTAATAAAACTAAATTAGAAACATTTTTGGTAGCATCACTTCCAGATGCCATTGCAATACTACAGTCAGCTTCTTTAAGTGCTAACACATCATTTACACCATCTCCTGTCATTGCTACTGTACGATTTTGTTGTTTTAATGCTACAATCATTTGTTTCTTTTGTTGTGGGCTTACTCTTCCAAAAACACTATATTTATCAACAGCATCGTATATGTCTTTATCATTTTTAAGTGTTGTTGCATCAATAAATCTATTAGCTGTTTTAAGACCTGCTTTTCTTGCTACTTCACTTACTGTTATTGGATTATCTCCAGATATAATTTTTATATCTACACCTTCATTATAAAAAAATTCTAAAGTTTCCTTAGCCTCATTCCTAATTTTATCTAATATCAATATAAAAGCAAGCGGTTTTATATCTTCAGGTATCTTATTATCTTCCATGTAAGAGTTACTATGAGCTAAAGCTATTACTCTATTTCCTGCTTTAGAATATTTTTCAATTTCTATTTTTAAGTCTTTATATCTATCTTTAAAAATAAACTCAAAGGCTCCTATTAAGTATGTACCTTCATTTTCAAAAACAACACCACTGTATTTTCTTGCTGATGAGAATGGAATCAAATTTTTAACTTTATACGTATCTGAAATATCATATTTATCTTTTATAGCATTTAATGTCGCATTATCATCTTTAAGAGAATTACACAAATTTCCCATAATCTCATTTACATCAACTTTTTCAAGCATTACTACATCATCAACTTGCATTTTACCTTCTGTAATTGTACCTGTTTTATCAAGACATAATGTGTCAACTCTAGCAAGAGTCTCTACACAATATAATTCTTGAACTAAAGTCTTGTGGCTTGCAAGTTTTATTGTCCCAACAGCTAAGGCAATACTTGTAAGCAGAGTTAATCCTTCTGGTATCATTCCATTTACAGCTGCCACAGTACCTACTACAGATGTTACTATAGAATCTCCATTTCCAAAATGTTGTTTTACAAACAATATAATTCCTAAAGGAATAATTATTACACCAACAACTTTTAATATTGCATTTAATGAATTTCTGAGTTGAGAATTGTGTTTCTTGGAAATTTTAGCGTCACTAGCTATCTTATTTGCATAGTTATCTTTTCCTATGTTTTCAACTTTTACAAATGCATCTCCAGAAACTACAAAACTACCAGAATATAAAAAATCACCTTTGCTTTTTACAATAATATCAGATTCTCCTGTGATTAGAGATTCATTTACCTCTAACTTTCCTTCTAAAACTTTTGAATCAGCACAAATTTGATTTCCTGTTTTTAAAATCATAATATCGTCTAGCACTAATTCTTGAAC
Source organism: Clostridioides sp. ES-S-0123-01 (assembly GCF_020658415.1). NCBI lineage: Bacteria > Bacillati > Bacillota > Clostridia > Peptostreptococcales > Peptostreptococcaceae > Clostridioides > Clostridioides sp. ES-S-0123-01. Next base: position 613,862 of record NZ_JACVWD010000001.1, read on the forward strand.
ATCAATCTCTATTTTCTCTTTTTCTCTTATAACAGATACTTTGCTTGATACTATAACAGATAGATTGTCCAACAATCTTTTTGCTCTTATTTCTTGAATCACACCAATAATAGTATTAATTACAGCAATAAATATAAATAAGGTATTTTTAAAAGAGCCAACTGAAACTAGCAAACAAACTAAAACAATATTTATAAGATTAAAAAGTGTAAATATATTATCTTTAAAAATTTGCTTGTATGTTTTAGTTTTTCCATTGTCAAATACATTAATTAAATTGTCTTCTCTTCTACTTTTAAGTTGTTCACTGTTTAATCCAACATTTATATCACAATTATATCTTTTTAAGTTAACTTTATCCATATTATACTCCTTTCAACTTAACTTTTTCTTTAATAGTAATATCTATAAATATATTGTAAAATTCTAATTTAGTTTAATATATCTTATTGTAGTTTATATAATAAAACATAAATCTAAAGATTTAAATATCATAATTCTTAAGATTTCCTAAATTTTTTATGAATTTCGATATATTCTTATTAAGTTTAAATTAAGTTAAAAGAATAAATAGGTTTATTCCCTATAAAATAAAACTAGTTTATATATTCAATTTCCAAATCTTCATGTTTTCCTTTACCATATATAACCATTCCTATAACTGAAATTATTATAAGCATACTTCCTACAATACTATAAAAATTGAACTTTTCATTCAGTAAAAATACTCCTGCAAATATAGATACTACCGTAGCGATATTTGATAATATTGATGTAAATGATATTGTTCCAATTAGTTGCATTGCTGCTGTTATTTCAATTGGTGTAAATTCACTTTTAGATAATTTTCTTACATATACACCATATGCACCTTCACAAATTACTGCCGCAAGTATCATTATTCTTCCAAGTATACTACTTGTTTGATTACCTGTATTTTGTAAAAATATAGAAATGGTTGAAACATACATAAAATCAAGAGGGATTTAAATCCTCACATTTTCTAGTAATATATAAAAAACTTTAACAGTACATACCATGTATGTCAACATATATACAAAAAAGCTATCTAATTTAAAATAGTTTAGATAGCTTTTTAATACAAATACAAAGTTTTTGTATATTTAAATTATTTATTATTTTAATTACTTATCTTTGTGACCATGTTAATATAGGCTTTTTCACTGCTCTTGCATCATCAACTCTTTTAACTAAAGTATTATGTGGAGCAGTTTTTAGTAATTCTGGCTCTTCCTTAGCTTCTTTGGCAACATTCTTCATAGCTTCAATAAAACTATCTAATGTTTCTATACTCTCACTTTCTGTAGGCTCTATCATAAGTGCTTCATTTATAATAAGAGGGAAATACATTGTTGGAGGATGATATCCATAATCCAACAATCTCTTTGCTATATCAATAGTTTTTATATTTGCTCCTCCTCTTGGTAATCCACCTAATACAAACTCATGTTTACATAAAGTGTCTATTGGTAAAATATAATCATCTTTTATACTTTCTTTTATATAATTAGCATTTAGAACTGCCATTTCACTAGCTTCTTTAAGTCCATCTCTTCCCATTGTCAATATATATGTGTAAGCTCTTACAAGGACTCCAAAGTTTCCATAGAAATTTTTAATTTTTCCAATAGACTTTGGTCTATCATAGTTTAATACATATTTATCTTCTTGTTTTTCGATTATTGGAATTGGTAAAAAAGACACTAACTCTTTTTTTGCTCCAACAGGTCCAGCCCCTGGACCACCGCCACCATGAGGAGTTGAAAATGTCTTATGAAGATTAAGATGGACTACATCAAATCCCATATCTCCTGGTCTTGTTATTCCCATAATAGCATTCATGTTTGCACCATCATAATACAAAAGGCCACCTGCTTCATGTACAAGGTCAGCTATTTCTTTTATATTTTTTTCAAATAGCCCAAGAGTACTCGGATTAGTAAGCATAAGGGCTGCTACTTCATCATTTAAAACTTCTTTTAATACATCTATATCTACAGCACCATTTTTATCAGACGTTATTTGAATTACATCAAAATTCGCCATAGCTGCACTTGCTGGATTTGTTCCATGTGCAGAATCTGGAATTATTACTTTAGTTCTTTTATAGTCTCCTCTATTTTCATGATACGCTTTTATAAGCATAAGACCTGTAAATTCACCATGTGAACCTGCTGAAGGTTGAAGTGTCACTTCATCCATACCTGTAATTTCTGCAAGTTTATTTGATAAATCATACATAAGAGCAAGAGACCCTTGTGCTGTATCTGAAGATTGATATGGATGCATTCCAGTAAAGTTTGGAAGTGCTGCCATATCTTCATTAATTTTAGGGTTATATTTCATTGTACAAGAACCTAAAGGATAAAAACCAGTATCAACACCAAAATTCTTATTTGACAATAAAGTATAATGTCTAACTAATTCTAATTCACCAACTTCTGGTAAGTTTAATTCATTTTGTCTAGCCATAGTTGGGTCAATCATATCTTCTATTTTTATATCATCTATATCTAATTCTGGAAGTGAGTATGCTTTTCTACCTTTTTTAGATATATCTATCAACAAACTATTATATTCTTTCATTATAACCCCTCCATTATTCCAACTAACTTATCTATTTCATTTTTACTTCTTTTTTCAGTTACACAAAGTAAAGTTGAATTTTTTAATTCTGGATAATTGTGTTCTAAATTATAACCACCTAATATATTTTCTTCTAAAAGTTTATCGTTTATAGTGTCTATATTATAATTTCCTTGTACTGCAAATTCTTTAAAAAATCTGCCTTTAAATATAGGTCTGTATTTTCCTGTTTGCACAAGTTTATTATAAGCATAGTGTGCTTTTTTCATTGATTGCATACCAACTTCTTTAAATCCTTCTTTACCCATAGTAGCCATGTAGATTGATGCTACAAGAGCATTTAGAGCTTGATTTGAACATATATTAGAAGTTGCTTTTTCTCTTCTTACATGTTGCTCTCTAGTTTGTAAAGTTAATACATATGCAATTTTCCCTTCTGTATCTAAACTTTGCCCAACTATTCTTCCAGGCATTTTTCTTGTATATTTAGATTTACTAGCCAAAAATCCTACATAAGGACCTCCAAAATTAAGAGGATTTCCTAGTGATTGAGCTTCTCCAACAACAATATCTGCTCCTATTTCACCTGGTGTTTTTAAAACACCTAATGATATTGGGTCAACACTCATAATTAACATGGCTTTATTTTCATGAGTTATTTTTTCTATTTCTTCCATCTCTTCAATAATCCCAAAGAAGTTAGGAGTTTGTATAAGGACACATGCTGTATCTTTATCTACAGAAGTTCTTAATTTTTCTATATCTGTAGTTCCATGTTCATTACAAAAATCAATTTCTACTATTTCACAATCTTTATATTGTAAATAAGTTTTTAGTACTGATAAAGTTTCTGGATGTGTAGTTTTTGATACTACTATTTTACTTTTTCTAGTTTGATTCATTGCCATTATACATGCTTCTATTGCAGCAGTCGCTCCATCATACATTGATGCATTTGCAATTTCCATACCAGTAATTTCTGCAATCATAGATTGGAACTCAAACACTACTTGCAAAGTTCCTTGACTTATTTCTGCTTGATATGGAGTATATGCTGTATAAAATTCGGACCTTGAAGTTATATGCTTTATAATTGATGGTATATAATGGTCGTATGCACCAGCTCCAAGAAAACAAGTTAAATCTTCTAGACTTAAATTTTCCTCTGACAATCTTTTTACTATTTTACTAACTTCCAATTCAGATTTTCCACTATCTAGATTTAAATCTCTTTTTAATTTTAGTTCATCTGGTATATCTGAAAATAATTCATCAACTGAGTTTAATCCAACTACTTTTAACATTTTTTCCTTATCTTCATTTGTGGCAGGTATATATGAAAATTTATTTTCTTTATTTACTACAACATTATCTTTTTTATATTGTTTTTTATAAAAAGGCTTCTTAACTGTTATAGCAGGAACAACTTTTTTTCTAATGGCTATACCTATTTCATTTCCTGCTTTTGCATATTCAGCATCTATAATTCCCATTCCTAAGATTTTTCCTGTTGTTGGAGATGCACACCCAGTAGTTACAAAACCAACTGTTTTATTTCCAACTTTTATATCATATCCATTTCTAGGCATCCCTTTACCTTGCATTTCAAATCCTACTAATTTTCTTTTAATCCCATTTTCTTTTTCTTCTGCTAAGATTGATTTGCCAATAAATGATTCCTTATTTACTTTTACAAAAACAGATAATCCTCCTTCAAGTGGAGATATGTGTTCATTTATCTCATGTCCATATAGAGGTAGAGCTGCTTCAAATCTTAAAGTATCTCTACAACCTAGACCAGCTGGACATATATCTTCTCCTCCAACTTTCAGGACTTCATCCCAAATTGCTTTTATATGTTCATTTTTGCAATATATTTCAAAACCATCTTCTCCAGTATATCCTGTTCTTGAAACTAAACAAGAGTATCCAGATACTTTTATTTTTGGCATTGACTTATAAAATTTTATTGATTCTAAATTTATGTCCGTGATTTTTTGAAGAATTTTTTCTGCTTTAGGTCCTTGAACTGCTAATTGACAAACTTCATTAGATATATTTTTTATATTTACTTTATACCCTTCACTTTGCTTCATTATCCATGCAACATCTTTGTCTATATTTCCTGCATTTATTACTAACAAATAATCTTCTTCCCCAAACTTATATATTAATAAATCATCAACTACTCCACCATTTTCATAGCACATAGGTGTATATATGATGTCATTGACTTTTAATACACTTATATCATTCGTAACTAGATTTTGTATAAATTTTTCTGATTCTACTCCTTTTACTTCTATCTCTCCCATGTGAGATACATCAAATATACCTGCACTTTTTCTAACCATTTCATGCTCTTTGTTTATTCCTTCATATTCTAAAGGCATTTCCCAACCAGCAAATTCAACAAGCTTTGCACCAAGCTCTTTGTGTGTATTATACAAAGGTACTCTTTTTAATTCATTCATATATAACCCTCCCTATAAAACTAAACTTATTCTATTTAAGCAACTTCGCCATTATGTCCTGTATTTTCCCATAAAAAAAAATATATAAGCATAGGAAATAATCCTAGCCTATATATCCCTGTTTGTATACCTGAAAGATTTAATAATTTAATATTATTCTGCTTCTTCGGTGACTTATAGTATTTAACTTAAGTCTCTCCAGAGTCCCATCAATTAGCGATATCTTTGCCTGAAAGCTTCTCTAAGAATTGGCATTTCTTAAATTTCTTCTTCGGCGCCTTTTTGTATAAAGGTCTCTCTCGCTAATCTCACTTGGAAATATTTATTTTCAATTTTATTTTATGAATATTTAAATCAAATGTCAACACATTATATTTATTTTTTTTTATGTATTAATTTTTTTGTTAAGTTTTTATTATCAATTATTTCTCTTTTATATTATTCACTCTTCTGCAAACATATTATATATTAATGCAAAATAACATTTTCACTTAATTTATTATTAAAATAACACACAAAGAACCAAATGTAAATTTGTATCGAGATTTACTATAACATGTTAAAAGTATATTCATACACTTGATGAAATCGTTTACAATTTTAAACTTGTGAAAAATAAGATTTTTAAAATAGAATATTTTTAATAGAATTACAACTATTGAATGGTTATGTGATTTGAATATTTCTTAAAATTTTAATCATTTTATACTTTTAAAATACATTGCTATAAAATTTTATACCTTTATTTACATACATTTTAAATGTTGTATATGTAATTTTATTTTTGTATAACAAAAAGAACTTATTGAGCTTTTTTACAAGTTTTCTAAAAATAACAATATAGCAAATTCCTATCATTAGGTATCCCTATTAATTTAATATAGTTATTTATCAAAAAATAAAAACGGGATAGCCCACTCCGAAAGCCAGCAACCCCAGTTTTTTTTCAGCACAACTAAGTACTGTAAAGTGCGGATGAAGGGAGTCGAACCCCCACGCCAATGGCGCTAGATCCTAAGTCTAGTGCGTCTGCCAATTCCGCCACATCCGCTTATATTACTCTTTTATTTTACTATATTTCGCTATTATTTTCAATAACTTTTTTAAATTATCTAAAAATAAACAAAATAATGATAATAAAAGGTAAAATTCATTTACAGCCTTATTCTGCAAGTTCTATTTCTGCTTCATCAACTCTCTTACCTATAACTTGAAGACCTACAAATACAGCTGCTATAGCAACTGGCAATACTATATATATTGGCAATCCAAATCCAGCTGGTATATATCCAAATACAATAGTAATTACTGCTGTAAATATAGCATATGGCATTTGAGTATTAACATGGTCTATATGATTACATCCAGCTCCCATTGAAGAAAGTATTGTTGTATCTGAAATTGGAGAACAATGGTCTCCAAATATTGCACCTGTTAAAACTGCACTTGTGCTTACTATTACATAAGACATGTCAGGATTTAGTGAATATGCAAGTGGTATCGCAAGTGGCATAAGTATACCCATTGTTCCATAAGCAGTTCCAGTAGCAAAAGATATTATTGCTCCTAATCCAAATATTAAACTTGGTAGTAAGAATGGAGGCAGTGAACCTGATAATAAATGTATCAAGAATTTAGCTGTACCTAACTCTTTTATTACTGAACTTAATGACCAAGCAAGTATTAATATTACACCAGTGATTACTAAACTTTTCATACCATCTATCCAAACATCAATTGCTTCTGATACTGTAAAAATCTTCTTAACTACAGCCATTATAATAGCAACTAAACTTGCAACTAATGCAGATTGGAATAATGCTCTAGATGCATCAGATGCACTAAACGCTTCTTTGATTGCTTCAAAAGAATATGGCGAATTTGTAAATAATTGTATTAAAGTCTTATCTTCTCCTCCCATTATAGATGTATATCCACTATAATAGAATGATGCTAGTGCAACTACTATTAATGTACCTATTGGAATTATAGCATTCCATACACTTAATTTCACTCCATCTTTTGGAGCTAAATCATCCAACTCTTCAACACCTTCATCAAGGTCTGTACCAATTTTTCTACTTCTAGATTTTATTTCAGCTTTTCTCATTGGTCCAAATTCTTTTAATAATAACGCTGAAATTACAATAAATGCTAATATTAATATGTTATAAAATCTAAATGGTATTGTATTTAAAAATATGCCAAATGCATCAACATCTACACTTATACTTTCAAAAGCATCATGTATCAAACCAACTTCAAGACCTATCCATGTAGATATTATAGCAAGCCCAGCAACTGGTGCTGCTGTAGCATCTATTATAAATGCTAATTTTTCTCTTGATATTTTCATTTTATCTGCAACTGGTCTCATCATAGGTCCTACAATTAATGAATTAGCATAATCATCAAAGAAAACTAAAAGACCTAAAAACCAAGTTATAATCTGTGTACCTTTAGCTGATTTTGCTCTCTTTGCAAGTGCTTCAGCTATAGCCTTAGCACCACCCATCTTGGCAACAAGATTTATTACTCCCCCAATTGCTAAGACTTGTAGTATTATCCCTGCATTCCATGGGTCTGACAGAGATACTAAAGCTCTATCTACTAAGTCTAAAAACGCTTGTATAAATGCAGCAAATACATTAACTCCACTGACTTGAATTATAAAACTTCCAGAAAGAATTCCTAGCAATAAAGAAATTATTACATTTTTAGTTATAAATGCAAGTATTATAGCAACTAATGGTGGTATTAAAGTTAAAATTCCAAATTTTTCTGCGTTAGCCAGTGCAATTGTATCTATATCTTCCTCTGCAAATACCATTACAGTTGACATTATAAACATAATTGTCGTCAGAAAAATAATGTTAAATTTTTTATTTCTCATATAAATCTCCCTCTCTTTTTAATTTTGTGAATTATATAGGGTATTATGGGTTATGATAAAATAAAAAAGCCTTGAGTGGTAAACACTCAAGGCTTAAACATTACAATACATTGATAATACTAAAAACAAATATAATATAATTCCTTAAATGATAGCTCACCACAAATAAACCTGTGACAGTTGTACATATATTTTATGTACCCCCAGCAATATAATCTTAAAGCATCGATTATAAAACTTCGGCAATATCCCCTTTCCCAATAATTCTTTGTGCTTAACTCCTTATTGGTACTGATAGATTATTGCGCCTCTACCCTTTTATTCACTTTTATTAAATATATTTTGAGTATATATTATTTATTTAAAATTTGCAAGGAAGTTTTAAAAATTTTACTTTAAAGGATTTTTTATATTATTGTCGAATTATAAAAATAATTGTACTAAAATCAGCTAAAAAAATTTTATCAATTATATGGAGGAATTACTTTAATGTTATTAATTTACAATGAAAAAACAAACCCTTATTTTAATTTAGCAATGGAAGAATATCTACTTAAAAACTTTGACGAAGATTTATTTATTTTATGGAGAAATGAACCTTCTATAATCGTTGGAAAAAATCAAAATACACTTTCTGAAATAAACTTAGAATATATAAAAGAACATTCAATACCAGTTGTTAGAAGACAATCTGGTGGAGGAGCTGTATTTCATGATTTAGGAAATATAAACTTTACATTTATAGCTTGTAATAATAATAGCTTTAGCGATTTCAGAAGATTCACTCAACCAATAATAGACTTGCTTAAAACCTTAGATGTCAATGCTGAGTTTTCTGGAAGAAATGACCTTCTTATAGAAGGTAAAAAATTCTCTGGAAATGCTCAACATAACTATAAAAATAAAGTGATGCATCATGGGACACTTTTATTTTCATCTGAAATAAATGACCTTTCAAATGCACTAAAAGTAAAACCCATAAAGTTTGAAGGTAAAGGCATAAAATCTGTAAAGTCTCGTGTAACCAATATAAGCGAACATTTACAGTCTGATATGGATATACTTGAGTTTAAAGATGCTATAATGAATTATCTTTCTTCAACAAATACTGGTAATACAAATTACTCTCTAAGTAAATATGACATAGAAGAAATAGAAAAACTTACTAAATCAAAATATGAAACTTGGGATTGGAATTTTGGTAATTCACCAAAATACTCTCTTTCAAATGAATTAAAATATGCTGGTGGAAATGTAGAATTTAATTTAAATGTTGATAAAGGTATAATAACTAGTATAAAGTTTTTTGGAGATTTCTTTGGGAAGTGTGATGTATCTTTTGTAGAAGATAAACTTATTGGTACAAAGCATGAGGAGAATTCATTGAGAGCTATTTTAGATGCTATTGAAATAAATGACTATTTCTTGGGTGCTGATACTAATATTTTAGTTTCTGGAATTTTGGGTGTTAAATAGAAATAACAAAAACTTTAAAATATTTATAAAATTATGTTTACAGACACAAAAAATCATGCTAATATGTATAACATAATTAAAAATTAATACTTCTTATCCAGAGTGGTGAAGGGACTGGCCCTGTGAAACCCAGCAACCAGTATATTTTTTAATATACATTGGTGCTAAATCCTGCAGTATTGTACTGAAAGATGAGTTTAAATTAGCTTTTAAAGCCTGAGTTTACACTCAGGCTTATTTTATTTTCACAATGTGATAAAAAGAGGGTATTTTATTTTTAACTAATCAATTATATTCAGGAGGGAATTTTTATGAAATTCAAAAAATTATTAAGTTTGTTATTATGTCTAGTATTTACTTTATCTGTAGTTGGATGTTCAAAATCTAAAGACGATAAAAAAATTGTTGTTGGTGCTACTTTAGTTCCAGGTGGAGAGTTGTTAGAGGAACTAAAACCACTGATTGAAGAAAAAGGTTATACTTTAGAAGTTAAGAACTTTGACGATTACATACTTCCAAATGAAGCTTTAAATAATGGCGAAATTGATGCAAATCTATTTCAACATGAACCTTATCTAAAAGAAGCTGTTAAAGCTAAAGGTTATAAAATAATGGCAGGAACTAAACTATATGTATGCCCAGCGATACTTTACTCTTACAAAATAAAATCTGTTGATGAATTTAAAAAGGGAGATACAATTGCAATAAGCAACAATCCATCTTCTTGTTCTAAAGACCTTAGATATCTTGAAAGTATAGGACTTTTAACTTTACCTAAAGAAAATAATTTAGTTAGTCCTAAAGATATAATTGAAAATCCAAAGGGCATACAATTCAAAGAATTAGATATTGCTCAAATACCATCTTCTCTTCCAGATGTAACTGCTGCATTTATAGACACTACTTACGCAGTACCTGCTGGTCTTGATGCTAAGAAAAATGGAATCTACACAGCACCAGTAAATGATGAATATGCTAATCTTTTAGCATTTAGAAGTGAAGATAAAGATAGTGAAAAAATTAAAGTTCTACAAGAAGTTCTTACATCAGATAAAGCAAGAAACTTAATTAAAGAAAAATACAAAGGAATTGTAATTCCTGTTTTTTAGTAGAATTAGTATAATTTTAATATTATTATTGTAATCTTGTTGAATATTGACTTGTTAAGTGCTACCATTTAAGTAAATCTATGTTTGTGGAGGAAGATTACTATGGCTATAGAATTGAAAAAAGGACAAAAAATAAATCTTACAAAAAAAGAAAATACCGATTTAGGTGAGATTTTAGTTAATTTAAATTGGAATCAAAAAGTACAAAAAAAGGGCTTTTTTGGAGCTCTAAGAAATAGTAATATAGATTTAGATTTAGGTTGCTTGTTTGAAATGAAAAATGGTGTAAAAGGTGCTGTTCAAGCGTTAGGCAATTCTTTTGGCAATTTAGAACATCCTCCTTTTGCTCAACTAGATGGAGATGACCGAACAGGAAGCAATACACAAGGCGAAAATATAAGAATCAATGGTAACAAGATAAAAGAAATAAAAAGAATATTGATTTATGCTTTTATTTATGAAGGTGTGGCTAATTGGTCAGAAGCTGACGGAGTTGTAACTATTAAACAAAAACAAGATTCTGATTTAGTGGTTAAGCTTGATGAGCATAAAAATGGCTATAATATGTGTTCAATAGCATTAATAGAAAATGTAAACGATGAAACATTTAGTGTTGAAAAGGTAGTTAAATACTTTAAAGGACATAGAGAAATGGATAATGAATTTAACTGGGGCTTAAAATGGGTTGCAGGAAAAAAATAACAATGTTTAAGAGACTATAAGTAAATCTACTTATAGTCTTTATTTATGTATTCGCCATCAACACTATCAATAAGTTCATCTTCTCTAAAACATAACTCTATATTATTTACACCTCACATAAAACCTTATAAGAATTTATAGTTTTCATGTAATTATTTAAATAAAGTTGTATATTATGTATTGATGTTATTCTCAATATTTGTATCACTGTACATTTTAGATAGTTAACAAAATTAATAAAGCACTTATATTATAAGCACTTTATTAGATTAGTATATATTAAAATATACTTTAACTATTATAAACTATAAACAGTTTCTTCATCTAATATTTTTTCAAAGTCTAATATTGGTATTGGTTTATAAAAGACAAACCCTTGAACCAAATCACACCCAATCTCTTTAAGAAACTCAACCTGTTCTTTATATTCAATACCTTCAGCAACAGTTATAATATTTAACTCTTTTATCATATGTATAATATTTTTTATTACTATCTTCTCTTTTTCTTTATTTAAACTTTCTTTAAAAAACATTGAGTCAAGCTTTAAAACATCAAATGGTAAATCCTTCAAAACACTTAGAGACGAGTATCCTTTTCCAAAATCATCCAAAGAACAAGTAAAGCCACTTTCATGTAGGTCATGTACAATTTCTAAAAGATGCTCTTGATTTTCAAAAGCAACACTTTCTGTAAATTCAATTTCTATAGTATTTTTAGGTATATTATATTTATTTTGTATACGCGAATAAGTTTCTACAAACTTAGCATTATAAAATTGAATCTTAGAAACATTAACTGAGATGGGAACAACTTGTTCATTTTCATCTAATCTCTTTCTAATCCATCTGCATACCTCTTCAAATACATATTGGTCTACTAAGCTAATAAAAAATTCCTTTTCTAATATTGGAATAAATATCGCTGGAGATATCACACATTTGTCTGGTGTCATCCAACGTACTAAAGCTTCTGCACAATCTATTTTTTGATTATGTAAATTAACTTTAGGTTGAAAATAAACAACAAATTCTCTTCTATTGAGTGCTTCATGTATTCTACTCTTAATGGTATTTTCTTCAATCATTTTTTTGCGAATATTTTCATTATAAAAAGCATACTTAGTACCAGGTTTATTCTTGACAGTCTTTTGTGCAAAATTTGCACGATTTATCAAATCATCTATATTTAATTTTTCATTCACATCTTCAATACAACAAATTCCACTGACAATAGTAATACTATATTTATTTTTAATTTCATCTGTAATGTTAATCAACTTATCATCTACAATTTGTTGTCTTCTTAGTAAAGCTTCCTTATCTACATAACATCTTAATGCAACAAATCTATCTGCAATCTCTCTTGCAAATGTTTCATATTTTCCAATATCATCCATCATGAAATTAGAATAGCGTTTTAATATCATGTCCCCATAATCGTATCCAAATATATCATTGATATACTTAAAATTTTCAAAATCGATATAAAATATAGCAAATTTCTTGTCTTTATGTTTATAAATATACTGTTCTGCATCCAACTTAAACTTGTCTATAGTATTTGCTCCTGTAAGTTCATCTTTATATGCAATATTTTTTAAATCTACATTTAATTTTTCAAGTCTAATTAATCTTCTATTGTACTGCATAATCAATATAATCCATGCTACTATACCTACAATTGATATTATAATTATTAAAGTCATTAAATAATCGCTTTTTTCTTTCGAATAATGTTCTATCTCAAATACTGTGTCATTTGCAATCTTAAAAAATTCTTCACTTGTTTGTAGTAACTGACTACTATCTTCTTCCATCCTTACTTTTTTAATTTCAATATTTAAATCTTCCCATTTTCTTTCTAATAAAGATAAATACTCGTTATATTTTTTACAATCAGTGACTACTAGACCATATTTTCCATGTCCTGTATTTAATTCATGTAAAATTTCATCGATATATTCTACTAGTTCATCATTTGGTTGAAAATTCATTTCTAATTTAGTTAGACGTTGACTCGCTCCACGAACAATACCAACATAATTAATCAACTTTCCATAATCTCCAATGTTGTGAATTAATTGAACAGAAATGTAACTTATAGAAATTAATAAAACAAATAAAACTAAGATAGTTATCTTTAAAAATCTCTTCATAAAATACCTCTATCCCCTATGTTTTCACGTTTATCAGATATTCTACAATTATGCTAACTAGGTTTTTATATGTTATAAATAATTAATATGATTTCTTCAATAAATTTTCTAAACATTTTTAATAACCAACTTAGTAAAATATTGTATAATCATTTTCTCAAATAACGTGTATTAAACCTTAATAAAACTCTCTTATTACTTAAAATATAGAAGATTTTATTCTACATAGTTTATTTTTGACATTGCATATTTTTGTAAATCATCATTTTTTCAAATTTTCCAATAGGTCTAGGTTTAGTTTCTGTTAACAAACTTTAGAACCTATATAAATACTATAATCATAATAGCTATTGCAAGTTTAATGTTTGTTTATTTTTATTCAAAATCTGCAATCTAAAATCTATCGTGACCTTTTTCCTTTTTTTCATTGTTATTAATCTAGCTTGTTAATTCTCCTTTGTAGGTGGTATTGAAAATATCAATGTGTTTTTTATAATCATACTTAATAAAATAATCACTCATAAGCCCATACACTTGTAAATGTTTTTCAAGTTTTGTTGTGCAAAGTATTTTTTATGTAAACTAGTTGAGAAATAAGGGTCTGTTTAATCAATTTCTACATTCTTTCTTTAGTGCATATGCTGGAGGTTTTATATGGATAAAATCAATAATTAGTAACAAAAATAGAAAAACGTTTTTTTAGAAGATTTTATTCTAATATTTAAACCACTCCTGAGAGATTATATAATAAATATATATCCATTGAATTATTAATATAATAACATAACCTTGTTCATGTATGTATTAGATTAATTGTATCAAAATAACTAATAAACCGCAAGTTCTAGCTAGTTTTCTTAAACCTTAAACATAGAATGATAAAATAAGATTCATCAAATAAGTTGTATAATAATAGGAAGTGTAAATACTTTGAAACACGAATATGGCTTGTATTATTTAATTTATGAATACTATGTATAGAGTATATTATTTGGACATGACATTATAAAAAAGGGCAAACTCTACCATCTATTGAAACAATTTACAAGCAATTTAGAGTTGCACCACAAACAGCTCGTACTGCTCTATCAAAAATACAAGATGCTGGCTATATTTCAATTAGAGTTAAACTAACTTCTATTATCATCTCTGAACAAGATGAAGAAATTCAAAAAAGTATTCAATTAATTACTTTTCAGCAATAAAGGAAACTGTTATAGATTTATACAAGTCTACAAAACTCGTCCACAGAAGTATTTAAATCAAAAAAAATCAGCCACTTTAAGGTGGCTGATTACATAATCATTATATAAAACACATTTGCCATAAAAAATAGACTTACTTATTAACTGCTTTTGAAGCATCATCTATCATCTTATTTAAAGATGTAAGACCACCATCATTTACATACCATGTTGGTGCATCTAAGTATATTATATTATCATTTTTATAAGCATCCATAGACTTTATTACGTCATTGTTTAGAACAGATTTAGCTGTTAAACCAGCTTTCACATCACTACCAGTAGCTATACCTCTATCTATAACAAACATAATATCTGGATTTTGTTTAGCTACATATTCAAAAGTAATATTTTGACCATGACTTGATTCCTTTATATTTTTATCTTTATTCTTAAATCCAAAACTATTATATAATATGCTAAATCTAGACTCTTCACCAAATACACTTAAATTTCCCTCATTTACCATAAGAGTTAAAGCATTTAAGTCTTTTTCTGTTACTTTTTTATTTAAAACTTCTATTTTCTTTTCAATTTTAGCAAATTCTTGATTAGCCTTCTCTTCTACTCCAAATATTTTAGCTATTTTATTTATATTATTTTTGACAGATTCTAAATACTTCTTATCATCTTTGCTTGTACTTATTGTTGGTGCAATCTTAGATAATTGCTCATAAAAATCTTCTTGTCTTCCATTTATTATGATTAAATCTGGATTTGTTGATTTTATACTTTCTAAATCTGGTTCTTTTAATCCACCTAAATCTGCATATTTTTCATCTTTATACTTTTCTAAAGATACTGGTAAGCTTGATTTTGGAAGTCCTACTAAACTCTCACTTACACCTAGTGCATCCATTGTATCTAGTGCTGAATAATCAAATACTACTACTTTTTTAGGCTTCAACTTTACATCTGTTTCTCCTAAGCTATGAGTTATTTTTATAGTAGCATTTGAAGCATCTAATGTTTTCTTATCACTTTTTTTACTCCCACCTAATGCAAATACTGCTACTAATCCTACTATAGCCACGGTTGCTATTATTGCTGCTTTTTTATTCATCTTAATGTCTCCCTCATTTTTTATTAATACTTGTCTTAGTTTAAATTTTGATTAGAAAATTCATAGATTTTTATCTATAGTGTTTTAAAAATAAACACATATTCTATTTCCATTTATATGCTTAATGTCAAAGTTCATTTCGTAAATATCTCCTAAAACTTTTTCATTAACTATTTCATCTGTACGACCTACCTTTTCAATTTTTCCATTTTTAAGTGCAACTATATTATCTGAATAGCATGAAGCAAAATTTATATCATGCATGACCAACACTATAGTCTTACCTAACTCATCACAAAGACTTCTAAGTACCTTCATCATTTGTACTGAATGATTCATATCCAAATTGTTAAGTGGTTCATCAAGTAATATGTACTCCGTATTTTGGGCTATTACCATTGCTATATAAGCTCTTTGTCTTTGACCTCCACTTAATTCATCCAAATATTTGTCTTGTATATCAGTTAATTTCATATACTCTATTGCTTCATTAATATATTTTTCATCCTCTTGAGTTAAATTTCCTTCACTGTATGGAAATCTTCCAAAGCCAACTAATTCTCTTATTGTGAGTTTTAAAGTTATATTATTAGATTGTTTAAGTATAGCTATTTTTTTTGCAAGTTCTTTATTGTTGTAAGAACTCAAGCTTTTTCCTTCTATCAATACTTCTCCACTATCACCTCCTATAAGTCTTGTTACTATTGATAACACAGTGCTTTTACCAGCCCCATTTGGACCTATAAAAGATGTTATTTTTCCTTTTTCTATATTAAAAGAAACATTATCTACAACATTTTTATTTTTATATTTTTTAAATATATTTTTTATTTCTATCATCTATTTGCCCCCTTTAATAATAATTGGATAAAGTAAATTCCTCCTATAAAATTTATTACTACACTTAATGTTGTATCAAATTTGAATATATGTTGTATAAAAAATTGACCTATTATTAACGTAATCATTCCTAGCAATATAGAACCTAAAATTAAATAGGTATGTTTATATGTTTTAAAAACTTCTCTAGCTATGTTGGCTAGTAAAAGACCTAAAAATGTCATAGGTCCAATAAGTGCTGTTGATACTGAAACTAAAATTGCTATTAGGATTATCATTTTTTTTACTACTTTATCAAAATCTACACCTAAATTAATTGCTTGCTCTCTACCTAATGATAGTACATCTAAATATTTTATATCATCATATATAAAAGGTATTGTTGCAATAACTATTATAAATGCAATTAACAATACATTTGTATTTATATTATTTAGACTAGCCATTATGCTAGTTTGTAGTGCTAGATATTCATTAGGGTCTATCATTACTTGAATAAATGTTGTTGCACTTTTAAATAGAGTTCCAAATATCATTCCTACTAGGATTAAAAAGAAAATATTATTTTCTTTTCTTTCAAACAATGCTCTATACAATAACATTGAAGCTACAATCATTATAGTAACATTAATGATAAAATTATAATTTTCATTTGTAATGAGATTACTGGTTGCTCCAAATATAAATACTATTATAGTTTGAATCATTACATATAAGGAATCTAACCCTAGCACACTTGGTGTTAATATCTGATTGTTAGTAATTGTTTGAAATACTACTGTAGTAAATGCTATACATCCTCCTCCAAGTATCATTGCAAGTATTTTTGGTATTCTTTGTGATAATGCATAATCTAGATTATTCATATCTATTCCATAGGTTAAAAAAAGTACCATTGATATCAAGAGTAATGCAGTCACTAAGTAAATTTTTTTATTAAGACTAAGCTTCATTTATATTCCTCCTTAGTATTAAGTAAAGGAATAGTATACTTCCTATAACACCAACTGTAAGCCCTATAGATATTTCATATGGATAAATGATAAGCCTTCCAAAAATATCACATATAAGTACAAATAGTGCCCCAAATAATCCCGTATGCCATATACTATCTCTTATATTGTCACCCATATACAGAGATACAATATTAGGAACTATTAGACCTATAAAAGGTATATTACCAGCAGTAACAACTACACATACTGTAACAAGAGCTACTATTATTAAACCTATATTAACGACTTTTTTATAACTTAGACCTAGGTTAGTTGCAAAATCCATCCCCATCCCAACAACAGTAAATCTATTTGCATAAATATATGCTACTATTATGAGAGGTATTGTTATGTATAATATTTCATAATTTCCTTTAAGTATCATAGAAAAGTCACCTTGCATCCAAGAACTTACATTTTGACTCAAATCATATTTATATGAAATAAAATCAGTCATAGAACCTATTATATTTCCAAACATTATACCTACTAATGGCACGAATATTATACTTTTAAACTGTAACTTCCTTATTATTTTCATGAACATAAATGTTCCTATAAGAGAAAATATAAATGCTATTATGGTCTTCGTGAAAATCGATGCACTTGGTATTAAAAGCATACAAATTACTATACCAAATTGAGCCGCATCTATTGTTGCTCCTGTAGTAGGCGATACAAATTTATTTTTACTTATCTGTTGCATTATAAGGCCTGCTATACTCATTCCTATACCTGCAATTAATATACTTATTAATCTTGGTATTCTACTCATGACAAATATCATAAGTTTATGCTGATTTTTTGCAAATATATGCATTATGTTTATATCTTCTGCTCCTATAAATAAGGAAAAATAAGATAAAATTATTATTCCTATAATTAAATATCTCTTTTTCATTCTCCCTCCTTAATTTTTTTACTAAAAATGATAATTATTATCATTTCTTTTTCATTTTATCAATAATAATTATCATTGTCAATATGTATATATATTTGTTTTTTTATATAAAAAATGTTACTAGAATTAAAAATTCTAGTAACATTTAAATTTAATCTAACCCATATCTCATATATAAATCTATATATATGAATGCTTCTTATTAAATATAGTATTTTCTACACCTAATTTAATTACTATCTTACTTTAGTATCTCTTTAAACACTCTATAAAAGTTTCCACTAGATATTAGATTTATATCACTTTTTTTATATCCTCTTTTTTCAAGCTCTACTATTATATTCTTAGCTTCATATGTACTTTTAAGCCCATCTACACTTGGATTTTTGGAATTTTCTTCAGTAAAAGAACCTATAGTCTCTTCTCCTAGATAATCGCTAAAATCAAAACCAAAAGATACATGCTCTATACCTATAAGATTCACCATATAATCTATATGGTCAACTAAATGTATTAAATCTTGCTTCTTAGGATTAATATTGGTAAATGCTCTAAAGCTATTTATTCCCACTAATCCACCTGTTTTTGAAATTTCTTTTAATTGATTATCTGTAAGATTTCTTTTTACATCACATAGATTCTTAACATTAGAATGAGATGCTATAACTGGTTTACTTACAACTGACATCAAATCCCAAAATGATTTTTCATTTAGATGTGATACATCTATTAGCATACCTAATTGTTCTAACTTATCTACTGCTTTTTTTCCTATTGCAGTTAAGCCTCTATTTTCATCTCCTAAACACCCTGTAGCAAGTTCATTCTGCTCATTCCAAGTTAATGATGCATGTCTAGCTCCAACTTCTTTATAATAATATTCGATTAAGTCTAAATTTTTTCCAACATGGCTTAAACCTTCAAGACCAATTAAAATATTTATTTTATTCTCATTTAGACCTTTATTTATATCAGAATATTTTTTTACTATGTTTACAATATCCTTCATATCTTCAATTTCTTCTTTTACACATTCTATTATCTGCTTAACTCTCTTTTCAGGCTTTTTATCATATGGTGGGTCTATCCATATTACAAAAATAGCCCCTTCAATATTTGCTTTTTTAAAATTTTCAAGATGGATTCTTCTAAATACATCTTTCTCTCCATTAATTCTTCTTATCGTTACATCTGACCAAGTATCTGAATGTCCATCAAAAATCATGACAACCTCCAATTAAATAAAATCTTTTTCAAACGTTTGTTTTTCACTCTTTACAAAACTTATATTAAAATATTTCCTACCAAAAGACCAAAATAATTACCAACTATATAACCAAATGTTCCAACTATAAGTATTGGCCCTACTAACTTAGACCACCCTTTTGATATTGCCATAGCTGCTGCTGTTGTAGGTCCACCAATATTTGCATTAGATGCAAGAATAGCTTCTTCCAAGCTAAACTTAAATATTTTGGCAACTGTAAATGTAACTAGCATGTTTATAAGTACCATTATTCCACAATATAAAAGTAATAATGGTGATTTTTGAATTATTAATGGGATTGAAGCAGGAACACCTACTACAACAAAGAAAATGTAGATTAAAAATGTGCCCAGCTCTTGCGCTCCTTTTATATCACTAAAGAAATTAGGCATAAAGGTAGCAAACATCATAGTTAAAGTAGTTATTATTAGATATTGATTGCCAAATAAAGTATTTAACATTGCTAAAAATGGATTTGATGTTGGTATTATAGCTTTAAACCAACCTGACAATTCTACTGATACTGCAACTATTATAAAAGCACTACCAATGGCTATTGCTATATCTTTTAAAGATATTTCTTTTCTTCCCCAATAATTTGCTGCTATTGTTTCGCCTTCATTTACACCTATGCTTTCCATCTCATCTACATGTGGATGTTTAAAATGTTTTCTAAAAAATCCAATAGATGGGATAGCTATTAAAACAAAGAAATATAATGCCATCAAAAGATTATCTGCTACAACAGTTGCTGATACCAATTCTCCAGGTGCATCAAATGCTCCTGACATAGCTGCAAAGTTTACATTTCCACCTATATAAGAACCTGTCATCATAGCTGCAACAATATTTAAATCTGGTACTGCATTTTTTAATGCCAAGAATCCAATCATAGCTCCAAGTACAGTTCCTATAGAACCTACAAGAAATATTACAAGTAATCTTCCACTCTCTTTCCATATCTTTTTGATATTACATTGATATAACAACAAAGCTATGGCTAAAGGGACAACATAACCCCAGACTTGGTCATATACAACAGACTCTACTGGTATAATATTTAGATTTGATAATAACATTGCTCCTACAAGAGCTATTATTGCTCCTGATATTTTTGATGCCCAACTATACTTTTGCTCTAAATAAATACTAAATGCTGCCCATCCAGTTACAATTGCCCACAATACCCAAATATTATCAGGACTTACAAAACTCCTCATCTCAACCGCCTCCATTTCATTAAATTAAAATATAAGTATTAATATTCAATATATTGAATATTAATACTATTATAATTCATCTTTTCAGAAAATTCAATATAACGATGTAAATACATGCATTATATAACTTTTATTTTATTTTATTAATTTTGAAAACTATATATGTTATAATCATGTTTGAGGGGGTTTTTATCTAATGGACATAGATGTTGGAAGCAAAATTAGAGCTCTTAGAAAATCTAAAAATATAAGTATAGCTACCTTAGCAAAAGAGTCTGGTTTAAGTACAGGTTTAATAAGTCAAATTGAACGTAATATGGTTGTTCCATCAATTATAGCAATGTGGAAAATATCAAAAACGCTTGATGTAAACATAGGTTATTTTTTTGATGATATTGGGAAGGATAATTCTAATATAGTAGTAAAGAAAAACAATCGAAAGAAAATAGTAACTAACGATTCTACAAAATTTTACGAGCTTCTTGTTCCTAATTTAATTGGAAAAAAAATAGAATTTATACTTGTTACATTAAATGGACATACAAAAAAAAGTAATGAATTTGTTACACATGAAGGAGAGGAATGCGGATACATAATAAAAGGAAAAATGAAAATAACACTTGGTAATAAAGAGTATATATTAGAGGAGGGTGACAGTTTTTATTTTAACAGCACTATACCACATATATATGAAAACTGTGATGATGATGAATGTATTTCCGTCTGGGCAATGACTCCTCCTTCATTTTAATATATGCAGCTCTTGTTTAAATATAAATTAATAAAAATCTGAAATAAATTAGTATGATAAATTTTATCCTAATTTATTTCAGACTTTTCTAGTTTATTGGTTATATATTGAGTAGACAACTTTCATCTAAAATTTCAGATAATATTTCCTCAGTTCCACTCATTCCATCAAATTTACTTGATATAAATGTGTTTTTTATTTCATTTTTATTTATATCACCATGCTTCAATACATAAGCTTTATTTGAAATATCGAGCATCCCATAATCCATCATAGAATCCCCAATTGCATAAAAACTTTCTATTCCTAATTCTTTGGTTAAATATTCTATGGCATTTTCTTTTGAGATTTCTTTTGGTATAAAATAAATTTTTCTACCACTCACATACAATCTCCAATTTTTTGATTCTAATATATTTATATACTCCCTAATTGAATCTAAATTAAATTTTTTAAAATCTACAACTATATAAAAAAATGTATCCTCTGCAACTTTAAAATTAGTTATTCCTTCTACATTCAAATAAATTTTAAATTTATCTACCATGCTTTCAATAGGCTCATAGTCAGATTTTAATTTGTCTATCTTTTCACTCCATGATTTCAATATTTCATTATCTTTAAGTATAACTCCTCCATTTGAAGTTATACTCCATGGAAAGTAAATACCATATTTATTAAATTCTATACGCTTAAACTGCTCTATTGTTCTAGTAGTAGTTGGTACAAACATACCATAGTACTGTATTTGTTTTATTAAATTTATAGTATTTAAAGATATATAAGAGATTTCTTTCTCTTTATAGATTTCTATATTGGTATATCTCTTATTAGTATTTAAAAATTTATCAGAGTAAATAATACTCCTGTCTAAGTCTGAAAAAACAATCATTCAGCATTCTCCTGTCAAATATATTTTCTAAACATCTTTCATATTCTTTATTATGCCACAACACTTGTAAGCTTTTAAATCTATTTTTTCAACTTCAACATTTTTTTCTTTTGCCAAAATAAATATATGCTCTAAAGATTTATCATTTAAGTCTTTAACAAGTATCTTATATGGAACTCTCCTAAGTAAAACTCTTGTTGTTTCTCCTACCCCTGGCTTGATAAAGTTGATATCTTTTATATCGTACTTTTCCTTTATATTTAAAACATCAAAATAACCATCTTTAGTTATAATATCACTTTTCCATTTTTCAACTTCATCAGATATATTTTCAAATTGGTTTTTGAAACATGCTTCTATAGTTTCTATATAATTTATAGACTCATCTTTATCCTTTAAATGGCTATAAAACTTAGCACCATGAAAATCATCCTTACCAATCAAATCTTCTCTTAGCACAGTTCTACTCACTAATCCAGAAACAGTTGAGTTTAAACATGCACTTGGTATTAAAAAGTCTTCTCTAATTCCATAAAGTCCAGAATATCCAGCAGGGTCAGCTAATACAGCAAGTGTTGAATCAAAATTCTTTTTAAATTTAATTTTAAGCTCATCACATGCTTTTTCTAGCTCCCTTGATATTGTTCCCTTGCCAGTCCATCCATCTAAAAATTGTATGTTTGAATTTGGATGACTACTTATTATATATTCAACTGCATTCATATCTATTCCTTTATCTCTTATTATAGATATTGTATAGTGAGGTAAATTTAAACTATACTTATTTTTTAGATATCTTTTTGCCAAAATACCAATTGGTGTTCCTGCTCTAGCAAGTGAAACTAGTACAACATCATTTCCATTTTTTTTAATTATCTTTTCACACATAACACCTATAGAAAATGCAAGTTTATTCTTATTTTCTTCTAGTTTATCATGATATAATTTCAGATAATCTTCGCTAACCTCATACTCTATTGGTATCATTTCCGAATAATGTCTGCCATTTTGTATTTTTAACTCTCTCTCTTTGTTTCCTTCTTCTTCAATTAAATTTGATATATCTTTTAATAAAAAGATAACATCATCTTTAGAATATGTGCTAAATTCTCTCATATGACTCAACTCCTATCTTAAAACTGTGATATATTTTATCGTGATAAAACATTTTAGCTACAACATACTATAGTCAATTTTTTTATACTTGTATTTTTAATTATATCAATAAATTCCAGATAAGAATTCTCACTTTTATCTAACTCAACAAATAAATAACACTCAGAAAAATTATGTCTGTCTATGTTGTAAATGTAATTTTGAACATCTAAATTATAAAAACTCTTTAATTTAAATTTACTTCTAACAGGATAATTATTTTTATCAATATTAATTATTGGACTTCTAGTTGTTGAATGATAGTATATATCACATTGATTTTCTTTTTCTTTTGCAAATAACATAGGTATATACATAAATTCTTCAGTGCCTAAAAATAGAACCTTTTCTGCTTTCTTTTTTAAAGATTCTTTACTTTCTATAACTATTTTTTTACTTTCTCTTTTTATAATTTCTTTTAATTTAATTTGTTCTCTTTTGTTAATTCCAAACCTACCTGTATATCTTATATATTTTTTATTTCCAATATAATCTTCTAAATCAACATTGATATGATTTACTATTAAATTTATTTTATCATCCTTCATAATACTCAATTTACTAATATTGCAATTATCATTGTAATTTGCAACAATATCTTCATTTATATCAAAATTAAAGTCTCCTTTAAATAAATACACAAATTCTATTTTACATCCAAGTTCTATTTCTAGACTACTAATTCTTCTTAAATTTTCATCACTTACCCAATTAAGTATAGAACATATAGTATATATTTTTTTAGGATAGATACTTTGAATCTTTCTGATTATATTCATACATGTATTAGCTGTAGTAATTTCATCATCTACCAAAATTACTTCATCGCCAAATTTAAAGTTGTCTAGCATTTCAAAATATAAATTTTGGTCTGTTGCATGAGAATGTTCTTCTAAAAAGTCTAAATTTTCTAGTTCATCAAATTGCTCTCTAGTGGTATGAATAAATTCATAATTTCCAGATAAGTAATCAAAAAAGCTATGCCCAACGGCTGTCCCAGTTTCTGCAAAAGCTATTACAGTTCCATTTGATGCCACCTTGTTTTTTTTATTATAAATCGTAGCCATTAGTTTTCCTAAATTATCCATTTCACTTGGCTTACAAGCTAAATGTTTTCCAAGTTTTTTTGATATAAATAAAAAACGTCTTTTGCTGTTATTTCTTATTCCTATATCTAAAAAATCATTTAAATCTAAGTTCAATGGATTATCAACAATGTCAATCTCACAATTAAAATTTAAGCAATTCTTCATAGTCTACTCCTTTATTTAATACACCATATATTTTAGATAAAATCAATGTTTTTTTAGCCCATAAAAAATGAGGATTAGTTTCATTCATTCTCTCACCTAATATGCCTTTACTCACACCATATTTACTATTTGTACTATCAAGTATCTCCAAAGCATCAGTAAAATCTTCATATGATACTGCAGACAAAGCTTGTACAATTTGAATTTGCATTGGATGAATTACTGTCTTTCCAACTAATCCATGAAATTTATCCAATAGTATTTCTTCTATATACTTATTTCTTATCTCTTCATTTGTCATATCAAAAAATTCCGATACACCTCCACTTATTGGTATATCTATCTCTGGTCTTTGAATATATGTAATTATATCTAATATAAAAGAAGAACAAATTAAATTATTATATATAGAAAAATTTTTATTTCTTCTTATACCATACATACCTAATATGTCAGTTAGACCTATTCTAATACTGAGTATTCTTGATTTATATCTTAAAATAGTATTATATAAACTACTGAAGCTTAATTCTTTGTTTTCTTTATATATGAATTCTCTTGTTTCTATTATTGGAATAACATACATATTTTGAAGACCTATAGAATTCAAAACTTCTATACAGTTTTCAATTAACTCAGAATTTGCTTTAGGAATCAATATTCCTGTTATTGTATTATTGTTTTTAATTATAATCTCTTTAATTCTTAGCAATTGCTCTACATCTTTTATTCTCACAAAAATTAATGGTATACCATCTTTATTAGTTATATTTTCATTGCTAATATTTTTCAAAATCAATTTAAGATTTTCTATAGCCTCAGATTCTCCATTTGCCCCAACAGCATCTTCTAAACAAATAGCTAATGGTCTAACTCCCTTAACATCACCTATAATACTTTTATAAATCATGTTATATTGAGTCGCTGGAACGTATAAAAAAGCACCTAGTGCATATTTCAGTACATCTTTTTCAGTATTGGCATTAAAGTCTTCTGGCACTTTCAAAAAAATTTTCTCTAAATCCTCTTTGCAGATATAATCGAAATATTTCAATGTGTGGCCTCCTCATATACATAGAAAGGGCCAACTTTATCAAAATTAGCCCTTAATATACTACTTATTATAAATTATAGCTGTATTTAATTCTTCTAATCTCTTTGTATTATCCTTAATTGTAACTCTATTATTTTCTTCTATTCTCATAGTTTCATCTATACCAGATTTAATGGTATTGTACATTTTTTCTAATGTCTCTATTTGCACAGAGCTTGTTCCAGCCATTCTAGCTATTTGTGCACTTTGAGAACTTACATTTTGTGCATTTCTAAGCAGTAATTCATTAGTTTTATCATCAAGAGCTTTTAAAGACTTTGCTTGTAATTCTTGCTTTTTAAGTAATATAGCTTGAGATAAACATTGTTTAAATACTGGTAGAGTTACAACAAAGGCACTATTGATTTTTCTAATTAAACCATAGTTATTATGTTGCATACCTCTCAGCATAGGTATAGTCTGAATAGCTATATTTTCTGCTATCCTTAAATCATAGACTCTTTGATTTAACATATCATAGACTTTTAATAGTTCTTGATAGTTGACAATATCCATTTGGTCTCCACTAGTCTCTGATTTTTGTTTGAAATATGGTAGTATTTCATTATCCATTTCTTCTACTGCCATTTCTCCAGCAACAATATATTTTTGAAGTTCATTATAAAAGTCAAAATTTTCATTTAGCATAGCACCAATTTGCTTGTTAGAAAGAGCTATATCTCTTTCATATTGTTCAAGTTCAATTTGAATCTTTTCAACTTCTCCTCCCAGTGTTTCATACTTTTGAAACATCATTTCAATAGCATTATTAGCTTTTTTGAAAAGTTTTTGAACAAAATTTGGTTCCTTAGTTTCTTGAAAATCATCTAAATCAAACTTATCCATTATTTTAGTTAAGTGAACAAGCATCTTAGAATTTTCTTCATTTCTATTTAATTTTATTGTGTTTAATAGGCTATCAGAAACTCTAGCTACTCCTTCAGATGCTTTTCTAC
This sequence comes from Clostridioides sp. ES-S-0123-01, assembly GCF_020658415.1. Taxonomy (NCBI): domain Bacteria; kingdom Bacillati; phylum Bacillota; class Clostridia; order Peptostreptococcales; family Peptostreptococcaceae; genus Clostridioides; species Clostridioides sp. ES-S-0123-01. The sequence goes on from NZ_JACVWD010000001.1 coordinate 640,911, forward strand.
CAAATTGTAAAATTGTATCTGGATTTTCTACTTCTATAAGAGAAGTTAAAGCCTCCACCTCTTTAGACTTTCTAAGTTCATTTTTTTTATTATTTGTATATTCCATTATATCAAAATTTTCTTCTTGTATAGTCGTAGGTAAATTTTCAACAGTCTCTACAGAATTATTATCTTTTGAAAAATTATTTATATTTATCCCCATTTAAAATCGTCTCCTCTTGCCAAAAATTTTTTTAAGTAAAGGTATTCCATCTTCAAGTAAGTTCAATTTAAGGTCATATACCATTTTATCCAATCTGTGTATATCAATCAATTGGTTATTTATAACATTTTCTATATTATTTTCTCCGCCTGGAGATAATATAATAATATCAAATCCAATTTTACTAAGTAAAAGCATTAGGAATACAACTTCTTTATCAAACACAATGCTCTTATACATATATATAACCAACTTTGGATTTATGAGAGAGTAATCGAAATTATTCATCATATGAACAAGCTTTTTATCCATATGAAGTACTGTGAATAAGCCTTTTATTTTATCCTCTCCACTTAGTCCATTTAAAAACATGTTGCCTTCTATAAGTTCTTCCACTTTTTCTAAAATCATAATTTGTTGATTTAATGCTAATGTTGAAATAGAATATTCTTTATTATTTAAAACAGAATTTTTATCTATAATACCTTTTGAATTTAATACAAATGATAGGCTAAAAGCTTCTCTTGTAAATTCTTTTGAAAATCTATCTATCTCTCCATTAAATTCAATAAATGTTGAACTTTCTGAATCTCTTAATAAATCTAAAAACTTAATGTATTCATTTTTATCATTATATATTCCATTGATTTTAGAAAAGAAAACTGGAGTTTCTACTATAATATCATTAAACTTAAATCCTGGTCTCAATTTTAATGGCTGATTCCAATATATTGATATTTCATCAATAGTTGAACTTAAAAGCAAGCTTTTTATTTTTCTATCTTGAAGTTGCCAGGGTTTTATAAATCCAGCATCATTTAACAATTCTTCACTTATTCTTTTTGATGCTTCTGCTCCAACAGTAAAAGCTTTTTTTACAGAGCCTTTATCTATCTTTTCACCTGAAACAACTCTATCTTCAAAAGAAACATTTTCTTCTATTATATTAGCCTCTTCTAATTCTATCTTATATTTCTCTAAATTTAAGATACTTATATTACTCTTTGAGTTTGGATTAAGGTATAATATATCAAATCCTGCTAAGTACAATATTAAAAGTAGATAGACTTCATGCTTTTTTATGTCTCCATAAAATATTATTTTTGGAGCATCATTTTTATTTATATCTAAGGCACCAATATAAGTCTTTATCCATGCCATTATTTTCACTATAAAATTTTGTTTAACTCTATCATTAGTAAAATCTTTTTCTTCCTCTTTTAATACTTTATCTATTGCTTGCTTTATTTTATAATCTATTTCTTCAAACCCTAAAATACTTATGTCTACATCTTCTGTACTGTTTTTATAATTTTTAAGCCCATTTTTAAAATAATTAATAATGTCAAAATCACTAGGATTTGCTATAGCATCAGTAAATAAGGCAATATCTTTTCTACTATCAATATTTTGCTTCGCCTTAAATATTTCAAGATTATACAAAATCTCATCTTCTAAACCAATATATGAAATAAAATAACTTAGATATCCCTTTGAAGGAGTGTAATTTCCTCTATCTGATTGGCTGGAGAATATTTTTTCAAATACCTTTGAGTCACCCATAATTATCCTCCCAATTTAATTGTTTATTGATAACTGACTCAAAATATATATTTTGAGCCAGTTTGTTTTTTTATAAAATTTGTTTTAAGCTGTTTTCTTTGGTTTTACTAATCTTATTACACACTTTACAACTTCATTGACTACAACTACACTTGCTGCAACACATAAAACTTTTACCCATGTCATAACATCCATAGCTACAGAATTAAAGAAATCTTGGAATAACTGAGTAAATATTACTTGTGCAATACCTGTTAAAACTATTATTTGTAATGCTAGTTTATTATGTGTAAAGTTTGGAAAAATACTATCTGCACTAAATTCTCTACAGTTAAATGCATTAAATAATGCACTAAAAGCAAATAACGCAAACATTACAGTTCCCTTATGAGCTTCATCAACACCTAAGAAGTTAAATGTAGATTGTAACATTAGTATTGCTGTTATATAGAATGCATTTAATACTATTGTATATACCATTGACTTAGAAATTATATTTGCTTTTCTATCAACAGGTTTTCTATTTAATACGTGGTCTCTAACAGGCTCTAAACCTAATGCTAGTGCTGGTGGCCCATCCATAATTATATTTACCCACAACAATTGTATTGTTGTAAATGGCATTTCTTGTCCCATAACCTGAGATATTATAGCCACTAAAAATGCAATTACATTTACTGTTAATTGGAATTGAACAAATCTTTGGAAGTTATCATAAATTCCTCTACCCCATTTAATACCTTTTACAATAGTGCTAAAACTATCATCAGTTAAAATTATATCTGCTGCACTTTTTGATACTTCTGTACCAGATATACCCATTGCTATACCAACATCTGCCTTTGAAAGCGCTGGGGCATCATTTATCCCATCACCTGTTACAGCAACAACATCTCCACTCTTTTGAAGAGCTGAAACTATTCTCATTTTACTATCTGGCTTACTTCTTGCAACAATCGAAATAGTTTGTATTTCTTGTTTTAATTCTTCATCATCTAAAGTATCTATATATGAAGCTTCAACTGCTCTCATATTTCCTTTTAATAGACCTAACTCTTCACCTATAGCTCTTGCTGTATTTATATTGTCTCCTGTAAGCATTTTTACAGAAACACCAGCTTTATTTGCTGTATTCACTGATTCTATAACATCTTTTCTAAGTGGGTCTCTTATACCAACAAATCCACTAAATACTAAATTACTTTCCATTGCACTTACATTCATAGAATCACTTTCAGCAGTTACTGCTGCTTCTTCTTCAGCTTGGGAAATTTCTTTATATGCAAAACCTAAGGTTCTCATTGATTTTACTTGTAATTTTTTTATTTCTTCTAAAATCTCATGTTTTATACCTTCAGTTATTGGAACTATGTCTTTACCTCTTTGAATGTGTGAACATAGCTCAAGCAATACTTCTGGTGCTCCTTTTGATAACAACACATGATTATTATCTTGACCTATGACAGATGTCATTCTCTTTGAATCAGAAGTAAAAGGATTTTGAGCTACTATATTAGATTCTTTTCTAACTTGTCTGTAATCTACATTTTTATAATATAGAAGTAATGCACATTCTGTAGCACTTCCTAGGTACTTAACATCATTATCATTATGCTCTACATCAGCTGTAGAGTTTATCATACAGTTTTCTTCAAAATAACTATTTATTTCTTCTTCTGAGCTCTCAATATATCTTCCATCAATATATGCAACTTCTACTGTCATTCTATTTTCTGTTAATGTACCAGTTTTATCTGAACATATTACAGAAACAGAACCTATAGTTTCACAAGCTTCTTTTTTGGTAACTAAGGCATTTATTTTAGCCATTTTTTGCATTGTTATTGCAAGTGTCATATTTATCATAGTTGGCAGACCTTCTGGAACTGCTGCAACTATCAATGCAACACATACTGTAAAGGCTGTTTTAACAGGGTCTATTGATTCTAAAAATGGTAAAATTCCAGACATATCAACATTTAATACATTCTTACTTACCATTTGGAAAACCATGAATATAAATAATAGTCCTGCTACTGCACTGGAAACTTTAGCTATCAATCCACCTAAATTTCCAAGCTTTATCTGAAGTGGAGTTTGCTCATCTGCATCTGATAAGTTTTGAGCAATTTTACCCATTTCACTGCTATCTCCAATTGAAGTTACAACTAATATTCCTCTACCATAAGCAACAAGTGTACCACCAAATACCATATTTATTTGTTTTGCAGGAATTGGTTCTTGTACCACTAGTGCTCCTTTAGATTCTATTTCTTCCATTGGAACTACTACATCACATTTTTTAGATACATCATCTGATTCTCCTGTTAACATATCTTCTCTAATTTTAAGATTTATAGTTTCTATAAGTCTACCATCAGCAGGTACCATATCACCAGTTTCAATATATACTATATCTCCTGGTACTAGTTCATTCTTAGAAATTTGATGTATTTCTCCATCTCTTAGTACTTTAACTTCAATATTTTCAGTCATCTTAGAAAGAGCATCTGCTGCTTTCTTAGAACGACCTTCTGTAATCATACCTATTGCTATACCTATTGCTATAGCTCCTACAATCCCTATTGCATCATGAGTTTCTCCAATTACTGCACTTACTACTGCTGCAATAATTAAAATAACTATCATTGGTTCACTTAAACTGTCTTTTAAATCATCCCAAAAGCTTCCTTCCTCTTTTGGTGTAAATTCATTTAAACCATACTTTTCTCTTCTAGTCTTGACTTCTGATTCTGATAGACCTCTATCAGGGTTAACAGATAAGTCTTTAGTTACGTCTTCTTTGTCAACATTATAATATTTGATATCGTTATTAAATTCCATATACACACTCAATCCTGTCTAAATTTTGCATTACTTCTTTAAGACCCGCATCTTTTGTTCCTTCACCTATTGCTTTAAACTGCCAACTTCCATCTTTTCTATATATAACCCCTACTATAAGAGTAGTTTTTTCTGAATAATTATCAGATAAATTATACTTTGCTATTTCCTTTTTATTGCTTTGGTCCTCAACTCTTATATAGGCATTTTTTATCATCCCAAAGTGTTGTTTTCTGTCTATACAATTGTATATATTTACTACAAATAATAATCTGTGAATATTTGATGGAACTTTATCTAAATTAACTAGAATTTGTTCATCATCACCCACACCTTCACCAGTTAAGTTATCTCCTGTATGTAAAACTGACTTACAGGCACTCTTTAAATTTCCAAAATAAATTAAGTCTTTTATACCACTTAATTTTCCTTCCTGATTTAGCATAAATACAGATGCATCGCAATCTATATCAGCTTGTCCTCCACCAAATAAAGACTTAAGGAATCCTCCACCTGCCTGTTGCACAGGGTCCCATCCTAGGCCCACAAGTATATTACTCAATCCTGGGTTGGATTTTTTTAAATCTATTTTATCACCCTTTGATAAATTAATTGACATACTAAACCTCCATAAAATTTTATATAATATAACCTATACATTATTTGTATAGGCTACTTATATTTAATATACTGTGTTACTCATACTAAACACTTAATCCATAGTTTCTGCAAAGTGCTTCTAAGCCACCTTCAAATCCTGCTCCAACTGCACTAAACTTCCATTCTCCATTATATTTATATATCTCACATACTGTAATTGCAGTCTCTATACTAAATTCTTCACCTAAGTCATATCTTAATATTTCTTGGTCATTTTCAGAGTTTAAAACTCTTATATATGAGTTGCTTACTTGTCCAAAGTTTTGTTTTCTTTCAGCAGCTTCATATATTGTAACTGTTACAGCTATTTTTTGTATATGCTTTGGCATTGTATCTAAGTTTACTAATATTTCTTCGTCATCTCCATCACCTTCACCAGTTCTATTATCACCTAAATGCTCAACTGCTCCAGATGGATGTTTTAAATTATTATAGAATATAAAATCTTCATCTCTTTCAACTCTTTGAGATTCTCCTACCATAAAAACACTGACATCTAAATCGTAATCATATCCACTATCAAATGAATTTGTATCCCATCCTAGTCCAAGTCTAATATTTTTAAGTCCTGGATTTCCCTTAGTTAAATCAATTTTTTGTCCTTTTTTTAATACTATAGCCATGGAAAATACCCCCTCTAGTTTATTGTATTTAAAATTATAAGTTTATTCCAAAGTTTCCACATAACGCAGCAAGTCCACCTTCAAAACCAGAACCTAGTGCGTTAAATTTCCATTCTCCATTGTGTTTATATATTTCAGCTACTACTATAGCTGTCTCTATACTAAAATCTTCACCTAATTCATACTTTATTAGCTCTTCATTTGTATCTTTATCTACTATTCTTATATAAGAATTACTTACTTGCCCAAAATTTTGTGTTCTTTCTGTAGCATCATGAATTGTAACTGTAAAAGAAATTTTGCTTATTTCTCCAGGAATCTTAGATAAATCAACAACTATTTGCTCATCATCTCCATCACCTTCACCAGTTCTATTATCACCTAAATGTTCAACTGCTCCAGAAGTATGCTTTAAATTGTTGTAAAATACAAAATCTCCATCATTAGTAACACTTCCACTTGCTCCTGTTAAAAATGCTGCTGTATCTAAGTCAAAGTCAAATCCACCATCATACTTGTTAGTGTCCCATCCTAACCCTACTAAAATATTTTTAAGCCCTGGGTTTCCCTTAGTTAAATCAACCTTTTGGCCTTTTGATAATGTTATACCCATAATTTATCGCTCCCTTGTTAATTTTAGCTAAACAAATCTTGCTAATTATTTATCTTTTTCTTTAATCATATTATAACATTTTTTATTCATTTGTGAATAAAACTTACTTGATATTTTTAAAATATAATTAAAAAAATGTTTATATTTCTTACTTTTTACATAGATTTTACATATTTTTTTAAATAGATAAAATCTATGTTTAATATGTAATTATATATCATTTATATATACAAGTATACATTTTATTTTGAAACTACAAAATTCTTTGTACTATATTGTTTTAAGATGTTTTATAATAGATTATATCATCTTATTAGAGGAGAAAAAATATGATTTGTACTATTAAACCATTAAAAGTTGTAATAAAGAACTCAAAAGAGCCTTTAAATGAATTTATGTCTAGTAAGTCTTATACAAATAAGAGTTCTTCTTATATTAAAGAAGTCTACTTTACACGATATATAGGTATTGATAATTCGATTGATAAATACATAAAAAACATCAAAAATATAGATGCTCATTTTTTTAACAATATAACAGTTCCCTATATTAGGCTAAACAACTTAAATATAAATTTTGATAAATCACAAACAGATAAGATGCTCAATACTTTCAATACTTATAATGATGCTAAATTTAACAGTTGGAATTTATACAATATTGAATTTCCTTGTAAGATAGAAAATGATACATTAGATTGGACAAAAAAAATTGCATTTAAAAATACATTAGATTTGTTTTCTAAAAACACACCACATTCAACACCTTCTATTGTTAAAAATTTTGCTGTTAAACTTTTATGTTGGATAGATTATTTTCTACCTAAATTATTTTATAATAAAATTAAAATTACTGTTTCACCCAAGGTAGTGTATTTTGGAAATATTAAGAGACAGGAACTTTTTTTCTTATATTTTTTATCACAGCTTGGATGTGATATTTTATATATAAATCCTCATAAGGATATCCTTGATTTGTATCCTGAATGTTCTAGATTTTCTACTTTAGTTGAATTTTCTAAAAAAAGTCCAACTATGCTAGATATACCTTTGGAAAAATTAAATACAGATATAAATAAGAACATCAATAATAACAAAACTTATACTCCTATAAATAAACCTCAATCTGAACAAACTTCTGTTGACACAAACTTTACATCTACAAAAAATAAAAAAGATAAAGAAATAGAACTTACATATGAAGAACTCGCAAAATTATCAACTTCCGTTGTTATGATTGTTGTGTGTGATAATGAAAACAAACCATTCAAGAGCGGTTCTGGAGTAGTCATAAATAGTGAAGGTTACATACTTACAAATCTCCATGTAGTTAATGAAGGCTATTCATTTTTAGTTAGATTTGAAAATGATGATAAAGTTTATACATCACATCAAATCATAAAATACCACTCAGATTATGATTTGGCTGTAATAAAAGTTGATAGAGAATGTAAATCAATACCAGTCAAGGTTAGTAAAAAACCTGTAAGAGGCCAAAAAATAGTTGCAATTGGAAGCCCTTTAGGTCTTTTCAATACAGTTTCAGATGGAATTATCTCTGCTTTTCGTGACTTTGAAACAGTTCAAATGATACAATTTACAGCTCCAATCTCTAGTGGTAGTTCTGGAGGGGCTCTTTTAGATATGTTTGGCAATTTACTGGGATTAATTTCTGCTGGATATGATGATGGACAAAACTTAAATCTAGCAGTGGAAAGTCATCTTGTCAAAATATTTGCCAATAATTTTATCGAAATAATAAACTAATTTACTCTTTCTTCATACCAATAGAGAGGGTGAGAACATTATATATGTTCGCCCTCTCCATATCATGAAAAAATTAATACTTGATGTTTTTATGCTCTATAAACAATTGATGCCATAGACAAAATGTAAATATAGTCCATATTTTCCTTGAATTATCTTTGTGACCTTTTAGATGTTCATCTAAAAGTTTTATTATATATTTTTTATCAATAAACTCGTCTACATTTGCATTGGAAATAGTTTCTCTTACAACAACTCCTAAATCATCTTTTAACCAAACTCTTATTGGCGTTGGAAATCCTAATTTTTTTCTCTGAATAACATGCTCTGGTACTATATCTTTAAAAGATTCTCTAAGTAGCACTTTTGTGTTATTTTTTGTTATTTTTTGTTCAACTCTTAAATTTTTTGCTACATCAAATACATCTTTATCTAAAAAAGGTACTCTAAGTTCTAGATGCTCAGCTACAGAAAATTTATCAACTTTTTGAAGTATATCACCTTGAAGCCATGTATTTACATCTATATGTTGCATTTTACTTATATAATCGTAATTATTTTTCTGCGCTTCTCTGTACAAATTTGATAATAAATACTCATGTATATTCTTTTCCTTATATTTAAAAAAGAATCTTTTTACTTCATTATTTTCAAAAATCTTCGCATTTCCTATATATCTCTTTTCTAAAGGTGTTGTAGCTCTGTAAAGATATTTTTTGCCTTTTATATTAGGCATAAGCTCTGAAACTCTATTTAATACGCCTCTAATATACACTGGTGAATTTATAACTGATTTCACATTATTATATTCCTTATATACATTATATCCCCCGAATAATTCATCAGCACCTTCTCCAGACAAAGCTATTTTAACATATTTACTAGCTTCTTTAATTAAAAAATAAAGACCTACTCCTGATGGGTCTGCCACAGGGTCATCCAAAAAATAAATTACACTCGGTAATGCTTTTATATAGTCATCTTGTGTTATGTTAAGTGGAATGTTTTCTATGCCCAATTTATCAGCTGTTTTTTTAGCTATTTCCAATTCACTATACCCTTTAACATTAAAACCTAGCGAAAAAGACTTTATATTTGGATTAATTTGTGAAGCTATAGAGGTTATAATTGATGAATCTATACCACCAGACAAAAATGTCCCAATTTGTTTATTTTCTGCTACCTGTCTTCTTACCGAATCTATTACTACATTTCTTATTTCTTCTTCGCCTATATCTCTATTCCCTAAATGATTCTTACTGTAAAAAAATTTTGTACTACTCCTAAATTCAAGTTTATTGTATCTCTTTAAAGATAGTATTCCGTTTTCCACTCTAAAAAAATGTCCTGCTGGTATCAATCTTATTCCTTGTATCATAGTATCTTCAGGAAGAACATATTGAAACGAAAAATAACTCTGTAAACTTCGTTCATTTATGTTTAGTTTTTTAACATACTCGAGTATAAATTTATATTCTGATGCAAAGATTATCACTTTTTCTTTATTTATATAGTAAAGTGGTTTTATTCCAAATAAATCTCTTGCCCCAAATATGCTTTCATTTTCTTTATCATATATTATAAAGCTAAACATACCTTTTATCTTATGTACACAATTTTTTCCAAATGCTATATAAGATGTTAATAAGATTTCAATATCACTATCTGTAGCAAAGCTGTACCCTTTTTTAATCAATTCTTCTTTTATCTCGCAACTATTATATATTTCACCATTTAAAACTATAACCTTTCCATCTTTTTCAAATGGTTTAACTCCATGTATAACATCTATTACATCAAATCTATTAAAATCAAACTCTTTTTCCTCACCTTTTAAGTATCCTCTACTATCAAGACTTATATGATTTATATTATTTACAGATTCTTTTATTTTAAATTTAATATCTTCTTTTTTAGATATATCTCCTTTATAATAAATTGAAATATTGCCACACATATTATCAAATTTCCTTCCTAATTTTTAGTGTTATCCTTATTTCATAGTTTTGTCTTTGCCTTCAAAACTTATTCAATTTTAAAAAAATTACTATCAAATTTTTATAAATTATCTGCTAATCTTTCATAATTTTTTAATTTCTAGAAATACTATATTAGGAGGTGATTTTTATGAAGAAAAAAATGTTAATACCAGTTATTATGTCTTTATTTATACTTTCACAGTGTATAACTTTATTTGCTTTTACACCCGAAAATAACAAGTTTAAGGTTAAACCATTACCTTATGCTTATGATGCACTTGAGCCATATATAGATAAAGAAACTATGATTTTACATCATGATAAACATTATCAGGCTTATGTTGATAAGTTAAATGCAGCTCTTGAAAAATATCCTGAGCTTTATAATTATTCTTTATGTGAATTATTACAAAACTTAGATTCTTTGCCTAAAGACATTGCTACAACAGTAAGAAATAATGCAGGTGGTGCTTACAATCATAAATTCTTTTTTGATATAATGACTCCTGAGAAAACTATACCTTCTGAATCTTTAAAAGCAGCTATTGACAGAGATTTTGGTTCTTTTGAAAAATTCAAAGAAGAATTCCAAAAAGCAGCTTTAGATGTTTTTGGTTCTGGTTGGGCTTGGCTGGTAGCCACTAAAGATGGTAAATTGTCCATTATAACTACTCCAAACCAAGATAGCCCTGTAAGTAAAAACTTGACTCCTATCATAGGTCTTGATGTTTGGGAACATGCTTACTATTTAAAATATCAAAACAGAAGAAATGAATATATTAACAACTGGTTTAATGTAGTTAATTGGAATGGAGCTTTAGAAAATTACAAAAATTTAAAATCTCAAGAGTAATTAAATATTAAAATCCTTTTGAAAAAAACTTATGTTTGCTATATAATATAATAAAAGATAGTCTAAATTTACCAATATTGTGTTTATAGTGACGATTCAGGAGGATTTTTATATGATAAAAGAAACACATGAAAGGGGAGGATATATATTAGCGCTTTTGATACTCCCCTTTATAAATAATATATATTTAGTCAAATACGATACTACATATAAAATAGTATTAATTATAATCTATATCTATTTTGCATATTTAGGTTCATTGTTTCCAGATATAGATATGAGAGGTTCTTACATAAGTAAAAAATTCATATTAATTTACAAATTATTTGGAAGTAGGTTTAGACATAGAGGGTTTACCCATAGTCTTCTTGCATTATTACTCATTAGTAGTTTTTTTAAGTCTCTAACAATCTTTACCAACAACAATATAGTTTTTTCATGTCTGTCTAGTGGATTTATAATAGGATATTTTTCTCACATGTGTCTTGACCTTATTACCAAAGAAGGTATCGAATTGTTTTTTCCCATTACTATAAACATTTCCTTACTCCCTATAAAAACTAGTTCAAAAACGGAAAAATTCATATCTAAACTTTTAAATTTCATAGTTATTTTTTTAATCGGATATCAATTTTACATTTTATTTTAATGTATTTTTATAGTTACATATTTATAAATTAATTAAATAAATTAAAAAAATTGTCTTAAAAGAATACTTTTAAATTTAATTTTTATTTAAATCTAATTCTTTTAAGACAATTTTAATTTTTTGACAAGTTAAATTCTTTTGTTATCTCTATCATTATCGTGTTTTTTATGATGAAATTCATAGTTATGATTTTCAAGGTTTTTATTAACTTTACTTCCAATCTTCCATGATAAAAATACTAATAGTATAAATGATGCTATCTTTAGTGGACTTGTTATAAATCCTTCTATATCACTTGCCACATAACTTATTACTATAAACATTACAAATTTTCCTGCCAACATTGCTGGAACAAAATCTTTTATATCTTTTTTACAAAAAGCTGATGCAACAGTAACTAAACACCCAGGCATAAATGGACAAGCATATGCTATAAATAGCAGTTTAAATCCCTGTTTGTCCATCCAACTTATTGCTCTTTCAGTTTTACTATTTCTCAACTTATTAAAAAGTCTACTATCAGTAAATCTACTTATTAATAAAAATAATGAGGTTGTCCCAAGCCCTGAGCCAATCCATGATAGCAAACACCCAAGTAATAACCCTTGTATAGCAGCATTTGCTGTAACTATCGCCACAAGTGGTAAGGCTGGTATAAAGCTTTCTATAAATGCACTTAATAAACCAATTATTGTGGCTAACACCCAATAGTTTTGAGTTAAATCAAGTAATTCTTGTATATACTGCATATTGCTTTTCCCCTTTTTTAACTTTAACTATTATTATATACTCTATATTGCTATTACATACCAATTTCAAAAAGGAATCTAATATTCAAAAGTAAATAATTTATGTAAATTTACAGTTAAGGTATCTTTATTTTATTATATATTATAACAAAAAAGTCTTAAAATATGAATCTATCATATTTCAAGACTTTTTCTTTTTATCTAGATATATTTAAACTATAGTATATCTGACTTCATAACATCTTCAAAATCCCCTTTTTCAGATATTAATCTTATCAATTTAACAGTGCAACTTAAATCATTTATAAGTATAGCTCCTACTAATGAACCATCTTTCATAAATAATTTTTTATATACTCTTTTACCTTCATCTTTTGATGAAATTTCTTTATCAAAATCTTGTATATTACCAATACTAAATACTTTAACATTCATAGCATCTAATGAAACTGGATATACATCACTTTCAAATTTCAAACTATCTCCACTTGCATTTGCTCCTGCTATTTTTCCCATTTCTACTGAAGATGGCCATATTGCTAGACTAGTGTTTCCTACTTGTGCAACATCTCCACAAGCGTATATATCTTTAACATTTGTCTGTAATGTATTATCTACAACAATACCTCTATCAATTTTTACAGATGTATCTTGAACCATCTGAGTATTTGCTCTCACTCCAATTGAAAAGACTACCATATCACAGTCAACACTATTGCCATCTTTAAATACAACTTTTTGAGCCCTTCCATTGCCATCAATACCATCAACTGCCACACCTAATCTTACATCTATTCCTGTATCTCTTACACATTGCTCTAGTATTTTACTGCCTTCTTTATCAAGTTGTTTTGATAATATACCATCCATTGCTTCAACCACTACTACTTCTAAGCCTTTTAATTTAAATTCCCATGCTGCTTCAAGACCTAATAGTCCTCCACCAATTACTACAACTTTCTTAGACTTTTCTAATGCTTCTTTTACATTATATAAGTCTTTTATATTTCTAAGTGTAAATACATTTTCTAAATCATGACCTTTAATTGGTGGTATGAAATTTCTACTTCCTGTGGCTATTACAAGCTTATCAAATTTAATAGCTCCATCATTTACTACAATAGTTTTATTTGCTTCATCTAATTTATCTACATTTGTTCCTAATATTACTACTATGTTGTTTTCGTCATACCAAGCTTTATCTTCCATATAGAAATCAGAATTAAGTTCTTCATTTATACCATCAGAAAGTGCAGGTCTATAGTAAGTTAACTCTTCCTCATTAGAAATCATAGTTATCTTACAAGTCTTATTTCTTTTTCTTATAGCATCTGCTGCATAGAAACCAGCTGCACCATTTCCTACTATAACAAAATATTCGTCAGTATCTTTTCTAAAAGTAACCTCATCTTCTTCAACTTCTATAAATTGGTCCTCTTTGGCTCCACATACAGGGCATATACTAGGAGCACTATCTCCTTCAAATACTTCATTACAAATTACACATTTAAACTTTTTAGTCTTCTTTTTACTTCCAAAAGTAGAGTTTAACTTATCTAAGAATTTTCCTGTATAAGCATATAATTTGTCAACTTCTTCCCCTGATGGTTTAAAATTAACAGCAAATGGTTTCACTGTTGTCATTCTAAGCTGATTGATTCTCTCCATAGCATTTTCTATACCTTCTCCACTCCATCCATATGAACCAAATACTGATGCAACTTTTCCACCATGAAGAACTGGATTTAAAGATACTAATATATCCCATATAGGTTTTAATGCATCCCCTAATATTGTTGGTGTTCCAAATAATACACCTTGCGATACTGCTATTTTATCTAGAATTTCTTCTTGCTTATGCTCTATTACATCAAATAAATTTACTTTATAATTGCTATTTTTTTCAATATATGATTTTATAGCCTCTGCCATGATTTTTGTATATCCATGTGCAGAAACATAACAAATTGTAACTTCTTTTTCTAATTTTACTTGTTCATTTACACTCCATTTATAATAAAGGTCTATAATTTTTCTAGGATTTTCAGTCAATACTGGTCCATGACCTGGGCACACTGTGTCTATATCTAAATCTTTTATCTTTTCTATAGCAGTTACCATAGATGGTTTAAATGGCCCCATTATACAATCATAATAATATCTTAAGGCATCTAAGTAATCCTTTTCTTCATCTTCATTAAGAGTGTTTACTATCTTGTCATTACTATAATGACTTCCAAATGAATCACATGTTACAAGAGTTTTATCTTCTTTTATATATGTGTATATAGTATCTGGCCAATGAAGCATAGGTACAGAGAAGAATTCTAAAGTCTTATCGCCTATTGATAGCACATCTCCATCTGCAACTGCAATATATTCAAAGTCTTTGTTTACGATTTCCTTTAGATACTTAATAGCAGTTTCTGAAGCTACTACTTTTGCATTTTTTGCTAAATCTAATAGCTTTTCAACGCTTCCTGCATGGTCTGGTTCAGTATGACTTACCACAATATAGTCAATTTTTTCAAAGTCTATATTTAAATCATTTAATCTTTCAATATATTTCTCAAAATGTTTATCTTTAACTGTTTCAAATAAAACTGTTTTTTCTGTGCCTTTTAAGACATATGAATTATAAGTTGTTCCATAAGGTGTATACATAATTATGTCAAATACTCTTAAATCAGGGTCAAGTGAACCTACCCAATATAAATTTTCTTTTATTTTCAATGATTTTAATGACATACCGTACTCCTCCTAAAATAGTTATTTAACCTTTTTATACCCTATTTGTTATATTTTAAACAAATTTTATTCAAAAAAGAATTTATTTTAAAAGCAACTTGAAACTCTTAATCTTCTTTTTCTACCTCCAGTATAGTTCCTTTTTTAGAATCTACCTTTATGTCATATTCATTTTTATCTTTATCTATTCTTATTTTATAAAAAGTAACATCTAAATCTTTATCTAAACTCCATTCTTTTACTATTCCATCTTGTTCTTTCAATGCAATTTCCATAGCTTTTTGAGGTGTTATTATATCATTTAAATCTAATTTTTCTTTTCTAGCTTTACCATTTAAATCTTCTGAATCCAATTTTTCAGTTTTATCTTGCAATACATCCTTTGTATTAGCATCTATTTTCATCTTATACTCATTATTATCATCTACACCTTCAACAGTATAAACATATTTATTTAAATCGCTTTCAAGACTTAAATCTACTATATCAGCATCCTTATATTTGTCTTTAAACATATTTATTGCATCTGTATAAGGTACTTTGAAGTCTTGTTCCATTAAACTTTCATCAATTTTGCCATCTTTTAAATCACTATTTGAAGCATTTGCTTCTTTTTTTGTATTGCTATTTTGAGGTGCTTGTCCTGAATTTGAATTTCCACTACATGCAGTTAATAAACCTGCAATAAGTATACTTGCTACTAATAAATATAATTTTTTACACATAAAAATCCTCCTTAAATAATAATTAATTTATTCTATATTATGCCCTTTAAACCCTTCATTTACCCTTTTATATTGCATATTTTCCTTACTTTATTTTAATTATTTTCAAAGCTTTATAATCAAAAGCTAAAAATCTATTTTAATATTACTTATATGAAAATTAACCTAAATAATAAGATATGAGTACAAATTTTTAAATTTCTAATATAATACCTGTTTATAAATCATAGTTATTCTTAAAAATAGAAATGTTGAGATAAACTGAGATGAAATTGGATGATACACAAATATCCAAAGTTATACAACTTCTTATTATTTTAAAATACTGAGATAAGATGACTTTCTGTCTATCATAAAATAATATTTAACTATACGTGTATCGCTCAAAGATGAAATATTTTTAAAATCTATATAATATAATTTATTATACCAGAATTTTAAAATTTAAATCTATAAAATAGTAAAAATTATCATTAATTAAATATGAAAATAAAAAATCTACATAAAATAAAAACAACTAAAAGAGATGCTTTAAATAGCATCCCCTTTATATAATTAAAAACTTAAATTTTATTTAGTTCCCTAACTGTTAAATCCATTTTAGGATAAGGTATTGTAATTCCTTCTTCATCAAATCTAATTTTAACATCTTCTAATAAATCAAGGTAAATTGTCCAATAGTCTTCTGTCTTACACCAAGCCCTAATTGCAAATTTAATGGCATTATCTCCATGTTCTACTACTCCTATAAATGGTTCTGGTTCATTTATTATTAATTTATGTCTATTTACAATTTCTTTTAAGACTCTTCTAACATGTAATATATCATCTTCATATCCTACACTAAAAACTAAATCAACCCTTCTAGTATTTTTTGCAGAATAATTTATCAGACTATCATTTGATACAGAGCCATTTGGTATAAGTATCTGCTTATTATCTGGAGTAGCTAATTGAGTATAAAAAAGTCCTATTTGCTCAACTGTTCCTCCATGACCTGCTGCTTCTATGTAATCTCCTACTTTAAAAGGTCTAATCAAAAGTATAATAAATCCTCCAGCAAAATTTGATAAACTACCTTGCAGCGCTAAACCTATCGCTACCCCTGCTGAAGCTATTACAGCAGCAAAACTAGATAAACTCATCCCCCAGTATTCAAGAACAACTATTATAACAGCAACTTTAAGTACACTTAAAAGAAGAGATTTCAAAAACCTTCTTAAAGTTAAATCGACATCTCTTTTGCCAAGAACTGTCATGACATGGTTTACAATTTTTTTTATTATTTTAAATCCAATTGAAAGTATGAGTAAACCTATTATAAGTTTTACTCCACTTGTAGTTGCCCATTCCAAAAGGCTTTCCATCAAACCACCCATGTCCATTTTATTAATATCTAGATTATTTAAATCTAACTTACTTATATCATCTATTTTTGTTGTATCCATAGAAAAAACTCCTTACTTTATATTTTAGAACCAATATTATAGTTTAAAGTTCTTATTTTTCTATTTAATATGATACAATATCATTTAATCATAGTAAACAAGATTTATATTCCAGTTAGCTCTTTTTTCTAAATCCAAACCTTCTATTATTTGTAGAACTTTATGCTAAGCCACTATGAAAATGCTATTGAGTTTTAAAATCATCATTTTTTACACCAATATGAGATGCTATTATAGTTATAATACTTAATACTATAAATACAATAAATCCTCTTTTATATCCATCAACTGTATTATAGAAATTTATTTGTAAAGATATAGCTATGATTAAATTAATAATACCACTTCCTATAAATTCAAAGGTATTAATAACACTAGTTGCCAATCCAGAATAAATCTCTTTATTTTTATATTTAGCATCATTAAATACTTGTAGATGTGACATGACTATACACCCCATTATAAAAAATGCTACTGGTAAAAACATTATTGGTGGTTTTACTTTAAAAACAATTACAATTATTATCCATATAAATAAGTCTATCATTGCACCATATTTTATTATGTTAAACTTGCTAGACTTTATTTTTGCAAACACAAAATCCATGATTATTGAACCAAATATAAATCCATATGTAAAAAATGATACTATAAACGCAGAAAAACTCTTACTAACTCCATAAACATCCATTATGTATCTTACTCCCCAAAGACTTGTAAATGCACTTGTTAAACCTACAAAAGAAAACATTATTATTGAATTATACCATGTTGACTTATTAATTATAACGGACTTAATCCCTTCAATAATACTAATTTTTTCTGATTCTTCATAAATATCAACATTTACATTAAATCCATATTCTCTTGGTGTATCTCTAACAATAATATACATACAACATCCAATTAAAATACCTATTATACCTATTAATAAAAATGAATTTCTCCAACCAATAAATTCGGACAAAAATACTAGCGGAAAAGTAGCAAGAACTCCTCCCACATTTCCAACAAATGAGAACTTAGCTGTTGCAGAAGCAAACTCCGATTTATCAAACCATCTACCTTGAATTTTTAAGATACAGAGTAATATTACTGATGTTCCTGCTCCTACAACTATACGAGAAAGATATGCTAATTCTATATTTTGTATTAATCCAAATAGTATCGAACCTATACTAGCCGTTATTATTCCAATACTACTAATCTTTCTTGCTCCATATTTATCAATTAATATACCTGCTGGTATTTGCATAAGTGCATATGAGTAAAGGCAAAATGATGCTATATTTGATATTTGTATAGAATTAAACCCTAACTCTTTTGCTAAATTATCTGAGACAACAGCAGTTGACATCCTTAAAAATAAGACTAAAATAAATGAAAATGTAATTATGCCCCAAACACTCCATTTAGTCTTTGTATAACTTTTCATATTTTCTCCCTCAAATCTATGTAATTTTAACTTTTATTACTCTGTTTGTAGACTTTCTATTTACAGTATTTGTTTATAAGAATTTTGTAATTATTTATCAAAATTTTTAATATGCATTTCTATTATACAATACACATACACATTTAACCATATATAAGAATTTATTCCTGTTTATATAATACTTAATTAATTCTTAAAGTAAACAAGAGCCATCTTTTAAAGTAACTCTAAAAGATGGCTCTTTATAAAAATATCTATTCTAAATTTAAATTTCTATCTAGTATATATTTTGTAGCAATAAATAATATTACTAAAATTATAATACTACCAAGTATAGCAAACATAAAATGAGAACTTTGATATAAATGATAAATCATGTTAGTATTTTCTCCTGGTAAAAATCTTTCAATTGTACTACCAACAGTTGATATTATCATATTTATAATTATAAAAGAAACAAATGCAGATACATTTCTATGTTTATTAAACTTTGGTAATTGCCCCATTGAAATTGCTGTATATAGCAATAAAATAAATGAAGTATATGAAATAAGCATTGTTAATAATAGCAAGAACATATCTAAAAAATTTTCAAACCCCAATCTGAAAACATTATTAAAAAAATCTAAAATCTCAGCAAATGCAATTCCAGAAGCACTAAAAAACATTAGTACTGCAAATGTACCTACTGCAACTATAAAACTAAGTACCGCATATATAAGTGCTGTTATACATTTGGATAATATAAGTGAACTAGTACTAACAGGAAGAGTAAACATTAAATAGCCTTCATCTCCCAAAAGATTTTTTCTAAATCTTTGAATTGTAACTACAATAGTTAAAACACCCAGTGCCATAAAAAGACTTGTAAGTACAAGTATTCCTATTCCTTGTATTTGGAATATATCAATCTTCATAAATATTCCATTTAATATAGCCACTACTATTATAGCTATATATAATGGTATAAACGTTCTTCCACTTGCCTTTAACTCATATTTTAATAGTTTTCCTAACATTTGAATTCCTCCCTAAATAATGCATCTATAGATTTACCTTTTTCCTCTCTTATTGATTCAACATCTCCTTGTAGTACTATCTCACCTTTAGATATAAATATTACTTCATCACATATATTTTCTATCTCACTTATTAAATGAGTTGCAATCAGCAAAGTACTATCCTCATAATAGTTTTTTAGTATAGTCTTAAGTATATATGACCTTGCAGCTGGGTCAACACCTCCAATAGGCTCATCTAAAATATATATATTTGCTTTTCTTGACATGACCAGAATAAGTTGTACTTTTTCTTTAGTTCCTTTAGACATTGTTTTTAATTTTTCATCTACATCAATATCTAAACTCTTAATCATTTCATTTGCCCTTCTAACATCAAAATCACTATAAAAATCATAGAAAAATTTAAGTAAATCTGATACTTTCATCCAGTCGTTTAAATAAGTTCTTTCTGGTAGGTATGATACTATTTTCTTTGTTTCTATAGATGGCTTCATTCCATTTATCATAATTTCACCATCATCAGGTTGTAATAATCCATTCATCAATTTAATCATTGTACTTTTGCCACTTCCATTAGGACCTAACAAGCCAACTATTTTTCCTTTTGGTATATTCAATTCAACATTCTTTAAAACCTTTTTAGTTCCATAGCTTTTATTTACACCTTTAAATTCAACTATGTCATTTTGAGAAACATCATTTATATTTTTATCCATTTTATAATTCTCCTTTCAAATTTTCTGTTATAAGTTTTAACATTTCATCTTCGTCATATCCAAGTTTTACTAAAGTCTCTTTTAATGTATTTATTTCAACATTGGCTATTTCCTCTTTCATAGCTTTTATTTTTTCCTTATCATCTGTTACAAATCTTCCTTTTGTTCTTTGGCTATAAACCAATCCTTGTCTTTCCAGTTCTGTTAAAGCTTTTTGCATCGTATTTGGATTAACTTCAGCATCCTCAGCAAGTGCTCTTACTGTTTCTAATTTAGAACCTATTTTTATTTCCCCTGAAACTATTTTTAACTTTAGATGTTCTACTAATTGTATGTATATAGGTTTGTTATTATCAAGTTCCCATTCCATATTCATGCCTCCTCATTGTGTTATTATATTATTGTATTAATAACCTAATACAATAATATAATAACACAGCTCATATGTCAACTATTTTTAAATAAAATTATGAATATCTACAAGCTTTTTCATTTAAAGATAGTTTTTATAAAAAATAGCATTTTAAAACCTACTATTAAATCTCAAAATCTTCAGGTCTAAATAGGTATAATACAAGAAATTTCCTTAATCACTATGTTTTTTGATATTTCATTTGGTATTTATTTTTCTCTTGTCTGACTTAGAGATTTACATTCAAGGCTACCAAATTTTATATGAATCTATAAGAATATATGAAGTGAAAAAATAGAATTGTATTTTCAGGTCTCAGTAGCCTTTATTATAATTATGTTCACATGCTATTACTTTTTTATCCTTTTAGCAAACTTTTCCTTAGCAAAATAGTATGACTCTTGTATCATTACTTTTAATTCTTTAAATGTTTTTTCTGAAGGATTTAAGACACACACCCATCCCATCCATGCATAAACAGGATGAGGCATAATTGTATCCAGTTTTGTAAAATCAAAATCCATTTTCACAATTTGCCCAGCATATGGTCGTTTTGGGATATTATCAAACCTTTTAATAAATGTTTCCTTTTTCAAGCATACATTTACACGATAAACATTACTTCGGTTTAGTAATGAACTTTTGTCATTTTCACCATCTTTTTCTTTGATAGTAAGAACATATACTCCTTTCTTTAAAATACCATTAGGATTATAAAATATCCCTCTTTCCCCCCAATTTTCTGTTAAAACAACATCATCTAAATTTGATACACAGTAATTGAATATATCGTCAGCTTTCATATTAAATATCCATCCTTTCTATAATATTTATATTGCTTTCAACACGATAATATCCTATCATATAATAGTGACAATAATTGTCACTATTGTAAAAAAAGGAGTAGAAAAATGTCAAAGGCTGAGCGCTTAATTGAATTGATGATAACTATAAATGCAAAAAGAAATTTTACTCTAAGAGAATTGGCTGAAGAATTTTGTGTATCAAAACGAACAATACTTAGAGATTTACAAGCTTTAGAAAGCATGGGATTCCCTCTATATTCAAAAACAGGAGCAACAGGTGGTTATCATATGTTAAAAGAACGTATACTACCACCAATTACCTTTTCAGAAAGTGAAGCAAAAGCAATATTTTTTGCCTATCAATCGTTAGCTTTTTATCGTGATTTGCCATTTGAACAAGAGAGAGTCTCTGTATTAAAAAAGTTTTTAAATTGTCTACCAGCAGATGTACAACATAATATTACTCAAATACAAAATAAAATTGTATTCTGGACACCAGATAGACATTGCTCTTCTCCCTTGCTAAAAGAACTATTTAACATAATTACAAATAATTCTGCTCTTACAGTTCAATATTCATCAAATAAAAACCAAAGTATCAGAACTATTATACCTGTTGGTTTATATGCAATGAATGGTCTTTGGTACTGTCCAGCGTATTGCTTAAAGTCAAAATCTATCCGTGAATTTCGTGTAGACAGAATTGAAAAGATTGTAAGTATAGAAAATATAACAAGTTCAAAGTACAGTATTCCAAATTCAATACATGAATATCTTGAAAATTTAGAAGTTGCTAAAGATTATCATATTAAAATTCAACTAACAGATATAGGAGTAAAACGCTGTGAGGCAGAATTTCTATTAGCAAAAGGATTGACTGTTTTTCCTAATGGCGGTTACATAGATATGTATATCTCAAAAACAACACTAAACTGGGTAGCTGAATATTTCTTGTCATTTGGAAAAGAGGCCCCTGTACTAGAACCAATTGAGCTTAAAACATTGATAAAATCAAAAATTCAGGAGTTATACAATCATTACTGCAAAATAAACACTGGAGTGTAATGTCAATGGATGCTATCAATATATACTACATTCTAGTGTTTTGTCTAATCTATATGAGATAAGACTATATTTATATTTGTTAATGTTTACATATTTTAATAAATAAATGTATAAAAATCCACATAAAAAAATGAACTCTAGCTTAAAGTTCATTTTTAATATAACTTATTCATTTTTTATAAAGTAAACTGATTATTCTTTTGCTGAAGTGTATGCAATCAATTTTTCAAATTCTTCAATTGGCATTGGTTTTCCAAATAGATATCCTTGTGCCATATCACATTTGACTTCCTTCAATAGTTTAAACTGTGCTTCTGTCTCTACACCTTCAGATATTACTTTCATCCCCAATTCCTTTGCCATCTCTACAACTTTAGTAACAATTATTTTACTTCTCTTACTATTATATGTTTCCATGATAAATTTTTGGTCAAGTTTTAAAATATCCATAGGAATTTCTTTTAACATATTTAATGATGAATACCCTGAACCAAAATCATCCATAGATATTAAAAAACCTATCTCTTTTAAACTATTCATTATATCAATTAAAATATCAAAATTATCAAATATAATACTCTCAGTTAATTCAAGTTCTATATATTTTGCAGGTATATTGTACTTGTCAATTATATTTTTATAGGTTTCTATAAAATTATTACAATATAAATGTATTCTTGATACATTAACTGAAATAGTTAATGGGTTTATACCTGTGTTAATCCATTTTCTAAGTTGTATACAAACTTCTTCTAGTACATATAAATCTAAATTTATTATAAAACCATTTTTCTCAAAAAATGGTATAAACTCATTTGGAGGAATTAATCCCTTATCACGACTTTTCCATCGTACAAGCGCTTCCGAACCTTGTATTTCTCCCGTATTTAGTTCTATTTTAGGTTGCAAGTATACTATGAACTCTTTATTTTCTAAGCTTGAGAACATTGTATTTTCCATCTCTTTTTCTTTTATTTCTTGATCATGAATCTTGTTGTCATAAAATGCATATGAACTTTTATGTCCTCCCTTTGCCATTTTATGAGGTATATTAGCTCTATCTATTATTGGGTTGATATCTTTATCTTCTGGAAGTATAAAGTATATTCCACAACTTAAAACTAATTTATATTTTTCTTCCTGATTATTATTAAATAAATCCAATTCTTTAAATATACATTCTAATCTATTTATTATATCTTCTTCTTCTCTATATTTCATGATTATTGTGAAATTATCAGCAGATATCCTTGCAAATATTTCTTCTTCAAATATATTATGTTTAATAATATTTGTTAAACTACATAAAATTTTATTTCCCACTTCATATCCAAACAAATCATTTATATACTTAAATTTATCAATATCTATATATAATAACGCATATTTCTCTTGAGTGTTTTTGCTTAATATTTTTTTAGCATCAATTACAAATTTATCCATAGTACTTGCTCCTGTAAGACCATCTGTATATACTATCTTTTGCAATTTAACTCTTAAACTTAATTTATCATATATTATATAAAAAATAAGTACTAGACATATTATCGTCATAATAAATATTATCTGCAATGCATAGTAGCTAATAAATTGTTTATTAAATAATCTGAATTCAAGGTTATTTATGGAGTTATTTTTATAAAGCTTATGTAAAGAATAGACTGGTGTTGTATATTTAACTTGTAAAATTATACAAATAAATAAAAAAACCATTAATTTTTTTTGTAATTTCCTCATAAAAATTTCCTCCCATTAAAGCACCTCTATTTGATTATAAATCACTAGCAAACAAACACATTCCAAAAGTTTCCATTTCTTGTAAAATGGATAGTTTTTATTAAAAATTAATATAATTATAATATAAAAATAAAATTTTTCAGAAAATTCATAGAAAGATATAGGCTTTTCATCAATAATTATATGCCAAAATAATCCAATTTATTTTCTATTATACCGATATGAAATGTATAAATCAATAGGAAAGACAACTAATATAACATATTCTATATATATAGTATAGCAAAATTTTACAAATTTTAAAATAAATATAAACTATCCATTTTACAAGAAATGACTACTTTTTATTAAAACACAGTATTTCCAATACATTCACCTTTAAAATTTCATTATGTTTTTCTTCTTCTATTCATTTCGACAAATCAACACTTAATTTTTATAATTAACTAAATTGAATAATATTTAATATAAATTTTTTAATATGCCATTTTTACCTAATTTTTTAAAGTCATTTTTTAGATATAAACTCTTTATAAATTCATTTATATAATTAAAATATTATATAAATGAATTTATAAAGAGTTTATATAATGAATAAATAAATAAAATAACACTAAAGTATATATAAATAAAGCAATACTTATATATTTTAGTGTTATTTATTATCTCAATATATTTAAGAAATTTATATTTAATTTTTTAAATCTTTTCTGTATAAAAGTCTCATCCCTAATATAACTAATATAAAGCTTATTACAAGAACTAAAGCAAATTTAAATATATTTAAATTTGAAAAATCAACCTCAATAAACTTATATAAGTTAGCTATATTTCCTGTTGCATAATGGCTTACTATAACCGCTACACTATTATTTAAGAAATGTAATAACATTGATACAAATATAGAGCCAGACTTATATACACTGTATGCAAATATGATTCCTAATATTGATGTTGGAATTATTCTTATAAAATCCATATGCATAATACCAAACAATACTCCACTACATATTATTGCTAACTTTACAGACTTAACTCCATTTTTGGATTTACTAAATGCAGAAAATATAAAACCTCTAAAAAATATTTCTTCACATATAGCTGGCAATAATCCTATTATCAATAAATTCAATAAAAATTTATCCTTCATAAAAAGAGATTTATTTAAACTCTCAGCCACTTCCATATTTTGAGGAAATAAAAATAAAATTAACTGAGTTATAATCATAATAATTATGTATCCTCCAACCCAAAGAACAACGCCTCCTAAGAGATGTTTTAATGTTGGAATCTTTATACTAAATACTTCTCTAAAATCAGCTTTGATATAATATGCAAATATTAGTGGTAAAGCAATTATCATAACTTGTGTCATTACAATACCTGCTGTTCCAAATTTAATTTGAACCAAAGAACCAACATAAATTAAAAGAACTAATCCTACTGCATACAAAATAATACCATCACTCACAGTTGGTATAGACCCTTTTTTTATATTGCATCTTTTCTCCAAGAAAGAAAAACTCTTACTATTTCCAAAAAGTATTTCTTCAGAATTAAACATTTTAGACAGAAGTATAATTGCCAATATTACAAAAGCTATATTTGATGTTAAAACTAGTGCTATCAGATTTAAATCACTTTTAAAAGATAATACACTTTTTATAAGTAATGATATATTTACCACAGGTATTACAGCTGTTACTCTATCCAATACTATATTGGGTATCATAGAAACATAAGATGGTATCATAATAACCAACATAAGAGGAGTTATATAGTTTTGAGCATCTTTAAAACTTTTTGCTAGTGAACATACACACATACTTATTGCTGCAACTACCATTGAAAACAGACATACACATATTAAAGTAGTAATAACTGGTAAAACTAAATCTCCATAATTAAAATTTCCAAAACCAAACTGGCTACTAAGACCACCACTAACTAAAATAAATGCCATCGTTAATCCCATAGATAAAATATTTAAAATTGCTGTTACTATTGCACTAAGGGAAACAGCCATATATTTTCCCATTACTAATTCTAAATTCGATATTGGGAGTGTAAATAAAGTTTCTAGTGTACCTCTTTCCTTTTCTCCAGCCATAACATCTATTGCTGGATATATTGAACCAAGCAAAACTCCTATTATTAATATAAATGGTAATATCTGACCTAAAAAGTAACCTGCTACTTCTTCTGTTTTTGCAACATCTATAGTACTGTATGTTATAGGTTCCAATGTACTCTGTGCATCTAATCCTTTTTCAGCTAAAGTATTTTCTACAGTAAGTCTCTTGTATTTATCTAAAACAGTTTCAATTCTTTTTACAGAATTAGAAGAATTTTCCTGAGATGAATTCATATATATTTTATAACTTGTAGCTGATTGCTTTTCTTCTATTTTTATGTAGGCATCAATTTTATTTTCTTCTAAAGACTTCTTATAATTATCAACACTTAATATTTTTATCTTGCCTTTATCATTTGTAGTATCTTTATTGTTCCCAGTGTCTCCCTCTAAGTTATTCTCCTTTTCAATCATTGATACAAGCACTTTATTGGGTGTACTATCAAAAGCTATATTAATATCTTTACTATTCATACTATTTGCGGACATATTCATTACCTGAATCATCAACAACATAAGCAAAGGATATAAAAGAAGTGGTATAACAATCATCATAAATAAAGTCTTTTTGTCTCTTAGTATGTCTAACATTTCTTTTTTGAATATGTATTTTACAATTTTACTTCTCATCTAAACCTCCTCCATTCTAGCAAGATTTATAAACACATCTCTCAAGTTATTTACTCCTGATTCTTCTTTTAAACTTTCTGGAGTCCCTGATGCAATTATTTTTCCATTATGAATCATTAAAATCTTATCACATAAAATTTCTGCTTCTTCCATATAATGAGTTGAATAAAGTACAGTTTTTCCTATTAACTTTTCATTTTTCATAAAGTCTATTATAGATGCACTACTCAAAACATCAAGACCTAATGTCGGCTCATCAAAAATATATACTTTTGGGGAATGTATTAAGCAACGAGCTATAGATGTTCGCTGCGTCTGACCAGTTGATAGATTTTCAATTCTGTTGTCTATAAACTCATTCATATCCATTACTTTTACAACATTTTTAATTGATTCTTCTATTTCTTCTTTTGTCATTTCATATAAACTTCCAAAAGTTGTTAAAAGTTCTCTAGGAGAAAGTCTCCCATACAGCTTTGTATTTCCAGATAGATATCCTATTTCTTTTTTTGCTGAATTTCTATCTATTGAATAATCATATCCAGAAACACTTATATTTCCTGATGTTGGTGTTAATATTCCTCCTAACATTCTAAGTAATGTTGTTTTTCCAGCACCATTGGGTCCTAATATTCCAACTATCTCACCTTCTTCAACACTAAAAGAAACATTATTTACAGCAAGAAAGTCTTCTTTTTTAGTTTTAATCTTCTTTAATTTTTTTATCGAACTTTTACCTTTATCATCTTTTACAACCCTTGTAAAAGATTTACATAATTTATCTACCTCTATCATTTACCAACTTGCTCCTTTCTTATTTATAGATATATTTATATAAATATAACATATAAACCTTTTTTATATACTGTTTTTTATTTTAAAATATATTATTTATAAAAACACATATATTTACATGACAAATTATTACTTTTTATTCTTTTATAATATATATATTAACTAATGGATATAAAATAACATATGAATTTTTAAAGTATTAATAAATATTATCAATAAAAAAAAGTGTCTCTAATCTTTTAAACATTCTTTCAGACACTTTTTTCTAATTTCTTTTTTATTTTATTATCTAACTTTTTTGCCAAGTTTAAATACTGATAAAACATCTGACATTACATCTATATTATCTATAGGATTTCCATTTACCACTATCACATCTGCTTTCTTTCCTTTTTCTAGAGTTCCATAATTTTTATCAATTCTTAAAAGTTCGGATGCAGTTTTTGTAGCTGCTACTATTACATCCATGTTATCCATACCATAATCTGACATTAATTTCATTTCATAATACGTCTTTCCATGTTCATTATAAGAAGTTCCTGCGTCAGAACCAACTGCAATTTTAATTCCTTTTTTATACGCTTTTAAGAATGATTCCTTATGAGGAATAGCAACAATTTCGCACTTTCTAAGAGTAGCCTCAGTTATTCCACTTTCTTTTCCTGCATTTAAAATAAAATATGGTGCAGCAACTGTTGGAACTAGATATGTTCCTTTTTCAAGCATCAAATCAATTATTTCATCATCTAAATAAACACCATGCTCTATAGAAGTAATACCTGCAAGAACTGCATTTTTTATACCAGTTCTTCCTTGTGCATGTGTAGCAGTTATTTTACCTGCTTTTATAGCTTCATCTACAGCAGCCTTCATTTCCTCTAAAGTCAACTGTGGTGAACCTGGCTCAACACCATCAGTTGTTACACCTCCAGTAGCCATTATCTTTACACAATCTACTCCATTTTTTAAAACTGTTCTAGCTGATTTTCTACATTCATCTACTCCATCACTTTCAATACCAAAATAGTATCCATGTCCTCCTGTCATACATATAACTGGACCTGAAGTAACTATACCAGGACCATCTATAGATCCTTTGTCTATAAGATTTTTAAGTTGTACATCCACATATTTCGGACAACCTAGACTTCTAATATATGTTACTCCTGAATCTAAATATGCATCAAGTTGTTTTATTGTATTTACTACAAGCTCTACATCAGATACATTCTCATAATAAACTTTTGGATTTCCTACTGGTTCCATTGTCAAATGCACATGACAATTCATAATTCCTGGCATAACAGTTTTATCTAGGTAATCATACACCTCATATCCACTTAAATCTTCTCTTATATCTTCAATTTCAAGTATAGTATCTCCATCAATAATTATACCTTTATTCTCCATAATACTATTTCCTGTTCCATCAATTAAATTTCCTGCTTTTATATACTTTTTACTCATTTTTAAATTATCCCCCTCTTCAAGTATAATGTATTATTTATTTATTATTTTTAATATTCTAATAATTAATTCTACCACTATATTACTATCATTTCAAATTTAAGTGAATTAAATATCGGATTAAACTAGAATATATTATAATATTAGAATATTTATAATATGTAAAAGATATTAATCAAATTGCTTTTATATCAATGCTAAAATAAGACAAGATAATCAAAATGTATATAATTATCTTGTTTTATTTTTATCTATTCATTTTTATATTTTACATGAAAAAATATCTAAATTTAAAGTTATTTGATTAATACTATTATTTAATTTGCTACAAAGAATAACTTATCTTGTAAACTTACATCTCCATTTATCAATTCAGCTTCATATACTGTTTTTTTAAGATTCATATCAAATACTTGAAATTTTATTGGCTTGGTTCCAACTATATCAGAAGTAACTCCACTTCCTTTTTTCTCTCCTGAAATAGTTTCCTTTACACTTGAAATAGAGTATATTTTATCGTCTAATAACTTAACTTTCCTAACACCAGATAGTGCTTCATCATAATCTACTTTTAAATTAAGCTTTTCATAATCTTCTAGTTTAATTTCATTAGAATCAACACTATAAACAAGATTAATTATAAAACGACTCTTATCTGTAACTATAATATTTAGTTTGTTATCTTTAACGATATAGTCTAACTTTGTTTTACTCAATAAGCCCATTTCCCCTTGGTCAGCATTTTTTTCTTTATTTAAATTATCCATAAACTTGTTACTTTTATCGAAAGAATTCTCTTCTATATCATACACAATGAAATCTGAATAATTATCATGACCTTCAATGTCACCATTTATCTCTTTGTTGTTTAACCTCTCTAAATAAAGCTTACTTCCAATAGAAAATTTAATCTCATTAATATTTTGTTGGTATTTACTTTGTGAGTCTAAATTAAATCTATTTAATAATTTATAGGATTTATTTTTTATATCTACCTTTAATATACAAATATTATTGACTGTAACACCTGAAACACTTGTTTCACTAATCACCATATATAAATTTCCTCTATATATTTTGTTAAAAATAGTTTGCCAACTATTTTCTTTAAAATCAGATTTTTTTAAATCAATATCAAAATTTTCTTCTAAGCCACTTTTCAAATTTTTATTTGAAACTTTTATATAATCATTTAAATTGTTTCTTTCCTGTACTGAATTAGACTTAGTAGAAGTATATGCTACCCCTATATTCAAATCATCTTTATATATAAATTCGATTCCTTTACCATCAATAAAATCGCTGTATTTCTTATCAATATGCAAATAATCATTTCCAATTTTAGTTTTAGGATTTATATCATTTCTTGTCCCATTTTTACTTATGGTTACTTCTTCATAAGTATATCTACTTATATTTGGTGTATATACTAAACTAACTCTTCCTATATCCTTTAGATTACCATTTAAAGTTCTTATAGATAATTTATTTTTACTAAGACAACTCAATATCAAAGTCATAATAATCATTGATAAACATACTGTTATAAAACATATTGTATATTTTCCTAATTTCTTTTCTCTCATATATACACCTCCTAAAAGTCAATTTTATTATTTAAAAGTTTATTAGACATAAAACTACATACAAATATGCTCACACTTGAATATACTACAGTAAATACATTACTATATTCATAAGGTATAATAAACTCTACAAGAATTATAAATATTAGAATTTCTATAACTAAAAATAGAAAACTCATTAAAGCTCTCATCTTATACACAGATTTATTTATAAGAATTGATGTGAATACTACACATATAACTCCTATTAGTAAAAATACATATTCTACTAATAAGTTCTCAAAGCTGTATGGAAGTAAAATATTTAATTTATATATTGTTTCTTGTACAAAATTATAGTTTGCAATACTACCAAGCATATAATTAGGTAGTATTTTACTTGCAATAAATAAAGTTATTGTAAATAATATAGTGTAGCTATACACTAGAAACAATACATTTAATAATTTAGATATATAAATATTAATTTTATTCTTAGGAAGCATCACAAGTGTATATATGGATTTGCTTTTCATGTCAAAATCTCTATACCAAATAAAAAAAGCATAACAAATACACACAAATATCCCAAATAAAAAACATGATTGTATAGAACCCATTATGTTTCCAAAACTTGAAAACCCCATGACACTTACTGTTTCTATTGTCTTTCCTACTTTTGATAACTGCTCAGTTTTTACTGCATTTTCTATTATATAGTTATAATCATTTAAATTTTTCACTAGATTTAAAAATACAATAGAACAAAAACAACTTATTATAAATATATAATTTTTTATGTTTCTTTTTAAATCAAACTCAAATAACTTCATTAAATCCCTCATCAATTCACCTACTTTATTTCAAATTCTAAACTGCTATTTGAACTATTAAACTGTAATTCTCCCTTATACACTATTTCTTTCGAATTTTTATTTATTATATATAGAATAGTCTTATTGTCCCAGGGTAGTACGGAATTTGTTTTTGATGTACATACAATGATTTTATTTGAATCAATTTCAATGTTTCTGATGCTTCTTTCTTCTTTTTCATCCAAAACATATTTATCTTCAACTAAACTGCCATCTAGTATGTTATAAGTTATTAAATTTACCTCTTTACTTTTATTGGAATTATCTCTTTCTGACATTATCATATATAATTTACTATCTTTTAGCTTTGCTTTTTCCAAAGACATTCTATTATAACTTTTTAATTCTATTATTTTCTCTTTATTCTCTTTAACATTATACTCAAGTAAATTGAGCTTAGAATCAACATCATCCCATGTATTTGCATTTATCGCTTCTATCAAAATATACATTTTATCTCCATCTTTACTAGAATAACTTACATCAATACTCTGTATGTTGTTGTATTTTTCAAAAAGATACTTGCTTATATTTATACTTTTTATCGTCTCTATTTTTTTACTTTTAGTATTAATCTTTATTATATCTATATTATTCAAATCTTCTTCATTTTTTTCTGATGACTCATTTGGAGCATAAAGCACAGACACATATAAATCTTTTTTGTATCTTTTTGATGATAGCACTTTTACATGATACTCATCGATATCTTTATCTACTTTATATTTAGTTCTTATAAAATTATCCATATCTAGTTTTTCATATTCAACTTTTTTATCACTTCCTTCTGAAATAAATACACCTTTTTCTAGGTCTTCTTTTTTCTCATCTATAACAAAATTTATCCCTTTTGAACTAGATTTAGAATCATCACTTATTTCAAAACCAACATGAGCTATTGAATCCAAACCACTAGAGACATCGATTAGGTTATTCGTGTTCTCACTCTCTTTTATTGATTTTAATAATTCTGTTTTTTTAGTTTTATTGCTTCCATTTATTATATATCTTGAATTTATATATCCATTAAAATCATATCCAAAATATATGTTTATATAACCCAATTCATCTTGGTCACCTTTTATCGTTTTTATACTTAAATTGTTTTCATTGTTCAATAGGTCTATACTAAAATATATCGCCACTGCTAAAAATATAATAAGTATAGATATTTTAGATTTTAATTTCATGTCACACCTCCTAAATAGACAATTTCTTATTTATTAAGAAATAAGAGATTCCATTTAAAATAAACATTATAACTATAAAACTTAATACATAGTTACCTAAGGAATTAAGTTGTGTTCCAACAAATCCATAATACTTTCTAAACAAACTAATTATATTTATATATACTGTTGAAAAATATAACCCTGCCAAAATTATCAAGGTAATTAAAATCACATAAAATTTACCTCTGTAAGAAAATGTGAATAATATACAACTATTCAAAAAAGAAATAGCTACAAACAGTAAAAATACATAAATTGTTATGAAAGAAATAAAATCGATTGGAATACTTTTTAAATTTAAATAATATAAATCCTGAGCAAAGGACATATTAACTATTGGAACATTTCTAAAAACAAAATTAAATATGTGTTTACATATAAATAATGTTGCTATCTGACTTATCAAAAAACCATATACCATTGTTATCAAAGTGATTGACTTAGATATACAAAGTTTAAATTTATTCTGAGGTAACATCATTAAAGTATAAATACTTTGATTTTTAGAAAAGAAATCTCTTTTCCACATAAAAATATAGTATGTAAACATTCCCAATATTCCATACAGTAAAATTGTTTGGATACATCTAAGATTGCCAATGATACCTATTCCATAAAATACACCTCCAAAATCCTCTATTGCTAAGTTTATAATAAATTTAGAGTTCTTAAATTTAATAATTTCAAATAAATTTAAGCCCAATGTAATTAAAGATAAAAAAGATATATAGGCTATATAAAACCTCTTATTTCTCCTTAAATCTACATTTATTAGACATAGAAGCTTATTCATTCTTATATACCTCCCTCATTTTATCTAATATAGACTTACCTTCTCTTTCTCTCAAATCTTCTGCATTAAATGATGTTATTACTTTACCTTCATCAAGAATTATAACTTCATCAACTAGACTTTCTATTTCTACTATCTCATGAGTGGTTATAATAATAGCTTGATTTTCTTTCATATACTGTGCTATTACTCCTATAAATTCTTCTCTTTTAAACAAGTCAATCCCTGTGAATGGTTCATCAAGTAATATATAGTCTGGGTCTTGACAAAATCCAAGAATTAATTTTACTCTTGCAATATTTCCTTTAGATAAATTGTCAATTAATTCATTTTCATTCAGTTTAAATATATCCATCATTTCTTTTGATTTTTCTTTATTCCATCTTGGATAAAAAATTTCCATAAATTCAAATGACTCTTTTATTGTTGTATTACTAAAGTGAGATTCTACATCTGGAACAAATGCAAGTTTATTATATATGTTTTTATTCATTTTTTCTCCATCTATTAAAATCTCTCCACTATCAATTTTTATAAGCCCTGCTATTGCTTTTAAAATTGTTGACTTACCAACACCATTTATCCCAAGTAAAGCTGTTATTTTTCCTTTTTCAATACTAAAGCTTACATTCTTTAAAGCATCTATTTTCTTTACTTTTAGTCCTTGCATTATTTTATATGTTTTGCTTACATTTTTAATTTCTATCATATTAGTATCCTCCATATTTAATATGCTTGTACAATTAACCTTATAAGTTAAGTGTTTATATTTATTAAAAAACTAATATCTATCTTCTATTATCTTTAAAACTTCTTCTTTAGTAACATTTATTGCCTTCATATCTTCTATAAATACAACTAAAGATTCATTTATTAACTCTAGTTTTAAATTTTTTAATATATTTTCATCAACTGTCACGCTACTCTGATAGTTTTTAAAAGTATTTATTATATTCATATCACCCATCTCCTTATATGCTCTTTGAACAGTATTTAAATTTACTTTTAAATTAAGTGCCATTTCTCTTCTTGATGGTATTGTTTCTCCTGGTTTTAATTCTCCTGTTACTATTTGTCTCTTTATATGCTTTATTATTTGCAAATAAATTGGAGATGTATTATCTAATTCAAAATTCATACTTCCTCCTATTCTAGTGTATTAATACGATAATACACTTTTTCTAAAAAAATACACTTCTACTTTAAATTTTATTTTATATTTCGTTAAGTGTATTATACGATTAATACACTTAATTTGTAAATACTTTTTAATAAATTATTTGATTTTAATTTATTAAATCATTGAAATCAAAATTCAAATAATAAGTTTACAAAATTGAGCATCAAATGAGAGGATATATATTTTATGTTATGTTAGACTTGAAAACAAACAAGGTAAGGTTATATCATCAATGAATCAAAAATCTTATATTGTACTAATACTTAATGGGTTAATTAAACCATTATAAACATACCTAAGGAGGAAAACAAATGAATTATAAAATTGAAATTAAAAACATCGAATCAGTCACAGCAGCTACTATGAGTTACAATGGACCCATGACTGAAGCAACAAAATATTTTCCAAATGTATTTAAATCTATAAAAGGAAAATCAAATGGTGCACCATTCTTTTGCTACCATAATGTTGACCAAGAAACTGGCATAGGAAAAATGGAGTTATGTGTACCAACTTCTGAAACTCCAAATCGTATGGGTGTAACAATAAAAGAGTTTCCTAAAACAAAAGCTTTGTTTTTTACCCACATTGGTTCATATAACAATTTGCCGAAAACATATGAAATGATATTTAAATATATTCATGAAAATAATCTAACAATAAAAACTCCTTGGAGAGAAGTATTTATTAAAGGACCAGGTATGCTAATAAAAGGTAATCCAGATAAATATATTACAGAAATCATATTTCCACTTAAAGAGGAGGAATAATACATGTTGGCAATCGAAATCAACAATTTAGTAAAACAATATAAAAATGGTGTAAGAGCTTTAAATGGTCTAAGTTTTAGTGTAAAGACTGGAGAAATATTTTCTTTACTTGGTCCAAATGGTGCTGGTAAATCTTCGCTTATCAATATTTTGACCACTTTTTATAAGCCTACAGCGGGTAATGTAACGATGCTTGGAAAAGACTTAATAAATAATCCATCTTGGATACGCACTCAAATTGCTTGTGTAGCACAACAAGTATCTATTGATGAACACCTGTCTCTCATGGAAAACATGATATTCCAAAGCAAAATGTATAAAGTGGAACCACAAGTTGCAAAAGAAAGAATAAACTCTTTAATTGAAAAATTTGAGTTAACTAGTTACTTAAAGTATCCTACTTCATCTTATTCTGGTGGAGTAAAACGTAGATTAGATATAGCTATGAATATGGTGTCGTCTCCTAAGATTCTGTTTTTAGATGAACCTACTGTTGGTATGGATGTAGATTCAAGAAAAGCTATGTGGGATATGCTACTAAAAATTAGAGATGAATATGGTACAACTATTTTTCTAACTACTCATTATCTTGAAGAAGCTGAACAGCTAAGTGATAATATCTGTATTATGAAAAATGGAAAAGATTTGGCACAAGGAACACCATCTAGTTTACGTAATTATATTAAGCAAAATATACTTCGTATCGCATTTCATGATATTGAAGATATAAAAAAATATAAGAATGATATTAAAAATGCTTGCTTAGTTAAATTTATGAATATACATGAAAATTCTCTTTTCATAAGTGTAAAAGAAAGTAGAACTTCACTTACTTTAATAAATAAATTTCTTTTAGAGCATAATATAAAGTTTGATGCGATAGAAATTGTAGAGCCAAATCTTGAAGATGTTTTTTTAGCATTAACAAGTTCTAATAAAGATTTAAAGGAGGAATGGAAATGTTAAATATCTTATGGCGTAATATGAAATGGCGTTTTAAAAATCCAATTTCATTTGTAGTTACTATATTACAACCTCTTCTTTGGCTTATACTTTATAGCTCTGTCGCAAACCAAACTATGAGTGATATGAATGTCGATAATTATACAGCTTTTATACTTCCAGGTATAATTGTATTGGTTATCTTTTCATCATGTAGTAGTGGTGGTATCATCAATTTTATAATGAAAAATAGCGGGAGTTTTTATAGAGTTTTAATTGCACCTATTAGTCGATATTCCATTGTCTTTGGTCAGTTACTAGAAGCTATCCTAGTGTCTTTTATTGAAGTAGCAATTTTATGCATAGTAAGCATATTCTTTTCAGTAAAAATAGCATCTGGTATTGGTGGAATTGCTATAATGATAGTATTGATATTTATGACAGCCTTTTTTTTATCAAGCCTAGCTTATGCTATAAGTCTATTATTACCAAATGAAATAATTTATGAAACAATTATGACTGCCATTGTACTTCCTATTTTCTTTTTAAGCTCTGCTCTCTTCCCTGTTGAAGATTTATCTGGAGGATTAAAAATAGCAGTTATGCTCAATCCATTTACCCATGTTATTAATACTTTACGTAGTCTAATATTTGGTGAAACCATTCTGGTTGGAGATATACTACCTGTTATAGTGTTATTTTTAATATTATGTTGTGGAAGTTTCGCACTTGCTATGTGGAGACTGAAAAAAGAAATGGTAAGTTAATTTTTGAAGATAATGTGTGTAGATTTGTAAAAAACTAATCTATTATATATACACTAAAAAGTGGTGTTCCAAAATTATTAATTAAAATCATTTTGAAACACCACCTTTATAATTCATGCTACTTAAGTGTATATTTATAAATTTATACAAGAAACTATAAACTAAAGTACTTATATGTATAATTACTTATTAAACTTCTTACTACCTAACTTCATGTGGAACTTAGTATCTTTTGGAATACTTGGGTTTATACCTCTTAATGTAGGTATTTCTCCACATATCAATTGTATAGGTACTATGAAGTTAAACGTTTGATAGTAAGGATTATCTATAATATCTGCCTTTAAATTTTTATCTTCTTCTGCAACATCTCTACCTATGACAAATACATTGTCTGTCCATCCAGAAAGTACTTCAACCATCTTAGTTACTCTAGGTTCTCTTCCTGTATCTAGTATAAATATAGTAGAATCACTATTTATAGCATTGTATACACCATGTATGAACTCTTCAAACTCATATCCAGTTACAGGAATTCTCATTGTCTCTAATAATTTTAATGCTGACTCTAATGTATCTCCATATATATCAGAGTGACCTACTACTCTTATTTCTTTAGCGTTAACTAACTTTTCTTTGTTTCTTTCAATCCATTGCTCAGATGATTTATATACTGATTCAAATCTATCTATTGCATCCAATATCTTATTTATCTCTTCATTGTACTTTTCACTAGATATTATTCCCTTTTCTCTAGCTATTTGAAGACCTAATAACATTAAATTTAACTTTGTACAATAAAAGCCTTTTGTTTTAGCACCAGATTTTTCTTCACCACAATTCACTGTTAATATATAGTCAGAAATCTCATCTATTAGAGCATTTTTACAGCCTGCCATAGATGCTATTTTACAACCCTTGTCTTCAGCTAACTTCATAGCATTATATGCAGAATAACTACTTCCACCTTGAGATATTCCCACCACTAAAGTATTTTTATTATCAAATTTAAATGTATCTTCAGTTATCATAAATGGATACTTTTCTACAACATCTATGTCTAATAAATTTTGCAAATATGGTTGTACTTGCAATCCTGAGTGATAACTAGTACCTGAACCTGTTATTATAATCTTTTTTATATCTTCTTTCTTAATTTCATTAAATAAATTATCTGCATTAGATATCATTTCTCTCATTTTTGCTGGTGTTTCTAACATATAATCTTGTATTCTCATTTTGTATGCCTTCCTTATTCATATATTTAATAAATTATAATTTTCTTTCTATAATAACCCTATTGCATGTAAAGCAATTCCTCCCACTATAATGCCTAGAGTTAACTTTGTTACACTTACCTTTCGCTTTAACATGTAATATATTACAAATGCAAAAGCTAAAGGTAACATGTTAGGTATTATTTTATCTAATATATCTTGTAAAACCACTTCTGCACCATTTAAATTAAATTTTAGTGGAGTAGTTATACTCAACATTGTTGCAACCATTCCTCCTACAACGAATAAACCAACAGTTGTAGCCATAGACATTATTTTCTCCATAAGACCTTCTCTTTGTATTCTTTCAAGTGAATTTACTCCGACTTTATATCCATATTTAAGTCCAAGTATTCTTAGAGCAAATGCTGGGATATTGTACAACAGTAAGAATAATAGCGGGCCAAATATATTTCCTTCTTTTGCAAGTGATACTCCTATTCCAGCAGCTATAATTCTAAATGTTCCCCAAAATAGTGAATCCCCAATTCCCGCAAGAGGACCCATAAGAGCTGTTTTAACAGCACTGATTGAGTTTTCATCAAATTCTGAATTATTAGCATTCTCCTCTTCCATAGCTGCTGTTATACCTAATATAGCAGGAACTACTACTGTGGTTGTATTAAAAATTTCTAAGTGTCTTTCTATCGCTTTTGCTTGATTTTCTTTTTTATTATATAACTTCTTTATTGCAGGTAACATTGCATAACAATAACCTAAGTTTTGCATTCTTTCATAATTGAATGCACCTTGAAGAGCAAATGAACGCCAAAACATACTTCTTAATTCTTTTTTTGTTAGTTTATTCAAAGTCAATCTCTCCTTCCGTTAAAATATTAGTTGCTACTTGAGGATTTTGACTATTTTCTTTGCTGTTAATATAAAAGTTTAATATAACTGCTACACAGACTCCAAACAACGCTATTGCAGTTATATCTAGTCCAACATAAGATGCTAAGAGGAATCCTATAAAGAAAAATACAGACATCTTTTTTGAAAGTAGCATATCCATAAGTAGTGCAAATCCTACTGCTGGTAACAATGTTCCTGCAACACCTAATCCATCTAATATAACTTTAGGTATTGCATTTATTAACGTTGTAACTTTATCAGCACCAATCATAATTGCTAAAAATGTTGGAACTGATGTACTTAAAAAGAATAATACT
The DNA here is from genome assembly GCF_020658415.1 of Clostridioides sp. ES-S-0123-01. Taxonomy (NCBI): domain Bacteria; kingdom Bacillati; phylum Bacillota; class Clostridia; order Peptostreptococcales; family Peptostreptococcaceae; genus Clostridioides; species Clostridioides sp. ES-S-0123-01. The sequence goes on from NZ_JACVWD010000001.1 coordinate 681,122, forward strand.
ACTGGAATCCACATCATTATAGTAACCTTTTTAAAGTCAGCTTGTTTAGCATAAAAAACTGCCTTTTGAGAAAAATATGAGTTTACTATTCTAACCAATACTCCAAGAGATTGTGCTAAAACTGCTACTGGCACTGCTACAGCTAGAGCAACTTCTGCACCATTTCCTGATAATATAGCAAACGCTGTACCTAATACACCACCTGTTACTACATCTGGAGGAGTAGCTGCACCTATTCCTGCAATTCCCATCCAAATTAATTCAAGTTGTGCACCAATCATAATTCCTGACTTTATATCTCCTAAAACTAATCCTACTAATGCCCCTGTAACTATTGGTCTATCAAACATAGACTGACCAAATATACGTCCATCTAATATACCAAAGCCTGCTATAATAGCTAACATAATAGCTTGTACTAACATAGTGAACCTCCCTCTTAATTTACATTAATTACATCACACTTTTGATTTCATTTTTATTTTCTAATAGTTCATTTACATGAACTATTCCATTTCTCGCTTCCTCTAAACCTGATTTAGCTAATAGCTTTGCATCCTCTTCTGTTGATAAAAGAATAGCCAAAAGCATCGGTAAATTTACTCCTGTCAATAACTCAAATTTAAACCCTTGTAAGAGTAAATTAGTACATATGTTTGCTACACTTCCACCAAATATATCTGTTAGTATGATAAGTTCTCCATTATTTTTGTTATTTGATAATATACTTATCATTTCTTTCTCAGCATCGTCTGCTGATTTATCTTTTGTCATACAAAAGTACTCAACATTACTTAATGAACCAATTATTAATTTACTTGTCTCAACAAGCTCCTTAGATAATTCTCCATGTGTTGCAATTAAAAAATTTTTCATTTTCTTTCTCCCAAATTATTTTATTAAGTCTGATAATTTTTTCTTTTTGTCTCTAGGTAACATTCTAAATTCTATATCAATTCCTAAATCAGTTATTTCTTTAAAATTGTTTATATCATTATCATCAACAGCAACTAAGTCTGTCAGCTTCTTCTTTCCTTCCTCGTATCTTAATCCACCTACATTTATTTCTTTTAAAACTCCTCCTGAGTTTTTAGCTACATCTAAAGCATCTTTTGTATTTTTTACTAATACTAATACATTACTTTTCTTTGAAGAAGCAAATTTTTCTACTATTTCTCCAGATTCCTCTACCCCCCTTATATATAAAGTTACATTGCTAGGCTTAGCTAAATTTAATGACATGGCTTTCATTTGATCGTTTTTTGCTTCATCATTTGCAACTAATATTACATTTATACCTAATGATGTTGTCCATCCATATGCTACCTGACCATGTATTAGTCTGTCATCAATCCTCATTAAAGATATCATTTTCCTCAAATCCTCCATTATATATTAAAATTTTTATTTTTTATCCTCTTGTTTATTTATAAAAGCAAAAAGCATGCCAACTAGTGGCATACTTTTTTTCAATTTTATTTATTTATTTTTTAATACTGTATTTTACTGAAGTGGACCATAAATAATATTATAGATATATCCGATTTCTGAAATAGATATTTGCACACTATAGCTCTTTTCTAGCACACTAAATGCATTTTTTATTAGTTTAACTTCACTGTGATGGTTTTTAATTAATAAATTCATATCAGTATATTCTTCAATCTCAGCTTGTCTAACCAATCTTTCAATCATACAACTTAAGTGAACATATAAAGCAATTTTTTTATCATTAGGAAGTTTTTTCTTTTGATTATTTTCTATAGCATTGATTCCTTCTTCTATTCTCTCTATTATTTTTTTTGAGTCTAAAATAGTCAGACTATCTATTACTCTAATCAGAGAAAAATTCTTTATGATAGAATCATTTATGTTTTTGATTTTTTCACTTTCTACTACTTTACTAAATATTCTAAAGACATCATCTTCTCCTTTTCCTGATATTATATCCTCTAGTAGTATGAAATCTACTCCATTTACATTTGGATTAGCAGTTCCTACTATGGCCAATACATCATACATTTTAAAAAGTGGATCTTTATCTCCCATAGAAACAAGACTCTCATAATCGTGCGGTATTATCTTAACATCAACTATCCCCATTAAGCTTTCTGAAAGTAGATGTTGGATTTTTATAGCAGTACCTATCCCAGTAAAACAAGAAGATACTATAGCATACTCTTTATTTTTTTGAGGATAATACAATTGTATGTTGGGTTTAATTTCTTCATCCATAATTTCTGCTATATCTTCAATGTTTTTACCTTGCATTAATAAATTACCTACCTCTAGTGCAAAAATAGTGGATATTTGGTCTATAAACAACATTGGACTACTTATTTTACTTTTTAAATCTTCATATATCAGATTAAGAGAGCCCATATCAAATAACACAACTAGTCCATTTTTTATCCTATCTCCTTCCAAGTATCTAGACATTTGATTTGATACATCAGCAATTGTCGCATCTATAGGCATATCTATAGCTGTAAATACATTTTTACCCAACATACGATTACATACATTTGCCATACTACTAGCAGTAGCATACCCATGTGCTATAATCATTGCATTAACTTTATTAGACTTCATTCTTATAACTGTCGACTTAATAAATATAATCATTATAATTATATCTACATTATTAAGATACATATCCAATCTATTTGCTATTAATGTCGATACTTTATTTACTATAGAGTATTCTTTGTAATTTTCTTTCTTTAAATATGTTAGTAATTTACTTTGTAAGATTTTACATTCATCAGACAATTGATAAGACTCATCCTTCAAATAAAGATACGAAGAAAATGCTAATACATTATTTCCATCATATTTTATATTGTTGTTAACTTCTAAATTTCTAAATATATCCTGCATTATAGATATTATAAGCTCCATAAGTACATTTTTATTTTCATCATTATTTGAAAAAACTAGGTTATCCATTAACCTAATCATTAAGTTTGAGCTCTTTTCACTAAATATCTCTTTTGTTATTTCTTTTTTTTCTAGTCTATCAAAATAATCTAAACACTTTGTAAGACTTTGATATATTATATTTCTTTTATTTCCTTCATCTGATGTCTCAATATTAAATTGTTTAGGAGAAAACACAATACTTTTGCTTTTAGCACTTTGGAACTGAAATATATCTACATTTTCTATATAAATATTTCTAGGAAGGTCTTGAAGTGTAACAAAAATATTTCCATTTCTTTTTTGGTTTTTTGCATATGCCCTTCCACATGCATATTTTATTACATTTTTACATTCACCTATATTACCTTTGAATTTTATCTTTAAAATCGTATTTAATGTAATTTGAGTTATCTCTATAGGTAAACCAAGCACCTTACTTTCCTCATATATAAAATGTTCTATAATCTTCCTTTTTTCAATAGTTCCTCTTTCCTCTATATTAGGAACATAAATATTTATAGGTATTCTTCTTAAAAAAGTCTGCAAAAACTCAGATAAGCTTTCTGTTGTAGCAAATACTAGCCTTACCTTAGCACTTCTATTTACTCCATTCTCTCCAATTCTAGAAAATGTACCTGTATCCATAAATGTAAATAACTTTTCCTGACCTTCACTGTTTAATCTATGTACCTCATCTAAAAATAATATACCACCATCAGATTTCTCTATTAACCCAGCTCTAGATTCATTTGCTCCAGTATAAGCCCCCTTGACATGTCCAAATAGTATACTTGATAATAACTCTGGATTATTATAGTACTGTGCACAGTTTAGTACATTATATGGAGCATTTTTTTCTAATATATTACTACTTACACTATACTTATATATTACCTTCGCTAAAAAAGTTTTACCTACACCACTTTCACCTGTTAGCATTATTGTAAGTCCATCATTTGGATAAAGTACAGCGGTTTTTATTTGCTCTATTGCCTCCTTTAGGCTACTTTCATGACCTATAATACTGTTAAATACAATCTCCTGCTTTAATAATTTACACTCATTACTAAGTTCATCAACACTTTCATAAATACTTTTTTTCGTAGGACCTATTGCATCATTTATCTTATTTTTTGGTAGAAAGATAACAGGTCTACTATTTATCTTTATAAGATTATCAGACTTTACCAAATCATTTAATAATCTGCTTGATTGAGTTCTACTTAAATTAAACTTTTTTACTATATCTTCTGTTACTATACCACTTTGTTTTTTAAGTTCATCAAAATTGTCAAATAATACCTTTTCATTTATAAAACGTAAAATTTCATTCTTCATAATCAACCTCCAATATAAATGTCAATGATACCAGTATATCCTTTATATATTAGTGAAAAAATAAATTATATTCTTTTATTCTAATAAATAGTACTGCACTAATTTCATACAATCAAATCCAATTATTACCATATAAATTGATAAACGAGTAAATAGAAGTGTATTTTGAATAGATTAAAATCTAAATGGATAAGTATATAATCAGTGCAAATTTAGGAATAATTTACATATAGAAACAACTCTACCTTATATTCTCCTTTATTAATTTTTTTCTAGAAATAATTTTTTTCTAAGTTAATTATATATTAAGAGTCTATGAAGATGAACAATTTAAATCAGCCTTGTTGAAAATAAAAAAATTTGAAAAAGAACTATAAAATATAAAAAGTGAACTCTATATCATAGAGTTCACTATCAGTGATTAATTTAATTTAGTATTTCTAGTACTGCATTTAATACAGCATGACCATTACAAGTACCATAGTTTACCATATCTATTATAGCTACTGGAGCTTTATCTCCAACTATAGATTTTACATCATCAAACATAAATCTAAGCTGTGGCCCAAGAAGCAAAATATCAAAATTACCAAGTTCTGATTTTATATTTCCCTCTCCAACTGCCCATATTTTACAGTCTATATCTCTTTTCTTTGCATCTTTCTCCATTTTATTTACCAATAAAGTAGAAGACATACCGCCAACACACACTAATAATATCCTAATCATTAATATCTCCTTTTAATCAAATCTACATATATTTTGATTAAAAAGTATATGTAGAAAAGTTTACATTTATAACTTCCTATATTTTACTTTTAAATTATATCAAATTTTTCCAATTTTTTCACTACCTTAACTCATTTTATATTTTTAATGTCCACTTTTCTACTTCTTCAGAAATATTTTCAGATTTTAATACAGCAGATATTATAGCATATCCATCACTATTTAAGCACTTAAGTTTATCTACATTATCTAGTTTTATACCACCAATCAATACAAATGGTATATCTATCTTTTCTTTAATTTCTTTGACAGTTTCAAATGATGCGGATTTAGCATCCAGTTTGGTAGATGTTGTAAATATAGACCCTATACCTAAATAGTCTGCACCATCATTTTTTGCACAGATAGCTTCTTCTAAAGTTCTTGCTGATACACCTAGTATTTTATCTTTCCCTATAAGCTTTCTAACTTCCTTTGCATCAATGTCACTCTGTCCTACATGCACTCCATCTGCATCACAAATAATTGCTATATCTACTCTATCATTTATTATAAACTTAACACCATGTTTTCTAGTTATTTCCCTTAGCTTCATAGCCTTTTTTAAAAATTCTTTTCCAGAAGCATTTTTTTCTCTGAGTTGCACCGTTGTTATTCCAGAAACAATTGCATCTTCAATACATTTATAAAAATCTCTACCTTCTAGCATTTCAGAATCAGTCACTAAATATAACTTTAAGTCTTTTTTTAAACATTCTTTATCTATCATTTACAGCCTCCTGTTGACCATTTATTCATTTAAAAATTCAATATTAGAGTTTTTACTTATAATCTCTTCATCCATTTGATAAATAGAATTCATTAGCTTTTCTTTAAATGTACCTATTGGTGGATTATTTAAATTAGCCAGCTCCCCACTTAACGACATTGTAAGTACACCCATTGTAGCTGCTTCTAATTTATTTTTAGTCACAGCCATAAAACTTGCAATCAAACTAGCAGTCATACACCCTGTGCCTGTAATACCTTTTAATTTATCAGTTCCATTATTTATTTTATATGTATTCTTACTATCAGTTATTATATCTATTTTTCCAGTTGCTGCAACTATACATTCAAGCTTCTCAGAAACTTTTTTTATTATATCAGTAGAATCTTCTTCATCATCAAAGGAATCTACACCTTTACCCATTACATCAAAGCCACCTATAAATTTTATTTCTGCTATATTCCCTTTAACCACATCAAATTTAACTTCATTTAAAAGCTTATTTGTAAGTTCTGCTCTGGCTTTACTTGCAAAGACTCCCACTGGGTCTAAGATAACAGGTTTATTGTATTTATTTGCCGCCTTTCCAGCCAATAAAAACAAATCTAATATATTTGAATTCATAGTTCCTATATTTATAACTACAGCATTTGCTATACTTACCATTTCTTCTACTTCCTCATATGAAAAACTCATAAGAGGGCTTGCACCTATAGCTAAAGTTACATTAGCACAATCATTTATTGTTACATTATTAGTATAGTGAATTACTAATGGGTTTACTTTCTTTACTTCTTCAATTAAATTATACATATTCTACCTCCATAAAATTTTATTATTCAAACTTATAAAAATGATGTACTGGGCCTACTCCATGACCTATATCAAAACTATTTTTTATTGCTTCTGTTATATAAATTTTACTTAATTTTACTGCTTCTTTTATTTCATAACCTAATGCAAGATAAGATGTTATTGCAGAAGATAATGTACATCCTGTTCCATGTGTATTTTTTTTATCAATTCTTTCACTTTTATACACTTCAAATATATTTTTACCAACTAAAATATCCACTGCTTCTCCATCTAAATGTCCGCCTTTCATAAGAACAAATTTAGGTCCAAGCTCTAATATTTTCTTTCCTACTCTATTCATATCATCTACATTATGTATTTTTATTCCTGTAATTTCTTCTGCTTCTGGAATATTTGGTGTAATTATATATGCAAGTGGTATTAAATACTTAATTAGATTCTCCTTTGCTTCTGGTTTTAATAAATAATATCCACTTTTAGATATCATTACAGGGTCTACTATTAAATATTCTGGATTATATTTTTTTAAATTTTCAACTATTTCAAGTATAATTTCTGGGCTTGAAACCATTCCTATTTTTACTGCTCTTGGAGGTATGTCATCAAATACTGCCTCTATTTGTTTTTTTATTATACTTTGGCTTAAATCTTCTACAGCAAAAACTCCTTGAGTGTTTTGTGCCGTTATAGCTGTTATTACACTCATTCCATATGTGCCAATTGCACTAAAAGTTTTCAAATCAGCTTGGATTCCAGCTCCTCCAGATGAATCTGAACCAGCTATTGTAAGTGTTGGTATTTTATAGTTACTCATTTATACCCTCCTAAAAATTTAATTTAAATAGATTAACTAAAAAAGCTATACCTACAATAGGTATAGCTTAGAAATTCGCATATATCACAAATAATACATACTTAAGTTTTATACTAAGCTTTCCTACGCTGGCATTATCCAGTTCAGGTGTAAGGGTCGGTATTCCTCTCAGCTCTTGGCTCCCCTAGCTATTTTAATTTATTATATTTATAACTTCATTATATTACAATAGTATTTATTGTCAAGTTTTTACACTGTATACACTTATTTACAATATAATTAAATACACTTACTTCAGTTCTTTTATCTCTTCTCCAATAATATAATTTTCTTTATTGTCAATTGAATCTATAAGTATATTGGGATTTTTTATTATAGATAATTTTTTATCCCTAGTTAACTTTTTTATATAGTATTCTAATTTCATTGCATTACTTTTTGTATTTGTTACAAAATAAACCTCTAACTTTTTAAATCCCCTTGCTCTTGTATACTTTGAATTAATTCCTGACTTATGCTCATTCATTCTTCTTTCTATATTGCTAGTATATCCAGTATATAGAGAATCATCTTTGCACCTTATAATATATGTAAAATACATCTTAATTCACATCCTTAAATTAAATATATAAACATTATATTATAAAATAAAAAAAACTGCTGTAAATTTTATATATTGGTCAGCTATAACAATAACTCAAATGTAAATTCGTAAAGTAGATTCTAAAAGTATTTGACGCTAAATTTTGACATATTAATAACATATTTATTCTTCTAACAAAAAATTCACAAATATAAAAAATAAAATTTTCAAAAAAATTATAATTTTCAAAAAAATAAATTGACATATATAAAAAAATTATGATAACCTAATAAAAAGGGGGCAATGATTATGGAAAACAATTTAATTATAGCTAAAAGCAATAATATTGAATTATCACAAAAGAACTTATTTAAAGTCAATTTACAGATAGGTGTAGACTTTACACTTTTGTCAAAATCACTTAAAGCCTTTTATAAAAAAGAAGAAGATTTTTATTGCATTGCTCTTGCACCATGCAATGTATCTGATGAAAAAGCAAGCAAGAAGATAAATATTCCTGAGATGATAAAAGAAATTAATACTTTAATTGAAAGTGTAACTGATAAAAGTGAACTTTTAAGTGAAGAAATATTTACAAACAATCTATCAGAATTTTTCGACGAATCTTTAGATAACATTTATATAGAGTTAAGACAAGCATATCTATATCTTAAGAAGAATACAAACAATCTTGATATAGAAAACTCCATTGAATATGTATTCGATGTCAGTATAAGTAATAAAACAAAAATGAAAGAAAATCCACTAATTAACTTTAATTCACTTTCTTTAGTGGTATGGAGTGGTGAAACAAAAAATATTTTACATCAAATGAACATTTTAGATTTAGAAAATATTCACTCCTCTTTTTCAGAAAACGATGCAAATATGACTTTTTATCGAGATGATAGCCTCAAATATGAAGTTAACAAAAACAGTAAAAATATAAGAGAAAGTAATATAGATATAATTGAACAAATGATTATACTTCCAGATAATTCAGACTATGATAAAGATGAAGTTGAAAACATGAAAAACAGACTTTCAAACATAAATGGAAAATATCTACAAACACTTAAAGAAAAAGATATAATTATAAAATTAATAAATTCAAATTTAACTGATGAACCAGAATTTAGTGATTTAAAACACCAATTACCTCCATGCTGGGTAAGATCAGGTAAAACTTGGAAAGATGTACCTGGGGTATATAGAAACAACTCTATTGTGGCTAAAATAGGTTATAGTAACCCTAGTTATGCAAATGTTCATTCAGCTAAAAATTTGGAATTACATGAAACTGCACATGCTATAGATAAAAATGTATTAGACAAAAAATCAAATTCAGAAGAATTTATGGAAGTGTTTATTCAAGAAAGGTATAAACTTTATGACCCTAAACAAGTTGCACATGCATATATTAGTAAATTCCCAGAAGAATTTTTTGCGGAATCATTTGTGCATTATTATCTTGATGAAGACTCAAAAAATATATTGAAAGAAAATTGTCCTTTAACATATAATTTTCTTGAAGAATTAGAACTAAGCTATGAAACACATTAATACTTAATAATATATTTCTATTTAATAAAGTACTCTTTATAAAAGACTTTTTGATATTTATGTTATAATATTTCTAATGGTTATATTTTAAAATAGTTTATGTAGCCCATAATTTAAATAAATAATAAAAAGGATGAAGAGTTATGAAATTAAACAGAAACGATGCTTGTTGGTGTGGAAGTACTAAAAAATATAAAAAATGTCATATGGATATAGATAATAAAATAAATTCATTCGCTCAGCTAGGTCATATTGTACCTACTCACGACATCATAAAAAATGCAACACAAATTGAAGAAATTAAAAAAAGTGCTGTAATAAACACAAAGATTTTAGATTATATTTCGGACAAAATTAAAGTTGGAATGTCTACAGAAGATATAAATGAATTAGTCCATAACTTTACATTAGAAAATGGAGCTATTCCTGCACCACTAGATTATAATGGTTTTCCTAAAAGTGTATGTACATCAATAAACAATGAAGTTTGTCATGGTATCCCAAGTAAAGACATCCTATTAAAGGATGGAGATATTATAAATATAGATGTGTCTACTATTTTTAATGGATATTACTCAGATGCTTCAAGAATGTTTATGGTAGGAAATGTTAAAGAAAATGCAAAAAAATTGGTTCAAGTTACTAAAGAATGCATTCAAAAAGGTCTTGAAGCTGCTAAACCATGGGGATTCTTGGGTGATATAGGTAATGCTATTAATTCTTATGCAAAAGAAAATGGATATTCTGTTGTTAGAGAAATTGGTGGGCATGGAGTTGGACTAAGTTTTCATGAAGACCCATTTGTAAGTTATGTTTCTAAAAAAGGAACTGAAATGTTGTTGGTTCCTGGAATGATATTTACTATAGAACCTATGGTAAATGAAGGAACTCATGAGATTTTTGTTGATGAAGAAAATGATTGGACTATCTACACAAAAGATGGTAAATTATCTGCTCAATGGGAGTGCATGGTTTTAGTTACAGAAACAGGAATTGAAATTTTAACTCAATAAAATATAAAAGCCTATAAAGATTGAGCTTTCAATCTTCATAGGCTTTTCTTTTGTTAATGCACATCTATTGCATCAACTGGACAGCTTTCTCTAGCCTCTTTTGCTGATTCTTCAGCATCACTTGGTATTTCATCAACTATAACATGTGATTTTCCATCATCAGCCATGTCAAATACTTCTGGGCATATTGATGGACATAATCCACAACCTATACAAGTATCTTGATTAACATTTGCTTTCATAATAAAATCCTCCTAGATGTTACAAATTTAAAATTTTTGTTTACCAACGATTGGCGAACTAAAACTTTGACCTTCAGTTCTTTTTTATTATGTCCTCAAATTTGAAAATAATACCTTTTCAAAATAAATTTTATAAAATTTATTAGTTGTGTTATGATTATTTTTCTTTATAATCTGATAAAACCTCGTCCATTGTATAAAACTTAATCTATTATTTCTATATTTTCTAATGCCCTATAAAACATATTAGTACCATATACTTTTTAAGATAAATATTACTACTCAATATCTTTTTTAATCTCAACAATATCTTCTATGTTACAATCTAATGCCAAACATATTTTTTCCATTGTAGCCATAGAGACAACTTTATCCTCGTTCAATTTACTAATACTTGAACTTCCTAGTCCTGTCATTTCTTTAAATTCCATTTTTTTTATTTTTTTATCAATTAATAATTTCCATAAGCGATTGTATGAAATCATTTTATCACCTCTTTTAATTTATTTTATCATAATTAACCCATTAAGGGCAATATTTCTCTTTTATAGTTAATTTTTCTTGACTTTATTATGAAATAGTAATATTATTAAATTAACCTTAAAAGGTTAATATTAACTATTTAAGGATTGGAAAGCATAGTATGGCACCTTGTTTTAATGCTGAAGGCTTAGTTATAGAAGATAAAGAAAATGTATCTACTGCAGAAAAATATTTCGTAATAAGCAGATACTATTATGATGGCAAAACTATTGCTTTTATAGAAATAAATAACACTAAATACAAGACTGAATATGTTAGAAACTTTGACCAGTATGTAGACGAATTTTTTATTTTGGAAGCGCTTACAAGAATGCCTTAGTGCTTAAGGGGTGATATAGATGTGTTTTAATACTTACATACTGAAAAGAGTTTTAAACAACAAGTAACTAGAATTAACTCGTAGTTTTGACCTAGATAATCTTATTGATACTGCAACAGAGATTTTGAAAAATAATAAGATTAATTTGATAATTATTGATGAAGTAAACAAGGTTGTTTGGAAAAATGAAAAAAGCACTCCCGCTCATGAGAATGCTTAGTTATAGCTATAGAAGTGTACTACCAATACACTTCTATTTTTTTATTATATCATATAATTTTGTGTATGAAAAAGACTCATTTAAATCAATTTTAAGATGTGTTAAGTAACGCTCTTGATAGTTTTATACATTAATAAATATACAATATAATTATAACATGTCTTATGTTTTAGTATAATAATTTTCGTTCGTTTTATTATTACAACTTCTACTATAGTTTTATATAACCTGTTAATATTTGTAATATTTTAGATACTCTTTATACTTACATTGCTGCTATACTTTTATTAAGAAAATTAATACAATATGAATTTGTTATTATAGAAAAGAAAGTAATATGTTAAAGGAGGTTTTTGTATTGAAATTACAAGAAAAATGGATTGATTTATTAAATCCAAGATATATTGAAAATGAAGAAAAAAGAAAGAAAATACAGATTATAATATTTTTTTCTATAACTTTTGGCTTAACTTATTTATTAGGTTTTCTATTATATTTCAATAAGTTTATTGACCCAGGAAATTTTGCATCATTCATAATGATATTGCCTTTATCTTCTGTCGCTATTGCAAAATTTTACTCAGAAGGAAAAACTAATAATGAGTATAAGTTTTATTCATTAGTAATATTACTTTTTCTTAGTTATTTTTTATTATTTATTGCTAAATCATTTAACTTAATAAACCTCAATCAATCTCAATTAGTGAATTCTATATTAATTTTAATAAGCAGTTTATATCTTATTATTTATTCTTTTAAATCAAAAGAACTGTATATTCTAAAAAATGTAAGAACAGGTGCTTTATTAATTATCTACTTTATATTTTCTCAAGTTATCCTTGGATTAATAATAAGTAGAAATAATCTTAATTATAATGGTATTTTATTTTATCTGAACCTTACTATAATATCATTAATATATATTTATCCTTTTTTGTCTGAAGAATATGGCTGGAGATGTTTTTTACAAAGTATTTTCTTTGATAAATTTGACAAAAAAATAGGTGTTATAATTGTAGGTGTTTGTTGGAGTTTATGGCATTTACCTCTACAATTTACATTCTATAGTCCAGATGCTCCAATACTGGGAATTGTAATTCATTTAATTTATGGAATCGGACTTTCTATATTTTTAGGTTATGTTTATTTGAAAACTAAAAATATATGGATTTGTTCTATAATTCATGCTTTAGTTAATAGTTTAGATGTTATTTGTAATAGTTCTGAAATGCCACTTAGCTATTATGTTATTTTAGAGAGACTTATATTTGTATCACTATTTTATCTTCCTTTCCTCTTTACAAAAGAATATAAACAACATACATAAAAAAATTATTATGCTAAAGGAGGTATATACTATGAACTTTGGAAATATCAATCTTATACTTATTGGAGTAGGAATTATAATATTAACTACAATAATATCTTTAATTAAACCTAAAACTAGTTTTTGCAGTGAAAAATATTTTAATAAATTAGAATCAACGTATGGAAATATAGATAAGAAAAGAACTGTTAAACTAGAAATACTTTCTCGCTATGTAATGGGTCTTGAATATATAGCAATAGGTTTATTCACAAGAAAATTAGACATTACAATAATAGCAATGATAATAGCGGCCATTATAACAACAGCATTATATTATCTAATTAGAAAGAAATATATAGCTATATAAAATCTAATAGGATTAATAGCAAAAGAAGGTAACAACTAACTAGTTGCTACCTTCTAAAATATACCTGATTTTATTGGGGGGTCTTTAAATTAAAGTATCTATATAATTTTTTTGCCCATTAATATTTTGATTTTTCTTGTATTTTTCAGCATCTTTATCTAACTTTTCTATTCTTGACTCAATTTTCTTTATTTCCTCTTGAGTCATACTCATAAAATCTTTAAGCATATTTTCAAGTTCTTCGCGAGTTTTACCTTCTAAAAATAAATTTTCAAGTTCTTTATCTTCTTTATCAATATGTTTTTGTTCTAGTTCTTCTGACTCTTTTTCATTATCGACGCCTTTTTGATCTAATTCTTCTACCTTTTCTTCATTTTTATCATTAAGTTCATCTGTATTTAATGATTCCTCTTTTTCTCCTGTATTTAGAGAAATTGGATATTCTTCCAAAATAGTATTTTTATTTTCTTCTTCTACATTACTATTTTTATTTTCTTCTTCTGATTTAAATAAATTTCTGATTGCTTCATTTATTTTTTTAGAATAAAGTTCTTGTTTATCTTTTAAATCTTTAATTCTATTATCAAGTTCTTGTTTTTGTTTCATGATATTAGATAAATAATTATTTTTTTCTATAGTTTCATTTTTCTTAATAATATTTGTATTTTTTTTTGTATTTTTTATGTTACTTTCATTATTTAATAAATATTGGCTTCTATATTGACTAGAAATTTTCATTATATTTACCTCTCCAAAATAAATTTATTCTTATATTAAAAAAGTAATTATATGTTAGTTTTAAAACCATTCATATAATTACTTTAAAACATACATTAATTACATATGTTGAGATATAAAAACACCAGAATACTTGCTTAATACATCTGCAAAATCATAATTTCTTCCATCTATAAAACATTTATCCTTCCATGTACTTGTATTCCCAGAAATGCTTATTGTATCTCCATTCTCAAGTCTAATATTTTTCTCGTTTTTTAAATTTATGTCCTTTTCCATTGCGTTTGAAATAACCAGATTAGAAAACGATAATGCTAAAATACTAATTGTTGCTAATGACATAGATGTTATTTTCTTAAAATTTATACAATTATACCCCTTCAATTATCTTATATTTAATCATATCCTAGCACTATAGAGGTAAATTTACAAGAAATCTGCATAACTAGTCAATAAACACGCAAAATCGGCTAATATTTTTAAAAAATTATTTTTTTTCATAAAATAGTAATAATTTATACAAATACCTTATATATTTTAAAATATTATCTATTTATGAAATCTAATGCTTTGTAAAGCGTATCATTCCCCTTTATCATAGTGAACTTTTCTTTAGTCATAGAACCTATCTTTTCACATGCTCCACCACCAACAACAGCACCTACTCCTCCAAATAAAACTCCTTCTGCTAAAGCTCTTCCTATCCCACCTTTAGTCACAGTTTCACCATTTTCCAAAAGTTCATATTCTATAACATCACTATGACTATATATAATATACATTGTCTAACTCTTCGTATTCGTAGGATACTTCTCTTTTATTCTTTTTTACAGGTTCTAGATTTCTTATTTTCACTATTTTTGCTGGTATACCAACAACTGTGGCTCCATTAGGTACATCTTTAACAACAACTGAATTTGCACCTATTTTTGAATTAGAACCGATATTTAAAGCTCCTAGTATTTTTGTTCCAGCTCCAATTAATACATCATCGCCAACAGTTGGATGTCTCTTGCCAGTATCCTTTCCTGTAGCACCCAAAGTAGCTCCTTGATATATTGTTACTCTATTTCCCACTTCAGCTGTTTCGCCAATTACAACACCCATTCCATGGTCTATCAAAATACCTTCTCCCATTTTAGCTCCAGGATGTATTTCTATACCAGTCATAAATCTGGATATCTGGGATATTAATCTAGCTGAAAAAAGCATCTTCTTCTTATAAAGAAAATGAGCTATTCTATGCATTATCATTGCATGCACTGATGGATATAGTAAAAAAACTTCTATCTTAGATCTAGCTGCTGGATCATTCTTCATTATATATTCAATATCTTTATTTATTTTTTTAAACAAAGTATTCACTCCCTCAAATAAAATTATTAAAATATTCCCATGGACATATATTTATCTACTCCATCTGGAGCTACTGTTACTATTTTTTTATTTGGATATTTTTTCGCCATTTCCATAGCTCCAAATATATTTGCTCCAGAAGATATACCTACCAAAATCCCTTCCTTTGATGCAAGTAATTTAACTGTATCAAAAGCATCTTCATCATCAACTAATATTACTTCATCAACTACACTAGAATCATAATTTTCAGGAACAAAGTTAGCTCCTATTCCTTGTATTTTATGAGGTCCAGTTTTATTTTCTGATATAGCTGGAGATTTTTTTGGCTCAAGTGCAACTACTTTTATATTTGGATTTTGCTCTTTTAAATATCTTGCAGTCCCTATTAAAGTACCACCTGTTCCAACTCCACATACAAATATATCTAAATCTCTAACATCATTCATAATTTCAACTGCTGTTGTTTTATAATGTGCATTTGGATTGTCTTTATTTTCAAATTGTTTCAAACTTTTATAGTTTGGATTTTCTCTCAATAGTTCATTTGCTTTTTCTATAGAGCCCGACATTCCAGCTTTTCCATCTGTAAGTACTAAATTTGCTCCATAAGCCTTCATTAAATCTCGTCTCTCGATACTCATAGTCTCTGGCATTACTATTACTACTTCATATCCTTTTAATCTTCCTATCATGGATAATGCAATACCAGTGTTGCCACTAGTTGCTTCTACTAGTACATCACCCTTTTTTAATTCTCCTCTTTTTTCTAATCCTTCTAGCATTTCATAAACTGCTCTATCTTTTATACTTCCTGCTGGATTTACTTTTTCTAATTTTACATATATGTTAGAACACCCGTTAGTACATCCTAAATTATTTAACCTTACTACAGGTGTGTTTCCTATCAACTCTAATGCGTTATTATATAACATACTACTTCCTCCTATATGTCCAATTCTATTATCAAATTGATAACGATAAATATATTATAGTATTATCATTTTGATAATGCAACCTTTTTTTGGATTTTATCCCTTCAATTGTTTTATTTCTAATATTAATAATATTCAAACAAAAAAAGTGAAAATCATTATCGATTTTCACTCTTCAAACTTCAAGCTTTATGCTAAGTCATACACAATACTTCACTACAAAAATTCTACGAAATACTATATAAGACCTAATATTTTTGCAACCTCTACATTAACCTTTAACACATTAACTCTATCTTCACCTAAAACTCCGAAAAGTTTTTTTGAAGTATTATCATCTACAATTTTTTGTAATTTACTCTCTGATATTCCTGATACTTTTGCTATAGCAGGTATCTGAACCTTTGCAGAAGCGGGACTTATATTAGGGTCAAGTCCTGAACCTGATGCTGTAAGCAAATCTGTTGGTATATCTTCTTTTTTTACACCTGGATTATCCTTCAAAAACTGTTCAATGTCTTTTTGAACTCTATCATGAAGCTCTGGATTAGTTGCCCCATAATTAAAAGAACCCGATGAAACACCGCCATAAACTGTATTTCCATCCTTATCTGGTATTAAATCTTCTTTTGTATAAGTATTATAGTTTACTGATGAAACTCTTCCCTTAAAAAATCTTGCATCTGTAAAACTTTGACCAATAAGCTCTGAACCAACCTTTACGCCATTTACTTCTATCATACTTCCATTAGCTTTATCTTTAAATGCAACTTGACTTACGCCTGTTAAAACAAGTGGATATACAAGTCCGCAAACAAATAACAATACAAGACTTACAAGCAATGCTGGTTTTAATGTTTTCATTTTTATATCCTCCATTTATTAACCTAAATTAAGAACCATTACTAAAGGTGTAATTAATAAATCAATTACTTTTATTCCTAAAAATGGTACTATAACCCCACCAAGACCAAAAATAAGCATATTTCTCATTAGCATAGCTTGCGATTTCATAGGTCTATATTTTACCCCTTTCATAGCAAGAGGTATTAAACATGGGATAATTATAGCATTAAATATTAAAGCTGATAATATCGCACTAAATGATGTAGAAAGCTTCATTATATTTAATATCTCCATTTGAGGTATTGCAAGGGTAAATATAGCTGGTATAATTGCAAAGTATTTTGCAATATCATTTGCTATACTGAATGTTGTTAAAGCACCACGTGTTATTAAAAGCTGTTTTCCTATTTCAACCACTTCTAATATTTTAGTTGGGTCTGAATCTAAATCTACCATGTTTGCTGCTTCCTTTGCAGATGTTGTACCACTATTCATAGCAAGACCCACATCTGCTTGAGCAAGTGCAGGAGCATCATTTGTTCCATCCCCTGTCATAGCAACTATTTTACCTTCAGATTGTTCTTTTTTTATTGCCTCTATCTTATCTTCTGGTTTACATTCTGCAATAAATCCATCTACTCCAGCCTCTCTTGCAATTGTGGCTGCTGTTAAAGGATTATCTCCTGTACACATGATTGTCTTTATTCCTATCTCACGAAGTCTAGCAAATCTTTCTACAAGACCTGATTTTACTGTATCCTTTAAGTAGATAATACCGTATATCTCATTATCGACACACACTACTAGAGGTGTACCACCTAATTTTGCTACTCTATTCACACTTTCTTCTAAATCGTCTGGTACTAATCCACCAGAAGATTTTACTCGATTTATTATACTGTCATAAGCCCCTTTTCTAATAGCTGTTCCATCAGATAAATTTATACCACTCATTCTAGTTTGTGCAGAGAATTCTACAAACTCAGCTTCTTCGGCCTCTTTTGTTTTTCCTGTTGAACCTAGTTTTATCCCTAAATCAACTATAGACTTTCCTTCTGGTGTGTCATCTTTTAATGAGCACATAACAGCATAGTTTATTAAATCTTTTGAATCTGCATTTCCAACTGCTATAAATTCTGATGCAAGTCTATTTCCATAAGTAATAGTACCTGTCTTATCCAAAATCATAGTATCAACATCACCACAAGCTTCCACTGCCTTTCCTGACATTGCAATAACATTGAATCTAGTTACTCTATCCATACCTGCAATACCAATAGCTGACAATAATCCACCTATCGTAGTTGGTATTAAACACACCAAAAGTGCTATCATAGTAGAAATTGGAATCTTTACACCTGCATAATTTGCCATTGGATAAAGAGAGATTAAAACAACCATAAATATAAGTGTTAATCCCACCAATAAAGTATTTAAAGCAATTTCATTTGGTGTTTTTTGTCTTGAAGCTCCTTCTACAAGAGCTATCATTTTATCTAAGAAGGATTCTCCTGGTTTTGTTGTTATTTTTATTTTTAGCCAGTCACTTACAACTGTAGTTCCTCCTGTAACAGAAGCGAAATCCCCTCCAGATTCTCTCATAACAGGTGCAGATTCTCCAGTTATTGCTGACTCATCCACAGAAGCTATACCTTCTATTACTTCTCCATCATTTGGAATAACTTCTCCTGCATTGACTAAAACAATATCTCCCAGTTTTAGCTCGCTTGCAATTATCATTTTTTCATTTCCTAATTTATCTAAAACTCTTGCAACTGTATCTTTTCTAGTTTTCTTTAATGTATCTGCTTGTGCTTTTCCTCTACCTTCAGCTACAGCTTCAGCAAAATTTGCAAAAAGAACAGTTATAAATAGTATTATTGTTACAATCCCATTATAAGCTCTTAAGTTATTACCTTCATCTCCAAACAAACTAGGTACTATTGTAAGTATCAAAGTTACTATAAATCCAATCTCTACAACAAACATAACTGGATTTTTCATCATATATTTAGGATTTAATTTTTTAAAAGCTTCTATAATGGAAGTTTTGAAAATATCTTTTGTAATAAACTTTGTTTTTTTAGTTTCCATAAAATTTTACTCCCTCCCAATTTTTTAGTGCCATAATACTAGATGCTCTGAAATAGGTCCAAGCGCTAAGGCTGGGAAAAATGTTAAAGCACCAACAATTAAAACAACCAATACTAAAATTATTGTAAATGTGAAATTATCAGTTCTAAGTGTTCCTATGCTTTCATTTACAGAGTTCTTAGATGCTAATAAACTTGATATTGCAAGTAATATTATAATAGACACATATCTTCCAAAAAACATAACTATACCTGTTGTTATATTCCAGAACATAGTATTATCTCCTAAACCTTCAAATCCTGAGCCATTATTAGCTGCTGAAGATGCAAACTCATATAAAACCTGTGATAATCCATGGAATCCAGGATTTGAAATTCCCTCAAGACCTGCTGGTAGTGCTACTGCAAGTCCAGAGAACATAAGTATCAAAAGTGGATGTAATATAATAAGTAAAGCTATAAGCTTCATTTCTTTTCCTTCAATTTTCTTAGTTAAGAATTCTGGTGTTCTTCCTACCATTAATCCACATAAAAATACTGCTATTATAGCGTACATTAGCATATTCATAAGACCTACACCTTTACCACCAAATACGACATTTAACATCATATTTAAAAGTGGTACTAATCCTCCTAGAGGAGTTAAAGTATCATGCATATTGTTAACTGTACCAGTTGTAAAGGAAGTCGTCACTGTCGTAAACAATGCTGATTGAGCTATACCAAATCTAACTTCTTTACCTTCCATACTTCCCATGCTTTGATTAAGTCCTAATTGTGATAAGATAGGATTTCCTGCACTTTCTGCTCTAAAACAAACCATTAAACCTATTAAAAATATGATTGACATTGCACCAAATACAACCCAACCTTGTTTTTTATTCTTTATCATATGTCCAAATGCAACAACACAAGCTCCTGGTAATATCATCATAGATAACATCTCTACTATATTTGATATTATTGTTGGATTTTCAAATGGATGTGATGAATTTGAACCAAAAAATCCTCCTCCATTTGTTCCTAAGTGTTTTATTGATTCAAGTGCTGCCACAGGACCTTTAGCTATATCTTGAAGTTTTCCTTCTATAGTAGTTATTGTTTCTGTACCAGCAAAAGTTTGTGGTACTCCTTGTGTAACTAATATAACACCAACAATTAAAGCCCCTGGTAAAAGTACTCTTGTTGTTATTCTAATTAAATCTACATAAAAGTTGCCTAATGTTTTCTTTTTGCCTACTAACCCTCTTACAAATGCCATGGCAGCTGCATATCCTGTTGCTGCTGATGTAAACATCATGTATATTATCACTGTCATTTGACTAAGATATGAAAGCCCTGTTTCACCTGAGTAATGTTGAAGATTCGTGTTTGTCATAAAACTTATTATTGTATTAAATGATAAACTTTGTTCCATACCTTTAATTCCATTAGGATTAAAAATATGCATGCTCTGAGTTCTAAGTATTACATATCCTATAAACACCATGACTGCATTTGTAACTAATAAAGCTAAAGCATATTGCTTCCAATTCATTTCTTTTTTCTTATCTATGCTACATACCTTATATATGCCATTGTCTATTTTATCAAACACTTTATCTCCAAATGTTTTTTGGTTAGTGGATATATGATATAAATATTTACCCATAGGTATTACTAAAACCATAAATATCACCAATACTATTACTATCTGTACCATAAAAATTTTCCCCCCAATTCAACTTGCTTATTACCTCTATACTATTTAGAATTTTTCAGGATTAATAAGCGCATACACCAAATATACTATCAACATTACAATTACAACTGCCAGAAACCACATAGGTAATACCTCCATACATTACATTATTTTTTTTCAGTTTGTTTCCCACACCAGCCAGCAAGCAACTTCATGGAAATAAATCCTATAGCCAGTGACACTATCATCACTATATCTAACATTTCGACTCCTCCATTTACTTTAGTTTCTTTGATACGTTTTGGTTTCATATTGCTACTTCATTTATCTTATCATTTTAGGTATAAAGATAGGGTTAAGATACATCTATTATTGATTAGTATTGCATAAATATAAAATTAGCTCTTCTCTACTTAATTTAGACATAAAAAAAGGAGGCAAGTTTGCCACCTTTCAAAAATACTGTTATTTAGTTTATATTAACATTCTGGAACTATTTCATTACTCATATCCATACTCATATCCATATCTAAATTTTTACCATGATAGTAAATAAAATCAATTACTTTACCACTAATCGTAACAGCAATTAAAGAATAAAAAATATCAAATGCGGATAGGTAAACTAATGATAACAACAATACAATAACATCTGTTGCTAGATAAACTTGCCCTATGTTCAAAGATGTAGTCTTAGAAATTACTAATGCTAAAGCATCGTCTCCTCCCGATGCACAACCTGCTTTTACTATTATCCCTACTCCTACTCCTACAGTTATACCTGCCAAAATAGTTGATAAAAGCATATTTTGTGATTGTGGTACAAGAGGTCCTATAGCTTCAAATAAATCATATAATACTGAAAAACTTATAGAAGCTACTATTGAATATATTAGGAATTTTTTACCGAAAAATTTATATCCTACTAAAAGTAGTAAACCATCAATTACAATATTTGCTATTGCTGGTTGTATGTTGAATAAATTTTTTAACAGTAGTAAAATACCTAACACTCCACCTTCTGTTATGTTGTTTAGATAGTAAAAATTATAAACTCCAAATGCTAATATTGCTGAACCTAATAATATAAGTCCAATTCTTTCTAAAAATAACCGCCTGGCCATACATATCCCTTCCTTTTTCTTAATTTATATATATTATATACAAAAGAATTGGCTTTGTATACCACACTTTTTAAAACTTTAATTATACAAAATTTTTTTATTTTTTTCAATAGTTTTTTTATGTTTTTTTATGTTTTTTTAATAATTCTTTTGAACCTTAGTATTTTCAATCCTTTAAATGTTTTCTCATTTTACATAAGTTTATATTAATTTGACTTATAATTTAGTATAAATAAGTCTTTGTTTATATTAATTTTTTATTTGTTTAGAAATACTATCCAATAACTTATTACTAGGTTGGATTTAAAGAGAGAGTTACTTTAGAAACTATATAAAGTAACTCTCTCAATTTTAATGTATGTAATATCTTACCATTCACCCTTAAATTCTGAAATATTATCCTTGTTGACTTCAACTTGTTTAATTTGTGTAACAGGTTCAACTTTTTCGCCTTTAAGGAAATTAGATGCCTTTTCTATGACTAATGCACCTTCTTCAACAGCAGACATATAAGTTGTACCATCTATTAACCCATCAGTTACAGCTTTTAATCCGTCTTTACTTCCACCTAAACCTATAACTTTAACTTTATCTTTAAGACCAGCATCTTTTAAAGCTTGTCCTGCTCCTGTAGCAGAGTTATCATCTTGACATATTATAACATTAAAATCAGTTTTCTTTTGAATTAAATCTTCTGTTACCTTTAAGGCTTGCTCTTTCTCCCAATTTGAAGTTTGGTTATAAACTATTTGTATGTTACTATCTTTTAATTCTTTTTCAAGACCTTTTTTTCTTAATACTTGTGGAGTAGTTCCTGGAACACCTTCTATTAATACAGCTTTTCCACCAGCTTCTCCTAATAAGTTTTTAGCAATTTTACCTGTTAATGCTCCTGTTTCTTCCTCATTTTGCCCTATATAGGTAACTAAGCCTTTAAATTCTCCAGTTGAGTTACTTCCTATAGAATTTGTAAATGCTATTATAGGAACTTCTGAATCATTAGCAGCCTTAACTATTCTCTCGCTTACAGCAGAATCAACTCCACATAATGCAATCATATCTACTCCTTTAGCCATAAAATCTTCAGCTTGTGATAATTGTTTACTAGCATCCCATTGAGCATCTGCATATTCTACATTTACACCTAATTCTTTAGATTTTGCATCTATACCTTGTTTAGTTGCTACAAAATAACCTGTTGAACCTGGCAACAATACGGCTATCTTTTTTTCTCCATCTTTTCCTTTTCCACTATCATTTGAGCATCCAACTAAACTGAATATCATAGCAAGTGATAGTAATAATGCTAAATGTTTCATTAATTTTCTCATAAAAAATTTCCCCCTCTTATTTTTTATCTTGAAGCAAGCTTTTTCTTGCTATAAGAATCAAATCCAACTGCTGCTAAAATTATTAAACCTTTAAATATGTATTGGAAATATACATCTATTCCAAGAAGATTAAAACTGTTGTTTATAACACTCATAAGTAACACACCTATAACAGTTTTAAGTACAGAGCCAGAGCCTCCTGCTACTGATGTCCCTCCGATTACAACAGATGCAATAGCATCCATATCATAGCCTTCACCTGCAATCGCAGTTGCCGTTCCAAGTCTTCCAGTTAGTACAATCCCAGCTATTCCTGCAAGTACAGCATTAATAATAAATACTTTTATTTTATGGGAATCCACATTTATACCATTGAGTTTACTTGCTTCTTGATTACCTCCTACAGAATAAACATATCTACCAAACTTAGTTTTATTTAGTACAATAAATGCAACTAGTACTACTATAAAGAAAATTACTACTGGTATTGGTATATTAAATAAATATCCATTTCCAATATAATCGAGTATTGGTATATTTTCAGTAATTGGATATCCTCCTGTAAGCATCAAAAGCAATCCTCTTACAATAGTAACCATAGCCATAGTAGCTATTAGCGATGGTACATTTATCTTTGCAACTACTATCCCATTTATTAGTCCTATTACTGCACAAATTGCTATACCTAAAAGCATAGATACAAATAAATTGGTTCCACCAGTCGCAAATTTCATCGTTATAGCACCTGCAAGAGCTGCTACTGCCCCAACTGATATATCAAAGTTTCCAGATATTATAACAAAAGTCATACCTGCCGAAATTATTCCAATTATAGAAGATTGTCGCAAAAGATTAAGTATATTTTGTTTACCTAAAAATGATGGAGTTGCAACACTTATCGCTATACATAAAGCCAAAAAACCTAGTAATACTCCATAATCTCTTAAATTCAATTTCTCAAAAGCTTTTTTCATCTCAGTCCTCCATTTTCATTTCTTTTATACATTAAATATACTGTTCATTATATCTTGAACTTTTATATTCTCATTTTTTAAATCATCTACAATAGAACCTTCTCTTGTCACTAAAATTCTATCACTTACTCTTATTACTTCTTCCAAATCAGAAGATATAAAGATTACTCCTATCCCTTTACTTGAAAATTCTTTTATTGTATTAAAAATATCTTCTTTTGCAGCAATATCTATTCCCTTTGTTGGTTCGTCATATATTATTAAATCTAAGTCTTTGTCTAACCATTTAGAGACTACTACTTTTTGTTGATTTCCACCACTAAGTTCTTTTACTTCTTGTTTTACATCACTAACGTTTATTCCTAGTTCCTTGACACCCTTTTTAGAAAACTCAATTTCTCTATTTTTATCTATAAACAAGAATTTCTTAAATTTATCAATTTGTACTGATGCCGAATTAGTATATATAGCTTGTTCCAAAATTAGCCCAAGATTTTTTCTATCTTCAGGGATTAACCCTATTTTATTTTTTATAGCAACTTTAGGAGAAGTTATATCTACATTTTTACCATTAATAAATATATCTCCACTATCTTTATTATCTATCCCAAATATTAAATTTATAATTTCAGTTCTTCTTGAACCCACAAGACCTGCAAGACCTACAACTTCACCTCTATAAACTTTAAATGAAACATTTTTTATTTTATTAGACCAACTTACATTCTTAACATCTAATACAGGAGCTTCTTCATATTTTGCAAATGTATAATCCTTCTTCTCAATAAGTTTGTGATTATCATTTCCTGTCATAAGTTGAGTTATTTTTAATTTAGTTAAATCTTTTACATCATAAGTTCCAATCATAGTTCCATTTTTCATTATACTTGCACTATCACATATTTTAAAAACTTCCTCTAGTATATGAGAAATGTAAACTATAGTCTTACCTTTAGATTTCAATCTGTTTATTATTTTAAATAATCCTTCTTTTTCATTATTAGTAAGTGATGTTGTAGGTTCATCCATTATGATGATTTCAGAATTACATGAAACTGCTTTCATTATCTCAACCATTTGTTGATTTGCTACACTCAAATTAGACACTACTACATGTGGGTCTATATTAAAGTCAAAATCTTCACAAATTTTCATGTATTCTTCTAGCATATCTTTCTTATTTAAAAACACAATTCCTTTTAAAGTCTCTCTACCTAAAAAAATATTTTCAATAACTGTAAGAGTTGGTATTAAACTTAATTCTTGATAAATTATACTAATACCATTTTCTTTAGAATGATGTGGGTTTTTAAACATTATTTCATTGCCAGCTAAAATCACTTTACCTTTAGTTTGAGAATGGACTCCTCCTAGAATCTTAATAAGTGTAGATTTTCCTGCTCCATTAGCTCCTAAAAGGGCTCTTACTTCTCCTTTTTCTAGTTCAAAATCTATACCATTTAAAACGTCTACCTTTCCAAAACTTTTGTATATTTGTTGCATTTTTAGTATCTTACTCACTATATCACCTCACTAATTCCTAAACCAATTTATAACTTCATCAATATTTTCTTTTGGTGCTGATAACAAATCCCAAGATAGTACATACCCTTTTACTGTTGTCTTATTTATGTTTGAAATATTTTCACTTATATATTTAGGTGTAACAGGAGCTATAATTTCTTTTTTATTTATTTCAATACCTACATATATATCTTTGATAAGATTTTTTGTTATAAAATCGATTTCCTCTAGCACAAATTTTATAGGATATATATCTCCTTCATACTCTCTAATTCCTAAAATATCTAATAAATTTCTTTTTGCAATCTCTTTATTTTCATGTACTGATTCATCAATTAATCTTTCAAATTCAAATGGCAAACCTGCTGGAGCTTTAGTAATTCTATACATCATTGGTTTTATAAAATCTGCTACTTCTTGTAATTTTTCTAAATCTTGACCTACAAAGTAAGAGATAAAAGGGGAAAAAGTGTCTGTCCCTATTTTCAATCCTTTACTTTTAAAATAACTACTTATATCCACTAGTGCGTTATATATATTTTGACTTTTCATTTCAAAAAAATCTTCCCATATTTTATTTTTAAATTTGTATTTTCCATTAATGTATTCTGTTATACCAAATGGAGTATCTTCACTAACTATAACTTCATTAGATACATTATCCATTTCTATCATTAATGACCTTTTATCAATATTATTTTTTTCATATATATCTAAACAATCTTTACAAAAACAATTAAAAACACCATTTAATTTATTAGAAAAAGAGCCATACCTTATCTTATCTAAAAAAATTCCATCAAACTCAATTTCACTAAAATAAGTACTATATATTTTCTTTATGTTTTCTATATTTCCCTTATTATTTGGACAATAAAATTCAAAGTTTTCATCTTCTTGTAATGCATATCCTTTAACTTCTTTTCCAGTATAATCAACTAATAGATTACTTTTTTCAAGTAATCCTACTTCCGAAAAGCATGGGAACCAAAGATATAATTCAACATTATATTTTTTTAATAGTTTTTTAGTCTTTACATATAGTTCTTTGTCTACACTCCAACCCATAATGACCTTTTCTACATCAATACATTCCATTAATTCTAATAGCTTACATTTTATATCATTAAATTTTATTTCTTTATTTTTGAATCCACCTGTAAAGATTTGTACAACTATTTTTTTCCTATCCATGTTTGACCCTCCTATTAGCTAACGCCATAGCAAGTCTTATCCCTCCATATACTGGCTGATTTTCTTGAAGTATAAATTTTAACTTTTTATCTGTATTTTCTTCCCTTAAGTTGTCCATTAACATTTGAGCATATATAGTTTTGTTTAATGTACCACCAGATAAAACTATATCTATTTCACTTTTATTGTTTTTCATTGAATTAAATATTTTACTTAATATTACTTGAGCTAATTTGGACAGTTCAATCGATGACTCTCTCAGTATTTCAATAGCTAATTTATCACCTCGTTTAGCACAATCAATCACTAATGAAGCTAAGTTTGCTATTTCAACATTGTTATTTATTTCAGTAATCATATATGTAAGTTTCTTAAAGCTATCTGCATTAAAGAAATCTAAAACACAATCAAATAAATCACTATATTCATGGCACTCATCACAATAAAGTAAAACTTTCTTTAGTACTTTTCTTCCTATATCATATCCAGAACCCAAATCGCTAAAATTATATCCCCATCCACCAACTCTATATATGTCTCCATCTTCCCTAATTCCTAATACAATTGAACCTGTACCAGCTACAATTACTAAGCCAGGAGCATCAGTTTGCGCATAAAAGGCTAAAACTGCATCATTTACTAAATATATTTTTTCTTTGTTAAACCCAACTTTTAATATTTCATCCATTATAATATTATAATCATTTGGAGAATCACATCCAGATATACCAAATACAGTGTACTCAATATCGTTATAGTCAATATGTAAATCTTTTAATATTTTCTCAAATCCATTATTAATATTTTCATATGTTTTTTGAACTCCAACTGACTTATAATTAGTTGAACCAGTAGTATGTTCTTTAAGTATATTTCCATCTAAATCACTTACACAAAATTTTGTTTTTGTTCCCCCTCCATCTATTGAAATCAAATATTTCACATTAATATCCTCCTTTTTTATTAGATAGGGAATATTGGTAGTCAGTTTCTTTTAAACACATACTAATTACCCCATTTATACTTCCCTCTCTCAATGACTCCACTTTTATTAGTCTAGGGAAATTTTCTCCTCCAACACTTTTATTTACATCTTCTTCTATAAATTCCATGTCACTTTTAGTTAATATATTGCATTGTATAATCATAGCTTCTGGATTTAAAACACAAACAAGAGTCCTTACAAAATTTGATATTATAGATAAAATTTCTTTCTTAAATTTATTATCTTTGCTCTTTAAATATCTTTTTCTTAAACTCATAATGTAATCTTCAATATTTAAGTTATCATAGTTATACTTGCTAAACTCTATATTTAGATAGCTTAGTTCACCAGCAAAATTTGTAGAACCTAGATATAATTCACCATTTATAACTATACCTGAGCCAATACCATCATCTAAATACATAAGTGCCATATTTTTATATTCGTCTTTGTACTGTTTTTGATAAATTCCAATAGTGGTAATATTTGTATCATTTTCTATAAATACTTTAGTGTTATATTTACTCTTTATTAAATTTTCTAAATCTATACCTTCCCAACTTTTTATTGTTGGAATGTTTTTGACTACACCTTTTTTTACAACTCCTGGAACACCAATTCCAATCGCTCTTATATTGTTTCCCCTTACTTTTTCAATCAAAGTATCTATAACAAAAAAAGTATCGTGGTTAACGTTTTCATATGTATCCATTCTTATATTGAACTCTTCTTGATAAGTTATTTCACCTAATAAATTTGCAACTACTCCTATACAGCTGTTTCTATAATAATACAAGGCTATTATATGTTCTAAGTCTGCATTTATTTCAAATAGTTGAGCTCTTCTTCCTCCAGTAGATTCATTTAATCCACTTACTTTAACTTCATTTTTCAAAGCTAATTGTTCTACAATTTTATTAACTGTTGCTAAACTCAATTCAGTAATGCTTGAAATTTCTGGCTTTGTTATAGGTCCATCATTTTTTATAATATTTTTTATTAAGTCTTCATTTACTTTTTTTATCGTTTGTGGCTTTCCAACTATATTTTTCATAAACAACACCTTACTTTATAAACTTTATTTATTAAGTTTAGTATAATAGTTACAGGTTAAATTTGTCAATATTATTCCAATAAAAAAGAAATAAATTTAAAATAGGTTATTTCTAAATTTATTTCTTTTAAATTCTCAACTATAATATAAATAATTGTTTCTAAAATTTTATTTTTTATTGCAGTATACATTTTTATAACAATTAAAACTCTCTTTATCTACTTCTTAAATCTAACTTCTGCTGCC
Source organism: Clostridioides sp. ES-S-0123-01 (assembly GCF_020658415.1). Taxonomy (NCBI): domain Bacteria; kingdom Bacillati; phylum Bacillota; class Clostridia; order Peptostreptococcales; family Peptostreptococcaceae; genus Clostridioides; species Clostridioides sp. ES-S-0123-01. The sequence continues at coordinate 710,750 of NZ_JACVWD010000001.1, forward strand.
TTTGCATGTGCATATAATCCCTCTTCTTTTGCTAGCTTCTCTGCAACAGGGGCTAACACTTTTATAGCTTTTTCATTTAATATTTGCTTTGTACAAGTTTTTATAAAAGTACCAACCCAAACACCACCAGTATATCTTGATGCTTTTAATGTTGGTAGTGTATGATTTGTACCTGAAACATAATCACCAAATACCTCAGCAGATAAGTTTCCAATAAACAATGAGCCATAGTTAGTTAATTTATCACAAATTTCTTCATATTTATTTACTGCTATTTCTAAGTGTTCTGGTGCATAAAAATTACTTATTTTTATTGCTTCATCTATATCATCAACCAGTATTATTTCACCATTATTTTTCCATGAATTATATGCAATATCTTTTGTTGGTAAATCTTCTAACATGATTTTCATATTTTTTTCAACCTCTTGTGCTATTTCTAAACTATCAGTTAATAATATACCTCTTGCATTTAAATCATGCTCACATTGTGCCAACAAGTCAGCTGCAATATAGACTGGATTTGAAGTTTCATCAGCTATTATAAGAACTTCACTTGGACCAGCTACAAAATCAATTCCGACTTGCCCATAACATTGTCTTTTAGCTTCTGTTACAAACTTATTTCCTGGTCCTACAATTATATCAACAGGTTTAACCTTTTCTGTACCATATGTAAATGCTGCTATAGCTTGAACTCCTCCAGTTGCATATATTTCATCAGCTCCTGCTATATCCATAGCTACTAATGTTTTAGGATTTATATTTTTAGTGTTTTTCATAGTTGGTGAACATGCCACTATTCTTTTTACTCCTGCAATTTTTGCAGGTATTATAAGCATAAGAGCTGTTGAAAATAAAGGATATTGTCCACCTGGAACATATGCAAGGCATGACTCTATAGGAATATTAGTTTGACCTAAAATAACGCCTGGATAGATTTCCTTTTCAAAAGAATTTTCGAAACTAGCCTTTTGGGCTTTTGCAAATTCGCTTATATTTTTAGCAGCAATTTTCAAATTGTTTATAAACTCCTCATCTACATGTTTATAGGCTTCTTTTATTTCTTCTTCAGTAACTCTGAATTCATCTCTTGTGTTTTTATCAAACATTTCATTATATTTTTTCAACGCAGTCTCTTTATTATTTCTTATATCTTCTATTATAGAACTTACTTGTTCTCTTAGTATTTTTTCATCTACCTTTTCTTTTATATTTGATTTTTTTATAATCTTCATCTTTTCCCTCCTAGTTTTATAATGTTATCATTCTAGCAATAAATAAAAACTCCCACCCTCTATCAATAACTAGAGGATAGGAGTTTAATCATATTGTACTCACCTCACTGACTGAGCACTATTTGTCTAATAACTATACTATATTTCAGTTAATCTTTCTGAATTTTCTCTTTATTATACATAATATGATATATTTTAACTATTAATTTGTCAATGAAATTTTTTATCTTCTACAGCAATTGCAATTGCATCTATCACATTTGCATTTGTTGCATTTGTCACATTTGCATCTGTCACAATTACACTTATGACATCTACATCTATCACAATCATGGTTATTATGGTTGTTTCCATTTCTTCTAGCTTCACATTCCATACCTTCGTCAAAGAATCTTCTAGACTCTTCTAGAGATTCTATACCTTGATAATTATAAGCTGAGTGTTCATTCCAAGATTTTTCTGCTTTTTCCCACATTTTTCTAGCTTCATTTTCAAATTTTCTTGCTTCTCTTCCTCTTTCTTCAGCTTCACAGAATGCTTCTCTTGCTTCTCTTTCTCTTTTTTCTGCTTCTCTTCTAAATCTATCACAATTTCTATCTCTGTCTCTATCTCTATCTCTATCTCTGTCTCTGTCACAATCTCTGTCTCTGTCACAATCTCTGTCTCTGTCACAATCTCTATCTCTGTCACAATCTCTATCTCTGTCTCTGTCTCTGTCTCTATCTCTGTCTCTATCTCTGTCTCTATCCCATGAATTATTATCATCTTGGAACCATCTTGATGTAGAATAACTTCTTCTATACCAATCTCCTGAACATTTATTATTTCCCATATAGCATATCTCCTTTTAATTTTAATTTTTTATGAGATGTTTTGTTTCATCTCATACTATATAGTATTAAAATTTCCAAAATATGTTACATAGAAACCTATATTCTTTTCTTTTTAGCTTATTTTCAACATTTTATTCATTTTTTCACAATATCCTTTGTCTTTTATTAGACATAAACTGTTATTTATTTCATACTCAGAGTCAGCATAAACCATAATAGCAAGCTCATCATCATCATTTAAAATATCATAGTTTACTAAGCAATTTCCAACTATATTCAATATTTCATCTTTATTACATTTTTTAAATCTAAGAAGTGCTCCACATTTTTCTCTAACTATTTTATTTACTTGTATTCTATCTTTAGTAAAAGAATCTATACTAGAAACTCTGTTATCTATTATATCAATAACATCTGAGTAAACTGCACTTCCTGTTGCTAGACTTCCAGCTCCCTTACCTACAAAAGAAACTTCTCCTACTGAATCTCCATTTACTATGACAGCATTAAACTCATTGTCTATTCTAGCAAGTATGTTATCTTTTTCCACTAAAACAGGTCTAACAAATGCACTTACTTTATCATTTTCATATTTACTTTGCCCAATTAATTTTATTTTACAATTTAGTTTTTTAGCATATTCTATGTCTTTTTCATCTATATCTGTAATTCCTTCTAGATATACATCTTTCCAGTATACTCTATTATCATAAGCTAGAGTTGACAATATTGATAGCTTTCTAGCAGCATCATATCCTAATACATCTGACTCTGGGTTTGCTTCAGCAAAACCTAATTCTTGAGCTTGTTTTAATGCCATGTCATAAGACAAATCCTCATCATACATTTTAGATAATATAAAGTTAGTAGTTCCATTTAAAATAGCATTTATGCTGTCTATATTATTTCCTTCTAATGATTCTATTATTGGCTTTAATACTGGTATACCTCCAGCAACTGAAGCTTCAAATTTAATACTTACTTTATTTTCACTAGCTAATTTTGCAAGTTCATCTCCACATTCAGCTAGTAAATCTTTATTTGCTGTAACAACATGAATTTTATTATTTAATGCTTTTTTTATATAAGATAGTGTTGGTTCTAAACCACCCATAACTTCAACTAATATATCTATATCTTTCTCAAATATATCATCTATATTATTAGTTATTATATTAGAGTATTTTTTTTCTTTATGCTTTTCTAAATTATTAACTAATATTCCAACTATTTCTATATTTCTTTTCTCTTTATTATTATCTATTATATCTATAAGTCCACTTCCTACAGTTCCATATCCTAGTACTCCAATTTTCACTTTATTTTGCATTTTATTTTCCTCCTAAATTTATAATTTTCCGATTTTTTTTAATTTTCAATCTTTTATTGTAATAAAAATAGACCCATCCCTATATAAAGGGACGAGTCTATACTCGCGGTTCCACCCAATTTGATTTTTGTCAATTATTGACAAAATCCACTTTGTACTTTAACGCAGTTAACGGTTAATCTTACTAAAACTCTTTTTAGAGTAACTTCAGATAACAGCTCCTAGGTAGTTTTCAATCCCTCTAATTTAAAAAGTCTTTCAGCCAATGGACTTTTCTCTCTGATAATCGAATTAGATTTACTCTTCCTATTCATCGCTTTTATAATTTTTTATAATTCCTTTTTATACTTTCAAATAATATTTTAAATAACAAAAAACTCCCATCCTTATAACATAAGGACGAGAGTATAATTCCCGCGGTTCCACCTAATTTAGTTTTCATTTTTTATGAAAACCCACTTTAAACTTTAACGTAGTTAACGACTATTCTTACTAAAATCTATTAATATAGATAACTTCAGAAAGTAGCTCCTAGGTAGTTTTCAATCTCTCTAATTTAAAAAGTCTTTCAGCCAATGGACTTTTCTCTCTGATAATCGAATTAGATTTACTCTTCCTATTCATCGCTTTTTTATTTATTATATTGTAATTTATTTTAAACCCTTACAAATAAATTGTCAATAGTTTTTTTAATTTTATTTTTTATACTTAATCTATAAATCCGAAAATTCTATTTCTAATTTTTTACTTAGCTCACTACTGAGCTCTCTTTTATAATTGCATTTTTCACTATTATTGCTTCTAACTGGCAACGAGACAATAAATTCACTTCCAACACCAAGTTGACTTTTTAAAGATATACTACCATCATGCAATTCAACTAAAGATTTCACTAATGAAAGCCCAATTCCACTGCCTTTAACTCTATAAGAAAGTTCATTGTCAATTTGTTCAAACCTATTAAATATTTTATCTATTTTTTCTTTTGGTATACCTATACCACTATCAGATATTTTCATTTCAAACATATTATCTTTCACATATAAAAATATATTTATTTTCCCATTTTCTTTGTTGTACTTAATTCCATTAGAAAGTAAATTCAATATTATTCTTTCCAATTTTTCTGAATCAAATAACATTGAAAATTCCTCTATTTCTGTATCAAATGTAAGTTGTATATTATTTTGACTTGCAAAATCAGCTACAGACATACATATATCTTCCACAAATGATATTATATCAGACTCTTTTGGCTTAAAATCCAAATATCCCGACTGCATTTTTGTAAAATCTATAACATTATTTACTAATCTCAATATTCTATTTCCATTTTGTTTTACTATACCTAGATTTCTTTTTAGAGTATCATTTGATTCTATTAAGTCTGCCTCTTTCTTTTCTATTACTTGTAATGAAGATGATATTAAATTTATAGGAGTTCTAAGTTCATGAGATAGATTTGCAAAAAACTCCATTCTATTTTTATCCATCTCTTCTTCTAGTTTTTTTCTTCTACTTATATCTCTTGCTGTACCAATTATTCCAATGACACTACCATAACTATCAAAATATGGTCTTTTTGTAATCTCAATACATTTATTTTCGTTATGTATAGTCATATTTGATTCAAATGTAACAATCTTTTTATTTTCAACTACATCCTTATCACTTTTACATATCTTGTCTATAAGAGATTCTTCTGTTGATAACTTATGACTATTCTTACCTAGTAATTCTTCTTTATTCATACATGCTAGATTCAAAAATCCTGAATTAAATCCAATATAATTTCCATATACATCTTTATAAAACATATTCTCTGGTATTGAATGTTCAATCATCTTCATTAAGTTTTTTGAATCATAGTTTTTATTATTATATCCACTGTATATTATATTATCTATTATTCCTATAGTACCTAAAAGTTCACTTTCATCATATAAGAAATATTTTTCAACCATAAAAAATGTTTCTTCGTATTCAAATAGTTTTTGTAAAAATCTTTTTTTACTAGATATTCCTTCTAAATAGTCATCTCTAAATAATTTCCCAGTTCGTTCTCCCCATACCTCTATATCGTTTTTTCCAAATATATCTTTTGTAGTTTTAATTTTGTTATTTAATATTGATATTAAATTTTCACTACAATCTATATATATTCCTTCTTCATCTTTAACATAAGCTAATTTTTCTTTTTTATCAAATGAATCGATTATCTGTCTATAATCGAATACTATTTTACTAAAATACAAAACTACGTACGAATCTCCAACTATTTGTTTTCTTATGTTTATCCAATTTTTAAGTGCTGGAATATATCTTTTTATACAATCTATATTATCTGAGAACAACTCTTTAGAATATTTTTTTGCTCTAAATATAGGTAATACATCTAATATATCTTTATCGCAAATTCCCTCTTCTAGTTTAAATACTTGACTCATACCTTTACTTATATATTCCACTCTATATTCTATATCTTCATGTTCTCTTATAATCTTACAGTATAAAAAAGGCACAGGTATATTTTTTATAAAATTCACATATTTATTATGGATATCCATATCCTAACCACGACCTCTCAATGTTATTTATAATAATACTTCTTAAGTAATTATATGACATTTTTCTATTAATTATAACATATTTCATAACAAATATTTTCAAATAAATTTAATTTTATGTAATTTATTATTTGTTTATAATTATTTGTGTCGCTTTTTTTTCATCGGTAATGACATGTGTTATGTATCCAGTCTTCAGTGCACCTGTTATTGAATCTATACTAGAATCTGAACATATAGCTATTACTTTTTTTGCCTTTTTTAATTTTTCAAGAGGTATTTGTATGACATAATCACTATCACTTTTAATTATTTCTCCATCTTTATTAAAATAATAAGATAAAAAGGAACCTATTGCTTTTTCTTTTGTAAGCTTCTTTCCAAATCTAATCGCAGTAGCTTGGTCTGGAACCTGAGGATAATTATCAACAGATAAAATTATTGTATCTATATTATCCCATTTTTTCTCCATACTCTGATAATTTTCAGTTTTCAAATAGATATTTCGCTCTTCACTACTAGTTGGAAATGCAGGCGCATATAAAAATACAGGACTAAATCCTGTACTATTTGAAAATACAGATATTAATTCATTAGGGTGATATCCTTTATTTGGTATGTTAGCCATTCCAACCAATGGATATACTTCTCCTGTAAACGTAAAAGTATCCTCACTCTTTTGTATTTCTTCTATTATATTACCTATAGTATATCCCCATCCTATACCGACATTACTAACCTTAGGTAATTCTTCTTTTATATATTTTATTCCATGACTTAGTATAGTTTGTTGAGTTATATATTCGGTTTTAGCTTCTGGTACTATTAGTCCACCTCTAATGTTAAATATCTCTTTCATCTGATTCATCAGCAAATCATTACTAGAAAATAGTTCCCTAATCTCTATCTTTACTATTCCAATTTCTTTTGCTTTATTTAACATTTTACTTATCAATGGTCTTGATACTCCTAAAATTTTTGCAATCTCTGCTTGAGTTTTATTATCTTCATAATACATTTTTGATACTTCTACTAATTTCAACATTTCGTTTTCAATAGTCATATTTTCATCCTTTCAAAGCTAATTCTAAGATAAAATTATCTCATTAGATAAAATTTGTCAAGTTGTATAAAAAATTTAAAAAGCCCAGAAAAATTCTGGGCTTTTTAGCTTAATTATTAACATTCTTGCATTAATTCAATTATAAAACCACCATTAATTATAAATGCACATTTTAAGTTATCTCCTACTTTAAAAGGTTCTACAATTACTTCATTCTCACTCAGATATTTGTCCATATTTTTTACTTTATATGCAACATGAGGATTTTTTTGCATTATTTCTGGAAGTGGACTTCCTTCAACAAATCTTAAATATTCATATTTGAAATCTGTGTATTTTGGGTCTGTTATATACACCTTCAATTCTTCATTAAACTCTTCATGCTCTTGTGGCTTATCTGTTATAACACCTATATGTACAAATTCCATAAATTCCCCTCCAATTATATTAAAACCTATATATTAAACTTATACTACTTATACTCTTCTTTTAATTCTTCAAATAACTTGTATGCTTGTTCTGGAGTATTGTTTTCATGAACTACAGCCTTTATTGCCTTTATCATAGCTTTTGGATTTTCTGATTGGAATACATTTCTTCCCATATCAACTCCTGCTGCTCCTTCATTTATAGCTCTATAAGCCATTTCTAACGCTTCTTTTTCTGGAACTTTTTTCCCTCCTGCTATAACTATTGGAACTGGACAAGCAGATGTTATTTTCTCAAAATCCTCACAATAATAAGTCTTTACTATACTTGCTCCAAATTCAGCTAACATCCTAGTGGCTAATAGAAAATATTTTGCAGTTCTTTCCATCTCTTTACCTACTGCAACGACACCCAAAACTGGTATTGAATATCTATTTCCCATATCTATTGTTTTGACTAAATTTTCTATAGCCTTACACTCACCTTCAGCCCCCATAAATGTCTGTATAGCTAGGCATGATGCATTCATTCTTATAGCATCTTCTATATCAACTCCTATAACCTCCCTACTCATATCCTCTCTGAGTACGGAACTACCAGCCGAACATCTAAGTGCTATAGCTTTATCTTGAGTGGGATTTATACACGTTCTTAAAGCTCCCCTTGTAGCCATAAGACAATCTGCATCTTCTATAAGTTCAGGTATTGAAAGGTCTAATCTTTCTAATCCTTGAGTAGGACCCATTATATATCCATGGTCAAAAGCTAACATTAATGATTTTCCTGTTTTAGGATTAAATATCTTTGATAATCTATTTTTCATTCCCCAATCTACATTGTCCATTCCTTTTAAATAAAAACTTTGTTGAGGTGGTTTTATCCCTATTCCATAATCTTTTGGTAATATTATTCCATCTTTATCTGCCATTTTTTATCTCCCTTTAATTTAGTCTAATTTTTTTTAAAGTAAGGCGTATTACATGGTGAATTGAAGTATCTCAATAATTCATCATCCATTCTAGCTATAAATAGTTGGAATCCAGCTGTTTCTTGAGTAGTCAAAAGTTCTCCAACACAATTTGAAACTATTTCTATATTTTTTTCTTGTAATATTCTATGGCACTTTCTATAAACTATTAACATTTCCATTAAAGTAGTAGCTCCTGAACCATTAACTACTAACATTACTTTTTCACCATCTTCGATATCCAAATCCTTTATTAAAGCTTGTGTCATTATTTCAGCAGTTTCATCAGCAGACTTCATTTCCATACGTCCACCTCCACCTTCTCCATGCTGCCCCATTCCTATTTCCATCTCATTTTCTCCAAGTTCAGAAATTACCATACCTGTAGATGGATGAGTTGCTCCTTTACATGCAACAGCTATAGTTGCCATATTATCAGCAAATTTTTGTGCTATTTCTGCAACTTCATCTAAAGATTTTCCTTCTTTAGCAGCCCCTGCAGCTATTTTATATAAAGGTATACATCCAACCAATCCTCTTCTATCATCACTATTTTCTCTCGGTGCATTTGCTATATCTTCTTGAGTAACAACTTTTCTAACATTTAATCCTTCTTTTTTAACTTGTTTCATAACAAGGTTTCCTGTCAACATATCTCCTGCATGATTAAGAACTACAAATAATACACCTTTCCCTTTGTCTGCCATCTTTATAGCCTCTAAACAAGAATTTGGTCCTGGAGCGGCAAATACATCTCCGACTACAGCTATATCAACCATTCCATCTCCAACAAATCCACTCAAAGCTGGTTCATGACCTGCTCCTCCTAAAGTAACTATTGTTACTCTGTCTTCTTCTTCCAACTTTTTGTTTATTACTAAATTTGAATCTGTAACTCTTAGTAACTCCGAATTTGAAAGTTCTAAACCTTCTAAAACTTCTCTAGTTAAATCTTCTGGTTGGTTAATAAATTTTTTCATTGACATGATAAATTCCCCCTATTAAATTTGTTATATTGATTAATTGCTGTGTTAATCTCTTTTATAATGCGTCATATAAACCTTTAAACATTAATGATATAGAAACAGCGCCTGGGTCCATATGCCCTAAACTTCTTTCCCCTATACTTTTTGCTCGTCCAAATTTTGCTATGTAAGTTTTAGTGCTTTCTGCGCCTTCTACTGCTTTCTCATAACCCACTTTAAAAACATCTTTTATGTTGTCACTTTCAATAGTATGCATAGCATCTATTGCTGGGTATAATGCATCTACTAGTGTTTTTTGACCTACTTTAGCAGTAGAAATAAGAGATAAATTTTCTCTTGCTTCAATAAACATATCTTTTACTTCTTCTATTTTAAGTTCTTTTTTATCTTCTATTCCTTCAGCCATTCCCTCAAATATAGTTCCCCATAAAGGTCCTGCTGACCCTCCATTTACATTCATACATAAAGTACTCAAATCTTCATTAATTGATTTTATACTATCATCATCATGCTCTTCTAGAGCCCTTTTTCTCATACAATCAGCTATTCTATCTATAGTAACTCCATGGTCACCATCTCCAACTATACCATCTAATTCACATAAATATATCTTATTTTCTTTTAATATTTCTGCTGCACTTATTAGCATTTTTCTCCATGTAACTGTTGACAACATTGAATCATCTCCTTACCAATATCTTAACTCAATATTATCATATGTAATAACAAATGTAAATTATTTTCAGAAAACGTTTTTACAAAATTTACATTTGCAATATCAAATACCAATTTTTATTTTAATATTTTACTTTAACATTTCATTTCTTATCTTTCTAAAATACAATCTTGAATTTAATTCATAACCTACAACAATAACCCAACTACTAAAATATATCCATGTCATAAGTACAATTATTTCAGCTATGCTTCCATAGATTACTTCATAGTTAGCATAATAGTTTGTATAATAAGAATAGAAAAATGATACTACAAACCAAGCAAACGTAGCAAAAATAGCACCTGGAGCAGATTCTTTCATAGTCAAACTCTTATTAGGTGTATACTTATACAAAAATGTAAATATTACTATTATTGTTGCAATACCTACAGTGTATCTTAGAATATCCCATATTTTTATGAATATCTCATCTAATCCTATAAAGTTAAAAATAAAATAACCTATCTTCTCTCCATAAACCAAAAATATCATAGATAAAAAAATCAATACCAAAAGCATAATCGTAAATAAAAATGATATAGATAAGATTTTTAAAAAAGACCTAGTTTCTTTAACTTTATAAGCTCTATTCATTCCTTTAATAAGTGCTTTTACTGCCCTTGAAGATGTCCACATCGTAAGTACAAAACTGACAGCTAAAAAATTTAAACTTCTATTGTCTATTGCAGAAACTATAATTGAAGATAATACATCAAAAGCACTCTCTGGCATCATGTTTCTAAATAAGGCTATATATTTATTTAAATGAAGAACTGGTATATATGCTATAGAACTTATTGTAAATATTAAAAAAGGAAATATAGACAACATTAAGAAAAAAGATACTTCTGCTGATTTTGAACTTAACTCACTATAATTAGATTTTGCTACTATATATTCAATTAATTTCTTATCTATCCCAAACATAAATATCCCCTTTTCTCTAATATTAATTTCATTATACAATATTAATTATACTCAGATTCATACCATAATATAATTATTTAAACAAAAATAAAGTAAATAAAAGCTGAAAATAATAATTCTACTAATATTTTAATTTTTTAATCACTGAAAATAAAAAGTATAATCTTGAATTAAATATATATTATTGGACTATAATTATGATTATATACAAGCTTCTAGTGGTATTAATTTAAAAGGATAAAATTCGAGATGTATTTTCTAATTGAATTGACAACACAAAAAGGTTTTTTAAAGTAACAACAAATAAAAATATTAAACAAACTAGTATTAGCAGGGTAACTTTTAAATTTATTATATTTTCTTCTTAAACAATTATTGATTATATCAAATCAATATTAATCTTATGCTTATAATTTAAGAAATATGTAATAAAAGTTAAGTATTTATGGTTATAATGTTTATCTTTTGAATAAAATACATTATAATTAAAAGTAAAGTTGCAAATTTGCTATAATTTTAACAAGTTAATTTTCAGAATTATACAAATTTTACATTAATTGTTAATGCAAATTCTATTTAAATAATATTTTTATATTCAAAAATAAATAAAACGGAGGTCTTAAAATATGAGTAACTTTATAATATGTAATTATTGTGGAGACAAGATAGACAAATCTAAAAATAAGTATATAACTTACTCTGAAAAAGATAGTTGTAATGAAGTAAATATTTGTACTAATTGTGCTTTAGACTTATTAGAAAAAACTAATGAAAAATCAAAGATTAAATCTGCAAAAGCTTTAATAAAACAAATAGGATAAAGACACAATATAAATTGTATAAATAAGAAAAGCACCTTTTAATTATAGGTGCTTTTTCTATATATAGGTAACTTCATAAGGTATTAAGGTAGATTAAATACAGATATATATTATAATTTATTCCATATATTTATACTTAACTTTTTTGTTTCTTTATTTCTTATTGTAATATTTTAGTAACTCTTTATTCTTATTCTCTTGTTATACTTTGATTAAGAAAATCAAATATAAGTTACTGATTATTTTATGAAAAACATTTTAAAATATTAATATTTACAAGGAGGAAATACAATGAATAAAAGAGCAAAACAAGCATTCTTTCAAACAATCCCAAACTTAATAATTGTATTATTAGCACTCATATTTGCATTTTATACTAATACTTTTGACCTTGATTTAAAAGTATTACTCTTATTACCTATAGTATATATTATTTTATTTTTATATTATTATACAAAACTGAGATAGATTAGTAGTAAGTATGAAAAATAAATCTATTTTCAAAACAAATGTCTTTAAAGTTTACATGCTAAGAAAATATACTGTTGTATAAAATTTAATAAATCATTTATTACAAATATAACAAAAACTGTCAAAACAAATAATTAAAATAATAATTTTCGTAAAATACTTTTTAATTAAAAAACTGGCTAACTTTCAGTTAAATGTCAACCAGTTTTTTATAATGCTTTTATTTAAATACAAATAAAATTGCATCTTTAATACTTATTTATTATTCTTTTATGTAGCAATTTAGTCTATTTTATTTTAATTTTGATACCATAATATCTATATATTCTTTTAAACCTCTAAGCTTTTCATCTGCTTCAGCATCACTAGTTCCTTTTACAGCTATATAAAATTTCAGCTTTGGCTCTGTCCCAGATGGTCTTATAGCTACCCAAGACTCATCTTCCAAGAAATATTTTAAAACATCAGACTTAGGGAGATTATCTACACCATTTTTGTAGTCTTTTTTATCAATTACCTTTATATTATTTATACAATCAATTTGATTTTCTCTAAAATAAGATATTATCTCTTTTATTTTTTCCACACCTTCTATACCTTTTAAAGTTAAAGATATAGTCTGTTCTTTAAAGAATCCATATTTCTTATATAGTTCTATTAAGCCTTCATATAAGCTCATGCCTTTTGAATAGTAAAATGCTGCCATTTCAGATATTAATAATGATGAAACAACACCGTCTTTATCTCTTGCATGAGTTCCAACTAAATAACCATAACTTTCTTCATATCCAAATACATAATTTCTATCTTTATTTTCTTCAAATAATTTTATTTTTTCACCAATAAATTTAAAACCTGTAAGAACATTTAGTACATCAACATTATTTTCTTTTGCTATATCCGCTCCAAATTCTGATGTAACTATAGTTTTTATCATTGTAGGATTTTCTTTTAATTGATTATTTTCTTTTAAGCCTTCTATTATATAGTGTGTCAACATTCCACCAATTTGATTCCCTGTAAGTAATACATATTCCCCTGTAGTGGTTCTTACAGCTACACCTACTCTATCACAATCTGGGTCAGTTGCTATTACAAGGTCTGCTCCTTTTTCTTTTGCAAGCAATATTCCTCTGTTTAAAGCTTTTTTCTCTTCTGGATTTGGGTAGTCAAGCCCTGCAAAATTTGGGTCTGGATTTTCTTCTTCTGGAACCACTAATATGTTTTCAAATCCTACTTCTTTTAATGCTCTTCTTATTGGAATATTGCCAGTTCCACAAAGAGGTGTATAAACTATTTTAAAACTTTTACCTACGCTTTTTACTAAATCTTTTCTTATAACTTGACTTTTTACAGCTTCTATAAATTCAGTATCCTGTGTTTCGTCCAATAAGACTACTAAATTTTTATTAGCTTCATTTAAAGTTGGTATTATACTATAATCATGTATGCTATTTACTTTTTCTGTTATTGCATTTGCAATATCTGGCATAACTTGTGCCCCATCTTCCCAGTATACTTTGTATCCATTGTATTCAGGTGGATTATGGCTAGCTGTTATAACTATCCCTGCTATTGCATTTAGATTTCTAACAGCAAAGGACAATTCTGGAGTAGTTCTTAAACTATCAAATATATATGCCTTTATACCACACGCTGCTAATGTATTTGCAGATTCTATACAAAATTCTCTAGATTTATGCCTATTATCATGAGCTATTACTACGCCCCTATTTTTTTCTTCCTCTGTAGTATTTTCTAGTATATAGTTTGCCAATCCAAAAGTAGCTCTTCTAACTGTATATTTGTTAATTCTATTAGTTCCTGCTTCAATTACACCTCTAAGACCAGCCGTTCCAAATTCTAAATCTTTATAAAATCTATCTTCTATCTCTTTTTCATTATCTTTTATTTTATCTAATTCTAGTTTTGTATCTTCATCAAAATATGAACTCTTTACCCATTCTTCATAAGTTTTAGTATAATCCATAATAAAATCCTCCCTATTTTATCCATTTATTATAATTGCATAGATAAACCTTTTTTATATAATTATGACTCTTCTATATACTTATTAATTGACTTAATAAAAATATTTGCAATTATTCTATGACCTTCCTTAGTTGGATGTAATCCATCAAAATATAATTTTTTATATCCTTCTTTTTCCATACTCTTATTATATTCAGAATAAAAATCTACAAAATCAGTATTAAATGTCACACTAAATTTTTTTATCCAATAATTATATGACTCTAACTTTTTTGATACTGTATTAAAATCCGTAAAGCTACTCCAATCTTCCCTAACATTTGGAATATCTGGTCTCAGTGGTATACCTATTATTGGTATAATATTTTTTGCATATGCTTGATGTACCATAGCCATTATATTAGAATTAATAACTTCATTTCCTGCTCCAGCAATAAAATCATTAGTACCACCCATTATAAAAACCATATCGGGAGAATTCTGTAAAACATCTTCATTAAATCTAACTAACATACCACTTGTTGTATCACCATTTATACCCTTATTTATTATTTCTAAACCAGTCTCCTGACTCACAATGTTTGTCCATGAATTACTTCGTGATACTCCAAATCCATATGTTAAACTGTCTCCTAAGCAGACTATTTTCATCTTATCCCCCCTTAGCTATGTTTTTTCTGTTTTAAGAATAATCTAACAGTTTAATTAATTCATATTTTATACTTTTTTTCCTTCTAAGTAAAGTTATTATATTCACTAAATTAATACACATATACATCTAGACTCTGTCTCCCCCAATTAGATGCTTTTCCTTCACTATTCATAAATATATCTATTCTGTTCCCTTTAATTGCACCTCCACAGTCTTCTGCAACAAATGTCATACCTAATCTAGGTATATATACTTTTGTTCCATATGGTATTATATTTGGGTCAACTGCAATTACCCCCCATCTTGGTGTTGTACCAGTAGATGTTATAGTATCTCCTGCATATGCAGTAGCAACTACTCTCATATGTTTTCCTCCTCTTGTATTTGCTCCTCTTGATGCAATTAATACTTTTTCTTTAGTTCCATTTTTTATAATTTTTGTAGTTGGTTCTTTAGAAATCACTTCTTTTGATAAGACTTTTTTGACTAGCTTTCCATCATGGTAAGTTAAATTATAGACTAGTTTTTTCTCTCCCTCTATTCCCTCCTGATAGACTTTAGATTTTCCTTTTACTAAATTGCTATCATTCATATGTTTTGTGTCAAATGGTATTTTTTCAAATTCTTCTTTTTGATTTTTAGTTACTTTAACAACCTTGATTTTCATGTTATCCTTTAATTCTGTATTCAAACTTGGATTAATTTTATCTTCAGAATTGTATTTCACTCCCTGTTCATCCAAAAGTTCTTCAACTGTCTTTTTAAATGAAGACACTTTTTGTTCTTGGCCTTTAACAGTTAGACTTATCTCTTCTTTATTTAATATAGAATATATACTTACTAAACTCATTAAAATTGATACACTTAATAAAGATGATATTATTATTTTCTTTTCTCTTTTCTCCATAATATTTCCCCTTTCATGTTCAAATTTTAAATTAACTTATTTATTACAGTTTTAATCTTATATTATATATGTATATTATAACTTTCTAAATTTATGTAACTTTTTTGTAACTTCTAAATTTGTTTTATTCATAATTTTTTTATATTCTACGGTTAATGACTTATTTCATACAAATTAAATCTCTATGTTTGATAACTTATTTCATGCAAATAAAAAGCTAGAAACAAGATATTTACTTTATTAAGTATCCTGATTTCCAGCTTTTTATTTACTAATTTCAGTTCGTCACACTAAACATTTATTTATCTTTTAACATTTTCTCCAATTCTGAAACCTTTTTAATTATAGATTCAAAAATTGGTTCTTCTCTTAATTCATTAAAACTATTATCATTAAACATGATAAGTAGATTAGTATATACATTAAAAGTATATGAATTTCTAGATTTTACTTTATCAAAAAACATCATTTGACTTGTATCTGAACTTTCATGTAGGTGATATTTTTCTAATATTTCATTTAAACCATATAAAGCTTCTTTAGCTTCTTCTTTCATATTAAAAAATAAGAAATTTAAAGATAACTCTATGTAGTCCATGTATATTCCAAAAAAAGCTCCTCTATTTTCACTAAATTTCTTCTTTATTTCTAAAGATATATTTGCATATCCTAATGATTTATTTTTTATATATTCCATTTCTTTTTCTGTTGTTTTTTTGTTATAGCTTCCATCATCTAATTCTTTCTTTAATTCTTTATATTTATTTTTACATACATTAATTAATCCTTTACAATCCAGAGTTGCATTAAATACATCGCTAAATAATTTATTTTGAAGTAATGTTTCTGCTTCATCCAATCTATTCTGACTTAAATATATCATAGCTAAATTAACACTTGTGTCTCCTATTGCTTTATGTATCATATTTAAATATAATTCTGCCTTTTCGTAATCGTCTAACATATAATATGCATTTGATAAAATAAGAAGCGCTGTTTCTTTAATCTGAATATCATCTGTATTTCTAACTATATCTTCAAGAATATTTGTTGTTTCTTTAATTTTACTATTGAATTTATCTTTACCAAATTTATATGAATACATTTGGTATAGCGAACTTATTTTTAACTTTAGCAGATAACTTTGAGGATATTTCTCCATATACATATTAGCAAGTCTTTCTACAGATTCTAAATCTTCTTTAAATTCTTCTAATGGTTCCTCTATTAATAAATCAATTTCTACTTTAGCAAGAGTTGCTTCTAGTTCTTTATAGACTTTCATTACTTCTTCTTCACTTAAATCTACTTTATAGTTTAAAAGTTTATCAACAGATACATTAAAAAAATCTGCTAATACTGGCAATAGTTCTATATCTGGATAAGAGTTTCCACTTTCCCATTTAGATACTGCTGGTGTTGACACTCCTATAAACTTTGCTAATTGTTCTTGTGTTAAACTTTTTTCTTTTCTCAATGTTTGTATGACTTCACCTATTTTAATTCGCATATATACCTCCTTAATGTATATCTCTTAATTTAAGTATATTAAAAAAGCATTTATTAGTAAATCGAGGCAAAGTTAACAAAAAACCTATAATTTAACTATTGGTTAAATTATAAGTTAAAAGCTTATTTCATTGACTACAAAATTCCCATTTTTCATTTAGCCAACAAATAACATCCTCAAAAACTTCCTCTTTATTTATCTCATTCAATAATTCATGTCTTCCATCTTTATAGAGTTTACATGTTACATCTTTTACTCCTAATTTTATATATCTATCCCTTAGCCTTAAGACACCCTTACCATTTTTACCTATAGGGTCTTTATCTCCAGATATTATATAAATAGGAATATCAAGTGGTATCTTTTTTAAGTTTTCTTTATCCTCTATTTCTTTTAATCCTTGTACTAAATCATAAAAAAAGCCACAAGTACATACCACCCCACAAAATGGGTCATTTATATATTTTTCAACTTGTTCTTTATCTCTACTTAACCAATCAAATTTAGTATTTTTATTTCTTCTTATGCTTTCTCCACCAAATATTAAATCATTTATTTTATTGCTTCGAGAATTTCTTCCATGCTTTTTAATCTCATGATTAATTATTAGATGAGCCAAATTTAGAATAATACCTTGTTTTCCATTTGAACCACATAATATAAGACCAGATAAATTATCACTGTAATCCATTATGTATCTTTGACTCGCAAATGACCCCATACTATGCCCAAATAAATAAATTGGCAAATCTTTATTTTCCTTTTTTATAATACTTGTTAAAGTATTCATATCTTCTACAAGGCATCTAAAACCTTCTTTTTCAGCTAGATGCCCAACATTCTCTACTGTCTTTGCGGTTTTTCCATGTCCTCTATGGTCATTTATATATACTATATATCCATTTTTAGTAAGCTCTTTAGCAAAAACTTCATACCGTTGTGCAGTTTCTGCCATTCCATGGGCAATTTGTACAATTGCCTTTGGGTCTTCTATACTTTCATCTTCCCATTTATATGTATATATATCTAAATCTTCTTTTCCCTTGAAAGTAAAATTTGTACACTTCATAATTACTCCTCCAGCCTGAATTTATTCAACATATTAACTTATATACTATATTACTACAATTTTCAAGTCAAAACGTTCTATATAAGTTTCTTACTTATTAATTATTAGCATAAATTGCTATACAAGTGTTGCTCTAAATAACTATATAATAATTTAGTTATTGAATATTAATTATTTAGAGAGAACATTTAACTATACTTGGACATCATATTGACATTATATTCAATTCGTGATATTCTGTTTTCGTCAAAATAATATCTAAATACAAAGGAGATATTTTATGGATTATTCAAATGAATTGAAAGAATTGTTTCTAATGAATCAAACATATGCAACTCTTTTTACTCTTACAAACAAAATACAAATAGAAGGCGATAAGTATTTTGATGTACTTACTTCAAGACAATATATGACTATTTTATCTATTCTTCACTTACCAGAAGAAGAAACAACATTAAATAATATTGCACGAAAAATGGGTACAAGTAAACAAAATATAAATAGAATAGTTGCTAACCTTGAAAAAAATGAATATGTTCAGGTAGTTCCAAGCCCAAATGATAAAAGAGCAATTAATGTAAAGGTTACCGATTTAGGAAAACAAGTCATGATTAAATGTAGTAGAGTTGGAATAAATTTTATGGCAGATGTATTTCATGAGTTTACTCAAGACGAATTAGAAACCTTGTGGAGTTTACTAAAAAAAATGTATCGTTTTAATGGCGAAGAACAAGATGGATTTGAAGACGATGCTAATTTTATGGAGGATGAAGAACTTGATAAAATTAAAGCTGAAGCACTTAAAGAATTCTCAAGAAGAAGAAATAAAGTAAATAAAAAAGATTAATATTATAATGAAAAAGCTATCTATAATATCACAATATTTTTAAATGCTCATGAGATTAAAGATGGAGGTTTGAAATATAGATATTTGTATAATATAAATCAAAACATGAAAACGGCGACTTTAATTTTTTCAAAATCGCCGTTAAATCTATTTATCCTTTTATAAATTTGAATAACTTTTATAGTCTTTTGTTGACTGTATTAAGGTCATTGAACTTGAAATCATGCGAGATTATGAAAATCAGATTATAGTAAGTTGCTTAGATAAGATTCTCAAACATTATAAGCTTATTCTTACATTAAAATACATAGATGAATTATCTATAGATGTAACCAAACTGGTTTTCTATGATTGTCTGAAATTTCAAATGGCTTCATCATTTCTGATAGGAATTTCTACTTTTCACTCTTAGTCGCCACACAGAAATGATTCCAGTTGCATTTTCGAATAAAAAAATACACCCATCACATGATGCAGACCAATCTGGTCAGTCCACTCATCTATTAGTTCTATTATCCCTTTAGGTGAGTCATTGTTGAATTTCCATTCGATATAACAGTGTAGCATATCAAAGAGTAATAGAAATACAATAAGCATAATCAGCTTTTTCATCTTCTTCATTTTGATATTACCTATTTCAATTTTCTTCACTATGTTTTAGCCCTTTCAGTATAAAGGCAGAAAGACAGATGCACAGCAACAATATTATAGTACTCCCCATTATTTTTCCTACAGTGGTTATGTGGTAACCAGAAAAGTTAAATATAGCTGAAATAGGATAAAAGGTTTTTAGAGTATTTGACATACTCGCAAATAGTCCAGTAACAGAATAAATTTCAGTAAATACTAACGCAAGCCAATACCCTTTTTTCATACGTGATACCAGCGCGATAATGGGTGAAATTGCAAGGAATACACCTACACCACCTAAAAAATATTCTTTCAAAGAACTTAAAATCAGTTCTACTGATAAATCGGAAAGATGTAAAATAACTTCAGTCAAAAATGTTATGGCAAAGAGCAACAAATAAAGGAGTATGCTAAATGCAAAAGTAACAATCATTTTTGCAATGGTTAATTTTGCTTCATTTACAGGAATTAGGCGCAGAGATTTTATGGTATCATCATCTTCTTCACGACAAATCATATAACTCCCTAAAAGGGCAATGACTGCTGGAAGAACAAAAAAAGTTGCCCAGGGTTGAACTTCGTCCATATACCACCCTGCATTGTCTATATACCGAGAGCCCTCATATACAGTTTTTAATCCATAATGTAAATCTGGTCCATCATGCACACCTTGTCCTCCTGCAAAAATCATAGTAGCTACCATAACTATTGCAAAAACTGCAATCCAAACAACCTTTGAACGGCGAAGCTTTTGGCTTTCAGCCCAAAGTAATTTTTGCATGATTCATACCTCACTTTCTTTTTCTTAATGCTATATTTACAAGTACTATTGAAACAATATCCCAAATGCAAATACAAAGAAATGCAAGTGGAATGTTAATTGCCTGTGTATATACAAGACCTGGGATATCTTTATTTCGCATAACGATAACTGCCATACTGGATAACGGGTGTAAATACATATTTACTGTCATTAAGATAAAACCAGAAAAGGCATACACCAATGTTATACAAGTTGGGAGAATGTATCCTTTTTGCGACACAGCGATTGCTAAAATCGGTAGCATTACAAAAGCAATAATAACACCAAATTCCAAACATTTTTTCAGTAAATATAAAACGCTTCCCCATTCAAATACGACATATCCAGGAAGTATACTGAATATAATAGAAGCAATGGCTGTAATCAGCATGAAACAAATAGAGTAAATCAAAACCACAAAAAATTTACTGAAAAAGTATCCCATTTTGCTTATAGGCACAATCAAAAGTTGTTTGAGTATATCATACTGATTTTCTTCGCGCATAAGTATCGTGCAAAGCATTCCCAAAACGACAGGCAAAATAATAAAAATAGTATAACTGAACGCAGACCATTTATAAAATTGTATTGGGTCAACATCAGTTTCTCCCAAATGCTTGAAATATAATAGTGCGAAAAATGGCATAATGAGAGTAGCTAACAACATTAACCAAATAAGTTTCTTGCGGCGCAGTTTAAGAAATTCTGTTTGAATAAATTTAAGCAATGCCTTCTCCTCCTGTAATTTTTTTGAAATAGTCCTCTAAAGTATCATTACAAATCCCCGAACTAGTTACAGTAACATTCTGCATAACAAGGGCTTTATTTATTTCACCCATATTCAGATTAGTGTCGTAAATACGTAAGCTATGGCTGTCTTGAGCAGAATAATCTTTTAAGTTGAATTGACGCTCTAAAATCAGTAAAGCTTTTGGAGTATCTGACACTTGCAGCAGTATATATTTACGATTTTTCTTTTCTAGTTGGCTCATGCTGCTTTCTTCCAAGAGGACACCATTGTTGATGATTCCAATATCATCAGCCAATAATGAAATTTCCGAAAGAATATGACTTGAAATAAGAATCGTTTTTCCACACTCAACACTTAAATGTTTAATAAAATCTCTCATTTCAGCAATGCCAATAGGGTCAAGACCATTTGTAGGTTCATCCAAAATCAGCACTTCTGGGTCATGTAAAATAGCATTTGCAATTCCCAGACGCTGTTTCATTCCAAGTGAATACTTACCAAACAGCTTTTTGTCTTTATAATGCAATCCTACTATTTTCAATGCGTTTTCAACTGCGTGTGGGCTGGCTGTGCCGCGCAGCTTCGCAAAAATTTCAAGATTTTCTGTTCCAGTTAAATTTGGATAAAATCCTGGTGTTTCAATAATTGCGCCAATACGGGGATATATTTGCTTTTCTCTACCTTTGATATTTTTTCCGAATACAGTTACTTCGCCAGAAGTGATAGGCGTCAGTCCTAAAATCATTTTCATAATCGTGGTTTTACCAGCGCCATTGCGTCCTAACAAACCGTAAATTTGACCTTTTTTAATATGGAGATTGACTTTGCTAACCACTTCCTGTTCTCCATAAACTTTTGTCAGATGTTTTGTTTCAATCACAAAATCATTCATATAAAATTTCCTCACTTTCCATAAAACTACTTTTGTCATGTGATAACTGATAGAATATCAGAAACAATCACAATTAGAAGTATACAACATAAACCTTGCCAAAACCTTGCTTTTATCTTGTTTTAGCAGAAAGAAAGCCCTGCATTTTACAGAGCTTTC
Organism: Clostridioides sp. ES-S-0123-01; assembly: GCF_020658415.1. NCBI lineage: Bacteria > Bacillati > Bacillota > Clostridia > Peptostreptococcales > Peptostreptococcaceae > Clostridioides > Clostridioides sp. ES-S-0123-01. Next base: position 733,311 of record NZ_JACVWD010000001.1, read on the forward strand.
GGAAGCAATATTGTAAATATAGTCCCCATATCAATGGTGCTGTTGGCGGTAATCGTTCCTTTGTGAACATTGATAAGTTCTTTTACAATCGCCAATCCTAAGCCATTACCTTTTGATGACCTAGAATGGTCACATTGATACATTCTTTCAAAGATATGTAGGAGATTATCAGAAGATATTCCTTTCCCGTTATCTTCTACTACAATTTTGACTTGCTGTTCATTTTCAAAAATACGTAGTGTTACTTTATCTCCATCACTATGCCTAATGATATTTTGTAATAGATTATTAAGAATGCGGGTATATGCGTTTACATCTATGTGCATAGCATACTCAGTTTCAGGTATATCAATTTCATATTCAAAATGGCATTTTTCTAAAATAGGAACCCAATCAGCTATAATATTACGAGATAATTCATTCAAATCGAAAAGTTCAAAATGAAAAATCTGTTCCCTAGAATCCAATTTCACCCATTCAAATAGATTTTCTACAAAATGTTTTAAGTGTTGGGCTTTATTATACGCAACATGTATATATTCGTCCTTTTCTTCTCCTACAACAATATCAGTTTCGATTGCCTCCAAATAACCAACCAAAGAAGCAAGTGGAGTTTTTACATCATGGGAAAGACTTGTCATTAGCTGTTTGTATGCTTGTTCCGATTGTTTCTGCTGGATAAGCTGTGATTGACTGTTGATTGCAATTTTGTTAATATCATAGCAAATTTGTCTTGTTATATCACTCTTCCTTGTTAAAACACGTCGGTTAAGGTTCCCGTTTTTTATATCTTCTAAAGCATATTTTATAAGTGCAAGCTGTGTTCGGACACGCCACAAAATAGAAACGAGATACACTATAATAATTAAAGCAAGAGCAAATGCAAAAAGCAGATAAACATTCATATTTAGGTTATGCCTCCTTATTAAAACGATAGCCAACACCTCGGACTGTCAAAATATAAAATGGATGTCCAGGGTCTGCTTCAATCTTTTTCCGTAATTTACTGATAAAAGACATAATATTACTATCGTCAAAAGCATATTCTTCTCCCCACACTTGCATATAAATCTGTTTTTTGGTAAACACTCGTCCTTTATTAGAAGCCAGAAAAGAAAGTAAATCAAATTCTTTGCTTGTAAGCTGAACAGGAATATTGTCAACGGAAACAACGCGATTTGTTCTGTCAATAACCATGCCTTTTATTATTATGCAATCTGTATCTGTTACAAAAGTAGGGTTTAACATAGTATAACGGCGAATAAGAGAATTGATACGAGCCATAAGCTCATTTATGCAGAATGGCTTTGTTAGATAATCGTCAGCACCTAGACGCAACCCAGAAACTTTATCATTCTCGTCACTTTTAGCGGTAAGCATAAGTACTGGGACATTACTTGTTTCCCTAATTTTTTTCAGAACTTGAAACCCATCTATGTCTGGCATCATTACATCCAAAATCACAAGAGAGCAGCTATTTTTGTTTTCATCAGTCAGGCGTAATCCCTCCACACCTCCATGTGCAATAATAGCAGATAAATTTTCTTGCTCTACACATTTTTTCATAAGAGCACAAAGCTCTTTGTCATCGTCTATAATCACAACATTATTCATATTATAGCTCCTTTCTCCTCTTTGTTCTACTATACGACTTTTTAGAGTCTTTTAGTATTAGCCACATATAATCAATTTTTGAAAATTCCAGTATATTTTGCACCATCTTTCAGAAATGCCCCATTTTATCGTCACTTAGGGGCAAGACATATATTCCATATTCAAATGGTTCTTTCGTTATAATATATCAGCATATATTATATATGGAGAACCAAATAAAATCAAGAAATGGAGTGCGAATACCATGATTTATTTTGCCTAATAATAAGAACTACGTAAATATCCCTAAAAAGAAAAGAGAACAGTAAAATGTAACTGGGTGAATAACTATTGCAAAAAGAACTCAGTATCAAATATCAATACTGAGTTCTTTCAACATTATAATTAGTCTCTCATAAAAATTATATCATTTAGCTTTTGTAAATCATTAAATGGTTGACTACAACCATTATTTTGACATACATAATAAGTAGTTTTGTCGTTTTTTAATCTATAATTATTTAAAAAATCTATCTTAGTATTTTCTTCATTGTATTTTTTTACTAAAAAAGTTGAATTTGGTAAAAAATTTTCACTTACTAAAGTCTTAAAACCAATTAAATCAGAGTTTTCCTTTAAAATACATATGATTTCTTTTGTAGGATAAAGTTCATACATTAATGAAAGCATATAAAAACTATATCCTGTTGGTGAATTTTTTACACTATCTGAATAAAGCTTTAATTGCTTGTATGACAATTCTTCAAGTTTATTGTCACCAGTAATTTTTGCAAGTCTTATAAGATTATATAATTGTACAGAATTACCTGATGGAATAGCTCCATCATATAAGTCTTTTGGTCTTGCTATTAAATTTTCACTATCTTTACCATATAGGTAAAATCCACTTTTTTCATAGTCCCAAAAAAGCTCAATACAACTTTCATTTAATTTTAATGCCTCTTCTAAATACTTTATATCAAATGTTGATTCATAAAGTTCTATATATGCCCATATCAAAAATGCATAATCATCCAAATATGCTAAATAATCAGCACTACCATCTCTATATCTAGCTAATAATCTACCTGCTTTATTCACAAGATTACTATTTATAAAATCAATACACTTATTTGAATACTCTAAATATCTATCCATTTTTAGAGTTTTATAAGCCTTTGCTAAAGCTACTACCATCAATGCATTCCATGATGTCAGAATTTTATCATCTTTATGCAAAGAAGTTCTTTCTCTCCTATATTCAAATACCTTTTTACTCAAATTAGCTATTCTTTCATTATACTTATCATATTCTTTATTTTCTATGAGATTAGGAATACTTTTCCCCTCAAAATTTCCACTATTAGTTATATCAAAATAATCATTAAAGAATTTTCCATCTTCTTCACCTAATATATCAATTATTTCAAGTGGATTAAATGTATAAAATTTACCTTCCTCGCCCTCACTATCTGCATCTTGTGCTGAATAAAATCCACCTTCTTTATCTTGCATCTCTCTAATTACATAATCTATAGTTTTTATAGCAATTTCTTTATATAACTCTTTCTTGGTTATCTTGTATGCATCTAAATATGCAACTGTAAGCATAGCATTGTCATATAGCATCTTTTCAAAATGAGGTGCTAACCATTTTTTATCAGTGGAATATCTTGAAAAACCAAATCCAATATGGTCAAATAGACCTCCTCTGTACATTCCATCTAAAGTTTTTTCCACCATTTTTAATACATCTTCATCTTTTTCTATACTATAGTATTTCATCAAAAACATAAGATTTTGAGGACTTGGAAACTTAGGTGCATTACCAAAACCACCATATTTATCATCATAAATAGTTTTAAATATTCTAACTGATGAACTCAACATATCTTTTGATAAATCACCATCTGTATTTTTCACTCCAAAATCATCTTTAAGAGCCTCTACTATTTCATTTCCAGATTTTATAAGCATATCCTTATTTGTATTCCATTTGTCAGATACATTTTCCAATAAATCTATAACACCTGGTCTATTATATCTTGAGTATTTTGGAAAATAAGTTCCTGCAAAAAAAGGTTTTTTATCAGGAGTCATTATTATAGTCATTGGCCATCCACCACTACCTGTCATTGCTTGACAAACTGTCATATACACACTATCTATATCTGGTCTTTCTTCCTTGTCTACTTTTATTGCTATAAAGTTTTTGTTCATTATTTCAGCAACTTCTTCATCTTCAAAAGATTCATTTTCCATAACATGACACCAGTGGCAAGTTGAATATCCAATACTTAAAAATATCGGTTTATCTTCTTCCTTTGCCTTTTTAAAAGTTTCGTCGTTCCAACTATGCCAATTTATGGGATTATATGCATGTTGCAGAAGATATGGAGATTTCTCACTTATTAAATTATTAGGTTTTTTATTCGTTGCCATGATACCACCTCATTTATTATTTTGTTATATGTTTTGCAATAAAAAAATAGATATACACTTATAATAAGCATATACCCATTTTTAACTGTATATATTTAAGTTTTTATCTACTTAATTCCTCTAGGCAAATAATTTTTAAAATACCTACCAAAACAAAACAATACAAGAAATATCAAGCTATTTCTTTAAAGGTTTTTCAAAAGAAGGAGGATTGATATCTATCTTAGTATCATGATTTGGTCCTGGAGTTGATAAATCGAAGTATAGCTTAGAATCTTCTGTAACTCCAAAATCCTTGTTTGAACCTGTATCTTTAACCTTGTTTAAAGCATCTCTAAATAAAGCATTATGTGCTTCTTCTCTATTAAGTAAAAAATCAATTGTTTCTTTTACATATTTATCATCAATTTGTCTATATAGATGCTCATAAACTACCTTTGCTCTTTGTTCAGAAGCTATATTTGAAAGTAAATCAGCTACTAAATCACCTGTAACTGTAACATAATCAGCAGTCCATGGAGCTCCTGATGAATTTATTAATACTGGTGATAATCCAGTTAAAACATGAGTTTCGATTTCCCCTGTATCAACTGCTTTGTAATCAACATCATGCCCATTTAATAAATTTATAGTTTGACCTACCATTTCCATATGACTAAGTTCTTCTGCTGCTATATCAAGAAATAAATCTTTTATTTGAGGGTCTTTTATTCTAAAGCTTTGAGCTAAATATTGCATTGCTGCTTTTAATTCTCCATTTCCACCACCTAACTGTTCTTGCATCAAAACGGCATATTGAGGGTTTGGTCTTTCTACTTTTACTTCTTTTAATAAAGCTTTATCATGCTTAAACATATAAATACCTCCGTAAATTATTATTCAGAATTATTATTTACTTAAGTTACATTATTATTCTAAATTCCATCATTAATATTTAATCAATACTTTATCATACATGAATTAAATTATTATAAAACTAAAAAATATTAATCTATACTTGAGATTATTGTAAAATAAAAAACTGAATATCAATAAAAGTTTAATAAAAAACTTTATCAATATTCAGTATCAATTTTTAGTTACATATCAAATTTTCTAATGCATCATTAGGAGCTACAATAGGATAAACATCATAGTCTTTATCTATATCACATTGTAAAAACACAGGTTTATTAAAATCTATTGCATCCAAAATTCTTTCTAATCCTTCCATATCACATGCTTTATATCCATCTATATTATAAGCATTTACAAGCTTAACATAGTCTACATTTTCATTAATATCAGTTTGAGAGTATCTTTGATTAGAAAATAATTTCTGCCATTGTCTTACCATTCCTAGAGTTCTATTATTAAGCAATAAAATAAGCATAGGTACATTATAATTTGCAACTGTAGCTAACTCATTACAATTCATTCTAAAGCTTCCATCACCAGTAACTAAAACTACATTTTTATCTAAATTACCAACTTTAGTTCCAATAGCTGCTCCTAGACCAAATCCCATAGTTCCTAGACCTGCTGATGTTATAAAACTTTTATTTCCTTTAAAATCCCAATACTTTGCAGACCACATTTGGTGCTGGCCAACATCAGTAACAACTACAGTTGGATTTGCCAATTGCTCGTATTTTTCGTTTATTTTTCTAAGTATATTCTGTGGATGAAACTCTTTTTCCTCTACACCCTCACCTTTTCTAAAGGTCTTTATTTCCTCTTTCCAATTGCTATTGTCCTTACCTTCAACTCTTTCTAGTAGTAGACTAAGAACCATCTTTACATCTCCAACTAAAGATATATTGGACTTTATATTTTTACTTATTTCAGATGGGTCTATATCTATGTGTATTACTTTTGCATTTTTAGCAAATTCAGAACTTTTACTTATTACTCTATCACTAAATCTTGCACCTATCGCTATCACTAAATCTGAATTAGAAAGTGCTAAGTTACTTTCTCTACTTCCATGCATTCCAACCATTCCAAGAGATAATTCATTTTTTCTATCTATATTTCCAAGTCCCATAAGTGTATTTAATATAGGTGTATCTATCTTAGTTGCAAATTTTACAAGAACTTCTTCACTATTGGATGATTTAACACCTCCACCAGCATAGATTATAGGTTTTTTAGACTCTTTTATCATCTCCACTGCATCTTTTAAAAGTTTAAAGTTGTTTTCATCATCTAAGTCAAAATCATCCTTATAATCCATATACTCATCTATTTGACATAAACCATAGTCCTCATCATTAAAATCCATTTCTGCTAAAAACAAATCCTTTGGAACATCCACAAGTACAGGTCCTTTTCTACCTGAGTTTGCAACTTTAAAAGCTTCTTTTATTGTAGGTACTAACTCTTTAGTATTTCTAACTAGATAATTGTGCTTTGCCATAGATAAGGTTGCTCCAGTTATATCAATTTCTTGAAAAGAATCTTTCCCCAATAAACTAGTTGGAACTTGACCTGAAATTACAACCATAGGAGAAGAATCCATAAAGGCTGTTGCTATACCAGTTATAGCATTCGTTGCTCCTGGTCCAGATGTTGTAAAACAAACCCCCACTGTATTAGTGCTTCTTGCATATCCATCTGCTGCATGAACCAAACCTTGTTCATGTGAAGTCCTTATATGTTTAAAATAATCTGTATAATCATAGAGAGCATCATAAAGAGGTATTACTGCTCCACCAGGATATCCAAATATTGTGTCAACTCCCTCTTTCTTTAAACATTCTAAAATTACCTTTGCTCCGTTCATACGCACTACTATGCACCACTCTTTCCCTCAAACTAATCCATTTAATATATTTATTTCAAGAATGACATCATACTTCTTAAATTTCTACCAACTTCAGCTATTTCTGTAGCATATTCTGCTTCTCTAGTTTTTAGGAAGTTTTCACGCCCTTCTTCATTTTCTTTAATCCATGCCTTAGCAAATTTTCCATTTTGTATATCTTCTAATACATCTTGCATACCTTGTTTTGCTGCATCAGTTATTACTCTTTTACCAGATACATAATCTCCATATTCTGCTGTATCGCTTATGCTGTATCTCATTCTTTCAAATCCACCTTCATATATAAGGTCAACTATTAGTTTCATTTCATGTAGACATTCAAAATATGCTACTTCCTTTTGATACCCTGCATCTACAAGTGTCTTATATCCTAATTTTATAAGTTCACTTATACCACCACAAAGTACTGATTGCTCTCCAAATAAGTCAGTTTCTGTTTCTTCTTTAAAAGTAGTTTCTAAAACACCTGCTCTTGTAGCTCCTATTCCTTTTGCATATGCCAAAACTGTCTCTGTGGCTTTTTTAGTGTAATCTTGATATACTGCAAACAATGCTGGAACTCCACTTCCTTTAGTAAATACATTTCTAACTAAGTGACCAGGTCCTTTAGGAGCTACCATTACAACATCAACAAATTCTGGTGGTTGTACTTGATTATAGTGTATATTGAATCCATGTGCAAATGCTAATGTTTGACCTTCTTTTAAATTATCTCTAACGCTTTCTTCATAAACTTTCTTTTGCTTTTCATCAGGCATTAACAACATTGTTAAATCACTTTCTCTCGTAGCCTCTGCTACACTCTTTACTTCAAATCCATCTTCCTTTGCTTTTTGCGCTGACTTACTTCCATCATAAAGTCCTATCACTACATCCACACCATTATCTCTAAGGTTTTGTGCATGTGCATGACCTTGACTTCCATAGCCTAAAACTGCAACCTTTTTATTTTTTAAAACCTCTAAATTTACATCATTTTCATAATACATCTTTGCCATCTTTACTTCCTCCCAATATTTTCTCTCAATTATTTTGTGATATTTATTTTTATTAGAAATTTATACTCATTATCATTGATTCTATGCTACTTAACAAACTTTATTTTCTAATTTATAGAATTTTAATCTTCAGAATCTCAATATTTATAGTTTTAATAATCTTAATATTTATAATTTTCAGTTTTTAGAATTTGTAATAGGTTTATAATTTCAATAATAATCGTATTTTTAATCTAAAATTTTTCTCATCTAATATTTTTCTTTAGTTTTTATTTAAACATTAGTTTCTTCATACTAGTTTTTAATTTTTATAAGTCATATTTAATTAGTGTCTTACTTGTTCAACAGTTATTTCTCTTATATCATGTAGTTTCTTCATGTGATTTAAGACACTATCTAGAGATGTCTTTTCTTCATTTACTATCAATTTTATACCTGAATTATTCATATTATCTACAGTCATACTTATTGATTGTATATCAACTTCTCTTCTTCTAAGTGTCATCGCCACTCTTAAAAAAGAATCTATTCCTTGGTTTAATTTAGCATATACAGTATTTTCCATAAAAAACTCCTCCTTATTTTTTATTATTATTTTCATTAATTTTATATGGATTAATCTTTTATATCGCTCAAAATAAAAAAACTTTCATCTTTATAAGCAATATAAATATTACTTATAAGGACGAAAGTTAAATTCCGCGGTACCACCTTATTTGTAGATATAAAAAATATATCTACCACTCTTTTTCAGGTCGGGTAATTGATTACCTTAACCTTAGCCATATAACGTTGGCAGACGTTTGTACTTACTAAAATATATTCAGTACAAAAGCTCCAGAGTGATCATTATACTACTGTTAACACCAATTCTCAGCAACATTGGTTCTCTGTAGATAACTCTATTAGTATTGTTGTCTCTGTCATTGCTTTTATCTATCTAATTTTTTTAACTTTGTTTTGCTGTTAATATAGATTATATTATCTATCTTTTGGAATGTCAACGACTTTTTTAAAATTTTCAGATTATTTTTTTTCTTCACAATAATCACTTTTTTATATTTTAAATGAACATTTGAAATAATCGTTTTCATATTATTATCTTATATCCATTTTTTTTAAGCCAATTTTCTTTATCTTTATACTCTGGCATAATATTTTTTACCAAATCATAAAATTTTTTTGAGTGATTCATATGTAATAAATGACTAAACTCATGTACTATTATATAGTCAATTACATCTAATCTCGCCATAGATATTTTTGAATTTATATAAATATTTTTTTGAGATGTACAACTCCCCCATCTACTTTTTTGTTCTTTTACTTTTACATTAACTGGTGTTAGTTGCTTCATTATATCACAATTCGACTTAAGAAAATCGATTCTTTCTGAAACAATTCTTTGACTTTCATTTTTGTACCAACACTGTAAAGATTTTTTGATAAAATCTTTACTTAGGTCATTTGTTTTAACAATTATTTTATATTCTTCAAGATTTATTTTACACTTACTTTTTTTCACACAATCATCCAAAGTTTTATTTACAACTAAGCAATATTCTTCACCAAGATAAAGAAATTTGTCACCTGTCATAAATGTTCTTTGCTTGTATGCTTCCTCTCTGTCTTTATACTCACCAGATTTTTTAAGTATCCAGTCTCCTTTTTTAATTATTATTTCTTCTATTATTTTTTTAGAAACTTTAGGTGGACTTATTACAACTACTTTGCCAAATGAGTCTATTTTTATGCAAATATTTTTTCTATTTTTATACAGTAATACTGCTTCTATTTCTTTATTTTTAAAATTAATATTTAAAATCTGATAATCTTTGCTCATCATTTTCATTAATTTCTTTTTTCCTTATTTGCTCTACAATTTATAAGTTCAGCTGCTATACACACAGCTATTTCTGCTGGTGTTTGAGCATCTAATTTTATTCCTATTGGAGCATGTACTTTATTTAGTTCTTGCTTACTGAACCCCTTTTTCATAAGTTTTTCGTATGTCAATCCAATTTTTGTTCTACTTCCAATCATACCTATATAGCAAGGATTCGTTTTAAGAGCCCATTCCAATGAACTTGAATCATATAGATGACCTCTCGTTAAAATAATTATATAGCTATTCTCATCAATTGGAAAATCTGGTATATTTTCAAAAGAATCTAAAACTACCACTTCTGAGTGTGGAAATCTTTCAGAATTAGCAAATTCCTCTCTATCATCTATTACTATTGTTCTAAACTCTAGAAGTGATAATATTACTGCTACATCTTTTGAAATATGACCTGCACCAAATATATATGCTTTACTTATATTTTCTTTTAAGTTTTTATTAAATCTTTCTAAATTGCTTTTCAAATTACTATCAATAAAATCTATCTGTATTTCTCCAGTACCACCACATATCATTCCAAGCTTTGCTATATCAGTTTTATTTAGAGTAAATTTATACAACATTGACTCTCTATTTTTTATAACATTAATTGAATGTTTTATGCATGTTGCTTCTACACTTCCCCCACCTACAGAACCAAATATAGAGCCATCACTTTTTACAATCATCATTGCTCCAGTTTCACGTGGTGTTGAACCTGAGTGAGAAGTTATTGTAGCAAATGCAAAGTCCTCATTATTTTCTATTAACTTTATCGCTTGTTCATATATATTCATATATTTCTCCTTACTAGTCTATTTAAAAATCTTCTATATGTCTACTTTAAGTTTTTTATTACTTTGTCTGGTATTACAAACTCAACTGGCCCCATATACCCAGGAGCTACTTCATATTCATCAAAACTAATTACAAGGTTTCCATCTTTATTAAAATAGAAATCTTGATACTTATTTATAGACTTAAAATTTTTTACTGGGGAATCTTTTTCTTGGTCTATAAAATATGATTTTGTATTGTCTTTCTTAATTTGATTTTTCATCTGTCCTTTTATATTATCACTTATAGCATCCATATATCTACTATCTTTAAAAAATATTGGTAAGTTTAATAGTATTTCTCTATTTTTATCAATAGTATAATGTGTTTTAGTTACATATGAGGAAGCTTCTATCTCTTCTTTTTTAACTTCTATAGATAAAAAGCCCTTAGAATTATTTTTTACACTATAACTTACATTTAAGTATCTATGACCTTTGTTGTTTTCTTTTTTCATTTTATTTTGAAATTCACTATAAAGTTTTTTCCCATTTTCCATAAATTCATTGTTTAATTTATTCTCTAAATCTTTATCTTTTAAACCTTCTATCTTAGGAATTTTGATATTGACTTCATAATTATCTTGTTTCAAACTATAATTTTTAGCATTTATCACTTTTATCGGATTATTTTTTATAACTCTATCAGAAGAACTTCCTGCAAATATAGGATTTACATTTACTAATGCTACAAGTAGACACACTGAAATCACAGCAATTTTAAATATAGATTTTTTAAGTTTTTTATATGTATTCATATTAACCTCCTTAATATATTTATATATAAATTACTATTCTATTTACAAATTTTTTATTACTTTATATGGAATTACAAATTCTACTGAACCCATATAACCAGGTGCTACTTCAAACTGGTCAAAACAAATTACAAGGTCTTCATTTTTATTAAAATAGAAATCTTGATATTTATTTATTGTTTTAAAATCTTTAACAGGAGAATCTTTTCCCTGATCTATAAAATATGATTTTGTGCTGTCATTTTTCATTTGATTTCGCATTTGTTCTTTTATATTATTACTAATAACTTTTATATATTTATCATCCTTAAAAAGCATAGGTAAAGTTAAAACTATTTGTCTTTTTTTATCAACATTATAATGTATTTTGCTCACATATGATGATGCTTCTATCTCATTTTTTGTCATTTCTATTGATAGAAAATCTTTAGAATTATTTTTAACACTATAACTTAAGCTTAAATACTTATGTTCCTTATTTTTTGATAATTCTATTTTTTCCATTCTATTTTGAAATTCATCATAAAGCCTCTTTCCATCTTCCATAAAACTATTATTTAATCTCTTCTCTAAATTTTTATCTTTTAAACCTTGTATTTTAGGAATATCAATTTTAGCTTCATAGTTTTCGTTTTTTAAACTATAATTTTTTATAGTTACTACTTTTACTAATCCTCCAATTATAGGTAATTTAGAAAAGTTATCTGCAAATACAGGGCTAATATTTACTAATACTATAAACATACAGGCTGAAGCCATAATGACTTTAAATCTCCATTTATTTATCTTTTTATTTTGTTCGCAATATATATCTTTTATTTTTTTATGATTTATTATAGTATCTAGTTTCTTTGGTATTGGAATTTTATGATACTCATCTCTTAACTTATCTAACCTTTCTTTGTTCGTCATTCTTTTTATCCCTACTCTTCAATTTTTAATTTTAATTTTTTTAAAGCAGTGTATAACCTAGTTTTAACAGTATTCACATTTTCATCCAATATTATTGCTACTTCTTCAATCTTTAAATCCTCAAAAAATCTCAATATTATAATAGATTTATATTCAATAGGTAATTCTTCTAATGCTTTTTTTAAGTCTAAATCAGTATACTTATCACATTCTCCTGTCTCATCTATAAGAGTGATATCTGTCATATTATTATATTTGCGGTTTTTTCTAATAAAATCTATACTCGTTCTAACTAGAATTTTATAAAACCATGTTTTTATATAATTTACTTCTTTAAGGTTTTCTACTGAATATAGAGCCTTATACATGGCTTCTTGAACCACATCTAATGCGTCCTCTTCATTTTTTGTATAACTATATGCAATTCTATAAAAAGAGTCTTTATTATCGATAATGTATCTCTCAACTTTCCTTCTCTTTAAACTCTTAAACATTCCTGTAAAATCTCCCTCCGGCTACAGGCTAGGATTGAGTTTTTATAGATTCTATCTCTCTACTTTTGCACTTTCATTCAATTTTTTTATGTGCTCAATATATTTTTCGTTTAAAATAGATTCTCTTACTAAACTCTGACACTCATTAAGACTTTTTTGTCTTTCTCTTTTATCAGTAACTTTGACTATATGATATCCATAACTAGTTTCAAAAACACCTGAAACCTCATTTTTCTTTAATTTGAATACTTTTTTTGTAAATTCAGCATTTTTATCATTCTTTGAAAAATAGCCTAGCTGACCTCCATTTTTTCCAGTCGCTTTGTCATCTGAATATTTTTTAGCCAATGCTTCAAAACTTTCTCCATTTTTGATTTTAGTCAATATACTCTCTGCCTCTTTTTTTAAAGCTTCTTTTTTATCCTTACTTACTTCTTTTTTATTTTTGTCTAAAGTTGATATCAATATTTGAGAAGCACTTACTTCTTCTACGTTAAAATCTTTTTTATGATTTACATAATAAGATTCCATCTCAGCATCACTTATATTTATTTTATTTTCAAAGGCTTTTTTACTTTTGTCTATGGCTAAATCTCTAGATATTTCTTGCTTTAAATATTCCTTATCTACACCTGCTTTGTCCATTTTTTCTTTATAGCTTGTATTCAAATTCATTTCATTTTCTAGTTCTTGATATTTTGAGTCTATCTCACCTTTACTTGGAGTTAATCCTTTATCCTTAGCCTCTTGATATAAAAGTTCATTATCCACCATAAACGATATTATAACATTTTCTAATTTATTTCTACCTTTTTTATCTAAACTTTTTTCCATTTCATCTAAAGATTGACCATTTATATAACTGTTAGTAGCAGATAATACTGCCTTTGTTTTTTCATATTGCGCCTTTGTGATTTCTACATCATTCACTTTAGCTAAACTTTTATTACAACCAACCATCATTAAAGATAGTACTCCGACCATTCCTACACAAAGTTTTTTATTCAAAACACTTACACCTCACTCATTTTTTATTTTCAATTTTTAAAACTCTTAATCAACATTTTTTATTTTTACTATTCCAAATTACGTAACCAATAATTTTTTGGTATCTGATTTTGCTCTACTGCTGCAAATTCATAGCCTTCATCTGATAAAAATTTTAAAATTGAATCTAAAGCTTCTGCACTTTGTTTTTTCTCATGCATTAAAACTACAAGTTGATCCTTATCTTCACCTTTTCTATTCTTAATATGAGCTTTTACATTCTGTACAATTTGTGCAGAATTAGATTTCCAGTCTTCAGTATCTAAATCCCAATCCCAAATTTTATACCCTGCATCAACTAAGGCTTGATATGAAGCTTGTGGAGTATATGGTTTACTTCCATAAGGAATTCTTATTACTTTTGAATGTTTACCAGTTATACTATAAAGAGTCTGATCATTCGTATCAAATTCATCTTTTGCTGATGTACTAGTAACATAAAGTTTATGAATATCATGAGATACACTATGAAAACCTGCTGTGTTCCCATTTTTAATTATATTTTTAACTTGCTGTGGATATTCCTTCATATTTCCATCTATCATAAAAAAAGTTGCTTTAACATTATACTTATTTAAAGTTTTTATCATTTGGTCAGTAAATTTAGATGGACCATCATCTATAGTTATGTATGCTACTTTTCCAGAACTTTTACTAGGCCCTTTACTAACTTCTGCTGATGTATTAGATATTATATCTGTAATAGTAGAACTTGATAGTTTAGCATTTCTACTAATTTCATCTTCTTTCATGTTCATATAACTAACTCGTATGCCAATTATTATAAATGCTAAACAGACTACTATAGCACTTAAAAGCAAATACAATCTCTTTCTATTTATTTTTTTCTTTTTATTTCTCATCGTTCGACCTCCAATATTACTATATTTTTACATTTATATTTTTGTAGTATTTTAGAATCAGAATCTACACTACATATATATAGACGTTGAACTTCGACAAAAAGTTTTACTTAATTTTTAAAATTTGTTATTTTGCTGATTATTATGCTGTATAGTTTCTGTATAATTGTATAGAATGTTGAAAATTGAGTATTATATAGTGTTTTTTACAATTAATACTAGTTAAAATGTCGTTTCTAATTTTTAAAATTTATAATTTTTTTTCTATAAAATAGAAATTTAAAATAAGAAATATATTAAGAAAACAATATTATTTCTTGTTTTGACCTTAATATGTTATATATTCATATACATTTGTTTTTGTTATTAAATAAAAATTTATAAACTTGTCTACAAAGTGTTATACTTTATAGGAAACTTTTTACATTACAACATAATAATTTGTTACAATGTAAGTATTAATTGTATAAAAATTCTAAAAATATTATTGGGAGGTATTGTTTATGAAGGTAATTTCTTTAATTGAAAATATTTCTGGCTCCAAAAACTTAAAATCTGAACATGCTTTATCTTTATTTTTAGAAATTAATGATAAAAGCTATATATTAGATACAGGAAAAAGTGGAAATTTTATAGAAAATGCTAAAAATTTAAATGTTGATTTATTAAATTTAGATGCACTTGTAATATCTCATAATCATTCCGACCATATTGGCGGTATAGATAAATTTTTTGAAATTAATAAAGATATTAACGTTTATATAAAATCTCAAGCTAAATTATATGAATATTTCTACCATAACGAAAATCAGCAAGAAAACTACTATATAGGAAATAGAAAGGGCTTATTTGAAGATTTTAATAAAAACTTTATTTGGATAGATGATTTTTACAAACTTAGTGAAAATCTTTATATCTTCTCTGATAAAAACAATAATAAAGATTTCTTTTGTAGAGATAAAAATCTGTTAAAATTTAAGGACAATATGTTTATTGAAGATGATTTTAAACACGAATTATTCTTAGTATATGTGGATGGAGACTATGTATCAATAATAAGTAGTTGTAGTCATAGTGGAATTGTAAATATCGCTCATACTGTTAAAAAATACTTTCCAGATAAATCAATTAAGTTTATTATTGGAGGATTTCATATGGATAATTTATCAAAACAAGGTGGACTTAACTGTTCTACAGAATACATAGATGATGTCATAAAGGAACTTAACACAATTGGTTTTCAGAAAATATATACATTCCATTGTACAGGATTAGTTGCATTTGATTACATGAAAAAATTACTTGGAGACAAAATAGAGTATTTTAAGACAGGTGATTTTTTAGAGGTGTAATTATAAAAGCTAAAAATAAAAAAATAAAATCCCAATCTATCTACGTTATAGATTGAGATTTTATTTTTTATATAATCATAAAGTATTTATAAACTAGTTAGACTCATTTTTTGTTTTCTTAGTCATATAAGCATACACTGGCAAGCCTATAGCTGTTATTATAAGACCTCCAACAGATATCATAGTAGTTTTCATACCCGCGAAGCATAATTGATTAACTACGACAAATATACCACTCACTATAGCTATTATTGGAACAATTGGATATAGTGGTACTTTGTATTCTCTTGGTATATCTGGGTGAGTTTTTCTAAGCTTCATTACCCCTATAAATGTCAATACATAGAATATCCAAGTAGCAAATACTGCTAAATCAGTTAATAAATTAAATTGACCTGATAAAGCATAGATAGCTGCAAGAACAGATACTAATACTATAGAATTTGCTGGAACTTGAGCAGAATTTAATTTAGAAAATACTTTATATTTAGGCAAAGTTTTATCTGTTGCTAAAGTATAGGCCACTCTTGAACCAGTTAATAAGAATCCATTTAATGCTCCAAATACTGAAATTAATATACCTACAGATATTATTTTTCCACCTATTGAACCAAATATAACCTCAGCAACTGCTGATGCTGGTGAAGCGTAATTAGCTAGCTCACTAGCTGGTAATACCCAAAGATATGCTAAGTTTATTACAAAGTAAACAGCCATAACCACTGATAATCCACCTATTATAGCTTTTGGAAGGTCTTTTCCTGGATTTTTCATTTCTCCAGCCAAAGTACCAACATTCATCCATCCATCAAATGCAAATAATATAGCAATTAAAACTTGACCTATTACACTTCCTAGACTTAATCCTTCACCAACCATAGGACTAAGTATTGGATTATCTCCACCGCCTTTAATAAATCCAACAATCATTATTAATATAAGTGGTATTAATTTACATATTGTAGAAATTGTTTGTATAGCTCCCCCAGTTTTTGAACCCAACATATTCAGCCCTGCAACTATCACTATAATTCCAATTGCTATTGGAAGTAATAATGATGAATTACCAATTAAAGCTGATGCTTGCTCTCCAAATATGACACCTAATGCTGCCATCATCCCAGGATAAAATAATACAATTTGCATCCATCCAGTTAAAAATCCTAATTTATCTCCATAAATCTCTTTTATATATACCATCATTCCACCAGTTTTTGGTATTGCAACTGATACCTCTGCAGCTGTAAGACCAGCTGTTATAGTTATGATTCCTGCTATTAACCATGCCAATATACCGAGTCCTGGAGCTCCTCCAGTTAATGTATAAACTGCTTGCGGTTTAAAAAATACACCTGCTCCTATTACTGAACCTACAACAGTTGATAATGCTGCAGATACACCAAGAGTCTTTTTTAGCTCACTATTTCCCATTTTTTTCCTCCTACTTCATCCTATTTAATTTTAATTTCATAGTTATATAAGCATCTACTATGCCAATATTATAGAAAAATAGTTTTTATTATTTATTAAGATAAAATAACATATGCTAAACTTTTGTAAATTTTAATTTTTAAGTAAAATTAAAATTTTTTAAAAAAATTATAAAAATTAAAAATCCCAATATGATGATACATTCTTCATAACAGTTAAATTGTTTTACATTTCAATATCTATTTATCTATTAGAATAGATTCTATCCACAAGTAAAAGTTAATTTAAACCTTTTGCAATAAATTTTCACTGTTTTCAAAAACATTTTATTATATTTTTGTAATTTGTATTTTATTATTAATGTTTTTGACTAAATAGTATCACTTTTATTTATTTTATAGCTTATTTTATAGTAATAAATAATTTAACAATTTATTATAACCCAAATTAAACCATAAATCAAAACTAATATTTTATTTTTTAGTAAAAAATAAAATATTAGTTTTGAAAACGTTTACTTTTTATTAAAATTTATATCTATTTCATCTTAAAACATATCCTTTTTCAGCCCATATTATTCAATATGAAAATTAATTTAAAATTATTTTTCTTAAATATTAATTATATAATTATATTTTTTCTAAAATAAATAATGTATTATAATCGTTTTATTGATAAATTGTATACATAATAAACTTAAGTAAGAAACCTGTGATTTTCTTCTACAATATAAAACAGAAAATAAGAAAGTATACCGTTTTTTTTAAAAAACGGTATACTTTCTTATTTTCTATCAATCTATTTTTATTCTATTTTCTTCTTTTAATTAATTCTTTTTTTATTTCATCAATTTCAACACATTTTTCTATCATTAAAACCAATGTATGATATACTAAATCACTAATCTCATAAATAAGTTCACTTTTATCTTCATTTTTTGAGGCTATAATTACTTCACTGCTTTCTTCTCCAACTTTTTTAAGAATTTTATCTAAACCTTTGTCAAATAGATAGTTAGTATAAGACCCCTCAATGGGATTGTTTTTTCTTTCATTTATTAAATCATATAATTCTTTTAATGTATTTTTTTGTACTTCAAAGTCAATTTTATCAGTATCATCAAATAAATCTCTATAGAAACAAGAGTAATTACCTGTATGGCAAGCTACACCTGTTTGTTCAACTAAAAGTAATATTGTATCTACATCACAATCATAAGAAATCTTGACCACTTTTTGAATATTTCCAGATGTCTCACCTTTAACCCATAATTCTTGTCTACTTCTGCTAAAGTAACAAGCTATTTTGTCTTTTAAAGTTTTCTTTATAGACTCCTCATTCATATATGCTAACATCAATACATCTTTACTTATTACATCCTGAACAATAGCAGGAACTAATCCTTTATCATCAAATTTTACATTTTTTATAAATTCTTCAAATTTTTCACTGCATACATTATTACATTTATCATTCATTTTTCCAATCTCCTTATAGATATTTAATTTATAATCTTACTTCTACACCCATTTCTTTTAAATACTTTTTCAAATCCTTTATTTTTATCTCTCCAAAATGAAAAACAGATGCTGCTAAGATTCCATCTACATTAGATTCTTTGACTGCTTCATAGAAATCTTCCATTTTCCCAGCCCCTCCAGATGCTATAACAGGTACATTTACTAAAGATGTTATTTTTGACAGTAACTCTATATCATATCCATTTTTCATTCCATCTTCATCCATACTATTTACAACAATCTCTCCAGCTCCAAGTTCAACACCTTTGACTGCCCATTCAATTGCATCTAAATCTGTTTTCTCTCTACCGCCTTTTACATATACACTCCATGAACCCGCTTCATTTTTTTTTGCATCTATTGATAAAACTACACATTGTGCACCAAACCTTAGTGAGGCTTCTCTTATTAATTCAGGATTTTTTACTGCTGATGAATTTATAGAAACTTTATCTGCACCTTTTCTTAAAATATTAGTAAAGTCTTCTAATTTATTTACTCCTCCACCTACACAAAATGGAATATTTATATTTTCTGCAACTTTAGATACAAATTCCAAAGATGTCTTTCTTTCTTCATTTGATGCAGTTATATCATAAAATACAAGTTCATCTGCGCCACAGTCGCTATAAAATTTTCCAAGGACTTCTGGACTGTCAACATCCACTATATCTGTAAATTTTTTCCCTTTTACAACTCTTCCATTTCGTACATCTAAACATGGTATTATTCTTCTAGTAAGCATAGTTGTTGAGCCTCCTTAAAGTCTATCTTCTTATCATAAAGTGCTTTACCTATTATTGCTCCATATAAGTTCATATCTTTAAGTTTTTTAATATCTTCAATAGAAGTCACTCCCCCAGAAGCAATAACATTTAAAGATGTCTCTTTTGATATTTTTTCATATATATCAAAGTTTGGACCTTGAAGCATACCATCTTTTGATATGTCTGTATAAACAATCGTCTTTACTCCTATTTTTTCAAGTTGTTTACATAAAGTCAGAGAATCTACATTGCTTACAACTTCCCAACCTCTAACCGCTACCTTTCCATTTTTAGCATCAATTGAAACAACAATTTTTTCTTGATATTCATTAACCAACTCTTCAACTAACTCCATATTTTCAATTGCGATACTCCCAAGTATCACTCTAGTAACACCTGCTTTTATTAAACTTTGAACTTTCTCCTTATCCCTAACCCCTCCACCTACTTGAATAGGTATTTTTATATTGTTTGCTATATTTTCAATTGTTTTTGTATTTACACCAAATTCACTTCTAGCTCCATTTAAATCTACTATATGTATATATTCTGCACCTTCATTTTTCCATTTATATGCTACTTCTAATGGATTATCATAATATACATTTACTTTGTCAAAATCACCTTGAGTTAATCTTACACACTTGTTATCCTTTATATCTATTGCTGGAAATATTATCATTTTATCATCTCCCCATATGCTCTTAATATATTTAAACCTACTTCTCCACTTTTTTCCGGATGAAATTGTATACCATATACATTATCTTTTCTAACTATTGCTGGAATCTTCTTCTCATACTCTGAAAACGCAACAAGTTCTTCATTTGATGAATTTGCATAATATGAATGAACAAAGTATACATAGTCATCTTCTTTAATATATTTAAGAATATCATCATTTTTCTTATTAAATTTTAGATTATTCCATCCCATATGTGGAACTTTTAAACTTATATCCAGTTTATCAATGCTACCTTCTATAAGACCTAACCCTTCATATTCTCCATATTCATAGCTTTTTTCATAAAGTAATTGCATGCCTAAACATATGCCTATTAAAAACTTTCCCTTTGACACATGTTCTTTTATTATTGGCACCAAATCTAGCTTATTTAAAGCATTTATAGAATCTCTAAAAGCTCCAACACCTGGAAGTATTAGTGAATTTGCCTCCTTTATTTCATTTAAATTGTTAGAAATTTTAGTTTCTATTCCAGCCTTCTTAAAACCTCTAGATACAGAATCTATATTTCCTAGACCATAATCTACTATTATATTCATTTTATAAGACCCCCTTTGAAGATGCTATTTCATTGGAAATTACTTCGCTACCTTCTTTCAATGCTCTTGCAAATGCTTTAAAAATACTTTCTATTTTGTGATGGTCATTTTCTCCATACAAAAGATTAATATGTAAAGTTACTCTAGATTCATTTACAAAAGCTCTAAAAAATTCTTTAAAACATTGAGTACTCATACTACCAATCGTTTGAGTATCAAACTTTGCATTAAATACAAGATATGGTCTGTTGCTTATATCAATAGACACCATGGATAAAGATTCATCCATAGGTATGTAGATAGTAGAATATCTTCTTATTCCTTTTTTATCCCCTAAAGCATTTTTAAATGCCTCTCCTACAGCTATACCTATGTCCTCCACACTATGATGGTCATCTACATATATATCTCCTTTACAAATAATCTTTAAATCAAACTTACCATGAAACGCCATTAAAGTAAGCATATGGTCTAAAAATCCAATTCCAGTATCTACCTCAACTTTTCCAGTACCATCAATGTTTAGTTCTACTAAAATCTGTGTTTCAAGTGTATTTCTTTCTATCTTCCAAACTCTCATACCTAATTCTCCTTTTGAAAAATATCTTTTATAGCATTTGCAAACATAATATTTTCTTCTTTATCACCAATTGTAACTCTATAATAATTTTCTAGTTTTCCACTAAACTTTCTTATTAGTACTCCTCTATCAATCAGCTTTTGTGATAAATTTTCTATCTCAGAGTAAAATAATATAAAGTTTGCTTGTGACTCATACGCTTTGATACCCATATCAATTATTTCTTTATACAATTTTTCTCTTTCTTTTTTTACTTCATCTATATAAGACTTAACTACTTCTTTATTTTTCAATGCTCTTGTAGCAATGAAATCGGACAATGAATTTAAGTTATATGGAGGTCTTACCTTCTCAACAGAGTTTATCAAACTACTATTAGATAGCATATATCCAGTTCTTATCCCAGCTAATCCAAATGCCTTTGATAGAGTTCTAAGAACGATTAAGTTTTCATACTCAAAAACATTCTCTAACATGCTTTCTTCCCCAAAATCCATATATGCTTCATCTAAAACTACTAAACTGTTAGTTGAGTTTAAAAGTTTTATTATGTCTTCTCTTTTAAGTATTGCCCCTGTTGGATTATTAGGATTACAAACAATTACTATCTTTGGATTGTTTTCTTTTACTGTTTCAATTACATCATCTATATTTATAACTAAATTTTCATCACTCTCAACACCTATAAACTTTGAACCATTTATCTGACTGTATATAGAGTACATGCTAAAACTTGGAGAAAAACTTAATATTGTTTCATCTTTATCTACAAAAGTATGTATTATCAAATCAATTATTTCACTTGAACCATTTCCTACTAAAAGGTTTTTCTTACTTACTCCAGAAATATCTATGTAATTTATTATAGACTCTTTTAAATCGCTATAAGAGTCTTCAGGATATAAATTTAAATCTATATCGCTATCTCCAAGCTCTTTAACAAGATACTTGAACAACTTTTTATTTCCTTCATTTGCATCAAGCTTTACCTTACAATTTACATGATTTGGTTCGTATCCCTTTAGTTCTCTTATACTTTCTTTTTCTCTCAATCTAAACCTCTCCTTGTCAATTTTAATTATATTTTAGTTATCAAATTCCTTAAACAAACGAATTATATTTTGAATTTGTTCATACTTAAATCTATAACTAGCTCTATTTGATATAATCCTAGCGCTTATATCGCATATATCTTCTAATATTTCAAGTCCATTTGCTTTAAGTGTATTACCTGTCTCAACTATATCAACAATTACATCTGATAAGCCTACTATTGGAGCTAGTTCAACAGAACCATTTAGTTTTATTATTTCAATTTTTTGACCTTTTTCTTTAAAGTATTTTTTTGCTATATTTGGGTACTTTGTTGCCACTTTTAAATATTCATCTTTTCTATATATGCTATCTCCCTTTAATCCTGCTACTGCAAATTTACACTTTCCAAAACCTAAATCATATATTTCATATACATCTGTTTCATTTTCTAAAATAGTATCTTTCCCTGCTATACCAAGGTCAGCAACTCCTTTTTCAACATAGGTAACCACATCTGATGGTTTTACATGTATATATATGATTTTATTTTTTTCATCTTTAAAAATTAACTTTCTTGTATCAGTATCTATACTGTCTCCCAAGCCCATTTTTTTAAATTTTTTAAATGATTCCCCTTCTATTCTTCCTTTTGCTAGTGCTATAGTTAAATAATCCAAAATAATACCTCCTTTTCAATCTTACTTATATACATACTTCATTAGCTCATCAACACTTAATGTAAATCCAATAGCTGGAATTTCTTTTCCATACTCTTTAGTTAGAGAATCATATCTTCCACCGCTTAGAATTTCTTTATATGAGTCTGGATAGTATCCTCTAAACATAACTCCTTCATAATAGTCAAGCATTGTAATCATTGATAAATCAAATCTAGCTTTATCTAAAAAATTACATTCCTCAATTAAATCGTTTATTTGTTTTAACTCTTCAAGTGCTTGTTTCATCTTATCATTACAATAGAATTTTTGCGCCTTTTCAATAACATTATATAGATTACCTTGAAAACTTAAGATATTTGATAATAATTCTTTTACATCATTTTTAATTTTTAAATCTTCAATATATACTTTTAATTCATGGTTATTTTTGGTATATAATAAGTTTTTAATTTGATTTTCACAATTCTTATTCAATTTTAATTCCTCTAATAATCCATTAATATATTTACTACTCCCAACTTCCAAAATGAAATTATTGTTGTACTTTTCAAGTATCTTAAGGGCCAATTTTACCACTTCTCTATCTGCTTCTACAGAAGATTCTCCTAAATACTCACAACCTATCTGTCTTATCTCTTTTATTCCAACTGTATTCTTATTTTTATATATAGATGAATTATAAAAAAGTTTAAGTTTTAAACCCTCTTCCCATCTTGGTATGAGGCTTTTTATTATACTTGTAGTTATATCAGCTCTTAACACCATTACTCTTCCATTTACAACCTTTACCATAGATTCTTTTGGGATTTTACTATTTATATTTGTAAATTCATCATATTCTTCAAATAATTGTGGTTCTATTTGAAAATATTCTTCATCTAAGAAAAGCCTGTCTATTTCTCTTTTTAATTTGTATCTTTTTTTAGAATAAATAACCTCATCTTCAATTCTTAAAAATTTCATACTCTCACCCTTTTCATTAAAATTACTCTTACATTTGCAAATTTAAAACAATAAAAAAGCCATATAGGCTTTATACCTATATGGCTATAATTTTCTTTTAAAATTACTTCCCATCATAGATACAAGACCAATTACACTAAAAACAGGGCTTGTGTCTATGAATCAATTTCATATTACAATCCCTTTAATCTATGATGATGGTGATGATTTAATTTTATATTTAATTTTTCTACATTTAATCTCACCATGATAATTTCCTCCCAAATATTTTTTATTAATATTCTAAATTTACAGTTTTTTTATTACTATTAATAATAATATACTTTTCAAAAATTGGCAATAGTTATTTAAAAATTTAAATAAAATATTTTATATGATTTTTTATTTGTACAGTTAGATATTTAATCTTTACTTAATTTGGAAGTTTTGTGTATAAAAAATGAAATTTCGGGAAAAATTGTAATAATTTAAAAAAACTTATTAAAATATAGTATAATAAGTATATCTTAATGTAAAGGGATGATTTTATGTATAAATATGATGACTATGTAAATTTAACAAATGATTTAGATTTGCCTGTAGAAATTAGAAATAAATGTGTTAGAATTGTTAGTGTGTCAGAGAATTTAGAGGATATAATTATAGTACATAAATTCAAACTATATGTCGTAAATGAGAAATACATTAAAGGAATTATGGAATAGACATTTTGAATATGCTATTTTTATAAACAGGTTATTATAAATATAATTGTATTTATAATAAGGAACTGTCTTATAGTAGAAGATAGATTCTATATAAGACAGTTCTTTTTATTTTCTTCATTGTAGAAATTTTAGTATCAATTAACTGGATTCTTAAACTATAAAACATACAATAAAACAGCTAAAAAGTGGAATAAAGAACCTAACATAATAAAAATATGAAATATCTCATGAAATCCAAATTCAGGACTTATGTTTGGCTTCTTAATAATGTAAATAACTGCACCTATAGAGTAAGATACACCTTCTATTATTAATAAGTTAAGACAATCCTTAGGAATTGAATTAAATGCATTTATATCAAAGACAATTGCCCACCCCATAAGTAAATATAGACTTGTAGACAACCATCTAGGTGCATCCATCCAAAATATTTTTATTACTATACCAATAAATGCAACTATCCATATTGCTGTAGTAAATATTATTCCCTCTTCTTTTTGCATAAAATATAAGCATATTGGTGTATATGAACCAGCAATCAATACATAAATCATTGCGTGGTCTACTTTTCTGAAAAATAATTCTTGTTCTGGTGTACCTTTTAAAAAATGATAATATGAGCTTGCACTATAAAGAGCAATTAATGATAATCCAAATACAGACACAGACACTATCATCAAAAAAGAAGTTTGTTGTAAAGATATAGATTGAAAAATTAAAATTATAGTAGCTATAAGAGATAAACAAGCCCCTATAAAATGAGTTAAACTACTTATTGGGTCTCTACCCTTTAAAAAAAATTGATACATTTCATCCTCCTACAATTATGTATTTTAAAAATTACATTTTATATATAGTTTTTAATACTATATTATAAATTTAATTATACCACTTTATATATCTTTTGCAACCATTAATATTGTTTTATTTTCTAAATTAGTGTATTATAAATATTATGGAGGTAACATATGATGAACAATGAATTAAATACCATAATACTGGAAACGCTAAATAATACAGATATAACTTCAAATGATATTCCATCTATTGACCTATATATGGATCAGATTATTTCTCTAATTGACAGTAAACTTTCTGCCAATAAAAGATTTGAGGATGATAAAATTCTCACTAAAACAATGATAAATAATTATAGTAAAGAAGGATTAATCAAACCAATTAAGGGAAAAAAATATACCAAAGAACAAATCTTACAAATGATAATCATTTATTCTATGAAAAATACACTTACAATACAAGAGATTAAAAGAATCTTAAATGGTGTATACGAAAAAGATGACTTCAACGGAGAAGATTTAGTGGCATGTTATGAAAAGTTTATATCAATAAAAGAAAGGCAAAGAAATAATATGCCAAACTTTATAGAGTCTAATTTTGAAAATATCAGTATTAATCCAGAAAATAAAGGTGATTTATTGATAGCCTTACTAAGCCTAACTTCAATGGCTGACCAATTAAAAAGTATTTCAGAAAAAATAGTAGATACTTTTTTCCAAGATACTCCCAAAAAATAATTTTAATAAAGTAAGACTGAAAATAAATATTAAAATACAATACAGCTTAAATTAATCATTATTGTATACAATATAATTTTCAGTCTAAATATTAATACTTTCTATTTTTAACTCTTTCAAGAATCTCCATATCTAAAGTTTACAAATTTAATTTTATTCTATTTAAGTTTTGACAATGTGAACAATTCAAATTAACTTGAATTTGTTTATACCCTATGAAAACGGCTTGTTTAAGTATACCAGTGCCATCATCTATCATCACTACATTGTCTTTTATCTCTACATGGAAATTATTTTCTTGATTACACCAATAACAATCATACTTCTCATTACTTTTTTCTTCTCGCATGATTTTCGCCTCCTTCAATATAGGTTTCTACATTAAGAGAGGTTTTTCCTTTATATTTTCAATAAAATAAAATATTATAACTAAAACTTCATAGAATCTACTATGCCTTCTATTTTTTCAGATGCTTTTTCTATTGCACTTTGTCTTTCTTCTTCACTAGTTCCAGTTCCATCTACTAATAATTCATCAAATTTTTTGATTCCTATAAATTTCATGATACTTTCCACATAATTTACCCCTTTATTCATAACTGGTTTTAGTACCCATGGTATATGTCCACCTGAAGATTGTATATATACCATACTTCTATCAATATCATTCAGTATTCCTTGTGGTTTATCATCACCTTCAAAAGATATAGTTTTTCCATCTTGAATTATACAATCTATATATTCTTTAAGTGGTGCTGGAAAAGATAAACTCCACATAGGTGCTGCTATTACATATACACTTGCACTCACAAATTGATCACAAAGGCTTCTAATTTTTGCAAGTTCTTTTCTATCCTTATCATCTAATTGCTTAGCGGCTTCTTCGCTGACTATACTATTTCTCTTTTCGAAGTATTGATATTCTAGTCTTGGTATATGCTCTTTATAAAGATCTATTTCTTCAACTTCAAAATCCTTATTTTTTTCTATAAATTTATTGATAAACTTTCTTGCTACAGTTTTACTTGAAGATAAATCTTCTGGTTTTGAATTCACATTTATATATAATAATTTTTTCTTCATAAGCTCACTCCTAAGATTATTTTTATATTATTATTTCACAAAAATAACCATTCTATTCTGTAATTAAATTATAAAGTTAATAGAAATATATTTGTTAAATAATCTTAAAAAGTAAATTGATAGAGTACAGGAATAAAACATAATTTATTATATAATATAATTTTAAATATTTTAAAATTCTAATCAAGAAATTACCTATAGTATTTTAGATAAGATAAGTGTTCCATAAAGTTATGTAAATTCCTCTCAGAGTTTCTAATTTCAATAAAAAATGGTATAGTGCTTTAACACTATACCATTAAAATTATTAAAGTATTTTTTAATACTTCTTCTTCCATTTTGCGCTTCTTCCCCTTGCAACAACCTCTATCTTATCTTGTTTTCTTAGATTATTAAAAACTCTATTTATAGTAGGTTCTGGAATATCAGGACACAAGTCCTTTATATCTTCTTTTGTAAAATATCCTAGAGTAGAATTTATTATTTTTTCTATTCTACTAGTTTTTGTCTGTCTTTTCTTATCAGATACATTTAAACTGTCATCTAACTTCTTATATGCAGTCAATATAGTTTCTAAAAAATATTCAATCCAAGCATTCATATCTGATTTTTCATTCCCTATAGATGACTTCAAATAGTTTAAGTTACTATAGTACTCATATGAACTGTCATCAAATATTTTTCCTAAACTTATATATCTTCCAACTTCATATCCATTTTTGTTTAACAGCAGTAGTATAAGTACTCTTGCCATTTTTATATTACCTTCTTTAAATGGATGTATCAAGATGAAATCTAACACAAATGCAGAAATTAATATTAATATATCAATTTCATCCTCATCTATCAATGTATTATAAGCTTCACATATTTCTTCTACAGCTTTTTCAACCTTATTAACACTTGCATCAACATTTATGAAGTCACTATTTTTTAAATTATATTCAAAGAATCCACTTTCTGATTTATAGCTTCCCCCTCTGGTAGATGAAAATTTATATAAGTATCCATGAAGTTCAAGAATTGTTTGTGAGCTTATTGGTATACTCTCATAAGCACTATTAATAGTTTTTACTACATCTCTGTATTCAACAATACTTAACTCTTCTCTACTTTTAGGTGTGACTTCATTGCTTATTAATTTTTCTAAATTAAAAGTATTACTTTCTTTTTGATTTCCAATATATGTAGATTCTGAACAATCTACTAAAGATTTTTTTTCTAGACTTTCTAAAATTTCTTTTGGTTGTTTTTTGTAAAGCAGTTGTCTACCCTTATACTCATTTATCTTAGACAACATTTTAGCTACATTCATGTTTACATACATATTTTTTAATTTGCTTTTTTTTGTAAATTCCATAAAATCACTCCATAATTAGAATTTCTCTTCTTTTTGACAGCGGTTTTATTTTATCATATAATTGTATTTTTTACAATTTTTTACTTATTTATCTGAAATTATACTTTTTATTCAGTTGTTATTTCACTTAAACGTTCACTTTTAGGTGTATATCTTTTCAACTCTCTAAATACTACTACACCTGTAATTACTGTGGCTATAAAGTCAGATACTGGTTGAGCTGTCCATACACCCTTTAAACCTAAGAATGTAGGAAGAATTATTACTGCTGGTATCAATAAAATTACCTGTCTTAGAAGACTTAATAACATTGCCATTTTTGCTTTACCTATAGATTGTATAAAGTTTGTTCCTGTAATTGATAAACCTACAATTGGTAACATAAGTAGGTATATTTTTAAACCATCTACAGATATACTCATAAGCTCAGGGTCTTTATTAAATATCCCTATAATTGCCTCTGGGAAAAGCATAATTACTACCATACCCATGCATAAAATTATAGTAGCTACTACTAATGAACCTAAGTATGCTTTTTTAACTCTATCGTATTTTTCAGCCCCATAGTTAAAACCTATAATGGGTTGCGCTCCCTGATTTATTCCAAAGATAGGCATTAAAAATACCATTGCTATAGAAGAAATTGTAGCCATAGCTCCTATAGCTAAATCTCCACCATGAGTTTTAAGTGCAATATTTGATATTACTTGAACTAAGCTTGCTGCAAGTTGCATAGCAAATGGTGACATTCCTATTGCAAATACTGCACCTACTAATCTTTTATCTAATTTTAAATGAGATTTACTGAATTTTAAATTTGATTTTCCACTTATATAGTAGCCTATAGTTAAAATAGCTGTAAGAGCTTGAGAAGTTACTGTAGCAATTGCAGCTCCTTGTATTCCCATATTGAATCCAAATATTAACATCCAATCTAAAACTATATTAGTTAGGCATCCTATTATCATTATTCCTGCTGAAATCTTAGGGCTACCGTCAGCTCTTATTGAGTGATTTAAAGAAAAGGATAGAAGATTTACTATTGTTCCTAATAAGATGATATTTATATATGTCTTTGCATATATTAATGTATTTTCACTTGCTCCAAATAATGTAAGTATTTTATTTGCAAATAATATCCCAAGTACCATTATTATAATTCCTGTAACTACAGCTAATGTCATTGCATTTCCTATAAGTTTCCTTGCATCTTCTACTTTACCTTGCCCAAGTTTTATCGATATAGTTGTCGTTGTTCCTATTCCTATCAACATACCAAATGCAAGTATTATTGTCATTATTGGCATCGTAACACCAAGACCTGTTATTGCAAGTGGTCCAACCCCTGGTATGTTCCCAATAAAAATTCTGTCTACCACATTATATAGACTATTTACCAGCATACCTATTATTGCCGGTATAGAGTATTTCAGTAGTAATTTACTGATTCGTTCCGTTCCTAATAATTGTTGATTATCCATCAAGTCTCCTCCTTCTTCTAATATTTAATTTTCCACATATTACAAGGGAGGTGCATATGCCCTCCCTTAATATTAACTACTTTTTAAATATTAATTTTCTATAATATATATTATATACCACTTTAATCAAAAAACCAAACTTTTCTAATATAAAATTTCTTTAGTAAATGAAAATAAAGTGAATATATACATGAGAGCACTAATAATATACCCCAATTTTTTAAGTTAAAACTATTGTTTAGTACACTATTTAAAAAGAGTAAAGAAAATATGCTATTTACAATAGCTATGATAAAAGGTACAAAAAATAGTATACCTATCTCTATACTAACAATCTTATTCACATTTTTAAAAGATAGACCTATTTTTGATAGATTGTTGTACTTAACCTTATCAAAAGGTTCATCTGTGTATAGTCTAAAATACAAAAAACTAAGAACTGCCATAAACAGAATAACACCTATGAAAATACCCATAAATTGAAGAATTTTACTTTGTTGTAACTCAGCTAAATACATATCTGGTAAGGTTAAAAAATATGACTTCATATCATTTCTATCTAGATTAAAATATTTTTCTTTTAATGCTTCAGTTATATCAGCACTATTTTGCCAGTTTTCATAATCAAATCCATGAAAGTTTATTTTTGAAAACTTACTTTGTATATTATTATATAAATTATCATGTATAACTATAATTTTACTAAACATACCTGTAGGAAAAATTATCCTATCTGTTGATTCTTTTATCTTTATGTTTACATTTTTTATCTTATAAGCTTTAATTTCTTTTAAAGAATTTATATGCTCTTTAGAATTATATCTAGGAACTATAATGCCCTCATCTATCTTTAGATTAATTTTATCTAATCCCAATTGTTTTGATAATTTATTATAGTTACTCATACTTAATAATACTTCATTATTATATTCAAGCATAGGAAAACTTAATTCCTTATAATCATATTCTTTTATTGTGTTTCTAATTTCTTCTAAGTCTTCATATTTTTTGTTATTATTGTCTTCTGAGAAATATGAGTAAACCATTGGAAAATTATTTTTAGAGGATTTACCTTGTGAAGTTACAAGCGTTAAAGTTGTTGTAAATGCTACTAAAGTACCAGATAAAAGTATTGTCATTAAAAACAATAATCGAGAATTATCTTTCATCTTATATACTAAATTACCTATAAGCAACATATTTATTTTGTTTTTATAAAACTTCTCTCTATTTTTCATATGCTTTAATATTAAAATGGTAAACTGAGAAAAAAATAAAAACATTCCTAGAGTAATCAACAGCGCTATCATGTACATATCACCATTTATATTTAACTTATTACCAAATAGTATCATAGCATATCCTGTCATAAGACATGATATACCAAGTATTCCAAATAATTTTGAAGGTTTTATATCTTTTTTAGGTTTCTTTGTGCCTACTAAAAGTTCAAAAATATTATTTTTGTTTAACAATTTTAAGCTAAGTGGTCCTGTTATCAAAAATAATAACATAAAAGATATAATTGTCATTAGTATCGCTTTTATTGGAAAGTAACTTTCTGTCAAGTTCATATAAAATATTTTACCTAAATACAATAAAAATAACTTAGAAATAGATAGCCCTAAAAGTATTCCTAACATTATTGCTAATAATCCTATTATTAAATTTTCAATCAATATCAATCTTTTCAATTGTTTATCACTCATTCCAATTATTATCATAACTCCAAAATCTCTTAATCTAGATTTTAAGAAATTTCCTAAGGAATATAATATAAAAAGCAGACTAAATCCTAATATTATTAATTCTGAAATCATAAGAGCCATAAATGCAGTAGAACCACTTTGGATTCCAGAATCCGTTATAATTGGATGAAACATAGATACTGCAAATACAAAAAATATCATTATAGAGAAAATTGAGCTTAAAAAATACGCTAAATATGCTCTAAAATTTCTAATTATATTATTATAAGCAAATCTTCCAAAAGTCACTACCTTACACCTCCTATTTGAGACAAGACAGATAGTATTTTATTGTAAAAAGAACTATTCGTGCCTGATTTCTTTATCTCTGTATATATGCATCCATCCTTTATAAAAACAACTCTATCTGAATGGCTTGCACTATATGCTTCATGAGTTACCATAAGTGTAGTTACATTTTGTTCTTTGTTTATCTTGGCAAATAACTCTAAAACATCATCAGTGGATTTCGAATCAAGATTCCCTGTTGGTTCATCTGCAAGAAGTAATGATGGGTTATTTATAATTGCTCTAGCAATTGCACATCTTTGAGCTTGTCCTCCTGAAATCTCATAAGTTCTTCTATCTAAAATTTTATCAATACCTAAAAATTCAGATATATTTTTAGTTTCCCTGTTCATTTTTTTAACATTTCTACCATCTAGTGTAAGTGGCAACATTATATTTTCACCAACTGTCAAAGTATCAATCAAATTAAAATTCTGAAATACAAAACCAAGTTGTTTTCTTCTAAATTCAGCTAATTTTTCTCCTTCTAATTTACTTGTATCCTGTCCATTTAATATAACTTGGCCTTCACTCTGCTTATCAATTGTAGATATTATATTTAAGAGAGTAGATTTGCCACTTCCAGATGGACCCATAACAGCTACAAATTCGCCCTTTTCTATACTTAAATTAATACTATCTAATGCTTTATATGGAACTTTTCCATAATATGTTTTTGATATATTTTTAATACTTAATATGTTCATTTTATATTCTCCATTACTTTTTTATTTTCACTACAGTAATATATTATCGTGAATATCCCATTTTAACCATAAAAATACCCTAACAATTAACTTACATATTTGTAAGTTAATTGTTAGGGTATCAACAAACTAATTAGTATTAATAATTAATTCAACTAAAATTTTAGAAGCTTTTCAAATTCACTAAGTACCATCGGTTTAGCAAATAAATAACCTTGAACCTTATCGCATCCTATTTCTTTTAAAAACTCTACTTGCTCATTGGTTTCTACACCTTCACATATAACTTTAATATTAATCGCTTTTGACATTTCTACTATCTTAGAGATAATAATTTTTCCACGTTTTGTATCTGTTGTTTCAATTAGAAAGCCTCTATCTAATTTTAAAATATCAAAAGGAAGGTCCTTTAATAGATTCAAGGATGAATATCCTGAGCCAAAATCATCCATTGATATAAGAAATCCTATCTTTTTAAGCCTCTTAATTATATCAATCAATATATTTAAATTATCAAATACAACACTTTCTGTTAATTCAAGTTCTATAAACTTAGGAGATATATTATACTTATTTATCAATTCAGTAATATTCTCTATAAAATTATCTCTATGTAAATGAACTCTAGATATATTCACTGAGATTGGCACAGGGTTATAACCTTTGTTTAGCCACTTTCTCAAGGTCTTACATACTTCTTCAAATACAAACATATCAATATTTACAATGAAACCATTTCTTTCAAATAAAGGTACAAAATCTACGGGTGAAATAAATCCTATATCTGGATTGTTCCATCTTATTAGAGCTTCTGCTCCTTCAATTTCATTTCCATCATTTAAACTATATTTTGGTTGGTAATATACTACAAACTCGCCTTTTTCCAAAGCTTTATTCATATTATCCTCCAATTTCTTTTCTCTATATAATCGATTTCTTGTATCTTCATTGAAAAATGAATATGAATGCTCATACTTATCTTTTTTTGTTTTTGCAGCAATATTCGCTCTATCAATTAACAAGTCAATTTTTTGTATATCATCACTTCTATTTATCTTATATATGCCACTTGACATAACAATTTTATATTGTGAAGAATTACTAGTACTTAAATTGCATATTTCATTATTTATTTTAGCTAGTCTATTTAAAAGGTCAGTATCAGTATTACAAGAAAGCAATAATATAAAGTGGTCATTATCCATTCTGGCACAAAGTTCATATTTGTTTGTATTGTGTTTTAACACATTTGCAATATGTATTAATATCTTATTTCCTTCAGTATAACCAAACATCTCATTTATGTATTTAAATTTATTGACATCCAATTGAACTAAGTAAAAATCATCCTTATAATAATTATGTAAAATATATATAGAATCTTTTTTAAACTTTTCTTTGTTCTTTATTCCACTTAAGGAATCATAGTAAGCTAATTTTTTCAGTTGTTCTATTAGTGTAACATTACTTAATTTCCACAATATCAAAAATATTAATATATAGAAAAATAACTTGATTATAAAATCAATTATCAAGCTTTTAAAGTTCTTAAAGACATCACAACTTGATATTAACGTCCAATCAGTTCCTTCGATACTCGTATATCTTGCACTATATAACTTCCAATTATCCCATGATAAAAAACCACCTTGACGTTTCTCATCTATATTTTTTAAAATTTCATTTTTACTGGACCCTATAATATTTCCTTCTATACTAAACATGTCCGTCTTATTGTGGACATAGTCTTTATTTTGATGAGAAATAATGGCATAATTTTTATCTACCATTAAAAACTTAATAGAATCATCAGAATTACTTCTACTTACTATCTTATTTACATCTTGAAAATAAAAGGAAGCAAAAATAGTTCCAGTTACTTCATTATTTTTTATAATAGGTACACATATAATAAATACTTTATCTCCTGTAACCTTACTAACTGTAATGTCAGAAATCACCATTTTCTTTGTTTCTAATACCTTCTGAAAATGAGTTCGGTCTTTTATTGTCCCAACCCTTTCTCTATATGTACTTGAAGTATTCCCTTGTGCATCAGTTATTCCAAGCATAAAAAGGTTATATTGTTTTTGATAAGGTCTTAATAACTTACCTTTTTCAATTAGAGAAGTTCTGGCATCAGAAAATCTATCGTCTTGACTAAGAGCTTTTAATAAGGATGCATTGACACTTAAATAATTTTCTAATTCTCTTTTTGAGGCTTCAATCATATTTTTAGAAGCAACCTCCATAGAATTACTTGCATATATAATTGTACTTGTAAAATCAATTAAAATTAATAACATCCATAAAATTAATATATACCTAAAAACTAATCCATCAAATATTTTTTCTCTTTTTCTCATATTTAAACACCATTAATTATACTATTGTAATACATACTCAATCGGCTCTTTAATAACTTGTGACATTACTCTATGTGAATAATCCAAAAGTATTCTTTCTTTAAATTTATATGAATCCTTTATACGAGATTCATAATTTAAAACTGGCACATTTAATTTTTCAATTTTATATAGGAAAGGCCTATATTCTAATGATGGGATATTATTTTTTAAGTAATTTATACTTGCTTTATCTAAAATGCTTACATTTTCAATATCTGTTGCACTAATATATGTAACCGTTATACCAAAAATATTCTTTTTAGGTATAAGTTCTAATGTCAAGTCTGATAACTCTGATTCTGCCAACCACACATTATTTCCCCCTTATAAAATCTTTATTCGATATTATTTTACCATAATTAAACAAAATTATGTTACTTAATAGTAAATATTACAATAGTAACTATGGCTTTATTATATAATTTTTCAAAAAAATATACCAAGCTAGAAATTATTCTAACTTGGTATATTTAATTTACAAATTAAGCATTAACTTTTGCTTTTAAATATTCATCTATTGAAGCTGCTGCAGTTTTACCAGCACCCATTGCAGATATTACTGTTGCTGCTCCAGTAACAGCGTCTCCACCTGCAAATACACCTTCTTTAGAAGTTTGACCATTTTCATCTGTTATTAAGCATCTTCTCTTATTTATATCAAGACTCTTTGTTGTAGAAGATATTAATGGATTTGGACTTGTTCCAAGTGACATTATAACTGTATCTACATCAAGTACAAATTCAGAACCTTCTATTTCTATAGGTCTTCTTCTTCCAGAATCATCTGGTTCTCCTAATTCCATTCTTATACAAACCATACCTTTAACATATCCATTTTCATCTACTAAAATTTCTTTAGGATTTGTCAATGTATTAAATATAATTCCTTCTTCTTTTGCATGATGTACTTCTTCAGCTCTCGCTGGAAGCTCTTTTTCACTTCTTCTATAAACTATATATGATTCTGAACCTAATCTTAATGCAGTTCTAGCAGCATCCATAGCAACATTTCCACCACCAACTACAGCAACTTTTTTACCAGAACTAATAGGTGTATCATAATCATCTCTATAAGCTTTCATTAAGTTTACTCTAGTTAAAAACTCATTTGCAGAAAATACTCCATTAGCATTTTCTCCTGGTATGTTCATAAACATAGGAAGACCAGCCCCTGAACCTATGAATATAGCTTCAAATCCTTCATCTTCTATAAGTTCATCTACTGTTATTGTTTTACCAACAATTACATTAGTTTCTATTTTTACACCTAATTTTCTTATATTATCTATTTCAGGTTGAACAACAGCTTGTTTTGGAAGTCTAAATTCAGGTATTCCATAAGTTAAAACTCCCCCTGGTTCATGCATTGCTTCAAATATTGTTACATCATAGCCTTTTTTAGCTAAGTCACCAGCACAAGCAAGACCTGCTGGTCCACTTCCTATTACAGCTACTTTTTGATTTTTCTTAGGTTCTGTGTCAGATAAGTTTATATCATTTTCTTTTGACCAATCTGCTACAAATCTTTCCAATTTTCCTATTGATACTGCGTCTGATTTTATTCCAAGTATACATACGCCTTCACATTGACTTTCTTGTGGACATACTCTACCACAAACAGCAGGTAGTGAACTACTCTTGGCTATTACCTTAGCAGCACCTTCTATATCATCTTCTTTAATTTTTGTTATAAATCCTGGGATATCAATTCCTACTGGACATCCACCTACACATTTTGGTTTTTTACATCCTAGACATCTATTAGCTTCTGCCATAGCTTCTTCTTTATTGTATCCTAAACATACTTCATCAAAGTTTGCTGCTCTTACAGCAGGTTCTTGTTCTCTAACTGGTACTTTTACTTTTTTAGCATCCATTATTTGTTACCTCCACATCCACAATTACTATGATGATGACTATCGCCTTCTTCAAGTTTTAACATAGCTCTTCCTTCTTGAGTTTTATACATAGATTGTCTTCTCATAGCTTGGTCAAAATCAACTAAATGTCCATCAAATTCAGGACCATCTACACATGCAAACTTAGTCTCATTTCCAACACTAACTCTACAACCACCACACATACCTGTTCCATCAATCATTATTGTATTTAAACTTACTATAGTAGGTATGTTTAATTCTTTAGTCAATTGACACATAAATTTCATCATTATCATTGGTCCAATTACTATTGCTTGGTCATATTTTTTGCCTTGATTATCAACCAAATCTTTTAATAAATCTGTAACTCTTCCATCAAATCCATATGTACCATCATCTGTTGATATGTATACATTTTTAGCTACTTTTCTCATATCATCTTCTAATATGATTAATTCTTTAGTTCTTGCACCAATTATTACATCTACATCTAATCCATTATCTTTAAACCATTTAACTTGTGGATACACTGGAGCAGAACCTACTCCACCAGCTACAAATAGGATTTTTTTATTTTTTAATTCTTCTATATCTTCATGTATGAATTCACTTGCTTGTCCTAATGGCCCTACAAAGTCCATTACAAAATCGTTTTCTTCAAACATTGCTAATTTCTTAGTTGAAGCACCAACTGTTTGGAATACGATAGTTACTGTTCCTTTTTCTCTATCATAATCAGCTATTGTAAGAGGAATTCTTTCTCCCTTTTCATCATTTTTAATTATTATAAATTGACCAGGCTGAGAAGATTTTGCAACTCTAGGAGCCTCTATTTCCATCAAATAAATACTATCTGTTAATTGTCTCTTACTAACTATTTTATTACTCATCTCGCTATTCTCCATTCTAACAAATATATTTTTCCCACTTTAAATTTAATTAAAACATAAACACACAAAACTATAACTCTAATTATAATACAATATTAGTTCTTGATTAAATGTTTTGTATTGGACATCCCCCCTGTAAAATAATTATAACTGCCCAAATTACAAATAGTTGATATTAACAAATTACGTTTAAATTCCAACAAATATTAAAATCCATATTATACGTATAATTTGTTATAGATTTAACCTAATACACACTTAAAGTATACTATATTATGCCAAATTTGTAACAAAAATTTTATAAATACATAATAAATTTTTTTTATTCAATTATTTGTTTAATAAATTAACCTAGGTTTTCATAATAACTCAGATTTCTTTAAAAACTAAACATGTATAAGGCTTTAATCTATTGCAATACCAGCTTTTATATAAACTAAAATATACTCTTATTTTATTATATATCTAAAATTTTTAATATTCATTAATTATTTGAATTTTTATATAAAATTTTTATATTTTCTAAAGATTTATTTACTTATGTAATAATTTATAATAATATTAATTTATAAAGTTAATAATTATTATGAATACACATAAAAATAATTAAAAATAGGAGGTTTGTTTTTTGAAAAATATTATTTCTGCAAAAGAACTTATATCTAAATTAGAACATAATGATAATCTAGTTGTTATAGATTGTAGATTTGACCTTATCAATAGAACTTATGGTATTGATTCTTATAAAAAAGGACATATAAAAGGTAGCTTTATCTTGGATATAGACAAGGATTTATCATCTCCTACAAAAGAACATGGCGGTAAAAATCCTTTACAAGACCCTTTTATATTAAAAGAAAAGTTAGAAAAAATGGGTGTTGATAATTACACTACAATTGTAGCTTATGATGATGGAGATTTAAATGGTGCTTGTAGACTATTCTTCCAATTAAAACACTTAGGTCTTGAAAATGTCTATGTATTAGATGGTGGAATAACAGCTTTTGTAAAAGAAGGTGGAGAATTAGAAGAAAAAATAAATATTCCAAACTGTACAGACAAAAAAATTAAGCCTAATGTAAATGACAGTTTAGTTGTTCCAGTGGAATATGTTAAGTCTAAATTATATGACAAAAATACTGTGATTATAGATTGTCGTGCTAATGAAAGATACCAAGGTTTAGTTGAACCTGCATATTCAAAAGCTGGCCATATACCTAGTGCAAAAAATTACTTTTGCAAGGATTTAATAAAAGGTGATTTTGAAAATGGCTCACTTAAAGATACTGAATTTTTAAAAGACTTCTTTAAGGATTTAAACAATTATGAAGAAATAATTTTGTCTTGTGGTTCAGGAATATCTGCTTGTGTTAACAGCCTTGCACTTAGAGAACTTAATATGCCCCATAAGATTTATGTTGGTAGCTTTAGTGACTGGATTAGCTATGATGACAA
This sequence comes from Clostridioides sp. ES-S-0123-01, assembly GCF_020658415.1. NCBI lineage: Bacteria > Bacillati > Bacillota > Clostridia > Peptostreptococcales > Peptostreptococcaceae > Clostridioides > Clostridioides sp. ES-S-0123-01. Next base: position 773,096 of record NZ_JACVWD010000001.1, read on the forward strand.
CGAAGTTAAAACTGGACAAGAATAAAGTTAATAATAAATAAATCTAGCATATTATATATCTTAGTTTTTTATAAAGGCGTTAGTCATTGTAGACTTTCGCCTTTTATTATCATCATTTCATATAGATTCCTTTAGTCATTAAATATAAATTTAGTTTACAATATTAATAAACTGCAACATGACCATCACATCTTGACTCTGTTGCACAAACATAACTTTCTTGCTCTGTTTTGAAGATTATTTGTCCCCTACCCATATCAACATTATCATGAATTACTTTTATCTCATGACCTTTTTCAATAAGAGCATCTACCATCTGTCTTGGCATCTCTGATTCAACTTCTATCTCTTTACCTTTTATCCACTGCCATCTTGGAGCATCTAATGCCTCTTGAGGGTTTAAACCAAAGTCTATCATACTCGTTAATACTTGAAGATGTCCCTGTGGTTGCATAAAAGCACCCATTACACCAAATGGACCTATTGCCTTATCATCTTTACCTAAAAAACCAGGTATTATTGTGTGATAAGGTTTTTTAAATGGTTTTACTACATTATGGTGTTTAGGGTCTAAGTTAAAATTATTACCTCTACTATGTAGTGCAATACCAGTGTTTGGTATTACTATCCCAGAACCAAAATTTATATAATTACTCTGTATATATGAAACCATATTTCCATCTTTGTCAGCAGTACAAAGATATACAGTTCCACCACAATATGGTTCTCCTTCTTTTGGGTATAAAGCTTTTTCATTATCAATCAATAAACTTCTCTTTTTTGCATAATCTTGACTTAATAATTCCTGAACCTTTACTTTCATATGTTCTATATCAGTTACATAAGTTTTAGAATCTGCAAAAGCCAGTTTTAAGCTTTCTATAATCTTATGTATGTCATCTACATTTTCTATATCTCCTTTTATGTCCAATTCTTTTAATATATTTAATGCCATTAGGACTGTTATTCCATGTCCATTCGGTGGAATTTCAAATATTTTATATCCTTTATATTCTGTGCTTATAGGTTCTACCCAAGTTGGATAAAAACTCGCTAAATCACTTTTTCTTATAGCTCCCTCAAACTTTCTAGAACACTCATCTATTTTATCTGCTAGTCTACCTCTATAAAAACTTTCAGCTTGTGTATTGGCTATTTCTTCTAATGTATTAGCATGCTCTTCACATACAAATATGTCACCAGCTTCTGGAGCTTTACCATCCTTAGAAAACGTCTCAAACCATGACTTAAATTCTTCTCCAACAAATTCTTTTTCATATAGTTCATAGGATTTTTTCCATACTTTTGATACATTAGGAGAAACAACATATCCTTCTCTTGCATATTTAATTGCTGGAGATAAACATTCTAGTAGACTAAGTTTTCCATACTTTTTATTTAATTCTGCCCAAGCTGCAGGTATTCCAGGTACAGTTACTGCTCCAAATCCATACTTTGGCATTTCTTTCATGTTCTTGTAATTTTTTAATTCCATTCTTTCTGGAGCAAAACCGCTAGAATTTAGTCCATATAATCGTTTTTCTTCCTCTATCCAAACAAGAGCATATGCGTCTCCTCCAATTCCATTACTTGTAGGTTCAACTACAGATAATGTAGCAGCAGTTGCAACTGCTGCATCCACAGCATTTCCACCTTTTTTTAGTATTTCAAGCCCAGCTTGAGAAGCTAATGGCGTTGAAGTTGCAACTGCTCCATTTTTAGCATATATAACATTTCTTATTGATGGATATTTATGTTGATGAGCATCAAACATCATAATTTTCAACTCCTTGTCATTTTTATTTTATATTTTCCTTAAATTTATTATATAACATTAATTAATACAACTGATACAAAATACAAACTTTTTCCAAGACTTAATTACATTATTATAATATTTTTTTGTTTTGATTAGATAAGCTATCTTGTTTTTAGTATTTAATTCTTATTAAGTAAAAAATACTCTACAACTTAATCTATTATCATATTTTGAGCGTATTTTAATGTTATAAAATAATATATAAAATAACCTATATAATAAATGGCTAGTGTTGTAATAATTGGTATAAGCAATGGCCTAGTTATAAATTTTTGAGCAATTGACATAGCAAATAAATTATGAATTGTACCTACAATTAATGGCAACAAAAATACAACTTTTAATTGTCTTGATATTATTTTCTCAATATCTTGATTATTTGCCCCAAGTTTTTTTAGCATAATATATCGTTCTTTATCATCATATATATTTGATAATTGCTTAAATAAAATTATACTTCCTGTACACAAAAGAAATACTACAGATAGAAATATACCTATAAATAACATAAGACCACTTACTCTAATTAAATCATTATAGTTTTCGACATTTGATGTAAAATTAAAAGGATAAGTTGATTCCATATTTTTATCAACTATATTTTTTAATCTTAAAGACATATCAAACTCTTTTTTTTCATTTTTTATATCAATTAATCTTAATAATCTCGATTCTCCTCCTGATTTTAATCTATTAAATATGTTATCTTTTACCACAATTAAATCAAATGTTGATTGTAAATTTATTTCTGGCTCTAAAATATTTTTTTGAACTGTAAATAAATTCATCTTCTCTTTTTCTTTAATGTATACATCTATTTTTTGAGTACCAGTACTTTTAAGAAACATTCTCTTATATGAATCTGAAACATAATATACATGCTCTTCTGAAGTTAATTCTTCATAATTACTGTTTTGATATTGTCTTAATTTCTTAAAATCACTTTCTTTAATAAAATCTACAATCACTGTATTTTCTTTATAAACTCCTCCTTTTTTATAGTACAATTTAAAATTTACATCTCTACTTATAAACTCTACTGTCTTATCAAAAAGCACCTTATCATCTTCTTTATATTTATATAGCAGCTTATCGATTTCATTATTTACAAGAGAATTTTCTGCATTTATAGTATAACTATACTTGTAGTTTTCATTTATATTTCTATCTATATCGTAATAAATTGATATTGTAAATCCTAACATAGTTACACTTGTAGCTATTAATATTGCTATTATTGCCAATACTCTGCTATTATTCTTTAATTTGAATCCAAGTTCTGAAAATGCAATTAGATTTCTTCCCTTGTAATAAAAACTTTTTTTCTTCTTAGCAACATCTATAATTATCGACATTATTGATGAAAAAAATAAAAAAGTACCTGGTATTATTGTAATTAATATAAAAGCTGAAAACATTATGTTTTCAACAATGAAATGACTAACTGACATTAAATAAGAAAATACTATCAGTAAAACTCCAAGAGTTCCCTTTAGCTTTATAAATCTTTTATTTGTATATTTTTCTGGTGACTTCTTAAATAGCTCTACAATTTTTTTATTCCTAATAACTATAATATTTCTCATTCCAATTACTACAAATATTATTAAAAATATTCCTAATGTCTGAATTAAAGCCCTTATACTTAAAGTCATCTTTACTACTATAATCTCTTTCATTAATTTTACAAGAATCATTGTCATAAGCTTTGAAAATAAAAAACCTAAAGATATCCCTATTAATATTGCAAAGATTCCCATCAAAAAAGTTTCATATAAAAATATTCTGCCTATCTGATTTTTTCTCATTCCAATCAAGCTATAAGTACCTATCTCTTGCCTACGTCTATTAAAGAAAAATGAATTTGAATAATATATAAACAAAAAAACAAATACCACTATTACAATTGAACTTGTATTAATACCTATTTTAGTTTTTCTACCAAGTAAATTTAAGGCTTCATTGTACTCTATTGACTTGAAACTAAAGAATATAAATACACTAAATACAATTGAAACGAAGTACATAAAATAGCTTAAAAAGTTCTTTTTTATATTTTTTATAGCAATTTTAAATAAACTCATTTTTATTAACTCCTCCAATTAAGGAAACTGTATTTAGTATTTTATTATAGAATTCTTTTGTGCTTTCTCCTTTTATAAGTTCTGTAAAGATTATTCCATCCTTTATAAAGAGTATTCTACTACAAAAACTTGCACTTATAGCATCATGTGTTACCATTAATATTGTTGAATCGTTATCTTTATTTAATTTTACTAGAGAATTTAATAAATCCCTTGCAGATTTAGAATCTAATGCTCCTGTAGGCTCGTCTGCAAGTATTAATGATGGTTTTGTTACTATTGCTCTACAAACAGCGCCTCTTTGTTTTTGTCCACCTGAGACTTCATTAGGATATTTATCTAATACTGATTCTATATTTAGTGATTTTGAAACTTCTTTTATTCTACTTTCTATTACTGATACTTTTTCATTTTTTAAAGAAAGAGGTAGCATTATATTTTCTTTTATAGTTAATGTATCTAAAAGGTTAGAGTCTTGAAATACAAATCCAAGATTATCACGTCTAAAGTCGGCTAATTTATTTTGTTTCATTTTAATAATATTCTTATTCTCTATATAAACATTTCCTGATGAAGGCAAATCTATTGTAGAAATAATGTTCAAAAGAGTTGATTTTCCAGCTCCAGATGAACCCATAATACCTACAAATTCGCCTTTATAAACTTTAAAACTTATTCCCTTTAAAGCTTCATATTTTGAGCCTTTTCTACCATACTCTTTTTTTATATTTTCAACAATTAATATTTCTTCCATAATTACTTACCACTCCTCAACATAATTGCTCATTTTCCAATTCTTATAAATATATTATATATATTAAAGTAGTTTTTAACCATTTACTTATATTAATATAATGTTACATTTCTGTAAGTATTAATTATATTTCTTCCTTTTTACTAGAATTATATTTAAAATATAATTTGTCAAGTAAAATATAGTTATATTAATATAATTATTTTAAATTATAAGGTAGAAATGTTTGAACTTATCAAGTAAAATATAGTTATGTTAATATAACTATTCTGGATTAGGAGGTAAAAATGTTTAAAATAATGGTAATTGAAGATGATGTTTCATTAAAACATCAAATAGCAGATTGTCTTTCTAAATGGGGACATATTGTCTATCAAATAGAAAATCTTGAAAACATAATAGAAGAATTTAAGCATTATAAACCACAATTGGTTTTATTAGATATAAATCTTCCATTTTATGATGGATTTCATTGGTGTAATGAGATAAGAAGAATTTCCAAAGTTCCAATAATATTTATTTCTTCAAGAAATTCTAATATGGATGTGATAATGGGTGTAAATCTAGGCGCAGATGATTATATACAAAAACCATTTTCTATAGATGTTTTAATAGCTAAAGTAAATGCTCTTTTAAGAAGAACTTATAATTTTGTTGATAATAATTCAAATAAAATTGTCCATAATGGGGTTACTTTGGATTTATCAACTGCAACTATATGTTATAAAGATAGTACTATTGAGCTAACCAAAAATGAAATTAAAATTCTTCATGAACTTATGAGGAATAAAAGTAAAATAGTTAGTAGAAATAAACTTATGAAAAAATTATGGGATAATGATTGGTTTGTAGATGATAATACTCTCACTGTTAATGTAAACAGAATACGTTCAAAATTAAGTGAAATTGGATTGGAAGACTTTATAGAAACTAAAAGAGGATTAGGTTATATAATCAGTTAAAATAGTTTTAAGTAGGTGAATTTATGAGTTTTAAAGATTTTCTCAAAGATAAACTCGAATTTTTAGTATACAACTTTGGTTTCTTACTTTTTACGATAGCAGTTATTATATTTTCTCCTATTGATGCTCTCTTAGTAGATACTATTGTATACATATTAATTGTAAATATAGTATTTTCATTTATATATATACTTACTGGCTACATTAAGAAAAATAGATTTTTAGAGAAAATTAAAAATAATACATTCAAAGTTAGTACTAATGATATAGAATTAGTTAAATGTACAAATGAAGAAAAAATATATTTGGATATAATTAAAGGTTATCAAAACCAGTGTGATGATATAATAGATATCAATACTAAGAAATTTGAAGAAAATAAAGAAATTATGAGTATGTGGGTACATGATATAAAAATACCTATAGCAATAATTAAACTAGTACTTGAACAAAACGAAGATTTAATCGAAGAAAAAATTTCAGATGATATTGATAAAGAGATATCTAGAATTGAAAATTCTGTTGAAAGAATTTTATATTTATCTAGACTTGAAGATTTTCATAAAGATTTTTTGATTCAAGAAGTAAATATTGAAAATATTCTTAGAGATATTATAAGAAAACATTCAAAATATTTTATCTCAAAAAAAATAATTTTAAACTTAAATAATTTGAATTATACAGTTTTATCAGACGAAAAATGGCTTCACTTCATATTCGAGCAATTATTAAATAATTCCCTAAAATATGCCTCAATAGAAGATAATATATCTATCTATTGCAAAACCCACAAAAATTATTTACAATTAAGGGTGGAAGATACTGGCTGTGGTATAAAAAAGGAAGATTTAAATCGAATATTCAATAAGGGATTTACAGGTAATAATGGAAGAAATAACACTAAATCTACAGGGCTTGGTCTTTATTTAGTAAAAGAACTTTGTGACAAACTTGGCCATAAAATTGATGTAGATTCAGAGTACAATCAATATACAAAAATTACTATTACATTCAAAGATTATCTATAGTATCTTATATATTGATAAGTTATTTTCATTTGACTTATATTCAACATGCTTCTTATAATGATTCTATATGTACATCCCAGTATATAATAAGTAGTTTTTATACAAAGGAGGAAAACATGTCTTTTCTAAAAAAATTTAAAAATAAAAAATTTAGAAATAGTAGCTTTAAGAGTAATAGCTTTAAAAATACTAGCTTTGGAAGTAATAATTTCAAAGCTAAAAATAAAGGTTTTAAAAATAATCCTTTTAAAAACAAGAGATTTAAAATCTATGCAGGAATCGTGATAATCATACTTTTAATATTAGGGGTACTTGCTTATGTCGATTCAAAAAATACTGAATTACAAACTAATGAAAACTTCATAGAAACATACACTATTCCAGAAAACGAAAAAATATTTATAAATGGTATGGTTGTTCCTAAGCAAACTAAAGACTTTAATATTTCTGGAGATTATGAGTTAAGTGATGTAAATGTTACAAATGGTCAAAAGGTAAATCAAGGAGACCTTCTTTTTACTGCTAAAAATCCAACTATAATAGCAGAAATAGATAGTCTAAAATCACAACTTAGCCAATATAAAAAACAAAAGATATCACTTGCAAATATTGATGAAAATAGAGATGCTATAGCTTCTATAAATGCACAAATAACAGCTTTAAACTCTCAGATAGCTTCTTTAGATAAGAAAGCATATGATAGAACTACTGCTCCTTTTGATGGTACTGTATACTTAAATGACCAAACTGGAAATCCAGAGCAACCAGCTTCATTTATGACTATTCAAGGTCTAGAGTTTTATATGAAGGGGCAAGCAAGTGAACAAGATTTACCTAAGATGAAAATTGACCAAATGGTTAATATATTAGTTTTCTCAACTGACCAAAATCTTACTGGTAGAATAAGTTTTATATCTGATAAGCCATCTACTCCAAGTAGCGAGATGGGAGCTCAACAAAGTACTTTATCTTATTATGATATAAACATAGCATTTGATAACCAAGAAGGGTTGACAAATGGATTCCATCTTCAAGCATCACTTGAAGTAGCTAACTCAAGCTTTAAAATACCAGCATCTTGTGTACTTAAGGATAAAAAACACTCATATGTATTTAAAGACTTAGATGGAATCTTGAAAAAACAAATTGTAGATGTTGCAAGTAAAAATAATGACTTTGCTGTAATTAGAGGCGGTCTTGAACAAGGTGATATAGTAATAAAATACCCTACTAAAGAAATGAAAGAAGGAGACCCAGTTCAAGGTGATGGTGTAACTGCTGGCTCTAATAATAATGGAGATGCTACTCCAGACAAAAATTTAAAAGAAGTTAATATGGATGTGAATTAATTTACATATGTTAATTAAATTAGAAAATATTCAAAAATATTACAAAGTAGGGAAAGATGAATTACATGTTTTAAAATCCTTAAATTTAGAAATTGAATCTGGAGAATTTGTCATGATAATGGGTAAATCTGGTAGTGGTAAAACCACTTTACTTAACATCTTAGGTTTTCTTGATGTGTTTGACGAAGGAAGATATATATTTGATGGCACAGATGTAACTAATCTCAGTGAAAATGAGCGTTCTGTTTTTAGAAATATCAATATTGGTTTTGTTTTTCAACAATTTAATTTAATAGAAACTTTAAATATATATCAAAATGTAGAGCTACCTCTAATTTACAATAAAATATTAAAAAAATCTGAAAGAGAAGAAATTGTTAAGAGCAAACTAAAATCTGTTGGGCTTTTAGATAAAATCAAACAAAAACCTCTTCAATTATCTGGTGGTCAGCAACAACGTGTAGCTATTGCACGTTGTTTGGCAAATGACCCTCAAATAATCTTTGCTGATGAACCAACTGGAGCATTGGATAGTGAAACTAGCAGGGAAATTATGGAACTTTTGACAGAACTTAATGAACAAGGCAAGACTATAATAATGGTTACACATGATCAGGATTTGACTAAGTATGCAACTAAGGTCATACGACTTAAAGATGGTGTGTTTACTTCGGAGGTGTAATCATGGGCTTATTAAAAAATTCTTTGGCTAATTTAAAGGGGCACAAGCTTCGTGTCTTTGTAGCTTTACTTTGGATTATTATAGGAATAACTTCAGTAATACTTGTTAGTTCTATAGGTAATGGATTTCAAAAAGAAATCAAGAAATCTGTAAATAACGCTAATCCTAATAAAACTACTATTTCATTTGAATCAGCTGATAACACAGGTCTTACCAATGATATGAGTATATTTTTAAAGCCATTCAATGCAAAAGATTTAGAAGAATTATCATTTGTTGAAGGTGTAGAAAGAATTGCTCCTGCAAGAGATGGATTTAATCTTGATTCAACTTATTCTTCTGAGGCATCTTTTGATAAAAAAACGACTTATGTGGAAGTTGGACCAGTAAAAAAAGATTCAAAAATAAATTTAATCTGTGGTAGAGATTTTTCCTTGGATGATGAAAAAAGAAAGGTAATTCTACTTACACAGCAAAGTGCAAGTGAAATTTTTGAAAATCCAGAAGACGCTTTAGGCCATGGTATTAATGTAAATGGAACTATATTTGAAATAATTGGAGTATTGGATGATTCTTCTAACCAACAACAAGCTGGAGGATTTTTAGGAGGTTATCAAGATATGCAATTTATAACTTCTCTTATACCTAAAAAAGCTTTTGATAGTCTAATGAGTCAAAACTCTTACTCCACTGAAATTTATCAGTTAGACTTAGTTTGTTCTAAAGGATATAATGTGAATGAAGTTGCAAACAATATTATAGCTAAACTATATGAAATGCATCCTGGTATCAATGGTTCTTATACTACACCAGACCCAACTGAACAAACAGCTTATCTTGAAAGCATCAATTCTAATGTCAATAAATATGTATCTATAATAACTGTAGTTGCAATGTTTGTTGGTGGTATTGGTGTAATGAATATAATGTATGTATCAGTTATGGAAAGACAAAGAGAGATTGGTATAAGACGTGCTATTGGTGCAAAACCTAGGTCTATATTATTTCAATTTTTAGTTGAAGCTGTTTTTATAACGGTATGTGGAGGAATTTTAGGAACTATAGTTGGATTTATTGCTACTAACTATGTTTCTAAATACATTGGATTTGAAGCAATTCCTAGCTTAAATAGCTTACTTTATGCTATTTTGGCTACTATATTAACTGGAGTTGTATTTGGTTTAATACCAGCCTTTAAAGCCTCTAAACTAGACCCTATAAAGGCAATTTATAAATAGTATTTCCATTAATAAGTTATTATTTTTAAATTGTTTTCTAAAACATGCTTAAATATTTAATGCACTATTATATATGATAGATTAAGAACTTAATCTTTTTCAAATCAAATATAATAGTGCATTGTTATTTTCAAAATTACTAATGAATTATTTGCTTTAAATATTTTTAATATTAATATCTAATCTATTATGCCTCTTATGAAATCTGTTTTGTTATCACAATAAGAGTTAACATCATACCTATAAAGTTTTGCTAGCTTCTTTTTTAAGTCAGAATATTCTTTAACCTTATCTGGATTTAGTCTCAAATACTCTCGAAATTTAATATGCTCTAAATATCCTTTCCCATCTTTAGGACATACATATAAATTATGCTCCATGAAACTAGTTGTCTCATAAGAAAATGCTTCTCTTCCTTCTACTTCTAAATTGCCTAGATGTTTATACCCTAATTTTTTTAGTTTACTGACAACATCATTTAAGTAGCTATAGTCTCCAATTATTATATCAATATCTAATCTAGGTTTTGCAGAAAGCCCTTCAACAGATGTGCTACCAACATGTTCTATTTTCAAAATCGAATTACCTAGAGTCTTTTCTAGTGTAGATTTTAATTTTTCAAACTCATACTTCCAATTTGGATTATAATCTACTATTTCAACAATTTTTGTAGTTAATCCTGTTACTTTTAATTGGTAGACATCATGTTTCATTACTTGTCCTCTATAAATCTTGTCGCACTCAGATATTTTCTTCATACCTAGTTTTTTTGCCACATTTATAGATGCTATATTTTCAGGTCTGATATCTGCTACTAAAGTATCTACATTTAAGTTTCTAATAGCATAATCTATACATATAGTAGCACCTTCTGTAGCATAACCTTGATTCCAATATTCTCTTTTTACTATATAACCTATTCCTAACCCTATGTCCTGTTTTATAAGGCCTATTTGCCCCACTACATTATCTACATACTTATCTATAACAATAAAATATCCATATCCATCATTATTATATCTCTGTATATTTCTATCAATCCATTCTGTAACTTCTTCATCAGAAAAAGCATGTTCCCATGCATACATTACTTCTGAATCTTGTAACATTTTACTTATTTCCTTAAAATCACTATGATTCATTTGTCTAATATATAATCTTTTGCTTTCAATCACTGTATTCACCACCCTTAAAACACAACCTTAAGCGTTGTATACAACTTCTCCATTACATATAGTATAATTAACTTTCCCATATAGAGATTTACCTCTAAATGGGGAATTGTCAGCTTTAGAAGCAAAATCTTCAACTATCCATTCTTCTTCAGGATTAAATATAACAATATCTGCTACTGCTCCTTCTTCTATAAAACCAACATTTAAATTGTATAGTTTTGCAGGATTTGTAGACATTTTTTCTATTAACTGCATCATACTAAGATGATTTTTATATACTAAGTTTGTTATTCCAAGAGACAACGAAGTTTCAAGCCCTATAATACCACTTGGAGCTTTTATAAACTCTCTATCTTTTTCTTCTTTACTATGAGGTGCATGGTCTGTTGCTATTATCTCAATAGTACCATCATTTAACCCTTCTATAATCTTATCTCTATCCCACTTAGTTCTTAAAGGCGGATTCATTTTTGCATTTGTTCCAAACTCTAATACATCTTCCTCAGTCAGTGTAAAGTGATGTGGTGAAGCTTCTGCAACTACGTTTGCTCCAAGATATTTTGCAAATCTAACCATATCAACAGAAACCCCAGAACTTATATGTTGTATATCAATCTTAGCACCAGTTTTTAGTGCTAACATGCAATCTCTAGCAACCATTACATCTTCTGCTACATTCGATGCACCTTTTAGACCAAGCTCTGAAGCTATCTTTCCTGCATTTACGCCAGGATTTCCAACTAAAGAAGGGTCTTCTTCATGAAAACTAAGTGGTACATCTAACTCTTTTGCCTTAATCATTGCTTCCATAATTAGACTGCTATCCATTAAAGGTAATCCATCATCAGTAAATCCTGGAACTCCAGCCTTTTTAAGATTTTCCATATCCACTAACTCTTTACCTTCAAAACCTTTTGTTATAGCTGCTGCTTGTAAAACATTTATACATGCATTTTTTGCTTTTTCCTTCACATAGTTAAAAGTATCTTCATTATCTACAATTGGGTCAGTATTTGCCATACATATAACTGTTGTAAATCCACCTCTAGCTGCAGATTTAGCTCCACTATCTATATCTTCTTTATATGTAAATCCTGGGTCTCTAAAATGTACATGTACATCTACTAATCCAGGTGCAACTATATTCCCACTAGCATCTATTATTTTTTCAAATTCATCATTTTCATCAAAATTACCTATTTTATAGATTTTATTTTCTTTTATAATTAAATCTATTTTCTCATCTCTTTGACTCTTAGGGTCTATCACTCTACCATTTTTAATTAAAATCATGTTATTTCTCCTTTATAATTTTCATTTATATAGACTCATATAATATTATACATTATTTTACATACTTAAATACAAAATTACGTTTGACATCAATAGCCTTTTTAGGACAAAGTTCATGACAACAGTAACATCTTATACATTTATTTAAATCTATAAGAGCACCTCTATTCCCTATCTCTATGGTATTTGCAGGACAAGCTTCCTTGCACTTTCCGCATTTTATACAATCTTTAAATCTAACCACTGGCTTTGGTGTTATAAGTTTTGAAATAGGTTCATTTAAAAATTTTGGCAATTTTACAGAAAATAGCCTTAAATCTTTACTTACAATTGGTACCTTATAATCTTTTATAATTAAATCCTTTATATCTTCTCCTACAATCTCAATATCTAAAAAGTCTTCTTTTATATACTCTCTTTTAATAGCCCCTCTAATTGTAGCAACTTTATTTGGAAGCAAACCTATAATCTTACATGCAACAACATCTATAGCATATGGATTTTGTGATGCTAATAAAACACCTATTTCTTTAGGGTTTCCTGCTGAAGGACCATCCCCTTCCATCCCTACAATTCCATCCATAATTGTCAGTGTTGGATTTACATAATCACAAATATCTAAAAGTACATTTTCACAAAATAATTCCTCTGTAGGAAATCTATAATGTATTTCTGCTTTTTTTAATCCAGCTATACATCCATATAAGTTTTTTGTTCCACCAGTAAAAGTTGCCATCACATGTGTTTTTAATTTACAAAGATTTATTACATAATCAGCATCTATTACTGGTTTAATAATATCCATATATTTAAGAGCATGCGCTTTTTCACTATGTATCTTAACATCTGAAACATCATAATTTAATTTGATACCTAAATCATTTGCTACCTTTTCAATTCCAGATGTCTTATATATACTTTTAAGAGAGGCTTGATTATATGGTCCACCAGGACTATCTGCTACTACTACATCACAGTTTAATTCTAAAAGCTTTTCGCATACAACCCTTACTACCATAGGATGAGTAGTTGTAGCTTCTTCAGGCTTTTTTTTCATCAGTAGATTTGGTTTTACAAGTACTTTACTTCCTTCTTTTACAAACTTGTTAAGCCCTCCAATGTCATCTAAAATTTTTTCAATAGAAAATCTTACATTTTCATACTCATAATTTTTACAGCTTCTAACAGATACCGATTTCATATTATCTTCACCCTTTTATTACAAAGATTTTTTTATATTTTTTGTATAATTTAAAAAAGGAGAAACCAAAGTTTCTCCTTTTAATCTATGTTTTTAATTATTATTTTCCAAAATGTCTATTTAGTAATCCTAAGAATGCTTTACCATGTCTAGCTTCATCTTTACACATTTCATGTACTGTATCATGTATAGCATCTAATCCTAATTCTTTAGCTCTCTTAGCTAATTTTAATTTTCCATCAGTTGCACCATATTCAGCGTCAACTCTAACTCTTAAGTTTTCTTTTGTATCTGCAACTACAACTTCTCCAAGAAGTTCTGCAAATTTAGCAGCATGTTCAGCTTCTTCAAAAGCTATTCTCTTATATGCTTCTGCTACTTCTGGATATCCTTCTCTATCAGCTTGTCTACTCATTGCTAAATACATTCCTACTTCTGTACATTCACCAGTAAAGTTAGCTCTTAATCCTTCGATTATTTCTGCATCCACACCTTGAGCTACTCCTATTCTATGTTCGTCAGCCCAAACCATTTCACCTTTCATTTCTTCGAATTTATCAGCTCCAACTTTACATACTGGACATTGTGCTGGTGCAGCATCTCCTTCATGTATATATCCACATACTGTACAAACAAATTTTTTCATAATTAATTTCCTCCCAATTTTATATTAATTAAATTTTTATTTTAAAGTTTAATAACTTGCTACAAGAATATATATACCCCATGTACTATAGTTTAAACACTAAAAATAAAATTTATTTCCTAATTAATTTTATCACTTTGAAACATTGGTATCAACTAAGTTTTGATGTCAAATTTCTACATAATATATACTTTATTTGATTAATTAGGAAACAATTGTCTATTTAAATACTTTCTAGTGAAGAATCTTTTGACTCTTTAAGTTCTACTTTTTTACTTTTTAAAAATGATAATTTAGTTTCTGCTGTTATAATTGCACCAAATATCAATATACTACCAATAACTAATTTGGCTGTAATAGGTTCTTTTAAAATTATTATAGAAAATATAGTCCCAAATATAGCTTCAGTAGATAGTATTATGGCTGTTCTAGTTCCATCAACTCTCTTTTGACATATAGTTTGGAATAAAAACCCTATTGAAGTACTAAATATAGCTAAATATATAGTTCCCATATATCCAGACAATTCAGCTTCCATTTTCAACTGTCCTGCAAATGTCTGAACTACTAAAGACAGTAAAAATGCTACAGTAAATTGAATAGCTGTTAATGCCATTGGATTGTTATCTTTAGCAAATTCGCTAGTAAAGAATATATGAAATGCAAATCCAAATGAACATATAAGTGTTAAAAAATCTCCAAAATTAACAGAGAAATCAGCCTCTAAAGAAAGTATACCTATACCTACAAGAGCTACTAAACTACTTATTAATCCTATTTTATCTAGTTTTCTTCTATAAAGTATAAATCCTATGAATGGAACTATTACAACATTTGCTGCTGTTATAAATGCATTTTTAGATGGTGTAGTGTACATAAGTCCAATGGTTTGTACTGTAAAGGCTAAAAATAAAAATATTCCTAAAAGCCCTCCTGCTTTTAATAAATGCTTTCCCATATTGGCACGAATTTGTTTAAAAAAGAATAAATTCATAATTACAGCTGCCAAGAAAAATCTTATAGTTATTATTTGTAGAGGTGTAAGCCCACCATCTAGTGCAAATTGGGTTGCTACAAAGCCACTTCCCCATATAATTGCTATGAATATTAGTCCTATTTCTCCAAAGTATTTTTTCAATAAAGCCCCCTCCTTTTTATTTTTTTGCAAAATTATAAACCCCCTAAACAGCAAGAGAGTTTTTCTATAAGCATTACTATAAATTTATATAGTTATAGTAAATTTTTTCAGTATTTTAAATCTAGATTTATATCCACTATTTAACATTAATATATTAATCATTTTTTGTAAACACCTTTTTAATAAATTTTTACCTTTTTTATATTTTTTTTACTTATATTAAATTTTTTTATAGATAATTTCAATATCTAGGATACTTTAATATTATGCAAATAATGTTGTATAAGTTACACTTTAGTTATTTTAGTTACAACTTTGTCGGTTTACTTTTTCTACTTTCTTCGATATAATTATAATATATTTTTGATACAATTCGACAAAAAGGGGGAATGTTGAAATCATGGTAAAAAAAAGAAAAAAGAAAACTATGGCACTTACTATAATTGTTGTAATAGTTATTGGTATTTTTTCTATGGCATGGGCGGATATGTCCAAGAAAAGAGAAATTAAAGAAACTCAACAAAAGCTTAAAGCTGAAAAATTAGAAAAAGAAAGAATTGAAAAAGAAAAAAATGAGCCTATCATTGGTGCAAAAAAAGAAGCTGCAAAAGAATATGGATATGACGCAAAATTAGTTTGGGATAAACTTAACAAATACGACTATTCAAATAATGGAGAAAAAATAGTATTCCTTACATTCGATGATGGACCATCTACTACTAATACTCCACAAGTCCTAGATATCTTAAAAAGACACGATGTTAAAGGAACTTTCTTTATTAAGGGGGATTCTCTTGAACGAAAAGGTGCCAATGAAATTTTAAAAAGAACATTTGATGAGGGAAATGCAATAGCTCATCACTCATATTCTCATGACTACAAAAAACTATACCCTGGCAGAAGCCTAAATCTTGATACATTTGTAAATGAACTTAATAAAACAGATGAAGCCATGAAAAAAGTTCTAGGAAAGAATTTTTCATCACATGTAGTTAGATGCCCAGGTGGATATATGTCATGGAAAAATATGGAACCTTTAGGTAACTACTTAAAAGAAAAAAATATGGCATCAATAGACTGGAATGCTCTAAATGCTGATGCAGAAGGTAAAAAGAAAAATGCTCAAGAGTTATTTGAACATGCAAAGAAATCTTCTGAAGGTAAAGAAATAGTTGTACTTTTAATGCATGATACTTATGGAAAGCAAGAAACAGTAAATGCACTAGACCAAATTATAACATATTTTAAAGATAATGGTTACCAATTTAAAACCTTAATATAATAAAAAAGCAAGTTCATTGATTATACTTTTATATAACCAACGAACTTGCTTTTATTTTACTTTACTAACTCTATTTTTACAAATTTTTTCTTTCCTATTTGAACAACAAGTTCGCTTTCTTTAGCAACTGTACTTAAATCTTCCACTTTCTCACCATTTACTTTTACTCCACCTTGAGATGCTAATCTTCTAACTTCACTCTTACTTTTAACAATCTCATTAGAAACTAATACTTCAATTAAATCAAATTCTTCTTGTTTAACTTGAATTGTTTGTATATCTTCAGGTATTTGACCTTTTTGGAATACAGATTTAAACCTTTCCTCAGCTTCTTTAGCAGCTTCTTCTCCATGGTATAAAGTTACTATTTCTCTTGCTAGATTCATTTTTATATCTCTTGGATTTACTGAACCATCTTTTAACTGAGTTTCAATTTTATTAACTTCATCAGGATGAACATCAGTTACTAAATTATAGTATTTAACTATAAGTTCATCAGGAATCTCCATAGATTTTTGGTACATTATTCCAGCTTCTTCATCTATTCCAATATAGTTACCTAAACTCTTACTCATTTTTTCTTTTCCATCTAAACCTTCTATTAAAGGCATCATTATTACTATTTGAGATTCCATACCAAATTCTCTTTGTAAAGATCTTCCCATTAATAAGTTAAATCTTTGGTCAGTTCCACCAAGCTCTATATCAGCTTCTAATGCTATTGAATCATATGCTTGCATCAATGGATAGAAAAATTCATGCACTGATATTGGCATTTGTCCTTCATATCTCTTCTTAAAATCTTCTCTTTCCAACATTCTCGCAACAGTAATAGTTGCAGCTAATTTTATTACATCTTCAAAGTTTAATTTAGCTAGCCATTCACTATTAAATCTTACAATAGTTTTTTCTTTATCTAAAACTTTAAATATTTGTTCTTGATAAGTTTTTGCATTTTCAAGAACTTGCTCTGTTGTTAAAGCTTTTCTAGCTTTAGATTTTCCAGTTGGGTCTCCAATTTTACCTGTAAAATCTCCAATTATAATTACTATTTGATGACCTAAATCTTGTAATTGTTTCATCTTTCTAAGAACTACTGTATGACCTAAGTGTATATCTGGAGCACTTGGATCTAACCCCAATTTTACTATCATAGGTTTTCCTTCTTTTTCTGATTTAATAAGTTTTTCTCTTAGCTCTTTTTCGTCTATTAAGTCGTCTACACCTTTCATAATGATTCGCATTTGCTCGTCTATTGATTTCATTTTCATTCCTCCTAAAATATTTATATAATCTATGATTTTTATTTTTATAATAAAAAAAGCTCTCATCCTATTAAAAGGACGAAAGCATTGCTTACGTGTTACCACCTTAGTTCACTAATATCTCACGATATTAATCTCTGTAGAGTATAATTTGTTTACTCATGTACTATAACGTGTACTATTCCGATATCTCTTAGTGGTTGTTATCTTTCAGAGATATTGCTCCAAGATGTATTCAAACTAAATCAATTTATTCCATTTCACCAAACTGGAACTCTCTGTTAAATAAAATTCAGCTCTACTTCTTCTCTTCACAGCACTTATATATTCAGATTATTTCATCAATTACAAGAAATTTTTCTTAACTTACTCATAATATATTATTATTTTTACATTTTGTCAACCTTTTTTATTATTATATACATGTTTTTTTACATTATACTACTTTTTTATATTTTTTACCAATGTATAAAGTTTATTTTTCAATTAAAATATTTATTTGTTTATCGACAATATTAATTTGAGTCAATCTTATATTCATTTTCTTATTTAAAAATGCATTTATAATTATTAATCCAATAACAGTTATCTTAAACATTAGAAATAAAGATATAACTACTATCAAAAAAGAAATTCTAGCGTATGCTACTTTTCCAAATTTAGTTATTATAAAATTTTGTAGTGACATACAGGAATCTCTAATAACAAAATACATACACAAATATCCAATTGATATAAAAATTGTTTTTAAGTAAACTAACTCAGTTTTAATATTTAATATATTTGTAACTTCAAAAATAGTTAAATAAAACACACACATATAAAAAACTTTCTTTGAGCAACATAAAAATTGATTTAAAAATCTAAAACTCTTAAACACTAGAAACTTTTTTAATGCATTAGAGTTTAAAATATGTAATTTATGTCCCATAATCAAACTTAAAAAGTATATACAAAAAACCATTCCAAAAGGAAACAGTGCTATCAGTAAGTAAAAAATAGAATCTGAGTATTCATTAAAATAAATCAATTTACTATATCCTTGAAATTCTCTCATAAAACTGTATCCTATTAATGCTGAAGCATATATATCAATAAAAACCATTATAATGACTCCAATAATTGAACCATATACTAAATCATCCATAACTGTTGATGATTTACTTATCAAATAACCACATATTATACCAAGTAAGACACTCTGACTTGCCCAAATAGCAGTTCCCAAGTTTCCAAGCACCAAGGAAATTATTAAAAGAGATATAACTCCAGATAAAACAGTATACTTTAAATCACACTTTAAACATATTATACAAAAAAATATTGGCACTATAAAATCTAAATAAATGGCATATCCAAACCCAGTCCCTACAGCTATAATTGTTATTACTATAAATAAAGACGACAATAAAGCCGCTTCAGTTAATTTTTTGGTAGTATTCAAAACAACTTCCTCCACAAACCATAATTTTTCTAACTAATATTTTGTTTTTAATACAGTATAACACTTTTTTAAAATATTTTTAACACATACCTATTTTAATAAAAGTATTACTGTTAAAAATTATAAAATGGTATAATATATCTTAATATTTGGTTTTAATATACTTAGGAGGTAATTATTATGTTTAAAATAAAACACTTTAATGATTTAAGTCTAAATGAGTTTTACGAAATAGCAAAGTCAAGATATGAAGTATTTGCATGCGAACAGAGGATATTTTCATTAAATGATTATGATGATGTAGACAAAAACTCTTATCATATATTTTTAGAAGAGAATGGGTTGATTTGTGCTTATGCCAGAATAATCCCTAAAAAATATAGCTCTTATAATGATGTTTCTATTGGTAGGGTTTTAGTTCTTTCTACTCATCGAAAAAAGGGCTTGGCAAAGAAAATGATGGACTGTGCTATAGACTTTATAAAGGTTAATTTGCATGAAAATAATATAACCTTATCAGCACAGGCTTACATAAAAAATCTTTACTTATCTTGTGGTTTTAAAGAAATTTCAGAAGTGTATGATGAAGCAGGTATTGAACATATTAAAATGAGATTATAGTGTTGACAAGCTAACATTGTTAATATATAATTAAATCATAAATTAAATATTGAATTGATATCTAGGTATTTGAAAATACCTTATATAAGTCAGAAGGCTTTTGCGCTTTCTGACTTTTTTATTATCAAAATTCAATAATTATATAGATTCAAAATGTTAATTTTTATTCTATATTCTACTTTCCCCAAAAGTAAGAATTATACCCAACTTTGTGATAGGCATATTGCCTATCTTTTTTTTGCAAAAAGTAACAAGGTAATAGCATAGTGCATAGTTTAAAATAAGAAGATTAGCTCAGGCTAAATTTCATGCATGGAGGTGCTACTATGAAAAACCTTAATGATATTCAAGTGAAAAAAACTGTTAAAGTTGAAGATATATTATCTAGTGGTAATTTAAGAGAGAGAATGTTAGCGCTTGGTCTTACTAGAGGAGCTGTTATAGATGTAGTTAGAAAAGGACCAAAAAATAATTTAACTGTCTACAATATCAGAGGTAGCAAGATAGCTCTACGACAAGAAGAAAGTAGACTAATATTAGTTTCTGACATTTAAAATTTTCTAGCAGGAGGATATTAATATGGGTTTAACACACAACTCAACTAAAATGAATTCTTTAAAAGACATGTTTGATATAGATAACAAGGAAGACCAGTTTGTAATTGCACTAGCTGGTAATCCAAATACAGGTAAAAGTACTGTATTTAATCATCTTACTGGACTTAGACAACACACTGGAAATTGGCCAGGAAAAACTGTAGCTACAGCTCGTGGTAATTTCAAATATCAAAATACAGAGTATGCATTAATAGATTTACCAGGAACATATTCTCTATTTGCTTTGTCACAAGAAGAGGTTGTAGCTCGTGATTTTATATGCTTTGGTAATCCAGATGCAGTAATAGTAGTGTGTGATGCTACATGTCTTGAAAGAAATTTAAATTTAGTTTTTCAAGTAATGGAACTCACAGATAAAGTCATTTTGTGTATAAATTTGATAGATGAAGCTAGAAAAAAAGGTATTAATATTAATAAAGATTTCTTAGAGGAATCTCTTGGAATTCCAGTTGTTTTAACTGCTGCAAGAAATGGTTCTGGTATGGGTGAACTATTAGAAATTTTAAATGATGTATCTTTTGATAGATACAAGTTTAATAATAAGCCAGTAAAATACAGCGAAAATATAGAAAACACAGTAAAATCAATTCAACCAGAGTTAGATGATATCATGCCAAATATAAATTCTAGGTGGTTGGGTCTTAGACTTATTGATGGCGATGAAAGTATTTTTGAATCTATGAGTAATTATATAGATAAAGATTCTATAGATGCTATTAACGAAGTAAAGAAAAAAGTTCCAAATGATATAAACAAACAGAAGACTAGAGATGAATTTACTAAAATCAATTATGATTATGCTAAAAAATTAAGTGATAAGTGTTGTTCTAATAATGCTAAAAAACCAACAGATAGAGAAGAAAAAGTAGATAAAATATTAACATCTAAAATATTTGGACTTCCAATAATGCTCTTATTATTAGGTACTATACTGTGGATTACTATAGAAGGTGCTAACTATCCATCCACTTTATTATCTAATTTATTACTTGGATTTGAACCAAGTATTTCAAATATATTAAATAGTATTAATTGTCCATTGTGGTTAAATGATATGTTAGTATTAGGATTATATAGAACTTTAGCATGGGTAATTTCTGTAATGTTACCTCCTATGGCAATCTTTTTTCCATTATTCACATTACTTGAGGATTTTGGATATTTGCCAAGAGTTGCATTTAACTTAGACCATCTATTTAAAAAAGCATGTGCTCATGGTAAACAGTGCCTGACTATGTGTATGGGATTTGGATGTAATGCTGCTGGAGTTATTGGTTGTAGAATAATTGACTCTCCAAGAGAAAGACTTATTGCTATACTTACAAATAACTTTGTACCTTGTAATGGTCGTTTTCCTACTTTAATAGCCATATCTACAATATTTTTTAGCTCTGTTGTAACTAGCTCTTTTGTATCTAGTATAGCAACTGCATTTTGTATAACCTTATTAATAATTTTAGGAGTTATAATAACATTGTTGGTTTCTTATACTCTTTCCAAAACATTATTAAAAGGAGTTCCTTCTACATTTACATTAGAACTTCCTCCTTATAGAGTTCCTCAAATAGGTAGAACTTTATATACTTCTATAATAGATAGAACAATATTTGTTTTAGGAAGAGCTGTAATGGTGGCTATACCTGCTGGTGTAATAACTTGGATATTTGCAAATATCTATATAGGAGATTTGAGCATATTATCACATGTTGCAAACTTTTTAGACCCTTTAGCTAAGCTAATTGGCCTAGATGGCTTCATATTAATGGCTTTTATTCTTGGTTTTCCAGCAAATGAGATAGTTGTACCTATACTTTTAATGGCTTATCTAGCAACTGGTTCTATGATAGAATTAGATAGCTTTAGTGCTCTAGGTCAAGTTCTTAGAGAACATGGTTGGACTTATTTAACAGCTTTAAATGTTATGTTATTTAGCTTACTTCATTGGCCTTGTGCAACAACACTTTTAACTATAAAAAGAGAAACTGGAAGTTTAAAATGGACTGCCTTAGGATTTTTAATGCCTACTGTACTTGCTTTTGTTGTTTGTTTTTTAACAACTTTTGTTTATAATTTATTTGTATAATTAGCATTTAGTTAACATTAAACTTTATCCTATAAGTATTATTTAAAAATTCATATACTTTATTATTAAAATAGAGGTATATTCAGGTGATAAGTAAAATTACTTATCACGTGAATATACCTCTATTTTAATTTTTAATTCTTATATAGATATTTGAATTGAAATCTCAGTCATATAATTTTCTTCATTATTTTCGCAAAAAAAGTCAAGTATACTTTCTTCATATGAATTACCAATAATTTTATAGTTATTATCGTATATATATTTTTTTAATTTTTCATAGGACTTATATGAGTCTTCATATCTCCCAATATGCTTTATACACACATACATTCCTTCTGGCTTTATATATAGCTTTTTATCTTTTATTTTTTTATCTATTTTTAAATAAAAACTTGATATACTTAAATATTCTCCATTTTTTATATTTTCATTACTTACTATTGCTCCTAGTTCATACCCCTGATACAGATTTTTTGACTTACAGTAATTTGTAAAATCAATCAATTCCATCATAAAATTGCCATCATTTATACTACTCAAATCACTTGATAATACTAAGTATTCTTCACATCTATTGGATATATAAATTTCTTCATTATATATCTTAGAAATACCTTCAACTGTAGTATTTATCCGGTTTTGTATTTTAGAACTTATTTGTTTTAATTTTTTTATTTTCTCTTTTATCTTTTTTTCTTCTTCTTTAAGCATTTCTACACAATGTTGAGGGCTTCTATTTTTTATATATTCTTTTATCTCTTCTAAACTCATGCCTATTTCTCTTAATGATTGTAATATATCTAATGTATCGTACTGATATACTGAATAATATCTATAATTGTTTTTATCTTTATATTCAGGTGAAAAAATCCCTATTTTATCATAAAAAATCAACGTCTGCTTAGAAACACCACATAGTTTTGCAAATTCACCTGTAGTAAAATACTGTTTTTCCAAGGTTTGTACACTCCTTTTCGCTTTGTTGTCTATATAGTTACTATATCCTTTAGTATTTACTAAATCAAGTAGTTATTATTTAATAAAATCAATATTTTTTTAATTTTAAAGGTCAAATGTCAGTTAGATATCAGTAAAATATTTTACCCACAATTTTATATAACTTTTCCATATTTTATCCATATCAATAAAAAGGTAGCACTTATATTAGTAGCTACCTTTTACTCTATTAATCTTCATCTTTCCAAGTTTTTATCCATTCTCATATTTCTGTTATTTTGTCTTCTGTTATTTCCTCTTTATGTAGCTTTGAAATTAGTTCTGATAAAGGATTGTTATGTAAACCTCAAAAAATTCTTTTTCTTTCTAATTTCAAATATTCTTTTTCTTTCACTAATACTGTATAGTGTACATGTCTTCTAATTCTCTGAGATATTAAAAAACCTTTTTAGTTAATCTTGCTAAGATTGTAATTGTAGTTGTATGTTTCCACCCATAGTTTTCATCCATTTCATCTGCAACATCTTTTGATATTACAGTTTTGTATCCCAAATTCCAAATAAATTTCATGAGTTTTAATTCTGCATCTGGTAATTTTTTATTTAGCATAATATATTCCTTCTTTCTATATAACATAAAATTTAACTTAAACTAATAGTAGGAACTTTTTTAATACAAAAACTACAGGTAAAATTTACAATATATTCTACTTTTTTAGTTTATTTTTATCTTTTCTCTAAAAAAAATTGACATTTTACTCTTTTTAGGATATTATGAAGCTAACTTCACAT